>WSXZ01000032.1 GCA_009773555.1 Methylocystaceae bacterium | reverse complement strand
GCATTTGAGGTCATAGAGCAGCACCGGTTTGCCATGCGAAGGCGCCTCCGAGACCCTGACGTTGCGCGGGATCATCGTCTGATAGACCTTCTCGCCCATGAAACGACGCACGTCGGCGACGACCTGATTGGCGAGGTTGTTGCGGGGGTCATACATCGTCAGAACGACGCCGTGGATCGACAACTTCTGGTTGAGAGTCTGTCTAACCTGTTCGACCGTCGAGAGGAGCTGAGACAGGCCTTCCAGCGCGAAGAATTCGCACTGCAACGGCACGACGACGGCGTCGCTGCTCGCTAACGCATTGATTGTTAATAGATTTAGTGACGGCGGGCAGTCGATCAGAATATAGCTGTAACGCCGCTCAGCGTCGTGATCGGCCGCCAGCTCGGCGAAGGCGCGCTTCAACCGATAGGCGCGATCCTTGTCATTGGCGATTTCGAGTTCGACCCCGAGCAAATCGAGAGTCGATGGCGCGATCGAGAGCCGCGGCACGGCCGTGGCGATGATCGCGTCGGCGAGGCTCGATTCGCCGAGCAGCACGTCATAAGTGGAAATTGTTCGTTGGTGACGGTCGACGCCAAGGCCGGTCGACGCATTGCCTTGCGGATCGAGGTCGATGACGAGAACTTCCTCGCCGACCGCCGCCAGCGCCGTGCCGAGATTGATGGCGGTGGTCGTCTTGCCCACGCCGCCCTTTTGATTGGCCAGCACAAAAATGCGCGGCGAAGAGGAAGCGGTCACGATGGGGAAACCTTGTGCTTGACGACGACGACGCGCGCGCCCTTACGGGTGAGGCTGTCCGCCGATTCGCAGCTCAAGCTACCGAGCGCCTCAACCGCGGTCAATTCGTCTCGCCACTCTTCCCCCTTTAAAAACACCCCAATGGCGCCTTTTTGTAGCGGCGCCTCGGCAAGCTGCACGAGACGCGAGAGCGGCGCGAGGGCGCGTGCGCTGACGCCGCCAATTTCGGCCAGATTTGGCAGAACGCTTTCGATCCGCCCCGCATGCTTACGCTGGTCGCTTTCAATCAGGTGAACCAGGGCATCGGGCGTGGACTTCAACAAGAGCGCCGTCACCAGCCCCGGAAAGCCTGCGCCTGACCCCAGATCCACCCAGCGCCTGATGTGAGGCGCGGCGGCGTGAACCTGCGCCGAATCGGCAAAGTGCCGCAGCCATACGTCGCCGAGCGTCGCCGAGGAAATCAGATTGATCTTCGCCTGCCAGCGCCGCAGCAGCGACTCGTAGATCTCAAGCTCCGATTCAATCGGTCTAAGTTCCGGGAAGAGTTGGAGCGCCTCTTCCCGGCAAGATCTGTCTCTCACGCGCGGCGCGCCCGCGCCGCCAGCAGCGTCAACGCCGAAGGCGTCATGCCGTCGATCCGCTGCGCCTGGCCGATGGTGCGCGGCCGCAGATAGCTCAATTTTCCGCGCAATTCCGCGGAGAGCCCGGCGATCGCCGCATAATCCAAGCCATCCGGCAGCGCCAGGCGCTCGTCGCGTCGATACGCGTCGATATCGGCCTGCTGACGGTCGAGATAGACGGCGTAGTGCGCCTCGGTTTCGATCCGCTCAGCAGTTTGCGGGTCAATTCCGCTCAACTCGGGCCAGATCGACGCGAGGCGATCGAGGGTGATGTCCGGAAACGACAGCAGCGCATAGGCGCTGCGCCGCAGCCCGTCCTGATTGACTGGCAGACCGTGCCGGCGCGCCGCGGCCGAGGTCAATTCGCGCGTCTGCAGCAGGGTGCGCGCAGCCTGGAGGCGGGCTGCGCGGGCGGCGTGATGCGACGCTCGATCAGTGCCGACGCAGCCGATCTCGAGTCCCCGCGGCGTCAGGCGTTCGTCGGCATTGTCGGCGCGCAGCGACAGGCGATATTCGGCGCGCGAGGTGAACATGCGGTAGGGCTCGCTGACCCCCCGCGTGACGAGATCGTCGACCATCACGCCGAGATAGGCTTCGGCGCGATCGAAGACGATCGGGGTCTTCCCGGCGGCGTAGCGCGCCGCATTGATCCCGGCGAGTAGCCCCTGCGCGGCGGCTTCCTCATATCCCGTCGTGCCGTTGATCTGCCCGGCGAAGAAAAGACCGCGAAAACGCTTGGTTTCGAGGGTCGCCGAGAGTTCGCGCGGATCGACATAGTCATATTCGATCGCATAGCCAGGCCGCAGAATGCGGGTCTCCTCTAGCCCAGGAATGGCGTTGATGAAGGCCTGCTGGGTCGGCTGCGGCAGCGAGGTCGAGATGCCGTTCGGATAGATGGTGTCGTCGTCGAGCCCTTCGGGTTCGAGAAAAATCTGATGGGCGTCGCGATCGGCGAAGCGCGTCACCTTGTCCTCGATCGAGGGGCAATAGCGCGGTCCCGGCCCGGAGATGGCGCCGGTGCGCATTGGCGAGCGATGCAGATCATCGAGAATGATCCGGTGCGCAGCCGGCGTCGTGCGGGTGACGCCGCAGGCGATCTGGCGGTTCGCGATCGCGGTCGTCAGATAGGAGAAGGGCTCGGGCGTCGGGTCGCCCCATTGGACTTCGAGAGCCTCCCAGCGGATGGTGCTTCCGTCGAGCCGCGGCGGCGTGCCGGTCTTGAGCCGCGCGACGTCAAAGCCGGCGTCCCGCAACCGTCGGCTTAAGCCATTGGACGGCGCATCGCCCATCCGACCAGCGGGCGTGCGTTCGTCGCCGATATGGATGACCCCGCCGAGAAATGTGCCGGTGGCGACGACGACGGATTCGGCCCTGATCTCGCCCTCGGGGGTGACGACGCCGCGAACCGCGTCACCTTCCATCAGCAAATCTTCGACGCAGGCTTCGACGATCGCGAGATTTTTCGTCTCATGCAGCACGGCCTGCATCGCCGTGCGATAGAGCTTGCGGTCGGCCTGGGCGCGTGGACCGCGCACCGCCGGGCCCTTGGAGCGGTTGAGCACGCGGAACTGGATGCCGGCGGCGTCGGCGACCCGCCCCATCAGACCATCGAGCGCGTCGATCTCCCGCACCAGCTGGCCCTTGCCGAGGCCGCCGATCGCGGGATTGCAGGACATTTCGCCAATTTTTGCGCGGCTCTGGGTCACCAGCGCCGTGCGCGCGCCAAGACGCGCCGCAGCCGCCGCAGCCTCGCAGCCGGCGTGGCCGCCGCCGATTACAATGACGTCGAATTGCTTCATATCGGAATTCATGGCTTGGCCTGTTTCACGTGAAACATATCATTTGCCGATACAGAAACGCGAGAAAACCGCGTCGAGAATTTCCTCAACATCAACGGCGCCGACAATCCGCCCGAGCGCGGCGCTGGCGCGGCGCAGCTCCTCGGCCTGAAGCTCGAGCGCCTCGCCTCCAGCCAGGACAACGTCAATGCTTTCAATGGCTTGCTCCAACGCGCGACGATGCCTTTCTCGCACGATCAGCGACGCCGCGCCGTCACCCAATCGCGCGCGGGCGCGCGCTTCAATCGCTACAGCCAACGCCTCAAGCCCCTCGCCGCTCAACGCGCAGACGCCGATCGCGCCTTGAGGCGCCGGCGTCAGATCGGTTTTGGTCGCCACGCGGATCATTTCAATATCGTTGTGCGGCGGCGTCTCCGCTGAATCCGACAGCCACAGCGCCAGGTCGGCGGTTTCGACCCGCGCGAGCGTCCGATCGACGCCGATCTGCTCGATCGCGTCGGCCGCCTCGCGCAGACCCGCCGTGTCGATCAATGTCACCGGCAATCCGCCGATATCGAGATGCGCCTCGATCATATCCCGCGTCGTGCCGGGGATCGGCGAGACGATCGCGAGGTCGCGCCGTGTCAGCGCGTTGATCAGCGTCGACTTGCCGACGTTCGGCCGCCCCAGAATCATGACGAGAAAGCCGTCGCGCATGCGCTCCGAGGCCGGCGCGAGCCGCAGCGCCGCGCGCATGTCCTCGGCAAGCGGCGAAAGCAGCGCGCCTAGCCGCGCCGGCGAAAACACCCCGACATCCGCCTCGTCGCTGAAATCGAGCTCCGCCTCGACAAGCGCCAGCGACTCCACCAGCGACGCCCGCCAACCCTCGACCTTTCGGCGCAACGCGCCGCCCGCGACGCGCAGCGCCTGCCGCCGCTGCGCCTCGGTTTGCGCATCGACGAGATCCGCCAGCGCTTCCGCCTGCGAGAGATCAAGCTTGCCATTGGCGAAGCTGCGGCGCGCGAATTCGCCGGGTTCGGCCGGCCGCAGGCCCGGGAGCCGATGCAAAGCGGCGAGCGCGCCGTCGATAACCGCGCGGCCGCCATGGAGCTGCAGCTCGGCGTAATCCTCCCCCGTTGACGACGCGGGACCGGGAAAGAACAGCGCGATCCCCTGATCCAGCATTTCTCCGGTCTGGGGATCGCGCAGAATCGCAAAGCTCGCCTGCCGCGGCGACGGCAGCTTGCCGGTGAGGGCCGTAAGGGCCTCCCCGACCCCTAGCCCCGAGATCCGGATCACGGCGATCGCGGCGCGACCAGGCCCGGTGCCAAGCGCGAAAATCGTGTCGGGCGCCGTCACGGGGCGACGGACTCGCCGCGGGGCGGCGGGGAAACACACGTTCCCAGCAGGCGGTCGCGATAGATCTTGCGAAACGCCAGGGTCGGCGCATCGGTGCGCACGGACGCCTCCCCGGCCGCCGGCGGAACCACGGGCGGCAGAGAAGATTCAACGATCGCCTGATCCTCGCGTGCGATCCTGCGGTTCATCCATCGGAAGCCGAAATCGAAGAGCGGCGCACGCGCGAAACTGCGCACGGTCAGGAGCCAAAGGCGGGTCGTCTGCTCGTCTTCGGGGATGCAGGCGACCATGAGCCGGAAAATCTTGCCCGGCGGGTCGATGAAGAGCTCCATCACATTGGGGAAGCGGTAATCCATATTGCCGGCGCGGGGCGCGCCATCGACGCTCGCGCAAATGCGTCCGCCGTAGGGCTCTGGCTCGAATGTCATGTCCAGCCTGCCCGCGTCGACATGTCTGGAGAGATCTCGCCCGATCGTGCTGCGGTGCACAAAAGGCAGATGCGGACTGTCGAGCATGTTTTCCATGACTCGCGTCCAATGCGCCTTCCAGACCACCGTTTGGGCGCACAGCGCGAGGCCATGGGGTGACGTAAGGGTTTGAGAAGGCGAAGGTTCTTCGACAGAATCGACGCCCGTATAGAGCCACAGCAGACCGCCGGACTCGCGACACGGCAGGGCCACGGCGCTCAAGTTTTCGCGCTTGGCGTCGGGATTCCAGGGGACGTGGCAGTTCCGGCCCGCGCCGTCGAAGCGCCAGCCGTGGAAGGGGCATTCGATGACGCCCTTTTCGATTCGCCCGAGCGAGAGCGCGACGCCGCGATGCGGACATCGATCGATGAGGGCGCAGGCCTTGCCGCCAGCGTCCCGGAAGAAGACCACACGCTCGCCGGCGACGCGCATCGCCAGCGGCGTGTCGCGCTTCAAATCGCGCGCCAGGCCGACGATCGTCCACACATTGGCGAAATCCTTGAACATGCGCGCCGCTTATTTCCTTCGCCGCTGGAATTCGCAAGGCCTGTCCGGCACAAAGACATATGCGAACGCAAGCAATATGTCGCCGGCTCAACGGCTCGGACGCGAACCGCTTTCAGGCGATGCGACTTGAGAGCTTTACATTGGAGCCCCGCGCCTTTCGCTTCGCGCCGGAGGATGAAGCCCATGTCGCGCCCGACGCGGTCGCCGCACGCCTTCAGCGCGACTTTGTCATCGGCGCATTCAACGCGGAAGACTCGCAAATGATTGGCGTTGGCGGACTGGCTTGGAGCGAGGGCGTGAAGACGCGCCATAAGGCGCTGCTCTACGGCATGTATGTGAAGGCCGCAGAGCGCGGATCGGGCGCCGCCGACGCGATCATGAAAAGACTGATCGACGAGGCGCGCGGCAGCGTCGAGATCGTCACGCTTACCGTCGTCTCGACGAATTTACGCGCGCTGCGTTTCTACGAGCGATGGGGGTTTCGCGCTTATGGCGTCGAAGAACGCTCAGCGAAGAACAGCGACGGCGATTATCTCGACGAAACGCTGATGGCGCTTCGTTTCAACGAATAAAACAGGCGGCAAGACGAGAGCCGACGAGTCGGCTCAACGCTTATCGCCGTTACGTATTCATCGAATCGAAGAAGCCCAGATTGTTCTTCGTCTCGCGCAGCTTTCCGAGCAGGAATTCGATCGCGTCGACCGTGCCCATCGGATTGAGGATACGGCGCAGCACATACATCTTCTTGAGGATGTCGGGCGCGACGAGCAGCTCTTCCTTGCGGGTGCCGGAGCGGGTGATGTCCAGCGCCGGGAAAATCCGCTTGTCGGAAACCTTGCGGTCGAGAATGATCTCGCTGTTGCCGGTGCCCTTGAACTCTTCGAAGATGACTTCGTCCATGCGCGAGCCCGTGTCGATCAACGCCGTCGCGATGATCGTCAGCGAGCCGCCTTCCTCGATGTTGCGCGCCGCGCCGAAGAAGCGCTTGGGCCGCTGCAGCGCATTGGCGTCGACGCCGCCGGTCAGCACCTTGCCGGACGACGGCACCACGGTGTTGTAGGCGCGCCCGAGCCGCGTGATCGAATCGAGCAGGATCACCACGTCGCGGCCGTGTTCGACGAGACGCTTCGCCTTCTCGATCACCATTTCCGCGACTTGCACGTGGCGCACCGCCGGCTCGTCGAAGGTCGAGGAGACGACCTCGCCCTTCACCGAGCGCTGCATGTCGGTGACTTCCTCAGGCCGCTCGTCGATCAGCAGCACGATGAGATAGCACTCGGGATGATTGGTCGTGATCGACTGCGCGATATTCTGCAGGAGCACGGTCTTGCCGGTGCGCGGCGGCGCCACGACCAGCGCGCGCTGCCCTTTGCCGATCGGCGCGACGAGATCGATGATGCGCGACGAGAGATCCTTGCGGGTCGGGTCTTCGATCTCGAGCTTGAGGCGCTCGTCCGGATAGAGCGGCGTCAGATTGTCGAAGGGCACCTTGTGGCGCACCTTCTCGGGATCTTCGAAATTGATGCTGTTGACTTTTAACAGCGCGAAATAGCGCTCGCCCTCTTTGGGGCTCCGGATCATGCCCTCGACCGTGTCGCCGGTGCGCAGGCCGAACTTCCGGATCTGCGAGGGCGAGACGTAAATGTCGTCGGGACCGGCGAGATAATTCGCGTCGGGCGACCGCAGGAAGCCGAAGCCGTCCTGCAGCACTTCGACGACGCCGACGCCGACGATTTCGACGTCGCGACTCGCGAATTGTTTCAGAATCGCGAAGAGGAGTTCCTGTTTGCGCAGGAGAGAGGCGTTCTCGACTTCGTGCTCTTCGGCAAAAGCGAGGAGTTCGGCGGCGGACTTAGCCTTCAAGTCCGAGAGTTTAATTTCCCGCATTCAGGAGGAACCTTGGGTATTACTGGCGCGCAGATGGAAACGAGCCGGAGAGAAGAGGTGGGGCGGGGGAGACGGCCTTCGGGGAGCGCCGGCGAAAATCCGGCGATGCCGCTACAAGCAGACACGGGCCTCAGAGGGATAGGGTTCACTTAGACAATTTCCAGACATGAATCAAGAGTTCCGTTAAAGCGGCCTTAACGCGCCGGCCGGGCTCGCGCCGCTGGCGCAGCTGGACTGGCGCAGCCAAACTTGGGCGCCGCATAATCTTTACCCCTTTGCTCGTCTCACCCCTCTTCGCTCATGGGACTTCAGATGGCCGCCATCAATCTCGCTCGCTATCCGGTTCGATTGGACGGCGAAAGCGCCGACGTCGGCGACGCCGAGGAGCTTGTCGTCCTTCTCGACGTTCTCAACGGCCGCCGCGACCGGGACGTTCTCACGCAGCTGCGCCCGCATTTGCCTCAAATCATTCGCAAGCCTTCGGACCTGCCGCTACTGATGCGCGGCCTCGATCGCGACGACCAGATCTTCCTCGTCGAGGCGATGGGCGATTCCTTGGCCGACGCTCTGCAGACCGCGCGTCACCTGCGCGAACTGCTGGCGACGATCGCGGAGCCGCAAGTCAGATTGAGCGTCATCGAGACTCTTGGCGGACCAGGATTGCGCAAGCTTATCGTCACCGCGCGGGACCTTTCAGGCACTTTGGAATGGACCTATGCGCAACGCAGCCGTCGGCTTCTCGAACTTCTCGGCGCCGATTATTTGCTCCGCATCATCCGCCATGGCGACGATCTGGCGCTCGCGCTAAACGCACTTGCCGAAGACGCTCAAAGCGCGCTGCTCGACAGCATCGGATTCGCGCGCGTCGCGGAGTTGACGCGCAACGCGCGCGATCTGGCGCTGCTGCTGCGCGCGCTCCCGCCCACCATCAGCGCGACTCTGCTTGATCAATTCGATCGCCGACAGCTCGTCGAGATCATCGGCGACCGCCGGGCCTGGCTTTACCTCTACAATCGAATCAGGCCGGACGAGGCCGTCCAATTGCTCGCCAAGCTCGGAGCGGACAATGCCCTATGAACCATCGCGTATCTCGCGCCGCAATTCGCAAGACGTCGGTTCGCTTGCGCGGCTTCGCGGCAGCAGACGCCGGATGATCGACGCGCATCTTCACGTCGTCGATTTCGTTCAGGAGACGCCAGGCGGACCGGCGCTCATCGATCACATGGATCGCGCCAATGTCGATAAGGCGGTGATCTTCGGACTGCCCGTGCGCAAACTGTGGAACGAATACGACCGCGAGCCGCCGGACTATTATCTCGCCAATGACGCGCACTGCTATTATTACGCCTATACGGACGTCATCGTCGCCGAAATGGTGCGCGCTCTCCCCGCAGCGCATCAGAGCCGACTCTATCCGTTGATCGGCGGCTTCAATCCAGTCGATCGCTACGCCATTCGTCACGTCGAGCGGCTATATGCGCAATATCCCGACGTATGGAGCGGCATCGGCGAAATGCTGTTGCGCCACGACGATCTCACCGCCTTCACCTTCGGCGAAAATGCGCGCGCCAATCATCGCGCGCTCTACCCGATCTACGAATTTGCCGGCCACTACGACCTTCCGGTGCTGTTGCATCAAAACGTCACAGCCGTTTCGAAGGGCGATCATCCCGTCTATCTCTTCGAACTTGAAGAGGCGCTGCGCGAATTTCCGCGCACGCGCTTCATCTTCGCGCATTGCGGGATGTCGCGGCGCGTGAACGCGCCCTTCTATTATCAGATGGTCGAACGGCTGCTCGACCAATATCCTAACGTGTGCGTCGATTATTCATGGGTGATCTACGACGTCGCCATCTGCCCCGATTGCGCGCCGGACGAAAACTGGCTGGCGCTCACGGAACGTCATAGCGAGCGCATTTGTCTAGGCTCCGACCTCGTCGCCAAATTCGAGCGCTTGGGACCTGAACTCCAACGCTACGACGTTTTTCTCGACCAGCTGAGCGACAAGGCCTGCGCGGATCTCTGCTGGCGAACCGCGGAGCGCATCTATGGCGCCAACAAGGGCAAGGTGAATGGCGCACCGCGGCCGATCGCGCCCGACTGGGAGAAGATCGTCGCCTAGAGCGCTTCCCGATCACATGGACTCATGTGATCGATAAGGGTTCGCTCAAAATCGAAATATCGGAGCAGGTTCTCATCGAAAAAGTCTGTCAACTTTTTCGGAACCTGCTCGAGAGTCAGAACGGCTTGACGATCACCAGAATAACGACGCCGATCATCAGCAGGGTCGGCAGCTCATTGAAGATGCGATAGTAGCGCGGCGAATGAACATTGGCGTCTGCCGCGAAACGGCGCATCAGCGCGCCGTCATGAAGATGCGCGGCGGTCAGCAGCACGACGAGCGTCGCTTTCGCATGAAACCATCCTGACGACAGCGCCCCGCCCTCGATCGCCAGATAGATGCCGGTCATCCAGGCGACGAGCATCGCCGGCGTCATGATGTAGCGATACAGCCGCCGCTCCATGATCTTGAACGTCTCAGAGAGCGCTCCCTCGCCCGCGCTTGCATGGTAGACGAAGAGACGCGGCAAATAGAGAAGCCCCGCCATCCACGAGATGATGGCGATCACATGCAGCGCTTTGATCCAGAGGTACATGTCAGCCGGCCCCCCTAACGCGCGCGACAAGCCGCTCGACGTTTTCGATCGGCGTCTGCTGCAAGATGCCGTGACCCAGATTGAAGATATGCGGACGACCTTCGAAGGCCGCTAGAATCGAATCGACTTCGCGGTCGAGCGCGTCTCCGCCGGCGACAAGCACGAGAGGGTCGAGATTGCCTTGCAGCGGCACGTTCGATTCGGTGTGCGCAACGGCCCATGCGGGATCGAGCGCCGTATCGATGCCGTAGCCATCGGCGCCGATCGTCCGCGTGAGCTTGGGCAGATGCGCATCGGCGCCGCGTATGAAGGCGATCACCGGCGTTTGCGGATGGCGCGCTTTAACGCCTTCCACGATCCGCCGGACCGGCTCCGCCGACCAGCGCTGAAATTCATTCGCCGGCAAGACGCCGGCCCAGCTGTCGAAGATCTGCACGACTTCGACGCCAGCCTCGATCTGACGCGCAAGATAGTCGATCGACGCCTCAACGACGCGATCGATCAGCTGCGCGAAAGCGTCGGGATAACGATAGGCGAACAGACGCGCCGGCGCCTGATCGGGCGTGCCCTGCCCGGCGATCATATAGCTCACGACCGTGAACGGCGCTCCGCAAAAGCCGATGAACGCCACGTCCGAAGGCAGCGCGGTTTTCACAAGATCAATCGTCTCGAACACGGGCGAAAGATGCTCGATCTTGAATTCTCCGAGCCGTTGCGCCTGCTCCGGGGTTTCAATCGGCTCCAGCCGCGGACCCGAGCCGCTCTCGAAGGAAACCCGTTGGCCCATGGCGTCGGGCACCACAAGAATGTCGGAGAAGAGAATCGCTGCGTCGAAGTGAAAGCGCCGGATCGGCTGCAACGTCACGTCGGCCGCCTTCTGCGGCGAATAGCAAAAATCGAGGAAGCTCTTCGTCGTCGCCCGAACCTCCCGATATTCAGGAAGGTAACGGCCCGCCTGACGCATCAGCCAGAGCGGCGGAACGCTTCGCACCTGTCTGCGCAGAACCGAAAGAAGCGCCTTCTCTTCCGCCATCGCGTTCGCTCCGTCTGTCGTCCTCGACAAGCGGGGTAGCGCGAAACGCCATTAAAACAAAATTCATTTTAATAAGAATTGATTCTTCAGTTGTATCGCGTAGCGGACAAAAGTTAATTTTCATTAACCAGTCGCCCACAGGCGAGCCGCGAAGACCCGGTCGCGAGGGCCGTAGCGGTAAAAATTCAGACAGCGAATGGAATCATGGACGTATCGGTCGTTCTCGGCGCAAGTGATTGTGGATGGCCTGTGAATCCCTCCTGTACCGGCGCCGGCGGGAATCCGTTCGACAGGGCTTCTCCTGTTGAGCGTTCGGGGACTCTGTGCCCGCTAACCGAAGCGGAGCATTTTTTGAGCGCGTTTTATCCCCGCTCTTCGGCTTATGCGGGAGGGCTGTGGACGTGACCGCGAGGCTAAGTTCGACCTTCTGGCGCGAATCGGCGCCGCTGATTCTCGCCTCGAAGAGCGCCGGCCGGCGGCAGGCGCTGCTGCATTCGGGCGTCCCTTTTGAGATAATCCCCGCGGATGTCGACGAACGGGCGATCGAATCGCGGCTCGACGGCGCCGACGCCGACGCCGACGCGATCGCCTCAGCGTTGGCGCGCGCCAAGGCGCTCGCCGTTTCCGCTGACGGACGGCTCGTGCTCGGCGCGGATCAGGTCGCAAGCTGCGAAGGAAGGATTTTCGGCAAGCCGGCGGATATGCGGGAAGCCGAATCGCTGCTGCGGTTCCTCTCCGGCCGCCGGCACCGCCTGCACTCGGCGATCGCTCTGGCGCGCGCCGGCGCCGTCGTCTTTGTGACGGTCGGCGTCGCCGACCTCACCATGCGCGCGCTGAGCGAAGATTTCATCGCCGCTTATCTGGCGGCGATCGGCGACGCTGCGCTGACGTCGGCCGGCGCTTATCAGATCGAAGGCCTGGGCGCGCAACTCTTCTCCAGGGTCGAAGGCGATTACTGGACCATCATGGGGCTTCCGCTGCTGGAGCTTCTTGAGGCGCTTCGGCGCGAGGGGGCGCTCCTTTCGTGACACAGCCAAAGATGCTGCGTGTGGGGCTGACCGGGTCGATCGGCATGGGCAAGTCGACGACGGCCGACATGTTTCGCGCTGAAGGCATTGCGGTTCTCGATTCCGATCAGCTCGTGCATGACCTCTATAAAGGGCCGGCGGCGGCCGAGATTGAGCGTGTGTTTCCGGGCGTCGTCGTGAATGGCGTCGTCGACCGCCCACGGCTCGCCGCGCGCGTCCTAGACGATCCCGCGGCGCTCAAGCGTCTGGAAACGATCGTGCATCCGATGGTTTGGGCGGCGCGCGACGCACTGATCGAAGAACGTAAAAATCAGGGCGACCGCATCGTCGTTTTCGATATCCCGCTGCTGTTTGAAACCGGCGCCGAAAAGGAGTTCGAGGTCATCGTCGTCGTCACCGCGCCGGAAGATGTGCAAAAGGCGCGCGTTCTTTCCCGGGAGGGCATGACGGCGGAGAAATTCGCGTCCATTCTCTCGAAGCAGACGCCTGATTCAGAAAAGCGCGCCCGCGCCGATTTCGTGGTCCATACCGACCAGGGTCTGGACGCAGCGCGCGAAGAGGTGCGAAACATTGTGAAAGCGCTTGACGCGCGGCTCGGGTGAAAAATGCGGGAGATCGTTCTCGACACTGAAACGACGGGGCTCGATCCGTCGAGCGGCCATCGCGTGGTTGAAATCGGCGCGGTCGAGATCTCCAATCTCATCCCCACCGGCCGCTATTTTCATTGCTATGTCGATCCACAGCGCGACATGCCGGACGAGGCGTTCCGGGTGCATGGCCTCTCGCGCGAATTTCTGGCGCAGCACAAGATCTTCAAGGAAATCGCCGCCGAATTTCTCGACTTTATCGAAGATGCGCCGCTGGTGATTCACAACGCCGAATTCGATACGCGCTTCCTCAGGCGGCGCGCGCATCATCGACACGCTCGCCATGGCGCGCCGCCGCCACCCTGGCGGCCCCAATTCTCTCGACGCCTTGTGTCAACGCTACGCCATCGATCTCTCGCGGCGCGAGAAGCATGGCGCCCTGCTCGACGCCAATCTCCTCGCCGAGGTCTACGCCGAGCTTTGCGGGGGACGGCAGTCGGCGCTGTCGCTTCAGACGGTTCAGGCGGTGCGCATCGCCGCCTTGAACGATCTGCTGCGCCGTCGCCCCGAGCCGCTCGCGCCGCGGTTAAGCGCGGCCGAAGAGACCGCGCACTCTGTCTTTGTCGCGACGATCAAATCGCCGATCTGGGATCGTTATCTTGCAAGCGAGGAAGACGCGGCGCCGAGCGTCGCTGGATAGGAGGCTTATCGATCGCATGGACTCACGAGATCGATAAGGAATCGCTCAAAATCGAAAAGCTGGAGCAGGCTCTCGTCGAAAAAGCCTGTCCAACTTTTTTTAGAACCTGCTGCTCTAATTGGCCTGAGCGCCGCTCTGGACGCCCGCTTCGGCGGCTTTTTGCTGATAGAGCGCGACGAAGTCGATCGGATCGATATAGAGCGGCGGATAGCCGCCCTTGCTCGTCGCGTCGGCCACAAGCTGGCGCACGAAGGGAAACAGCATGCGCGGGCATTCGATCATCACGATCGGATGCACCTGGTCTTCGGGAATGTTCAACAGTCGGAACACGCCGCCATATTCAAGGTCGAGCTTGAAGAGCAGTCCGTCTCCCTCGCCCGCCTTGCAGTCGAGCATCAGACTGACTTCGAAGTCGGTCGGCGCCAGCTGTTTGGCGTTGACGTTGACCTGAATCGAGATGTTTGGCGCCTTCTCCTGCGCGCCGAGCGAACGCGGCGCATTGGGATTCTCGAAGGAGAAATCCTTCAGATATTGAGCAAGCGAATTGAGGGCCGGAGCGCCGCCCGGCGCTCCTTGCGCGCCGTTGCCATTGGTGTCGGTCATGTAGGATCTCCAGCAAAGCCGTTGTCATGAGAATTCGCGCCCGCCTAACACGTCTGTCAGAAGCGAACAAGGCGCAGCGCCGGTCACTACTTCGGAGCGGTTCGCCGCGGACGACGCGCGTCGCGCCGCCATTCGCGCGGGTCGAGGTCGATGAGCCGCGGGTCTGTGTTCCCGGACCGCGCCCGCAGCCGCCGCGCCAGGCTCTGCCGCACGGACGGCGACTTCAGCGCCAGCCCGACAAAATCCGAGGCGAAGCCCGGAAGAATGAGCAGGATCGAGGCGAGCGCCTGCAACGCCCCGTCAAGCATGGCCCCGTCGAGCATGGCGGAGCTTTCGCCTTTCGCCTTGGCGGCCAATCCGGCGCGGACAAAATCGAGGAGGCGCCGCACGTCGGAGAGGCCAAGCAGCGAAGCGCCGAGGGCGAGCGCGATCGCCGCGAGAAGCCCGACGGCGTGGACGACGAGCGCGAAACACAGAATCTCCAGCACGATCCACGTTGCGAGGACGGCGCCGACAAGCTTAGATTTCACCGAATCATCCGATCTTTGCGGGTACCGCCGGCCCGCGGCGTTACGCCCCTTGATTCGTGACATGTACGAAGCGACATGATAGCCGACGACAAATTTATTCGGGAGTTGCCAATGCCGGCCTCCGGCGATCTCTTCGATCCCAGCCTTATCGTTTTCGCGGCGCTCGCGGTTTTCGTCATCTGGAAGCTGCGCTCGGTGCTCGGAATGCGGGTGGATCGCGATACGCCGCCGCCGGCGCGCTTCGCGCCGCGCGGTCCGGCCCCAGCGGCAGTCGCCGCGGCGCCGGGCGTCGCGCCGATCGCCGAAGCGCCGTCGCGCCCCACTGGCGCCGAGCGCTGGGAGGGCGTGGCCGAGAAAGGCGTCGCCTCCGCTTGGACCGGCCTTGACGCCGTCGCGGCGTCGGACCCCAATTTCGACGGCAAATCCTTCGTCAGCGGCGCGCGCCGCGCCTATGAACTCATCGTCACGGCCTTCGCCAAGGGCGACCGGGAAACTTTGAAGCCGCTGCTCGCGCAGGACGTGTTCGACGGGTTTTCGGCGGAGATTGCGCGGCGTGAGCAGCAGGGCGAAAGCATGGAGACCGCCGTCGTCGCGGTCGACTCGGCGACGGTTGACGCCGCCCGGGCCATCGCCGGCCGCAATGAGGTGACGGTGCGTTTCGTCGTTCGGCTGATGAGCGTGCGGCGTGACCAGGCCGGCGAAACAATCGACGGCGGGCAGACGCGGAAAGTCGTCGAGCGCTGGACCTTTGCGCGCGACGCGAAGGCGAGCGATCCCAACTGGAAGCTCGTCGCGACGCAAACTGAAGACTGAGCATGTCGCGGAAGGCGCCGCAGTTTTCCGCTTCCGATCTGCTGCAAAACATAGAATTCGAAGCGATCGACGGCTTTGCGGCCGACGATCTCGCCGCCGCCTTCGCCGCCTTCCGACGTTCCGCCGAGATCATCGGCGCCAAGGCGCAAGAGCAACGTAGCGCCGTCGCGCCTCCCCCTTCGCTCGTCGCCGCCGCGCGCGCGGCGCTCGGCGCCATCGATCATCCTGGCCGCTTCTTTCACGACTGGTTTCGCCCGCACGTCATCAAGACTAAGGGCTTCGTGACCGCCTATTACGAGGTGGAGGTCGACGCCAGATTGTCGCCCGAGCCGGGCTTCACGACCCCCATCCTGTCGCGTCCGCGCGATCTCGTCACTCTGAACGACTCGCCGCTCTCGCTGCCCACCGGCGAGACGCTGACCAGCGCGCGCCTGCAGGCCGATGGCGCGCTCGCGCCCTATCCCGATCGCCGCGCGATCGAAGAGCAAAGCGCGGCGCCGAGCGCGCATCCTCTCGCCTATGTTCGCGACCCGGTCGAATTGTTTCTTATCCAGGTGCAGGGTTCCGCGCGGCTGCGACTGCCCGGCGGCGCCGTCATGACGCTGACCTATGCGGGGCGCAACGGCTGGCCCTATACATCCGTGGGCCGGCTGATGATTGAGCGCGGGCTCGTCACGAAAGCCGAGATGTCGCTCGATCTGATGAAGGAGACATTGCGGCGGCTGGGCGCTGGTCCCGGCGAAGCGGGTCGCCGGCTGATGCAGGAAAACCGTTCCTATGTGTTCTTCGAGATCGATGCGTCCGAGCAGCGCAGGATCGGACCGATCGGCGGCCAGGGCGCGCCGCTGACGCCGTTCCGGTCGATCGCCGTCGACCGCTCGATCTGGTGCTACGGCCTGCCCTTCTGGATCGCCGCGCAAATTCCATGGCAAGGAGAGGCGGAAACGCCATTTCGTCGACTGATGATCGCGCAGGACACCGGATCTGCCATAATTGGTCCAGCGCGCGCCGATCTTTTTTTCGGCGCGGGCGAAGCGGCGGGGCGGCGGGCCGGCGACATCCGACACGCCGCCGAAATGATCGTGCTGCTGCCGAAGGACGTTGGGGACGATCCGTGAGCGAGGAGAATTCCCGCCGATATGCGCGCCGGCTGTCGCAGGCCGAGGCCGAGCTCTGGACAATAGCGACGGCTGACGTTCGACCTGCTCGGGCGCGCCCGAAAAAGCTCGTGTCGCCGACGCCGCCGGTGGCCGAAGTCCCCGCGCGCTCGGCGCCTTTGGGGCCTTCGGTCGACGGCCGCCCAGCAGCGCCGAAGCCTCCGCCGCGGCCGATCGACATCGACCCCCGCACCTTCGTGAAGATCAAGCGCGGACGGATTGACGTCGACGCCAAGCTCGACCTTCACGGGCTGCGGCAGGCGGAGGCGCAGCGCTCGCTAACGGCCTTCCTGCGCCGATGTCAGGCGAATGGCGCGCGAATCGCGATCATCGTGACGGGCAAGGGGCTGACGCGGGACGAAGGCGGCGTGCTGCGCCGCGTCGTGCCGATGTGGCTTGAAGCGCCGAATCTGCGCGACGTCGTCGTCGGATTTGGCGAAGCCGCCCGCCACCACGGCGGCGAGGGAGCGCTCTATGTGCGCATCCGCCGCGCCGACCGCGGGCGCTAAACCTGCTGCCCGGCCGCGCCCGAGACCTCGGCCGCAGGCAGCGCCACGGGTTCGGCGGGACGGGTCAAAAAGGCGGCCGGAATGTTGGGCTTGCCTTCTTCGGTCAGATGTTGCGCGGAGTCCGGCGGCGGCTTCCATTCGAAGGCGTCGAGCCGGCCGGTGACCGGCGACATCGGCAGCCAGTTCTTGGAGACGACGCCGTCGGCGATCCAGACAGGATCGCGCGGCGCGCGCGAGCCGCGGGCGAGCCATTCGCGCACGGGACCTGATGGTCCGTGCTCTCCGTCTTCGATCTCCGCCATCATCAGACAGGTGTGCGCCGTCGGATGATTTTCGGCGGCGAGGAGCGGCGCGAGCGCGGCGCGCGCCTTGGCGAAATCGCGCGCCGACAATGCGACCTCGGCGACGATATGCCGGCTTTCCGGCGCATTGGGGGCGGCGCGGGCGAGCCTCTCCACCCGCGCGAGCTTCGTCGTGTTCGATTCGCCCGACAGCGCCTCGAGATAGGCGGCGGCGAGGTCAGGATGCGGTTTCGTCGCCCAGACTGTTTCGATCAGCTTCAGCGACTGCTTCTGGTCGCCATGGCGGGCAAGCACGCGCGCCGCGGCCACGGCGGCGGGGGCGAAGCCCGGCCGGCGCTTCAACGCCTGGCGTGCGAGATGGAGCGCGTCATGCGGATGGTCGCGCTCCTTCTCCATCGCCATGGCGGTTTCGATCACGGCGCGGAGGTTCTGCGCTGTCGGCGCGTCGATCGCCTTGGCGGTAAGGCTGGCCTCGATCGCCTCGCGCGCCTTCTGCCAGTCGCCCTGCGCGGCCAGATGTTCGAGCATCGCGGCGCCCGCCCAGGGCACTGGCGCGATGTCATGCGCCTCCTTGGCGAAATGATGCGCCGCGTCCGCGTCATCGCGTCGGCGCGCCTCGATATGCAGCCCGCGGAGCCCGAGCAGCTTGGTCTCCGGCTTCAACGTCATCTTGTGGAAGGTCTCTTCCGCAACCCGCCGATCGCCGGCGAGCTGCGCCGCCTGGGCCTTCAGCACCTGTGTGAGCGGCTCGCTTGGCAGCAGCCGTTCGGCGACGTGCGCGGCCTTGCGGGCGCGGGCGGCGTCGCCGGAGCCGACGGCGATGAATCCCTGCGAAAGCGCATCGAATCCCTTATCCCGCCGCTTCGTCCGCGACCCGCCGCTCCAGCGGCCAGGGAGCCGCAGCACCGCCATGGCGATCGCCCAAAGGACGACCGTCGCGGCGATGATCAGCAGGAGACCCGCCACCGCCACCGGTATCGACGCTTCGAACTGATAGCCAGCGAAATCCAGCGTCAGCGAACCGGGCTGTTCGATCAGCAATTCGAGGCCATAGGCGACCGCGGCAAGCGCGATGATGAAGAAAAACAGAAACAGCATGGCGATGGATCCCGCTTATTCCTTCGTTGCGCCGAGCGCGGCGATCGCGCCATGCAGCAGATCGTCGGCCGCCCGTCCGGCGTCGACGCGGGCGCGCAAGGTCGCGCCGAAATCTTTGGCTTCGTTCTGGGCCGCTTCGGGGAGCGCCGCGAAAACCGCGCTCGCCTGAGCAAGGTCGCCATGGGTCAGCGCCGCCTCGATGTGAGCGACTTTTTCCTCCACCGTCTGAGCCTCGGTCGTCGGCGCCTGACCGGAGGGACGAACGCGCACGAGTTTGCTGGCGCCCTTCATCAAATGCTCCGTAAGATCGCCGGACGCGCCGCTCTCGAGCGCGTGAATGCGCTTGGCGGCGGGCGCGAAGTCCGCCTTCAATTGCGCGGCGGTCGGCGCGCCCTTTTCGGCCAAAGGCGAGAGCGCCGCCAGCGCGGCGGGATCGGCCCCGAGCCGCGTCAGCGCCTTCGTCTCGAGCGCATAGGGACGGCCGGCCTCCAGCTCGCGCTGGAGCGCAAAGGCGACGACCACGATCGCCGCGGGGCCGTCGGGAGTCTTTGCCGCCGTGGCCGCCGTGGCTTCTGGCGCCGCGCGCGTCTCGCCCTTCGAAGACTCGAGGCGCTCGCGCAGCGCCTTGGTCTCATTCCCAAGTTCGTCGATGCGGCCTTCAAGCGCCGTCATCAGCTCGCTGGCGGTGAGCGCCCCGGGTTCGCCCTGTTCGACGGCGGCGGCGGGAGCCGGGCTCGCCTTTGCCGCCGCTTCGGCGGTGGTCTTGGCGGCGCTGGCGGCCGCCTGAGCGGCTTCGGCGGCGCGCAAGGCGCGTTGCGCCAGCTCTTCGGCCGAATCGACGCGGCTCTGCAACGCTGCGACCGCCGCCTTTTGCGATTCGATCGCCGCCTTCTGTGATTCCATTGCGGCGTTAGGCGCCGGCGTGGGCGGCGCCAGCGGCGTCGGTTCGACCGCCGGTTCGGCGGATTTCATGGGCGCGGTGGAGGGCTGGGGCGTGGAGGGCTGCGGCGCTTCCGCGCTGCTCGTGGCCGACTGTCCTGCTGCGGGCGTCTCGGGCGTCTCGGGCGTCGTCGTCTGCGCCGGCTCGGTCTCGCCGATGAGCGACGCGGCGCGATCCTTCAATGCGCCTAAGGCGCCGGTCGCCTGATCCACATAAGGTTCGGCATAGTCGGCGACGACCTTCAGCCGCTCGTCTCGATCCTTGAACGCGATCGCCGCATAAAGAGCCGCGCCCGCGACGAGAACGAGCAGCAGCAGCGTCGCCGCCAGCCGGCCGAAGAAGGAGCGCCGCTTAGGTCTAACCGCCGGCGAAGGCGGCGGTTCAGAGGGCGATTCTGCAAAATCGATGGGCGCTTCCGAAGGTTCGACGCGCTTCGGTTCTTCGTCGTTCGGCAACACCATTGGCTAATCCTTGCTGTCCCGCATCCTTATAGTTGATGCGCTCGGCGCCCGCAAAACAGGCGGCCGTCAGCCTGAAGCCTCGACAAGCTGCAACGTGCGGCGCGCAATGTCGAGATGCAGACGTTCAACCATCTTCCCGTCGATCTGCACGACGCCTTTGTCGGCGTTTTCCGGTTCGTCGAACACGGCGATGATCCGGCGGGCGAAATCGACCTCCTCGGCGCTCGGCGCAAATATTTCATTCACCGCACCGATCTGGCCCGGATGGATGAGCATTTTCCCGTCGAAGCCGAAGTCGCGCCCCTGCGCCGCCTCGCGCCGCAGGCCGTCGAGATCGTTGAAGTCGTTGTAGATCCCGTCGATGATCTCGATGTTGTGGACCCGCGCCGCAAGCACGCCGGCCGAGAGCCAAGATAACAGCGCCGGCCGTCCAGGCGTGAGCCGCGCGCGCGTCGATTTGGCGATGTCATTGGGACCAAGCACCAAGACCTCGAGTCGCGACGCCCGATCGTCTGCGGCGCTGGCGATTTTTTCGATGTCCAGGACGGCGCGCGGAGTCTCGATCATCGCCCAAAGGCGCGTCTTATACGGCGCGCCGGCGGCGACGAGATCGGCGGCCGCCTTCCGTCTGGGCCGAGCGGCGCGATGGCGGCGATGTCGGGCTTATACCACTCGGAGCCGCGGGCGTTGACGCGCACGACGAGTTGCCGCGCGCCATAGCCGCCGTCGGCCACCGCCGCCGCGACCTGTGTGCGCGCCGTCGCCTTGGCGGATTCCGCGACCCCGTCTTCAAGTTCGAACATCAGGACGTCGGCGGCGAGCGTCTTGCCCTTCTCCAGCGCTCGGGCGTTCGAGCCCGGCATCGCCAGCACGCTGCGCTTTAGTCGGGAAATCATTCAAAACTCCAGCATCGAAACGATTCGGCCTGCTCTTGACCCCGCCGCGTGATCTACACAATAACCCCGGGGTCCGCCATCCGCCCGGCCAAGGCGAACTTGTTGAGGCGAACTTGCTTTGAGGCGGACCTGGTTAAGGGGCGAGAAGGGAACGTTAAATGGCGGATCACGAGCAGTCGTACGGCGCGGCCGGTCTGCCGGAAACGCTCATAGCGGGCTATGAGTCCTTCGTTCGCGGACGTTTCCTGGCCGATCACGACCGATTCGAAGAATTGGCGGTCAGGGGCCAGACCCCCAAAACGATGATCATCAGCTGCTGCGATTCGCGAGTCGCGCCCGAGACCATCTTCAACGCTGGCCCCGGCGAGCTTTTCGTCTTGCGCAACGTCGCGGCGCTGGTGCCGCCTTACGAGCCTGACGATCATTATCACGGCGCGTCCGCGGCGCTTGAATACGCCGTCATGGCGCTGAAGGTTACGGACCTCGTGGTGCTCGGACATGGGCAATGCGGCGGCGTGCGCGCCTATGCGGAGATCGCCGCCGATCCCGACGCGCCGCGGCTGAGCCACAGCGACTTCATCGGCGACTGGATCAAAATGCTTGGCCCCGCCGCGGATCGCCTGGGCGTTCGGCCAAATCCCAAGGACGCCGCCTATGTCGAGCGGCTGGAATTCGAGTCGGTGAAGCAGACGCTGCGCAACTTGCGCTCCTTTCCCATGATTCAGGTGCTCGAACATCACCGGCATCTGCGGCTGCACGGCGCGCTGTTTCGAATCATGGACGGGCGATTGTTCTTGCTCGACGAGTCGACCGGGCTCTTCAATCCGGTCTGCGATGGAGCCTACGCCGCCGCGTTCGCCGAGGCGCGCTTTTGAGGGCAGGCCCCTCGCCAGACCGCGACCGCGTGCCGTTCATCTCGGGCCTGCGCGAAATCGCCGACGGCTATGATGCGATTCTGTGCGACGGCTGGGGCGTGCTGATCGACGGCCGACGCCATTTTCCGGAAGCCGCCGAAGCCCTGCGGCGGTTCCGCGCGCAAGGCGGAACCGTCGTGCTGATCACCAACGCCTCGCGTCCCGACGAAGAAGTGCGCCGCCAGCTCCTCGGCCTGGGCGTGCCGCAGGACTGTTTCGACGATCTCCTCTCGGCGGGAGAGCTGGCGCTGCGCGAAATCGTCGCGCGCGAGGGACAGGCGGTCTACCACCTGGGCCCCTCGCGCGACGACGGTCTGTTCCGCGCGGCCGCGCGGCGTCTCGGCGCGCCGGTTATGCGCGTCGGGCCGGAAGCCGCCGATTACATCGTCTGCACCGGCCTCTTTGACGACCGCAACGAAACGCCCTCGGACTATGACGAAGAGCTCGCGGCGCTGAAGGCGCGCGACCTGACGATGCTGTGCGCCAATCCCGATATTGTCGTCGCCATCGGCAATGATCTCGTCTACTGCGCCGGCGCCATCGCCGAACGCTATGCGGCGATCGGCGGCCGCGTTCTGACCTTGGGCAAGCCCCACGCCCCGATCTACGCCGCCGCCTTGGAACGGCTCAAGAATTTGCGCGGCGGCGATGTCGACAAGGCGCGCACGCTGGCGATCGGCGACGGCGCCTTCACCGACCTTGCCGGCGCGGGCCGCGCCGGGCTCGACTGCCTCTTCATCATCCACGGCGTGCATCGCGCCGAGCTGCATCCCGGCGGCGGCGCGCTTGACGAAGCGGCGCTCGATTCGCTCTTCGCGCGCGCCGGCGCTCGTCCTAAGGCTTTGGCTCGCGAGCTTTTCTGGTAAAAGGGGGCTGCACAGGCCTCATCTGCGGTCACGATCCGCGACGCAACTTTCCGGTGGCTTCCATGTCGACGCCGTTCAAAATCTATTATTTCGAGGATCTGAGCGTCGGCATGCGCGAGACGCTGATGAAGGCGGTGATGGACGACGACGTGATCGCCTTCGCCGATCTTTCCGGCGACCGCAATCCGATTCATCTTTCCGATCACTTCGCCTCGAAGACGCGCTTTGGCGAGCGCATCGTGCATGGCCTTTATACGGCTTCGCTCATTTCGACGGTCATCGGCATGTATCTGCCTGGCCCCGGCGCCGTCTATCTGTCGCAGACCCTCAATTTCCGCGCGCCGGTGAAGATCGGCGACGTGATCACCGTCATCGTCGAAGTGGTGGAGCTGATCGAAAAAGGCCGGCGCGCCAAGCTCAAATGTGAATGTCTCGTCGACGGCAAGGTCGTGCTCGACGGCGAGGCCTTCGTCATGGTGCCGAGCCGCGAGCAGGTGATGCGCGTCGCGGCGCCAGCGCCAGCAGAGGTAAAGCCGGCCTCCGCTTAGATCTTCCGGCCGAGCCGTGACCGACTCCTTCATCGTTGCGCGCGACCCTCAAGCGCCGCCGCCTGGACTGGAGGGCGCGGTCGCGGCGGTGGGCAATTTCGACGGGCTGCACCGAGGCCACCGCGGCGTCATCGCTCGGGCTCGGGCGCTCGCCGCAAAACTCTCGCGTCCCTGCATTCTGCTGACCTTCGAGCCCCATCCGGCGGATTTTTTCGCCGGACGAACGGTGATCTTTCGGCTCACGCCGCCAGACGCAAAGGCGGCGCAGGCCGCGCGGCTCGGGCTCGACGGCGTTATCGTGCTCACCTTCGACAAGGACTTCGCGAAAAGCCCTGCGCGGGTCTTCACGCAAGAGATTCTGCACGATCGCCTGCAGCTCTCGGCGGTCGTCGCGGGCTATGATTTTCGTTTCGGCGCCGGCCGCGAAGGCGGACCGGAGTTTTTGCGCGCCGAAGGCGAACGGCTCGGGATGATCGTGGAGATCGTCGATCGCATCACCCAGGACGAAGAAGGCAGCTTAGAGGCCGTCTCCTCGACAGCGACGCGGGAAGCGCTGGAACGCGGCGACGCGGCGCTCGCGCGCCGGCTTCTCGGCCACCCCTACTTCATTCGCGGCGTCGTGCGCCACGGCGACAAACGCGGGCGCACGCTCGGCTTTCCGACCG
This sequence comes from Methylocystaceae bacterium, assembly GCA_009773555.1. Lineage (GTDB taxonomy): Bacteria > Pseudomonadota > Alphaproteobacteria > Rhizobiales > Beijerinckiaceae > Methylocystis. The sequence goes on along the minus strand of WSXZ01000032.1, from coordinate 27,381 downwards.
CCAATATCGCGCTCGATCCCGCCAATCGGCTCAAGCACGGGATCTACGCCGTGACGATCGAGGTCGATGGGAAGGTGCATCGGGCCGTCGCCAGCTTCGGACGCCGTCCGACCTTTGACAATGGCGCGCCGCTCCTTGAAGTCTTCCTGTTCGATTTCGATGGCGACCTCTACGGCAAGGAGGTGGAAGTCGCCTTCTACGGCTTCATACGCGGCGAAGCGAAATTCGACAGCGTCGAGGCGCTCGTCGAAAGAATGCGCGTCGACGTCGAAGAGGCGCGAAGACGATTGGCCGAAAGCGGCGCTTTGAGCCGAGCGAATGATCTGTTGCCATAAGTTGCGCGCGATCTAGCTTGGAGACAGCGTCCTCGACAGGAGGGAAACGTCATGAACGAAGAGCCCAAGGGACGGGTCGAAATCATCTTGCCGGGCGAGGAGACGGACGCCTCAAGGATCTGGGTCGCGACGGGCGCCGGTCGGGTCAAGGTCGTCAAGCTCTCGCCATGGCAGAGCCTGATCGTCACTGCGGCGCTGCTGTTCTTGCTGTTCATCGGGTTCACGCTGCTGTCCGGCGCGTTTCTGGTGTTGCTGGTCATCGCCGTTGTGGCGGGAGGTTTCGCTTATCTCGCCGGACTGCTCGGGCTGAGGCGGCCGCGCTAGGGGCGCTGGCCGCTTTTCCCGGCTAGTTCGCGCTGCTATTAGGACCAGATGCCTTTCCTGACCGCCATTCGAATTACCGGCCTGGCCTGCGCGAGATCACGCTGCATTTGGGCGCGATCGCCCAAATGCAGATATCGTGATCGATCTGAATCGTTTGGAGCGCGCACTCTGGCGAAAAACCGGGTTCCACTTTTTCGCAGCGCGCTCCTGAGCTAAAGGCTCGCGTAGGGTCGGGTGCGGCGCGATTGGCGCTCTTTCCACAAATCCTCTAATCAGCGCGACATAGCGGCGCTTATGGCGCCTGCGTTCGCCCGAGCCGGTTTCACGAGAATGAACGACGACAGCCCGAAAGGGCCCGACTATTCGAAAAGCCTCTATCTGCCGGTCACGGATTTTCCGATGCGCGCCGGCCTGCCGCAGCGCGAGCCGGAAATCCTCAAGCGCTGGGAGACCATCGGCCTGGAGCAAAAGATGCGGGAATCGGGCGAGGGTCGTCCGAAATTCACGCTCCACGACGGCCCGCCCTACGCCAACGGCAATATCCATATCGGCCATGCGCTCAATAAGATCCTCAAGGATCTCGTGACGCGCAGCCAGCGCATGACCGGCAAGGCCTGCGTCTATGTGCCGGGCTGGGACTGCCATGGTCTGCCGATCGAATGGAAGATCGAGGAGGAGAATTACCGCGCCAAAGGCAAGCAGAAGCCCGATTTCACCGATCCAGGCGCCATGATCGCCTTTCGGCGCGAATGCCGCGCCTATGCGGAACATTGGCTTAGCGTTCAGCGCGAGGAGTTCAAGCGCTTAGGGGTCGCCGGCGATTGGGGCCATCCCTATTCGACGATGGCTTTTCCGGCGGAAGCGACGATCGCGCGCGAGATCATGAAATTCGCCGCCAGCGGCCTGCTCTATCGCGGCTCGAAGCCGGTGATGTGGAGCGTCGTCGAAAAGACCGCGCTCGCCGAAGCCGAAGTCGAATATGAGGATTATACGAGCGACCAGGTCTGGGTGGCGTTTCCGATCCCGCGCGGCGCCGCGGGCGAACTGAGCGACGCGCGCGTCATCATCTGGACGACGACGCCCTGGACGCTTCCCGGCAATCGCGCGATCTCCTTCTCCTCGAAAATCGACTACGGCCTCTATCACGTCACCCATGCGCCCGAGGGCAATTGGGCGCTTCCGGGCGCAACCTTTGTCATCGCTGACAAGCTTGCGAGCGAGGCGTTCAAGGCGGCGAAGGTCGATGGCTACGAACGCTTGCACGACGTGCCCGCCGCGATGATCGCCGGGCTGATCTGCGCGCATCCGCTGGCGCATCTCGGCTATGATTTCGACGTGCCGCTCTTCGACGGCGAGCATGTCACCGACGATACCGGCACGGGCTTCGTGCACACCGCGCCGGGCCACGGCCGCGAGGACTTCGACATCTGGATGGCGAATGCGCGCGAGCTGCAATCGCGCGGCATCGATTCACGCATTCCCTATACGGTCGACGAGGACGGCTTCTATACGAAGGACGCGCCGGGCTTTGAAGGCAAGCGCGTCATCACCGACAAGGGCGACAAGGGCGACGCCAATGAGGCGGTGATCGCCGCGCTGGTTCAAGCCGGCAATCTCGTCGCGCGCGGAAAGCTCAAGCATCAATATCCGCATTCGTGGCGCTCGAAGAAGCCGGTGATCTTCCGCAACACGCCGCAATGGTTCATCGCGATGGATAAATCCATCGCGTCCGGGTTCATCGCGATGGACCGGCCGTTTGGCGCGGCGCCCTACCTCCCCCTTGCGGGGAGGTCGGCCGCCGAAGGCGGCCGGGTGGGGGTTCAAGACGATTCACCCCACCCCGCATCGCTTCGCGATGCGACCCTCCCCGTCGAGGGGAGGGATAGCGCGAGCATCGAAAGTGCGCGCGCTAATGCCCCGACGCTTCGCGAGATCGCGCTTGAGGAAATCGCCCGCACGCAATGGACGCCGGCGGCGGGCGAGAACCGCATTCGCGGCATGATCGCCAATCGTCCCGATTGGGTCGTGTCGCGCCAGCGCGCCTGGGGCGTGCCGATCGCGGTCTTCGTCAAGAAGGGCACGCATGAGCCGCTTGTCGACGCGCGCGTCAACGCCCGCATCATCGAAGCTTTCGAAAAGGAAGGCGCCGACGCCTGGTATGAAGCAAACGCTTCAGAGCGTTTTCTTTCGCCCGACTACAAGGCGGAAGACTACGAGAAGATCTCTGACGTTCTCGACGTCTGGTTCGATTCAGGCTCGACCCACGCCTTCACGCTCGAAGACCCGCAGCATTTTCCAATGCTGGCCGGCATTCATCGCAAGCGCGACGGCGGCGAAGACGAGATCATGTATCTTGAAGGCTCCGATCAGCATCGCGGCTGGTTTCATTCCTCGCTGCTCGAAAGCTGCGGCACGCGCGGCCGCGCGCCCTATGACGCCGTGCTGACGCATGGCTTCGTGCTCGACGAGCGGGGCCGCAAAATGTCGAAGTCGCTCGGCAATGTCGTCGCGCCGCAAAAAATCATCGCCGATTCCGGCGCCGACATCATGCGGCTGTGGGTCGCCGCGTCCGACTATGCCGACGACCTGCGCGTCGGACCCGAAATCCTGAAAACCTTCGTCGAGCTTTATCGCAAGCTGCGCAACACGGCCCGCTGGATGATCGGCGCGCTGGCGCATTATCAGCCAAACGACGATGCGGCGATGCGCGAGGCGGGAGAGCTTGAACGTCTCATGCTGCATCGTCTGCATCAGCTCGACGAGTCGATCCGCGCGTCCTATGCGGCCTACGACTACAAGCGCGTCGTCGCGTTGCTCACCCATTTCATGACGAGCGAGCTGTCGGCTTTCTACTTCGATGTGCGCAAGGACGCGCTCTATTGCGATCCGCCCTCGAGCGTCAAACGCAAGGCGGCGCTCGCGACCATCGATCGCATCTTTCGCAGCGTCACGACATGGTCCCGCTTTCCGAACGCGCAATCCGTGCATCTCGAACATTTTCCGACCATTCCCGAGGCGTGGCGCGACGACGCGCTTGCCGCCAAATGGGACAAAATTCGCAAGATCCGTTCGGTCGTCACCGGCGCGCTCGAAATCGAGCGTGCGCAGAAACGCATCGGCTCTTCGCTGGAAGCGGCGCCGACCGTTTATGTAGAAGATGAGTCATTGCGCGCCGCGCTCGACGGCGTCGACTTCGCCGAAATCTGCATCGCCTCGGATATCCGCGTCTTGCCGGGAGAAGCGCCGATGGAGGCCTTCCGCCTGCCGGAAGCGCCGGGCGTCGGCGTCGTTTCGCAACGCGCGGGCGGCGTCAAATGCGCCCGCTCGTGGAAATATTTCGATCCCGCGACGGCGGATCCTGATTATCCCGACGTGACGCCGCGCGACGCGCAGGCGTTGCGCGAGCTTGTCGCGCTCGGCCGCTGGAGCGCTTTGTGATCCTGGCAAGAGAGACATTGCGTCGACCCGTCGCCCCCTCCCTGTCCCTCCCCCGCTCTCGCAAATCGGGTGTTCCCGATTTGCGCATCGACCCCGAAGTCGGCGACAGCCGACTTCGGATGGGAGAGGGGACGCAAGCGATCGGCGGCGCGCGTGTTCCTTGTCGTGACCCGAGCCTGACTCCCTCTCCCGCGCAGCGGGGGAGGGTTGGGGTGGGGGTTACGCTTAAGTGAACGTCCTTCTCGCATTTCTGGCCAATACGATCGTCAATTTCGTCATCGGCCTCACGGTGGCGAAATTTCTCGGCCCCGAGGAATACGGCCGCTTCGCGCTCGCCTTCTCTATCGCCGTGGTCGTGCAGACGGCGCTCTATGATTGGCTGCGTCTTTCGGCGACGCGCTTTTACTCAAAGCGCACGCGCGACAAAGAGCCGGTGGTGCGCTCGACGCTCGACGCGGCCTTCATCGCCGTTACGCTCTTCCTTGCATTGGCGACAGGCATTTACGCGCTTGCCGGGCCGCCGCTCGATTTCGAAACCAATCTCATCCTGCTTGCGCTGCTGACGTCGGTGGCCAACGGGCTCTTCGACTATTGCACCGCGCTTGTGCGCGCGCGCTTTCATGACCACGCCTATGTGCGCCTCATGCTCGCCAAGAACGCGCTGTCGCTTGTCCTCATCGGCGGCGGCGCCTTTATTTTTCACTCGGCTGCGGTGGCGCTCGCCGGCGGCGTCGCGAGTCTGTTCGGCACGGTTATTCTCGGGCGTCGCGCGTTGCTCGATCCCGGCGCCGACATTCGCGCCGCCTCGAGTCAGAACGCGCGTGCGCTTGCGGCCTACAGCGCGCCGATCGTGACCGCGCATCTGCTCTATCAGGCGATGCCGCTCGCGGCGCGCTCCATCGTCGCGAGCGTCTTTGGTTTCGCCGAAACCGGCCAGTTCGCGCTGGCGTATGATCTCGGCGTGCGTGCGGTGCAGGCGCTCGGTTCGGCGCTCGACGTGCTCTTGTTTCAGATCGCCGTCGCGACGCATGAACTCCATGGCGTCGATCGCGCCAAGCAGCAGGTCGCGCGCAACATGGGCATCGTCGTCGCCTTTTTACTGCCGGCGTGCGCCGGCCTCTGGTTCGTCATGCCGTCGATCGAAGCGCTCATCGTGCCGGCGCAATATCGCGGTCCCTTCGGCCACTACCTCGGCCTGCTGCTTCCGGGACTTTTCGCGATGGGCGTCATTCTGTTCGGCGTCAATCCCGTCTTTCAGATCGAAAAGAAGACGGCGCCATTGATGGTCGCGGCGCTTGCGGCGGTCGCCTTCGGCCTTGCGGTGCTGCTTTTTCTGCCCTGGGGCGAGGACGCTTCCAATCTCGCGATCGCGCAAGCCGGCGCCTATATCGCGGCGCTCGTGGCGACGGTCTATTTCGCGCTGCGCACGCAGCCGGTCTGGCCGTCGTTCTGGGACATGTTCGCTGCGCTTGTGGCGACGGGCGCAATGTCGCTCGCGCTCACCCCTTTGCGCGAGATGAGTCCGGGCATTTCCACGCTGATTGCTCAGATCCTGGCCGGCGCGGCCGTCTACGGGCTGCTCACCGTCGCCTTCGACATCGCCGGGCTGGGCGATCTCACGACGACGTGGCTCCATCGGCGCCTCGCCCGGTCGTGACGCGGCCAGTCGGCGTCGCCATATGCTAGGCTAGCGGTCGATAAGGAGCGCGCCAATGGTGATGCCGATCTATGACGACGCGCCGCTGCGCTATTTGCGGCGGCCGATCGTGAATTGGACGCTGATCGCGCTCAACGTCATCATATTCCTGGTGGTGCAGAGCGAGATTTTCGGCGATCCGCTGACCGTCGTCCGCGGCTTCGCGATCATCCCGCGCGTGCTCTTCGGCGAGGCCCAGCTCGCCGACTGGATCGTCGGACCGCCGGCTGCGCTAACGCTTGTCACCGCGCTGTTCTTTCATTCGTCGGTGGTGCATCTCGGCTCGAACATGCTGTTCCTTTACGTCTTTGGCGACAATGTCGAGGACGCCATGGGTTCGCTGCACTATCTGCTCTTTTATCTTTCCTGCGGCGTCGCCTCCGGCGTGTTCTACATTTACGCAACGCCGCATTCGATCGCGCCGCTCATCGGCGCGTCCGGCGCGATCTCCGGCGTCTGCGCGGCCTTTCTGTTGCTCCATCCGCGCGCGACGGTCGCGGGAATCTTTCCGCCGCTCTCGCTGGCGCTCGCGCCGATCTATCTTGGCGCCTGGCTCTCCGGGGCGCGGCCGAGGGCGATCCTGGGGCTGCGGGCGCCGCTGTTCTCTTTTGTCGCCTCCGGCTGGCTGTTCGTCGGCGCCTGGATCGTGATGCAGCTCATCAACGCCTTTATGGGCGAGGGCGGCGCCATCGCCTGGATGGCCCATGTCGGCGGCATCGCCGCGGGTCTGGTGCTGACGCCGATTTTTAAGCGCCGCCGGCACCGGCTTTTCGACAGGAGCGGCCCGCTCGCCCCCGCGCCGCGCGCGCGGGACGCCGGCGAGGATGCGCCCTGATCAATGAGTTCGGCGCGGTCGCTTTGTTTGACTTGCGCGGTTTGACTTGCGCGCGCGCCCCCGCTACCAGACCGCGCGACGGCTTTAGCCAGAGTGGAGCGCGCACAGGCGGCGTTCCGACACCGTCTCGCCAAAGGGTCAGAAGGACCAAGGGGTCGCGCGATGAAGATTCTCGTGCCCGTCAAACGGGTCGTCGATTACAACGTCAAGATCAGGGTCAAGGCGGACGGTTCGGGCGTCGATCTCGCCAATGTGAAAATGTCGATGAACCCCTTCGACGAGATCGCCGTCGAAGAGGCGCTGCGGCTCAAGGAGGCCGGCAAGGCGACGGAAGTCATCGTCGTCACGATCGGACCGGCCAAGGCCGACGAGACCTTGCGCACCGGCCTCGCCATGGGCGCCGACCGCGGCATTCTGGTCAAGACCGACGAGACCGTCGAGCCGCTCGCCGTCGCCAAGATCCTCGCCAAGATCGTCGCGGAGGAACAGCCGCAGCTCGTCATCATGGGCAAGCAGGCGATCGACGATGATTGCAATCAGACGGGCCAGATGCTCGCGGCGCTGCTCGGCTGGGGCCAGGGCGCCTTCGCCTCGAAAGTCGAGATGACTGAAGGCGCCGTCGACGTGACGCGCGAGATCGACGGCGGGCTGCAGACCGTCAGCTTAAAGCTGCCGGCTGTCGTCACCACGGATTTGCGCCTCAATGAGCCGCGCTACGCCTCGCTGCCCAACATCATCAAGGCCAAGAAGAAAGAAGTCGCCGTGAAGTCGCCCGCCGATTACGGCGTCGACATTTCGCCGCGCCTTGACGTGTTGAAAACCTCCGAGCCTGCGAAACGCAAGGCGGGCGTCAAGGTCGGCTCGGTGGTCGAACTCGTTGGCAAGCTCAAGGAAGCGGGAGTGCTTTAAAAATGACGATTCTGCTTCTTGCCGAAACCGCCGGCGACGCGATCGCCCCGGCGACCGCCAAGGCGCTCACCGCCGCCAAGGAGATCGGCGGCCCCATTCACGTCCTCATCGTCGGGCCCGGCCTCAAGGGCGCGGCCGAGCAGGCGGCGAAGCTCGCCGGCGTCGAGAAGGTGCTCGTCGCCGAAGACGCGTCGCTCGATCATGTCCTGGCCGAGACCGTCGCTGCGCTGATCGTCTCGCTCGCCGGCGCTTATGACGTCATCATCGCGCCGTCGACCTCGGCGACGAAGAACGTGCTGCCGCGCGTCGCGGCGCTGCTCGACGTGATGCAGGTCTCGGACATCATCAAGGTCGTGTCGGCCGACACTTTTGAGCGGCCAATCTACGCTGGCAATGCGATCCAGACCGTGCGCGCGAAGGACGCAAAGAAAGTGATCACCGTGCGCACCACCGCCTTCGCGGCGGCGCCGGAAGGCGGCGCGGCGCCCATCGAGGCGATTGCGGCGCCCGCCGATCCCGGGGTTTCCGCGTTCAAGAGCGAAGAGCTGGCGAAGTCCGAGCGCCCCGAGCTCACCTCGGCCCGGATCATTCTTTCCGGCGGGCGCGCGCTCGGGTCGGCGGAGAATTTTCAGAAGGTGCTGGATCCGGTCGCGACGCGGCTTAATGCCGCGATCGGGGCGTCTCGCGCCGCCGTCGACGCCGGCTATGCGCCAAACGACCTGCAGGTCGGCCAGACCGGAAAGGCCGTGGCGCCCGATCTCTACATCGCCGCCGGGATTTCGGGGGCGATCCAGCATCTCGCCGGCATGAAGGATTCGAAGGTGATCGTGGCGATCAACAAGGACGAGGAGGCGCCCATTTTCCAGGTCGCCGACTATGGCCTCGTCGCCGACCTCTTCACGGCCCTGCCCGAGCTTGACGCGGAGTTGGCGAAGATCGGCCGCTGACCACAAAAACGGCCGTCGCGTCGGTCCGCTCGGTCCGGCGCGTCGGCGCTCAGAGCTTTTTCTTTGTTTTCTTTGCGAAGGAACGCAAGTTATATTGCACTGCGGCACGCACTCAGCGCGGGCGCGCCGCTTGCTATCCGGCGCGAGCTTGGCTGACGGTGGTAACAAATGGGCTTCGAAATTCGCAAGATCGGCGTCATTGGCGCGGGCCAGATGGGCAAAGGGATCGCCCATGTCTGCGCGCTTGCCGGCTATGACGTCGCCCTGAACGACATTTCGCAGGAACGCATCGACGCCGGCATCGCCGATGTCGCCGCGCAGATGCGACGCGCCGTGGAGCGCGGCCAGATCGACGCCGCGGCGGTCGAACCGGCGCTCGAGCGCATATCCGGCGCGCCAGCAATGGCGGACTTTGCCGACGCCGACCTCTTGATCGAGGCGGCGACGGAGGTCGAAGACCTCAAGCGAAAAATTCTGACGGAGCTCACGCAGTTCGTGAAGCCCGGCGCGATCATCAGCTCCAATACGTCATCGATTTCGATCACGCGCCTCGCCGCCGTCACCGGTCGGCCGGAGCGCTTCATCGGCATTCATTTCATGAATCCGGTGCCGCGCATGCAGCTTGTCGAACTCATTCGCGGCATTGCGACCGATGACGTCACTTTCGAGGAGACGAAGGCGTTCGTCGTCAAGCTCGGCAAGACGATCAGCGTTTCAGAGGACTTCCCCGCCTTCATCGTCAACCGCATTCTGCTGCCGATGATCAATGAGGCGATCTACACGCTCTACGAAGGCGTGGGCTCGGTCGACGCCATCGACACGGCGATGAAGCTCTGTCTTTCGGTCATGCAGGTGCTGCATGAGGGCCTGGCGGATTCAAAATACCGCCCCTGCCCGCTGCTGGTGAAATATGTCGAAGCCGGCTGGCTCGGCAAAAAGACTCAGCGCGGCTTCTACGATTATCGCAGCGGCACGCCCGTTCCGACGCGCTAGCGTCTCGAGAGGCGCGTCCTCGCTCAGTGGCCGCCTGGGCCGGCGCCGCGCGCCGCCTCAAACAGGAACCAGGTTCGCTTTTCGGTCTCGTCGAGAAAAGTTTCGAGAAGGCTCGCCGTCGCGATGTCTTCGTTGTCATCGCAGACCTTATGGGCGTTGCGCAGCGACTCGGCCATCCCCTTATTGTCGTCGAGCAATTCGCACAGCATGTCGTAAGGCGAAACGAATTCCTCGTCATTGTCCTTGATGCGGGACATTTGCGCCACCTGCCCGATCGAGCGCAGGGTCGGCTGACCGAGCTTGCGCACGCGCTCGGCCAGCGGGTCGACCGCAGCATAGATCTGCGTCGCCTGCTCATCGAGCAGCAGATGGTAGTCGCGGAAATGCGGGCCGCTCATGTGCCAGTGGAAATTCTTGGTCTTCATATAAAGCGCGAGGGCGTCGGCGACGAGCTTGTTGACCTCCGCGGCGACCTTCATCGTCGACTGTTTTTCAAGATCGGTCGGCGTATCCAGCGCCGAACGTTCGGTGTCGGGCTTCATCGGCGTCTTTGTTTTTTGCATTTGGGTGGGCCTCCTTGCGCCCTGGCTCCAGGCTCAAGCTCGGGGTGCGCTGCTCATTAGCTAGATCGCGCGCGCTGGCGGACCAGATGAAAAATAGAGCAAGGCGCAGAGATTTAGCGGCGGCGGGCAGCGTCGCCTGTCTGGGGCGACAACAGGTCGGGGCGTCGCGCGCGGGTGAGCGCCAGCGCCTGTTCATGGCGCCATTTGGCGATTCTGGCGTGATCGCCGGAGAGCAGCGCCTCGGGAATGTCGCGTCCCTCGAAATCGCGTGGCCGCGTGTAATGCGGATATTCGAGGAGCCCGGCCTCAAAGCTTTCCTCGACGCCTGAGGCTTCTTCGCCCATCACGCCCGGAATGAGCCGCACGCAGGCGTCGATCAGCGCCAGCGCGGCGATCTCGCCGCCCGAAAGCACGAAATCGCCGATCGACACTTCTTCGAGCCCGCGGGCGTCGATGATCCGCTCGTCGACCCCTTCGAACCGGGCGCAAAGAATGACTGCGCCGGGGCCTTGCGCGAGTTCGCGCGCGCGCGCCTGGGTCAGCGGCGCGCCGCGCGGACTCATCAGCAGGCGCGGGCGCGGATCGTCCTTGGGCGCGGCGGCGTCGATCGCCGCCGCCAGCACGTCGGCGCGCATCACCATGCCGGGGCCGCCGCCGGCCGGCGTGTCGTCGACGGCGCGATGGCGGCCGAGCCCATGCTCGCGGATCTGCCGCGGTTCAAGCGTCCAGACGCCACGCGACAGCGCGTCGCCGGCGAGCGACAGGCCCAAGGGACCTGGAAACATCTCGGGAAAAAGGGTGAGGACCGTCGCACGAAACATGGTGCGGTTATGGCACGAAGCGTGAGGGAGGGCGAAGACGAAGAACGACGGGGTTCGAAGACAGAGGCTTGCTCGACGAACTCGAGCACCCAAATAAGTCGCGCTACCCTCGCCAACGGCTATTTGTCGCAGGGTTCGCGGCTACGCCTATCTCGTGCCTTTTGTAGAAACGGATGACGACCTCTTCCTCAAGACGATCATCCCGAGTCGCAAAGCGACCCGAGACTATATTGCGTCGGAGTAATGAGATGGATGACGAGCGACAGCTCGAAGAAGAAATTCTTGCGTCATTCGAGCAAGGCGAGTGGCGTCAGGTCAAGGACGTTCGAGACGAGATTGATCGTCATGCAACGTACGCCAAGGACGCGCTTACGAAAGACAAGCGCGTGAATATAAGAATTTCCTCGCGGGACCTGGAAGATTTGCAGGCGAAGGCCGCAGTCGAAGGCGTCGGCTATCAGACGTTAATGTCGAGCGTGCTGCACAAATATGTGACGGGCCGCCTCGTCGAACCGCCATCGCCGGGGAAACGCGGGGCCAAAAAACGCGCCGGCTAAGCATCTTTTTCTTCCCTGTCGGCTTCAATCTCCGCCGGCGGCTCGACAACGACACGCTCGCCTTGAACGTCGATAGTCGGAACCACCGCCTTGGTGAAGGGCACGAGTAGACTCTCTCCTTGGCCGGCTGGCGCAATTTCGAGAATGTCGCCCGCGCCGAAATTGCGCACCGCGACGATCGTTCCGATTTCTACGCCCTCCGCCGTCTCGGCGCGAAGGCCTATGAGATCGGCGATATAGAACTCGTCCTCTTCCGGCGCGGGGAGCTTGTCGCGCGCGATATAGAGTTCGACGCGGTTTAAGGCCTCGGCGCCGGCGCGGTCGTCGACGCCCTCGACTTGCGCGACGAGCATGTCCTTGCCTTGCGGGCGCACGGCGCGCAGCCTGAATTGGCGCGCCCCGCTTTTATCGGTGAGGCCTTCATAGGCTGCGATCGCCAGCGGATCGCTAGTGAAGCTCTGCAGTCGGATCTCGCCGCGCACGCCATGCGCCGCGCCGAAGCGGCCGAGGAGGAGGAGACCTTGTCCAACTTTCCCGGGCCAATGAGACGGACCCGTCATGCCGACACAGCGCGGCCATCCCTCCCCTTGACGGGGAGGGTCGCATTGCGAAGCAATGCGGGGTGGGGTGCACGATCGCCGTCGATCCCCCACCCGTCGGTCCCGCAGGCAAGTTTACGCAGTCTGCGTAAACTTGCCTGCGACCGCCGACCTCCCCGCAAGGGGGAGGTATGAGCCCGCTGCATTACGCCGCCGGCGCTTCCGCCGCGCCCGCGGCCTCGGCCGCCGCGGCGGCGCGCTCCTGCGCCTTCTTCTTGGGCTGCGCCTTCTGCGGATTGTTGCGCGCTTCGCGCTTCATCACGCCCAGACCATCGAGCAGTCGCGCGACGCGATCCGTCGGCTGCGCGCCCTTCTCGATCCAGGCCTTCGCCTTTTCCGTGTCGAGCACGAGGCGATCGGCCGCGTCCTTCTCCTTCAAGGGATCGAAATAACCGATCTTCTCGATGTAGCGGCCGTCGCGCGGGGAGCGCGAGTCGGCGACGACGACGCGATAGAAGGGACGCTTCTTGGCGCCGCCGCGGGCGAGACGAATTTTGAGCGACATGTGTTTTTTCCTGTTTCGTTGCTAATTCCGGGCAGTCGGTCTTCGGCAGTGGGCAGTCGGAGGAGTCCTACTGCCGATTGCCGAAATCCGACTGCCGCTATTTCTTCTTCCCGAAGGGGTTCAATCCGCTCAGCAAGCCGCCGCCGAGCCCCGGCAGGCTTGGCTTGGCGAGAAGATCAGGAGGCGGCGCCGCCGAAATGCCGCCAGGCGGCGCTTTCGGCTGCTGGACGCCGAGCTTGGCCTGCAGCTGTTGCAGCTCTTCCTGGGACGGCATCTGCATGCCGGGGCCCAGCCCCATCATTTGCGCCGCCTTGCCCATCATGCCGCCGCCGCGTTTTCCTGCGCCGAAGGACTTCATCAGATCGGCCATCTGCCGATGCTGCTTGAGGAGCTTGTTGACCTCCTCGACCTTCACGCCGGAACCTGCGGCGATGCGCTTCTTGCGCGAGGCTTTCATCAGATCGGGATTGCGCCGCTCTTTGGGCGTCATCGAAAGGATGATGGCGCGCTGGCGCCGGACCATCTTGTCGTCGAAGCCGGACGCGGCGATCTGATCCTTCATCTTGGCGACGCCCGGAAGCAGACCCATGATGCCGCCCAATCCGCCGATCTTTTCGACCTGGGCGAGCTGATCGCAAAGGTCCTGCAGATCGAACTTGCCCTTGGCCATCCGCTCGGCGGCCTTGCGCGCCTGTTCGGCGTCGATCGCCTGGGCGGCCTTTTCGACCAGCGCGACAATGTCGCCCATGCCGAGAATGCGGTTGGCGATGCGCGTCGGCGAGAATTCGTCGAGCGCGTCCATCTTTTCGCCGACGCCGATGAGCTTGATCGGCTTGCCGGTGACATAGCGCATGGAGAGCGCCGCGCCGCCGCGGCCATCGCCGTCCATACGCGTCAATACAATGCCGGTCAGCCCGACCCGTTCATCGAAATTCTGGGCCAGATTGACCGCGTCCTGGCCGGTGAGGGCGTCGGCGACGAGCAGGATCTCATGCGGCTTGGAGGAGGTCTTGATCTCCGCCATCTCAGCCATCAGCGGCTCGTCGATATGCGTGCGGCCGGCGGTGTCGAGCAGCACGACGTCATAGCCCTGCAGCCGCGCCGCCTCCATCGCGCGCTTGGCGATCTGCACCGGCGTCTGGCCTTGCACGATCGGCAGCGTGTCGACCTCGACCTGCCGGCCGAGCACCGCGAGCTGTTCCTGGGCCGCCGGACGCTTGACGTCGAGCGAGGCCATCAGCGTGCGCTTGCCGTGGCGCTCTTTGAGCCGCTTGGCGATCTTGGCGGTGGTCGTGGTTTTGCCGGCGCCTTGCAAACCAACCATCATGATGGCGAGCGGCGGCGCGGCGACGAGATCGATCGGCTCCGCGTCCTGGCCGAGCGTTTCGATCAGCACGTCGTTGACGATCTTGACGACCATCTGGCCGGGCGTCACCGATTTGATGACGCCGGCGCCGACCGCGCGGTCGCGGACCTTGTCGGTGAAGGAGCGCACGACGTCGAGCGCGACGTCGGCCTCGAGCAGCGCGCGGCGGATTTCGCGCAGCGCCTCGTTGACGTCGGCTTCGGACAGCGCGCCGCGCCGTGTGAGCTTGTCGAAAATGCCGGAGAGCTTGTCGGAAAGGCTCTCGAACATGCTGTTCTCCCGCGAGCGCGAAGGCTCCAAAGCAAAACGCGCCCGGGGGCGCATCGCGCTGCCGGGCGTTGGCCTGCCGCCTCTCGGGCGGCTCGGCGTGTTAGGGTTCTCTTTCGAGATTGGAGGAATTGATACGCGGGATGGTTTCGCGCGTCAACATCTGACGGTGATACCGTTAGTCTAGGAAGAAGACGATGCGAATAAGCAAGCAAGAAATCTTTGAATTTAGATTTCGTTGGTCAAACTGGAGACCGCCAGGCGAGCTGAAGGCTGAGGTTGACGGGCTTCGCCGCCAAATTGGAGGCGAAGATTTTTTCAACCAGGCGGGTCTTAATTTCATCCGAGACGCCTACGGGGCAGCAAAATTTGGCTGCAGCCGAAATGCCAGACTCGTTCGGCTACACAACGACGAAAGACCCGATTTCGAGATTCAGTTCCATGATGGAAAAATTGAGACGTTCGAGTTTACCGAAGCCCAAATTCCAGGGAGACGTAGAGGTGCAGAATACGATGGGAACGCGCGGGAGGCCGTTATGGTGCCGGTGGAAACATGGCCAACTAAAAATCAGATTTTTGAAATTGTGAGAAGTGCCGCAAAAATCAAAGGGAAAAAAGCCAAAGCGCTTGCGGCACGAGGCACGCCTTACCCGCAAGATGTCGGGTTACTAATTTATCTGAATATCTTCGAATTCTGGAGCGAGAACGAGCGAAAGCAAATTGCGGAGGTATTTAGCGACGCAATCGAACCCTCCAAAGAAGAGTTCAGCACCGTATGGATTCTATGGCATGACGCGCTTTACTGCCCGGCGTAAATTCACTCGTTCGTCGTAGGAACAAAGAAGTTCATTGATGGACCTTAACCTCTTTGTTTTTTCGCTTTCGGCATCCGAGCCGCCGGCCCTCCCGCCGCTGCGGGCGCTATGGTTCGACGCCAAGGGCGACTGGAACGCGGCGCATAAATGCGTCGACGACAAAAGCGATCCCCAGAGCATGTGGGTCCACGCTTACCTCCATCGCAAGGAGGGCGACGTTTCGAACGCCGGCTACTGGTATCGCCGCGCCGGGCGAGAGCCGCAAAAAGGCCCGCTCGATCAAGAATGGCGCGAGATCGCCGAAGCGCTGCTGTCGCAAGCGGCGCCATGATGGGGTTGTCCGCGCGAGAATTGCTGCGCAGCATTTTTGGCTTTGCGGACTTTCTGCCGGGTCAGGCGGAGATCATCGAGGCGGTGCTCACTGGGCGCGACGTCATCGCCATCATGCCGACGGGCTCCGGCAAATCGCTCCTCTATCAGCTGCCGGCCGCCGCTCCTGGGGCGGGGCTCGTTCTCGTCTGCTCGCCGCTGATTGCGCTGATGCGCGACCAGCTTCGAACCCTCGCCGACTCTGGGATTGGCGCCGTCGCGCTTCACTCCATGCAGGAGGACGATGAAGCGGCGGCCGCGATCGACGCCGTCGCGTCTGGCCGGGCAAAGCTGCTTTACGCCGCCCCCGAGCGTCTCGCTCAGGACGGAACGCAGAATTTATTGCGCAACATCCGCGTCCGGCTGTTCGCGGTCGACGAGGCGCATTGCGTCTCGCATTGGGGCCACGAGTTTCGCCCCGACTATCGCGCGCTCGGCGAGATTGCGCGAAAGCTCGGCGCGCCGCCGATGCTCGCCGTCACCGCGACGGCCGGTCCGCGCACCCGCGACGACATCGCCCGCACGCTGTTTTCGCGGCCCCCGCAGATTTTTCAGCGCTCCTTCGCGCGGCCCAATCTTGCGCTCGATTTCGCGCAGAAGCGCGCCGGCCTGCGACAGATCGTCGAATTCGCGCGCAAAGGCCGCGGCGCCGGCAAGGAAAGCGGCATCATTTATTGCAACTCGCGCAACAAGACCGACGCGCTGGCGCGCGAACTCTCGCGGCTCGGCTTCGATGCGCTGCCCTATCATGCGGGGCTCGACGCCCATACGCGCTCGGAGAGCCAGGACGCGTTCTTTACCCGCAAAGGCGCGGTGATGGTGGCGACCATCGCCTTCGGCATGGGCGTCGATAAGGCCGACGTGCGCTTCATCATTCACGCGGATCTGCCGACCTCGGTCGAGGGCTATTATCAGGAGATCGGCCGCGCCGGGCGCGATGGCGCGCCGGCCCGCGCGCTGACGCTGTTCTCGCCCGCGGAGCTGGCGCTGCGCTGGCGCATTCCGGAAGCGGCGCAAGACAATGACGCGGCCGCCGGCGATTACGCCAGACGTCAGGCGATGGCCCGGCTTGCAGCCGCGCCGGGCTGCCGCTTTCAGCGTCTCCTCGCAGAATTTGGCGAAGAGAGCGGGCCTTGCGGCCGATGCGATCATTGCCGCGGCGGACCGCTGGCCTGGCCCAGCCGCCTCTCATCATTCGCGCTCGGTTGGCGCGTCGCGCTCGCCAGCGGCTTCGCCGCGCGCGCCGACCTTTCGGAAGACGATGCCGATCTGCCTGAGCTCACGCCAGCACCGATCGACGCGCCGAAGCGGCAGGAGGAGCCGCCGCTGACGGTAGCCGAGGCGCGCCTGCTGCGCGCGCTCGAGGCCGAGCGGCTCGCCATCGCCAAACGGCGCGGGTTGGCGCCGCGAATCGTCGCCTCCGAACAGGCGCTGCGCGCCCTCGCGCGGGAAAGGCCGCAAGGGGCTGACCATCCGCTGCTGCGGGGGCTCGAAGAGCCGGCGGCGCTGCTGCGGATCATCGGCGAGGACCGTTGAAGCAGGGCGATCGGATGAAGGGCTTCCTCATCCTGAGGAGCGTGCGCAGCACGCGTCTCGAAGGACGAGGAAGCCCGCGCGCTCGCGTATTTTCCTCACCTCGTCCTTCGAGACGCCGCCTGCGGCGGCTCCTCAGGATGAGGTGAGAAAACAATCCTTCACCCAATTGCCCTGACCGTTAAGGCAGGGAGGGTTTCGTTCGGCGCCGCAACACTGTAGTTAAGGCTCCCCGTGCTGTCCCCCGAGCCCATGTCCGCTAACCCGCCGCCAAACCCCGCCGAACTGCGACAGGTCATGTTCGGGCTCGGCCTCGCCATGCTGCTCTCGGCCCTCGACCAGACGATCGTGGTCACGGCCATGCCGACCATCGCGGCGGACCTTGGGGATCCTCAGGATCTGCCCTGGATCGTGACCGCCTATCTCATCGCGGCGACGGTGGTGACGCCGCTCTACGGCAAATTCGCCGATGTTTATGGGCGGCGGCGGGTCATTTTGATCGGGGTGATCACTTTCGTGATCGGATCGGTCGCTTGCGCTTTGGCCCCTAGCATGGCGGCGCTCGCCGGCGCGAGGGTCATTCAGGGACTTGGCGGCGGCGGCCTGATCTCGCTTGCGCAGACGATCGTCGCCGACCTCGTTTCGCCTCGCGAGCGCGGCCGATATCAGTCCTATTTCGCCGCGGTGTTCATCACCTCCAGCATCGCCGGGCCGGCGCTCGGCGGCATTTTTGCGCAATATTGGCACTGGTCGCTGATCTTCTGGATAAATCTGCCGCTGGGCCTCGCGGCCCTCCTGATCGTGAATTCAAGGTTGAAGCGGGTGCCGGAGCGGCGCCATCCGCATCGCGTCGATTATCTGGGCGCGATGTTGCTGATCGCCGGCTCCGGCCTTCTCGTGCTGGCGCTTGGCTGGGGCGGCGTGCGCTATCCGTGGCGGTCGGCGCCGATCATCGGCCTCCTTACCGCCTCCGCTCTCGCCTGGGGACTTTTCGCCTGGCGCACGGCGCGCGCCGAGGAGCCGCTCATTCCGCTGCGCATTCTCCGGCTACGGATCGTGCGCGACGCCATCCTGTCGAGCTCCTTTGGGCTCGGCGGGTTCGTCGGACTTTCGGTCGTGATGCCGATCTATTACGAAATCTGCGGCGGGATGAATGCGAGCGAATCGGGGCTGACGCTTATTCCCCTGATGGTCGGCACCGTCGTCGGCGCGACGCTGTCCGGACGATTGATGGGGCATTTGACGCATTATAAGACGGCGCCGCTCCTCGGGCTCGGCGCGGGCGCTCTCGCCGCGCTGGGCGCGGCGGCGATGATGGGCTCGGGCCGCTCGCTGCTTTGGCTCAACGCCCTGCTCACCGTCACCACCTTCGGCATCGGCGCGATGCTGCCTGTGGCGACCGTTTCGGTGCAGAACGCGGTCGATTCGCGCGATTTGGGGACGGCGACGGCCTCGATGCAATTTTTTCGGCAGCTCGCGGCCGGGGCGGCCGTCGCGCTTTTCGCCCGCCCTGGCGATTGGCGGCGGCCGCGCGCAATTGCTTGAGGAGATGAAGACGGACGTCGACGGCGCCGCTTTGTTTTCGAGCTTTCGCCTCGTTTTTCTGGCGCTTGCCGTTTGCGTGGGCCTGTCCCTGCTTTTCCTCGCGCGCATGGAGGAGCGGCCGCTGCGCGGCGAGCGACGCAGCTGACAGGTCGATTTTCGTCGCGTCTTTTCTATTTGCCCCCATGGCATGGAATTTTCTAGAAAGATTCTACCTTCCCGCGCCGCAAGGACCCTTCCATGGCTTCGCTCAATAGTTTCAACGCCTGCCAGACGCTCGTCGTCGGAAACCGGTCCTATCAATATTTCTCGCTGAGGGCGGCGGAGGAGAACGGGCTTCGAGACGTCTCCCGCCTGCCCTATTCGCTCAAGGTCGTCCTGGAGAATTTGCTGCGCAACGAGGACGGCCGTTCGGTCACCAGGGAGTCGATCGAAACCTTCGCGAAATGGCTCGAGGAGAAAGGCAAGACGGAACGCGAAATCGCCTTCCGGCCGGCGCGCGTGCTGATGCAGGATTTTACGGGCGTGCCGGCGGTCGTCGATCTTGCGGCGATGCGCGACGCCGTCGTCGCGCTCGGCGGGACCGCGCAGAAGATCAACCCGCTCGTGCCCGTCGATCTCGTCATCGACCATTCGGTGATCGTCGATAGTTTCGGCACGCCGCAGGCCTTCGCCCGCAACGTCGAACTCGAATATGAGCGCAATGGCGAGCGCTACCGATTTTTGAAATGGGGCCAGTCGGCGTTCGACAATTTCCGCGTCGTGCCTCCCGGCACCGGCATCTGCCATCAGGTCAATCTCGAATATCTCGGGCAGACCGTCTGGACGCGCACCGAGCGCATCGACGGCAAGACGGTCGAACTCGCCTATCCCGACACGCTGGTCGGCACCGATTCGCATACGACCATGATCAACGGTCTCGCCGTTCTCGGCTGGGGCGTCGGCGGCATCGAGGCCGAGGCCGCCATGCTCGGCCAACCATTGTCGATGCTCGCGCCGGAAGTGATCGGCTTCAAGCTCACCGGCGCGCCGAAGGAAGGCGTGACGGCGACGGACGTCGTCCTGACCGTCACGCAAATGCTGCGCAAAAAGGGCGTGGTCGGAAAATTCGTGGAGTTCTTTGGCGAAGGGCTTGATCATCTCAGCCTCGCCGATCGCGCCACCATCGCCAATATGGCGCCGGAATATGGCGCCACCTGCGGCTTCTTCCCGATCGATCAGGAGACGCTCGCTTATCTGCGCATGTCCGGGCGCGCCGACGATCGTATCGCGCTGATCGAAGCCTATGCCCAGGCGCAAGGCATGCTGCGCGAGTCCGGCGCTCCCGATCCCGAATTCACCGATACGCTGAGCCTCGATCTTGCGGAGGTGACGCCGTCGCTCGCCGGCCCAAAGCGTCCCGAGAGCCGCTCCGCTCTTTCCGAAGTCGGCTCGGCGTTTCTCGGCGCGCTCGCGACCGAATATAAGAAGGAAGACGGGCTCGGGCAGCGCTACGGCGTCGAAGACGAAAGTTTTGATCTCGGCCATGGCGACGTCGTCATCGCCGCCATCACTTCCTGCACCAACACGTCCAACCCCAGCGTGCTCATCGGCGCGGGATTGCTGGCGCGCAACGCCGTCGCGCGCGGACTGAAGGCGAAACCCTGGGTGAAAACCTCGCTCGCCCCCGGCAGCCAGGTTGTCGCGCAATATCTCGCGAAGTCCGGATTGCAGAAATATCTCGACGATCTCGGCTTCAATCTCGTCGGTTTCGGCTGCACGACCTGCATCGGCAACTCCGGGCCGCTGCCGCCCGCGATCTCCAAGACCATCAATGAGCATGACCTCGTCGCGGCCTCGGTGCTGTCGGGAAATCGCAATTTCGAAGGGCGGGTCAATCCCGACGTCCAGGCGAATTACCTCGCTTCGCCGCCGCTTGTCGTCGCCTATGCGCTCGCAGGCACGATGGCGATCGATCTGACCAAAGAGCCTCTTGGACATGACAGCGCCGGGGCGCCGGTTTATCTGCGCGACATTTGGCCGCCGAATGCGGAAATCGCCACCTTCGTCCGCGATCAGGTGACGCGCAATCTGTTTCGCGAGACCTACGCCAACGTCTTTTCGGGCGACGCGCATTGGCGCGCCGTCGAGGCGCCCAGCAGCGAGACGTACGCATGGGACGACCAGTCCACCTATGTGCGCGACCCGCCTTATTTCGTGGGTCTGGAGCGCGAGCCCAAGCCTGTGGAAGATATCGTCGGCGCCCGCATCCTTGCGCTCTTTGGCGACAAGATCACCACCGATCACATCTCTCCCGCCGGCTCGATCAAGGCGGCTTCGCCCGCCGGCCAATGGCTGATGGAGCATGGCGTCGCGCCTGCCGACTTCAATCAATACGGCACGCGTCGCGGCAATCATGAAGTGATGATGCGCGGCACCTTCGGCAACATCCGCATCAAGAATCACATCATGCGGGATGCGAAAGGCCTCACGCCGGAAGGCGGATTGACCAAGCACTATCCGGGCGGCGAGATCATGTCGATCTATGACGCCGCCATGCGCTACCGAGACGAGGGCGCGCCGCTGGTCGTCATGGCCGGCGCCGAATATGGCAACGGCTCGTCACGCGACTGGGCGGCGAAGGGCGCCATGCTGCTTGGGGTTCGCGCGGTGATCGCCAAAAGTTTCGAGCGCATCCACCGGTCCAATCTCGTCGGCATGGGCGTCGTGCCGCTCACCTTCGCGGAGGGGACAGGTTGGGACACCCTCGGACTCAAAGGCGATGAGACCGTCACCATCCATGGCTTGCGCGAAGGACTTGCGCCACGCAAGACGCTGGTCGCCTCGATCTCATTCCCGGATGGGTCCACCAAGACTGTGCCGCTGCTCGCACGCATCGATACGCTCGACGAGTTAGAATACTTCAAAAATGGCGGCATCCTTGCTTATGTGTTGCGACAACTCGCCCCTTAGATCTCGACAAAAAACCATTGACTCAGTCGATGTCCTCCGACAGCGTTGCTGTGCTTTGCGTTGGTTTCGAGCCGTTGCGGTTGCAATGTCTTCAACGCAGCGCTCTACAAAAACAAAAAAGCTCACGACGCGAAGAAGAGGAAAATCAGCATATGAATAAATACGCCCTTACGGCCGCCGCCGCCCTGTTCCTGGCGACGACCGCGCCGTCGTTCGCCTTCGACGCCGGTGTCGGTTTGCGCGCACCGAGCCAGGCGACGCGCATCAGCTGCGACACGCACGCCGAAGACGATCAGGCCGTTTGCGCCAGCAAGTGCGAGGACGCCTATCTTAAGGACCAGCAGGGCTGGACGGCGGACATGAGCAAGATCAAGTCCGCCAAGAAAGCGTGCGACGACAAGTGTGGCTGCCCGCAGAACTCGAAGGGCCTTTAACAGTCTCATTGGTTCGAACAGCGGCATAAGGGCGCGCGAGCGATCGCGCGCCCTTTTCGCGTTCGCCAATCAAACGTCGGACAGCCGTCACGCCGCGTCGTCGTGTTCAGCAAGGACATGAAAACAACAGGCTTTTCGTCAACCGCGCCGCAGACCGACGAAGCGGCTTGAGACATGGCGCCAGCGACGCGCAATTGACATGAGCGGCCACATACGACATCGTCCGGCCGCTTATTGCGTTATGTGACGCCGTTGCTGTTCCATGGCGGGAGGGGTCGAGCGCAAGCGCAGTCTAGACGCCCAACGGGCAAGTGAAGGAAACGACCAAATGAATAAATACGCCATTATGACGGCGGCTCTCCTTGTCGCCGGCATGATCAGCCCGGCATTCGCGGATTGCGACGTCCACAACGCGGACGAAGACAAGCAGGCCAAATGCGCCGAAAAGTGCGATGACGAGTACCTCGCCCGCAAGATGAATTACGGCGCCAATCAGAGCGAAGTCCGCGCCAATAAGAAGGCCTGTGACGCCGCCTGCGGCTGCCCGCAGAACACCAAAGAGCAATAAGGCCGAGCCTCGCGAGCGAGGTCGGGTTTAGATGGGGCGCGCATTCATTGCGCGCCCATTTTTTTGGTCAGTCCGCCGTATAGACCTTGCCGTCCGGGCCTTTCCAGCCGCTGCCCGCTTCATAAAACCGATATTCCTCATCGAACAGAACCGTTGAACCGGGCGCGATATATTGCTTGCCCGGGGGATCGGAACTGCGCGGCGCAGTCACATAATGATTGCTCGGCGAACAGCCTTCGGAAAATTTTCCAGCCTCGTCAGCTTTGCATTCGAGATTTGCGCCTTCCGGAAACTCGACCCGCGCATTGAAGAAGATCTCGTAGCCCTTTTCTCCGGTGGCGTGCATCTCAAGGCGCTCGGCCATCGTCTGTTTGAACTCGACGATCTTGAACGGCTTGTCGACGCGCTGCTTCAGCAAGTTCTCGAAAATTTGCCGCGCATGCGCTTCAGTTGGATTGCAGCCGAACATGCAAAAAGCATTGGCCGGGATCGCCGATAGCAACGCCAGCAGCATCGCAACGGCGAACGTGATGAAAGCGCCTCGCATGATGTCCTCTCCCTCAGCCTTTATCATTTCGCCGCCCGGCGGCGCGTCTTTTTTAAACTCTAGCATCTTATCGCAGCATTCGCGGCGCGTCTTAAGTCCTGGAGCGCGTCCCGATCACATGGAATCGCGTGGTCGATAGAAATCGCTCACATCAAAATGGTGGAGCAGGAACTCATCCAAAAAGTCCGTCAACTTTCTCGGAACCTGCTCTAACGGTCGGGCGTCGTCGGATCGCCCCAGAGATCCTTCACCTGGTCGAAATGGATCGCCGGATCATAGCCGCCGGGCGTAAGACCGAGCCAGGCCGAAGAAAGCCGCCCGAGCGAGGAGAGCACAGCGTAGGAGGCGACGACGCGGTCCCGCTGTGCGAGGACGAGTCCGATGCGCGCGTTGAGCAGCTCCTGCTGCGCATTCAGGATTTCGAGCGTCGTTCGCTGACCGGCCTTGGCCTCTTCTCTTACGCCGTAAAGCGCACGCTCCGCGGCGGCGATCTGAGTTTGCGCTGCGGCGATCTGAGTTTTCGCCGCCTGCAACGCGCCCCAATAGGCGCGCACCAGCGAGAGAACTTCGGCGCGCGCGACGTCGGCGTCGAACCGGCGGCGCCCGGCGGTCTCCTTGGCTTGCCGCACGCGGGAGGACGTCAGGCCGCCCTCGTAAATCGGCACGCTGAGATGTCCGCCGACGCTGGCCCCGATGTTGCGGTTCCCGATGCCGGCGATGTCGGTTTGCGTGAAAATATCGCCGACGATCGACAATTTGGGCATGAAGTCCGCCTCGAGCGCCTTGATGTCGAGGTCGGCGGTGTCGGCGTCGTGCAGAGCGGCAAGAACGAAGGGATGTTCGCTCTGGGCGATGCGTTCCGCCTCTTCGCGCGACTTCGGCAGCAATCGGTCGATCGGCGCGCCCGGCGCGAGCTTCGTCGGCTCGACGCCGACCGTCTTGCGATAGACGCCGATGCTGGCGTCGAGCGCGGCGCGCGCGCCGCCGACGAGAGATTTGCCGCCCGCGAGCCGCGCTTCGGCCTGCGCGATGTCGGTCAGCGTGATCTGTCCATATGCGTAACGCTCGCGCGTCTGGCGCAATTGTTCCCTCAGGACGGCGACATTGCTTTCTTGGAGTTTGAGCGCCGCCGTGTCGCGCAAGACGTTCATATAAGCGGCGACCGCGTCAAATAGGACCTGTTGCTCGGTCAGGCGCAGTCGCTCGCGCCCGGCGAAGACGCCCGACTCCGCCGCGCGAGTTTCGTTTCGCGCCTTGAAGCCGTCGAAGATCGGCTGCTCGAACGTCAATTGGGCGGAGCGAGGAACGCTGCCGCCGTTTTGGATGCTCTTCGTGCGGGCTCTGAGCGTGGGATCGTCGAGATCGACGTCGCGCTGTTGCGTGATGTAGCGGTTCCGCTGCACGCCGAGATAGCCGTCGGCGGAAACGCGCGGCCGCATGCCGGCCTGCGCCTGCGGCACATTCTCATCAATCGCGCGCAGCTCCGCTCTGCCGGCGTTGAGCTGCGGATTGGCGTCATAGGCGCGACACATCGCGCCCATCAAGGTTTCGGCGTGGGACGCGCCGCCGCTCAGAATGAAGAAGATCAAGACCGAAGCGACGCCGCGCACGCTCACGGTCAGCCCCCGCTTTGTTGCGCGGAAGCTGACTCTGGCGAGCGACAAAAAAACGCGTAAAGGGCCGGCAGAACGACAAGAGTGAGAAGCGTAGCGCTGATCAGGCCGCCGATGACGACCGTCGCGATCGGCTTTTGCACCTCGGCGCCGGTGCTCGTGGCGAGCGCCATCGGCAGAAATCCGAGCGAGGCGACGAGCGCCGTCATCACGACAGGGCGCAGTCGCGTCATCGCGCCTTTGAAGATCGCCTGGCGTTCGGCCATGCCGCCTGCGATCAACTGAGAAATATAGGTGCGCATGACGAGGCCGTTCAGCACAGCGACGCCCGAGAGCGCGATGAAGCCGACCGCGGCCGAGACGGACATGGGCATGCCGCGCAGCCACAACGCGGCGACGCCGCCGGAAAGCGCCAGCGGCACCGCGGTGAACACCAACAGCGCGTCGCGCACCGAGCCGAGCGAGGAGTAGAGCAGCAGAAGAATGAGGAAAAAGCAGATCGGCACGACGAACATCAAACGCGCGCGAGCCGCCGCGAGATTCTCGAATTGGCCGCCCCATGCAATCCAGTAGCCGGGCGGCAGGATAACTTTTGACTCGATTTTCGCCCGCGCCTCATCGACGACGGATGCGATGTCGCGGCCACGCACATTGGCGGTGACCACGACGCGGCGATGGCCGTTTTCCCGCGAAATTTGGTTCTGACCGTCCACAATTGAAAATTTCGCGACCTGCTTCAGCAGCACGACCGGCGCATTGTCGGTCGCCGCTCCGGGAAGCGCGACGGGAATGGACTCCAACGCCTGCGCGTCCTCGCGCAAATTGTCCTGCAGCCGGACGACAATAGGGAAGCGGCGATCGCCCTCGAAGACCACTCCAGCCCTTTGTCCGCCGATCGCCGCGCCGATCACGTCCTGCACGGCGGCGACGCTGAGGCCAAGCCGCGCGATCGCGCCCTTGTTGACGGCGACATCGAGAATCGGCAATCCGGCCACTTGCTCGACCTTGACGTCGCTCGCGCCCTTGGTCGAATTGAGAATGCCGGCGATCTGATTGGCAGCCTTCAACATGACGTCGAAATCGTCGCCGAACACTTTGACGGCGATGTCGCCGCGCACGCCGGCGAGCAATTCGTTGAAGCGCAATTGAATGGGCTGCGAGAACTCATAGGCGTTTCCCGGCAGTTGCGCGAGCCGCGCCTCCAATTTTTCAATCAGCGCCGTCTTGTCGAGGCCTGGGTTGGGCCATTTGTCGCGCGGCTTCAACATGATGAACGTGTCGGTTAGGTTCGGCGGCATGGGATCGGTGGCGATCTCGGCCGTGCCGGTCTTGGAGAAGACATAGTCGACTTCGGGAAAAGTGCGTAGCGCGCTCTCGATCTCGAACTGCATCGCCTGCGACTGCGTCAGCGACGCGCTGGGAATTCGGTTCGCCTGCATCGCGAGGTTTTTTTCGTCGAGCGTCGGCACGAACTCTTCGCCCAGCGTCAAGTAGAGAAGCGCCGCGAGGACGAAGGCGCACGCGCCCAGCGCGATCGGCTTCAAAGGCGCGGCCATCGCCCATTTCAAAATGGGTTCATATGCGCGCTTGAGGGCGCTCACGACGACATTTTCGGATTCGCGCACGCGACCTGAAAGCGCAATGGCGATCATCGCCGGAAAGAACGTCAGCGACAGGACGAACTCGGAGGCAAGCGCCATGATGACGGTCATCGCCATCGGATGAAACATTTTGCCTTCGACCCCTGAAAAGGTCAGGATCGGCACATAGACGAGGATGATGATCGCTTGGCCGTAGACGGTCGGCCGCCGCATCTCGACCGCCGAGTCGATCACGGTCGTCAGCCGTTCTTCCAGCGTGAGCGCGCGGCCCAAGGCGCCCTGACGCTGCGAAAGACGGCGCAAGCAGTTCTCGGTGACAATGATGGCCCCGTCGGCGATCAATCCGAAATCGAGCGCGCCGAGACTCATCAGATTGGCGCTGATCTTTCCGACATGCATGCCGATGCCGAGCAGCAACATCGTCAGCGGTATGACCATCGCCGTCACGAGCGCCGCGCGAAAATTGTCGAGCATGACAAAGAGTACGAGGATGACGAGCGCGGCGCCCTCAACAAGATTCAGGGCGACCGTTTTGATCGTAGCGTTGACGAGCACGGTGCGGTTCAAGATCGTGCGCACTTCGACGCCGGGCGGCAGCAGCCGGCGGATTTCGTTCATCTTCGCATTGACGGCGCTCGAGACTTCGCGACTGTTTGCGCCGATCAGCATCAGCGCGGTGCCGATCACCACCTCTTCGCCGTTCATGCTGGCGCTGCCCACGCGCAGCTCGCGTCCGACGCCCACCTCCGCGATATCCTCGACGCGCACGGGGGTGCCGCCTCTCGTCGACACGACGACCTTGGCGATGTCGTCCATGGACTCGAGCCGCCCCGGACTGCGCACGACGAGGCCCTCGCCATTGCGCTCGACGTAGCCCGCGCCGCGACTCATGTTATTGCGCTCGATAATGCCCGCGAGATCGGCGAAGGAGAGTCCGAGAGCGAAGATTTTCGCGGGGTCGGGCTGAACGTGATATTCCTTGACGTAGCCGCCAAGCGAGTCGACGCCGGCGACTCCGGGCACGGTGCGCAACAACGGCCTGATGATCCAATCTTGCACCGTCCGCAGATAGGCGGTCATTTCGACCAAGTTGCGAAGTCTCTGCCCCTCCGGCGTCAGATAATCGCCATTGCTCTGCCAGCCCGGCTTTCCGTTCGGCGCCGGTTCATCCCCGCCTCGCGGCGCGTAGGCGACCGACCACATGTAGATCTCTGACAGCCCGGTGGCGACCGGGCCCATATGCGACTCTACG
>WSXZ01000031.1 GCA_009773555.1 Methylocystaceae bacterium | reverse complement strand
GGCCGCTTGCGTGCGCGCGGCGCTCAAGATCATTGAAGCGGCCGACGATCGGCGCGCCGAGCTGATGTCGCGCATCGATTTCGCCGGCGCCGAGCTGCGGCGCCTCTGCGCGATCGAACCTTCAGGCTCCCAGATTCAACCGATCATCGTCGGGGGCGATATCCGCGCGACGACGCTGGCGTCGCGCATGCTGGCGCTTGGCTATGACATTCGCGCCATTCGTCCGCCGACCGTGCCGGACGGCTCCGCGCGCTTGCGTATCGCGCTGACGCTCAATACGAGCAAAGATGACGTCGTGCGCATGATCGCGCATCTTGGCGCAGAACTCGCGAGGCTCGAACCATGAACCGCCGATTCGTGATCGTGGGAACCGATACGGACGTCGGCAAGACTGTCGTTTCCGCCGCGCTCGTTGGCGCGCTCAACGCCTGTTATTGGAAGCCGGTGCAGTCGGGCCTCGATGGCGAGACGGACTCGCAGACCGTCGCGCGTCTTTCGGGCGCGGCGGCGGACCGTATTTTCCCAGAAGCCTGGCGGCTGCGTCGACCGGCCTCGCCGCATCTTGCCGCGCGCGACGAGGGCGTCGAAATCGACGCCGCCGCGCTGAATCCTCCGCCATGCGACGCTCCTCTGATCATAGAGACGGCCGGCGGCGTGCTGACGCCGCTCAGCGACCGCGCATTGACCATCGACGTGCTCGAACGCTGGCGCTTGCCGGTCATACTCGTCGCGCGCACGCGCCTTGGCACGATCAATCACAGCCTGCTCACGCTCGAAGCCTTGCGCAGACGCGGAATCTCAATCGCCGGAATCATTTTCGTCGGCGACGCCGACGCCGATGCGCAACATTCGATCGAGACGATCGGCGGCGCGCGCATTCTCGGCCGTCTGCCGAAGCTCGATCCTCTGAATAAAAAGACGCTCGGCGCGGCGTTTAGCGCCGCGATCGCGCGCGACGCTTTCGGGAGCTGCGCATGAGCATCGTCACGGACTCTCCGGTCTGGCGGCCGTTTACGCAGCATGCGCTGCAGCCCGGCGCCTTCAAGATCGCGCGCGCCGAAGGCGCTTGGCTCGAAGCCGAAGACGGCGCGCGCTTTCTCGACGCCATTTCGTCCTGGTGGGTCGTCACCCACGGCCATCGCCATCCAGCGATCATGCAGGCGATCCGCGAGGAAACCGAGCGCCTCGATCAGATCATTTTCGCCGGCTTCACCCATGAGCCGGCGGAAGCGCTGGCGCGGCGCCTTGTGGCGCTGACGCCGCCGGGACTGGATTACGTGTTTTATTCCGACAGCGGCTCCACCTGCGTCGAAGTGGCGATCAAGATGGCGCTCGGCTTCTGGCGCAATCGCGGCGAAGCGCGCACGCGCATCGTCGCGCTCGAACACGGCTATCACGGCGATACGATCGGCACGATGTCCGTCGGCGCGCGATCGCCCTTCAACGCGCCTTACGAGCCGCTGCTTTATGAGGTCTCGCGCATTCCCTTCCCCGCGCGCGGGCGCGAGCAGGAGACCCTCGACGCGCTGGAGCGCGCCTGCCGCGATAGACCCGCCGCTCTGCTGGTCGAGCCGCTCGTTCTTGGATCGGGCGGCATGCTCATCTACGGCGCCGATACGCTCGCGGAGATGCAGCGCATCTGCGCGCGTTACGACGTGCTGTTCATCGCCGATGAGGTGATGACCGGCTTCGGCCGTACGGGAACGCTCTTCGCCTGCGAGCAGGCGGGCGTCGTTCCGGACATCGCCTGCTACGCCAAGGGCCTCACCGGCGGCGCGCTGCCGCTCGCCGTCACCATGTGCAAAGCCGAAATATTTGTGGCGCATCTATCGCCGGAGCGCGCCCGCGCCTTTTTTCATTCGAGCTCTTACACCGCCAATCCGATCGCCTGCGCCGCGGCGCTCGCCAATCTCGACGTCTGGGCGACGGGCGAACCCGCCGCCCGTGTCGCGTCACTTTGCGAGATGCAGGCGACGCGCATTGCGCGATTTGCGTCCGATGCGCGCTTCTCCAACGTCCGCCAGCTCGGAATCATTACAGCGCTCGATCTCAACGGCGCGCAGAGCGGCTATCTTGCGACGATCTCGCTCGATCTGATGCGCTTCTTCAATGAACGTGGACTTCTGCTGCGTCCGCTCGGGCCGACGATCTATGTGTTTCCGCCATACTGCGTCGAGGCCGCCGAACTCGATCTCGTCTATGATGCGATCAGCGAGGCGGCCGATTGCTTCGGCGGGAGTGCGCTCTAGCGCCCAAGTTCGGTTCTCACGCTCTTGCCGCGTCCCTCATCGGCGACGGTATTCTTGCGCGCGAGAAATTCGTCCTTGAGCGCGCGCCGCAAAATTTTGCCGACGTTGCTCTTGGGAAGGCTCTCGCGAAACTCGAAGTAGCGCGGAATCTTGTAGCTCGTCAGCTGTTCATGGACGAACGCGCGCAACTCCTCGCGCGTGAGGCTCGGGTCGCGCGCCACGACGAACGCCATCGGCGCTTCGCCGGAATGCTGGTTCGGCACGCCGATGACGGCGACCTCTTTGACTTTCGGATGTTCGATCAGCACGGATTCAACTTCGTTCGGATAGACGTTGAAGCCCGAAACGAGAATCATGTCCTTCAGTCGATCGACGATCTTGATGAGCCCGTCCGGCGACATCACGGCAATGTCGCCAGTTCTGAGGAAACCGTCGGGCGTGAGGGCTTTCGCGGTTTCATCGGGCCTGCGCCAATAGCCTCCCATCAATTGCGGCCCTTTGACGCAGAGTTCGCCGCGCTCGCCGATGGCGACCGGCTCGCCGTCTGGCGAACGCAACGAGACTTCCGTCGACGGCGCCGGATAGCCGATCGCGCCGGTGAATTCGGCGATCGTCGGCTTGTTGACCGTCACGATCGGCGACGTTTCGGTCAGTCCATAGCCTTCGACGATCGGCTTGCCGGTGAGCGCCTTCCACTTCTTCGCCACGACTTCCTGAGTCGACATGCCGCCGGAGATGGTCAGGAGAAGATTGGAGTAATCCACCGTGCGAGCGGTGGAATGGTCGGCGATCGCCGCGTAAAGCGTGTTGACGCCGGAGAACAGGGTGAACTTTGATTTGCGCAGCGTCGCGATCAGTCCCTTGATGTCGCGGGGATTGGCGATCAGCAGGCAGCAACCGCCGGTCTTCACCACAAGCAGCAGGCAGGCGGTCAGTCCGAAAATATGATAGAGTGGCAGCGCCGTCACCATGATCAGCGGCTTACCTTCGAGGTAAGGCTTCAGCCAGGTCCACGACTGTTCGACATTGGCGGCGACGTTGCGATGCAGCAGCATGGCGCCCTTGGCGACGCCGGTCGTGCCGCCGGTGTATTGCAGAAAGGCGATGTCGTCCGGCCCGATTGGCGGCGGCTTGAACGGCTCCTCGGCGCCCGCCTGCAGCACTTGGGCGAATCCGACGCCGCCCTGCAGCCGATAGGCCGGGACCATGCGCTTGATCCAGCGCGAGACGAAATTGACGATCAGTCCGCGCAGCCCCATCAGATCTCCGGGCTTCATAATCACCGCACGTTCGACCTTCATATGCGGCCAGGCGGCGGCAGCCGTATGCGCGAAGTTTTCGAACACGAACAAGAAGCGCGCGCCGGAGTCGTTCATCTGGTGCTCGAGCTCATGCGGCGTGTACAGCGGATTGACGTTCACGACGACGCCGCCGGCGAGCAGGACGCCAAAGAGCGTCGCCGGATAGGCGAGGACGTTGGGCGACATGATCGCGACCCGATCGCCTTTTCTTAATCCGCGAGTCTGCAGCCAGGCGGCGACGGCGACCGCCGCGCGGCCGAGCTCCTCGAAGGTGAGCGTTGCGCCGAAACTCTCCATCGCCGGCCGCTCGGCGAATTCCGCAACGCTCGCGTTGAACATATTGACCAGCGTCGAATAGGAAGATTCGTCGATGTCCGCCGGGACGCCAGAGGGGTAGGACGAAAGCCACGGCCGCTTGACGTAGGGGTCCTCTCGTTGTTGTTCCGCGCTTGTCATGTCGTCCTGGACCTCCGCGAGGCGGCGTCGATCTCGCATTGCGAATCGTCTCCTCCGCCCATGTGGCTTTTATTCAAGATAGCGCGTCTCGCGTCGAATGAGGCCAGTCCTGCCGCAATCATTATGTTGCGTCGCCGCGAGCGGCGTCACGCCGTCCCAGGCGGCGCCGGCCCGAGGCCGAAGAGCAGCGTAACGCCGAGCGCCAGAACGAGGATGGCGGCGATGAACTCGCCGCCGCGGGCGATGATGACCGCGCGCCGTGAATCCTTCGCGCCAAACCGCACCGCGGCGCTCTTGGCGTAAACAGCCGTCGCGGCGAGGGCGCCCGTCGTAATCGCCGTTCCCGCCGACATGGCGATGACCGCCCCGGCGCCGGCGGCGAATAGCCCCTGCGACAGGGTGAACGCCAGCACCAGAATCGCCCCCGAGCAGGGGCGCAGGCCGGCCGCGACAACGGTCGCGGCCGCGTCGGCGAGGCGAAACTTCGGTCCTCCCAATGTCGAAGGGTCCGGCGCGTGGCGGCAGGTCGCGTCATGCACATGCGTCGGGTCGTCGATGGCCTCGCAAACGAAGCCGCGCGCCGCCTGCGCGATTGCAGGCATGCGGACGGCCGCCGCCAGCGCGTGGCCTTTCACCCAGGCGAGGCGCGCGCCGAGCGCCGCGACCGCCGCATAGCTTGCAAGCTCGATCAGGCGCGTGGCGTCGTTCATTTGACTCGCGGTTGCGCGAAAAAACATCGCCGCCGCGCCGACGACGGCGATCGCGACAAGTCCCTGCAGCAGCGCGGCGAGCGCCGCAAGCAGCAGACCGCGGCGCAGCGCCGTTTCATTGGCAAGCATGTAGGACGCAAGCACCGCCTTCCCATGGCCGGGACCGGCGGCGTGAAAGGCGCCATAGGCGAAACTCGCCGCGGCGAGCGCGAAGAAAGCGGACGGATCGGTCTTCAGCGCGCGGACGGCTGCGTGAAGCTCAGCGTGGAACTTGCTTTGCCAGGCAAGGATAAGCCCGGCGACGCCCGTCGCAGTCGCGGTCGACTCTTGCGCGCCGACCGCAAACGGGTGGCGCGGCGCGCCCCAAGCTGACGAGGCGGCGATCAGGGCCAGCGCCGCGGCGGTGACGCCGAGCCAAACCGCCCTATGCCCGATTTTCACGGACAGGCCACGATCGCGCGTGTCGCCAGCTTCATGCCGAAATCGGCTCCCGGCGACATGTTCTGAAAGAACGCTTCGCTCAGTTTCTGATTTTCATTCGCCACCAGCGGCGCAGGTTCGACGAGACTGAGCGAGCATCCGGCCGGCGCCCCCGCGAGCGTCACGGGATCCTTCTTTTCCAGACCGAACGAGACGAAATAGGTCGGGTCATAGACCTGAAAGGAGAACGGCTTCTTGGCCGCGACCGGCGTCTGCAGCGGCAGGAAGAAGCGCAGCGTGACGATCTTCTTGTCATTGGCTTCGAGCGTCACCTTCTCCGGCTCCTTGAACGCAAGCTTGGCGCTGTTCTGCTTGGCGAAGGTGAAAAACTCGAATTCGGCCAGCGACTCGACGTTCGTCCTGGCGAGCGGCGCGAGTTCTTCCCGGGTGGGCGGCTTGCCGTCCTTGCCGAGCCCCTGTACGGCATAGGCCGAATACATTTCGTCGAATTCCCAAGCGTGTTGAACGCCCGAGATTTTTCCGTCTGGCGCGAATATGACCTCGCTGCGCACCGCCACCCAGACATGGGGGTGCGCGAAGGCCGCGCCGATTCCCAGCGCCGTCGTCAAAAGGATGAGAATCGAGCTTATTTTCAGCTTCATGCGAGTCTCGCGCTTAGGCGGCGAAGGCGGCGAAAACGCGGCGCAGGCTCCCGCTTCGAGCCTGTGCATGCTAGCAGATCCGTCCTTGAAAAGGCGCTTCCGTGTGGCATAAGGTGGCCAATACAGAATCGGCGCTAGTGGGGCGCCTCTGCGGCGGAAGGCCGCCCGGCTGGGTCTTTGAACCGGATTCGTTCACGGGTTGATCCTTGCTTTTAGCGTGTGAGCGCACGAGTCCCAAGCGCGCTTCGCCCCGATTTCTCGCAGGAGAGCAGTAATGGCGGACATCGCCGCCGGCGACGCAAAGACCGGCTCCGCCTTTGCCGAGGCGTCGCTCTCCGATCGATTTGATCTCGACAGGTCGCGCGTTCTGATCACCGGCACCCAGGCGATCGTGCGCATGCTCCTGATGCAGAAGGAGGCGGACCGCCGCGCCGGATTGAACACTGCGGGTTTCGTCACCGGCTACCGCGGCTCGCCGCTCGGCGGCGTCGATGCGCAGATGCATAAGGCCAAGGCGCTCTTCGACGCCAATAATATTCTCTACATGCCCGGGCTCAACGAGGATCTCGCCGCGACCGCCATTTGGGGCGCGCAGCAGGCCGAGATGCGCGGCGAAGGCAAATATGACGGCGTCTTCTCGCTCTGGTACGGCAAAGGTCCAGGCATCGACCGCAGCGGCGACGCCTTCCGCCACGTCAATCTCGCCGGCACGTCGCGCCATGGCGGCGCGCTGGCCCTCATGGGCGACGATCACACCGCCGAATCCTCAACCACCGCGCATCAGTCCGATTATCATTTCGTCGATGTGATGATCCCGATCCTGTCGCCGGCGGGCGTTCAGGAAATTCTCGATTACGGGCTTTACGGCTTCGCCCTGTCGCGCTTCGCAGGCGTCTGGGTGGGTCTGAAGCTCCTCAAGGACACGGTCGAGTCGACGGCCTCGATCGACGGTTCGCTCGACCGCATCCGCCCGATCATCCCCCCATCTTTCTTCATGCCGCCCGGCGGCCTCAACATCCGTCCCGGCGATCCGGTCCTTTCGCAGGAAGCGCGCATGCAGGAGAGCAAGCGCGACGCGATGCTCGCCTTCATCCGCGCCAATCGATTGAACCGCATCATCACGTCCGGCGGCGCCAATCCGAAGATCGGCGTCATCACCGTCGGCAAGTCCTATCTCGACGTGCGCCAGGCGATGGACGATCTCGGCCTCGACGAGGTGAAAGCGAACGATCTCGGTCTGCGCCTATACAAGATTGCCGCGCCCTGGCCGCTGGAGCCGCAGGGTCTGCGTGAATTCGCCCGCGGCCTCGACCTCATCATCGTCGTCGAGGAGAAGCGCTCGCTCATTGAAGTGCAGCTGCGCGAGGAACTGTACGGCGCGCCGCATCAGCCGCTCTGCATCGGCAAGAAGGACGAACGCGGCGAATGGCTGTTCCCGGTCAAGGGCGCGCTCGACTCCAATGACGTCGCCATCGCCATCGGCCGGCGGCTGTTGAAATATCATTCGCTCGACGAGCTGGAGGCGCGCGTGCGCCGGCTCGAAAAGCTGCAGGATCGCCGCCGGACGATGACTGACGTCACCGTTCGCGTGCCGCATTTTTGCGCCGGCTGTCCGCATTCGACGTCGACCCATGTGCCCGAGGGCTCGCGCGCCTATACCGGCATCGGCTGCCATTACATGGCGCAATGGATGGACCGCTCGACGGAGGGTTACACCCATATGGGCGGCGAAGGCGCGAACTGGATCGGCGAGGCGCCGTTTTCGACGCGCAAGCATATGTTCCAAAATCTCGGCGACGGCACCTATAATCATTCGGGGTCGCTCGCCATCCGCTTTGCCGTCGCGACCAACACCAACATCACCTTCAAGATTCTCTTCAACGGCGTCGTCGCGATGACCGGCGGCCAGAAGCATGAAGGCGAGCTGACCGTCGAGACGATCGCGCGGCAGGTCGCGGCCGAAGGCGTGCAGAAGATCGCGCTCGTCTCCGATGAGCCTGGCAAATATGCGCCGACGATAGGCTGGCCGCCGGGCCTGACGATCCATCATCGCAATGTCCTCAATGAGGTGCAGCGCGATTTGGCGCAGACGGACGGCGTCACCGTGCTGATCTATGATCAGACCTGCGCGACGGAAAAACGTCGCCTGCGCAAGCGCGGGCTGATGAATGATCCGGATTCGCGCGTCATCATCAACGAACTCGTGTGCGAGGGCTGCGGCGACTGCGGCACGGCGTCGAACTGCGTCGCGGTGCAGCCGGTCGAAACCGAATTCGGCCGCAAGCGGCGCATCGACCAGTCCGCCTGCAACAAGGACTTTTCCTGTCTCGAGGGGTTCTGCCCGAGCTTCGTCACCGTGCATGGCGGGCGCATGAAAAAGGCGCCACTGCCCTCGACGCAGGACGACGGCGGACTGCCGGCGTTGCCGGAGCCTGCGATCGCTAAGATCGGCGCCGTGCCTTACGGCGTTCTCATCGCCGGGCTTGGCGGCACGGGCGTCGTCACCGTTTCCGCCATTCTCGGCATGGCCGCGCATCTCGAAGGCAAAGGCGTTGGCGTCATCGATATGGCCGGCCTCGCACAGAAGGGCGGGGCGGTCTATTGCCATGTGAAGATCGGCCGCACGCCGGCGGAGGTTCACGCCATCCGCATCGCCGCGGGCGAAGCCGATCTTCTGCTCGGCTGCGACCTCGTCGTCGCCGGCGCCAAACAGGTGCTCGCCGCCGTCGAGCAGGGCAAGACGGCGGTGCTCGTCAACAGCGCCGAAGTGTTCCCCGGCGACATCGAGCGCAATCCCGACTTCGTGCTGCCGTCCGAAGAGATCAAGCAGGCGATCCGCCGGGCGGGCGGGCCGGAGTCGACCTTCATCGACACCACGGCGCTCGCGCAGGCGCTGCTGGGCGACTCGATCGCCGCGAATATTTTCATCCTCGGCTACGCGTGGCAGAAGGGCTATCTGCCGCTGTCGGAAGCGGCGATCCTGCGCGCCATCGAACTGAACGGCGAATCCGTGCCGATGAATCAATCGGCCTTTCTGTGGGGTCGGCGCGCCGCGCATGATCTGAGCAGCGTGCTCGCCACCGTTAAGTCGCTGCGCCAGCCCAATGGCGGTCGCGAGAAAGCGAAGACGCTTGAGGACATCATCGAACGTCGCGCGGCTTTTCTCGTCGGTTACCAGAACGAAGCCTACGCCGCGCGCTATCGCGCGCGCGTCGAGAAGATCGCGAGGCTGGAAGCCGCGCGCGCGCCAGGATCGCGCGAACTCACCGAGGCGGTCGCCCGCTATCTCTTCAAGCTGATGGCGACGAAAGACTATTATGAAGTCGGACGGCTTTATACGGACGGCGCCTTCCAACGTCAGCTTAAGGAAACTTTCGAGGGCGACCTTCGCCTCGAACTGCATCTTGCGCCCAACTTCCCGTCCCTTCAGCGCAAGACCGACTTCGGCGGCTCGCGCAAGATCACCTTCGGTCCCTGGATGTTCAAGGTGCTGCGCGTGTTGGCGCGGATGAAGAGCTTGCGCAACACCTGGTTCGACGTCTTCCGCTTCGATCACGACCGGGTGGTCGAGGGCAGGTTGCTGAAGGATTACGAAGCGCTGCTCGACGAGTTTGCCGCTTCGTTGACGCGGGAAAACCATGCAAGCGCCGTGGCGTTGGCGCGCGTGCCCGAATACATCCGCGGATTTGGCCACGTCAAGGCGCGCCACATCGCGGCGGCGGACGCCGAGCGCGAGCGGCTCATGGCCGAATATCGCCAGCCAAGCGCGGTGAAACTCGCCGCCGAGTGAGCATCGCCGGGATTAAGCGGTGATATAAATCCGACCGCCAGCGCCTCGGGGCTGTCATTCCCGACAGGCCGAAGGCCTGATCGGGAATTTAGTATCGCCATAAGAGACTGGGTTCCCGATCGCGCTTCCGCGCGTCGGGAATGACATCTGCGAAGCGATCAATCAGTTCTGCAGTGATGCGCGTAATAGGATCGGTGGACATTGGCGTGACAGTTTCGCTTTCGTCATCTCTTCTCTCTTCGTATGCCGCGCACTCGCATCGCCGCGCGCTCGTGCTCGGCGGCTCGAGCGAAGCGCGCGCGCTTGCGACGCGCATTGCCGCCGACCCGCGTCTCGCAGGCGTCATCTCGCTCGCCGGACGCACCAGCGCGCCGCTCGCGCATGATCTGCCGGTTCGCGTGGGCGGCTTCGGCGGCGTCGAAGGATTGACGCGCTATCTCATCGAAGAGCGCATTTCGCATGTGATCGACGCGACGCATCCCTTCGCCGCGCGCATCTCCGCCAACGCCCGCGCCGCCTGCGCCGTCGCCAACGTGCCGCTGCTCGTCCTGACGCGCCCGCCATGGGTCTGTGCGCAGGGCGATCGCTGGATCGACGTCGACGACAACGCCGCAGCGGTAAGCGCGCTCGGCGCCGCGCCACGCCGAGTCTTTCTTGCGATCGGCCGGCAAGGCGTCGCCGAATTTCGCTTTGCGCCTCAGCACGACTATCTCCTGCGCGTGATCGAACCGCCGAACGCCGGCGATCTGCCACTGTCCTGCGAGGTGATCTTCGGCCGCGGTCCCTTCGCGCTCGAGGATGAGATCGCGCTGATGCGCGAGGGGCGCATCGAGATCGTCGTCACCAAGAACAGCGGCGGCGCGCTCGCCTACGCCAAGATCGAAGCGGCGCGGATGCTCGGGCTTGACGTTGTTATGATCGCCCGTCCGGCAAGCGCGGACGCCGCGACGACGCATAGCATCGACGCGGCGATGGCTTTCCTCGCTTCATGAGCCGCACGCTGATGCTCCAGGGCACGGGCTCCGACGTCGGCAAGTCGCTGCTCGTCGCCGGGCTCGCCCGCGCCTTCGCCAATCGCGGCGTCAGGGTCGCGCCCTTCAAACCGCAGAACATGTCGAACAACGCCGCGGTGACCGCCGACGGCGGCGAGATCGGCCGCGCCCAGGCCTTGCAGGCGCGCGCCGCGCGGCTTACGCCTCGCATCGACATGAATCCCGTGCTGCTCAAACCGCAAGGCGCCTCGGGCGCGCAAATCATCCTGCAGGGACGCGTCGTCGGCCAGGCGAAGGCGCGCGATTACCAGGACTTGAAGCCGCGTCTGATGCAGCCTGTGCTTGAGAGCTATGCGCGGCTGAAAGCTGAAGCCGAGCTTGTCATCGTCGAAGGCGCCGGCAGCGCCGCCGAAATCAATCTTCGCCAGAACGACATCGCCAATATGGGCTTTGCTCGCGAAGCCGACGTTCCGGTCGTGCTGGTCGGCGACATCGACCGCGGCGGCGTCATCGCTCAACTCGTCGGCTGCAAGGCGGCGCTCGGCGATGACGACGCGGCGATGATCGAAGGGTTCATCGTCAACAAGTTTCGCGGCGACGCCTCGCTGTTCGACGATGGCCTGCGCTTTATCGAAACGCGGACTGGCTGGCGTTCGCTCGGCCTCGTGCCGTTTTTTGAGGCCGCGGCGCGGCTTCCGGCCGAGGACGCATTCGGGTTGCGCATGCGAGGCCAGGATCAATGCGATGGCGTGACGATCGCCGCGCCGCTCCTGCCGCATATCGCTAATTTCGACGACCTCGATCCGCTGAAGGCCGAACCCGGCGTGCGCCTGGTCTTCCTCAAGGAGGGAGAGCCGCTGCCGCCGGAAACGCAACTCGTCATCCTGCCGGGATCGAAAGCGACGATCGCAGATCTCGCGGCGCTGCGCGCCTATGGCTGGGACATCGACATTCTCGCGCATGTGCGCCGCGGCGGCCGCGTCTTCGGCGTCTGCGGCGGCTATCAGATGCTCGGCCGCGTTATCTGCGATCCGCTCGGCGTCGAAGGCGCCGCCGGCGACGCGCAGGGCTTGGGTCTCCTCGATGTTGAAACGACGCTGACGGGAGAAAAAACGCTGAGTCCGGTCAACGGTCACGCGCCGATTTTCGACGCGCCCTTCTGCGGCTACGAAATGCATGTCGGCGCAACCACCGGTCCCGACTGCGCGCGGCCAGCGTTGCAACTGGCGGATGGTCGCGCGGATGGCGCGATCTCGCTGGACGGCCGTGTGGCGGGCGCCTATGCGCATGGAATCTTCGCGGATGATTGCTTGCGCGCGTCGCTGCTGCGAACGCTCGGCGCGCCGCCATCTTCGCTTCGGTATGAAGAATCGATCGAAGAGACGCTCGACGCGCTGGCGGCGCATTGCGCGCGCCACATTGATCTCGACGCGCTGTGGGAGATGGCGCGATGACGGCGCATTCGGCAATTGGCGCGCCGCCCGTCGTGGCGCATGGCGGGCGACTCGACGCCGCGCGCCGACTCTATCCGAACGCCCCGCAGCCCTGGGTCGACCTCTCCACAGGCGTCAATCCGCGCGCCTATCCGCTGCCGCCGCTTGCCGATGATGTGTTTACGCGGCTACCCGACGATGACGCGTTCGCCGCGCTCGACAGCGCCGCGCGTCGCGCCTATGCCGCGCCCGCCGCTTCATTCAGATGCTGCCGCGCGTTTTCCCGGCCAGACGCGTCGCGATCTTCGGCTTCACTTACGCCGAGCACGCCGCCTGTTGGGCGGCAATGGGCGCGCAGGTCGATACGGTGGAAACATTGGACGCGCTTGCAGGCGCCGACGTCGGCGTGATCGTCAATCCCAACAACCCGGACGGACGCAGCATCGAGCCGCAGGACATTTTGTCCGCCGCCGCGCAGATGTCGCAACGCGGTCTGCTGATCGTCGATGAATCCTTCATGGATTTCACGCCGGAACGCAGCGTTGCGCGTTTCGCGCAGAACGAGAGCCTCGTCGTGCTGCGCTCCTTCGGCAAGGCCTATGGGCTTCCCGGATTGCGGCTCGGCTTCGCGCTCTGTTCGCGTGTGCGCGGGGCGAAGCTGCGCGCCGCGCTCGGACCCTGGGCCGTGTCCGGTCCGGCGCTCGCCGTCGGCGCCCGCGCGCTTTCAGATGACGTATGGCGCGCGAACGCCGCGCGAGCCTGCGCGGGCGACGCTGCGCGCCTCGACGCGCTTTTGACGCAGGCGGGTTTTCACATCGTGGGCGGAACGACGCTGTTTCGGCTGGCGGCGCATCCGCAAGCCGCGCGCTGGTTCACGCTTTTCGCCGCGCGCGGCATATTGACCCGAGCCTTCGCCGGAAAGTCAGACTGGCTGCGGTTCGGTCTGCCGCCAAGCGAGTCCGCCTGGGGGCGGCTTGCCGCAGCGCTGGAGAGCGTCGATGGCGGCTGAGTCATCGAAGCCGGATGAGGAGCAAGCGGGTCTTACGCCCGCCGCAGCCTTTAGCGAGGCCGAACGCGCGGCGATCTACCGCGTCATCCACGCGCGCCGCGACGTGCGCGACGAATTCCTTCCCGACGACGTGCCGCGCGAGGTTCTGCTGCGCATCCTCGATGCGGCGCATCATGCGCCCTCCGTCGGCTTCATGCAGCCTTGGAACTTCATCGTCATCAGGGACGTCGAGAAGCGGCGCGCCGCCTATGCGGCCTTTCAACGCGCCTGCGAAGCCGAGGAACAGG
The DNA here is from genome assembly GCA_009773555.1 of Methylocystaceae bacterium. Classification (GTDB taxonomy): domain Bacteria; phylum Pseudomonadota; class Alphaproteobacteria; order Rhizobiales; family Beijerinckiaceae; genus Methylocystis. The sequence goes on along the minus strand of WSXZ01000031.1, from coordinate 22,491 downwards.
CGCTGGAGCCGGAGCGCCGCTCGCTCTATCGCAGCCTTAAGCTGCAGGGCATCGTGAAAGCCCCGCTTAATATCTGCGTCACCTGCGATCGCGCGCGGTTCGGCGCGACCGGGCTCGGACGCACGCAGCAGCCCGACACCGATATTCTGAGCACCGCCTGCGCTGTACAAAATCTATGGCTTGCGGCGCGGGCCGAAGGCGTCGGCGTCGGCTGGGTGAGCATCGTCAAGGATGCCGATCTGCGCCAGATCTTCAGGATTCCCAATGAGATCGCCATCGTGGCCTATCTCTGCGTCGGCTATGTCGCGCAGGCCTATAGACTGCCGGAGCTCGAAGCGAAACGCTGGGCCTCGCGTCTGCCCTTGGAGAATCTGATCTTCGAGGACAGCTGGGGAGAACTGGTCGCTTCCACAAACCCGCCTTAAATAACTGAAAGGCTGAGCCCGGCTTTCCTGTGGACTCCTATCGCCAACGTGTTAGCGTCACTCATCTTTTGGCGTGATGTTAAGGGTTGGCGCGTTAGGACTTCCAGGATAGTCGAAGCTCCATCTCGGGGGCGTCGGAGACGCGAACATGGCGCCGGTTAATATGGAACAGCTGTTCGACAAAGACTTCCCCCTCGCCAACAACACCATTCTCACCGTCACGGAAGTGCCAGACTGCGAAGAGCAACTGCTGAAACTGTTCGAGCGCGCCATGCTTCGAGGTTTCGACAGTCACGCGCGGCTCACGCAGATCCAGCTGCCGATGGAGCGGTTTCCCGATCTCGATTCCAAGTTCTGGCACGTCCCGATCGAGGATTGCGGCGCGGCCCAGGTGCTGCGCTTCTTCTTCGCGGCGCCACAACCGCCGGCGCACTGACGCTTGAGCAGGTTCCGAAAAAGTTGACCGACTTTTTCGATGAGAAACCTGCTCCAACATTCTGATTTTGAGCGCTCCCCGAGCACATGATTCCATGTGATCGGGGATCTGCTCTAGGCTCCGCGGGCTTTTAGCGGCGTGACCCGCGCTTGCGCGGGCGCGGCCGGCTTCGCGCGCCGAAGCTTGCTCATCAACAGATAGATCACCGGCGTCGTGTAGAGCGTCAGCGCCTGGCTGAGCAGCAATCCGCCGACGATGGTGATGCCGAGCGGACGCCGGAGTTCGGCGCCGATCCCGGTCGCGAAGGCGAGCGGCAGCGCGCCGAAAATCGCGGCAAGCGTCGTCATCAGAATGGGACGGAAGCGTTCGCGCGCCGCCGCGAGCGCCGCGTCATGCACGGACATGCCGCCGTCGCGCTCCGCTTGCAAGGCAAAGTCGACGAGCATGATGCCGTTCTTCTTGACGATGCCGATCAGCAGCAAAATGCCGATGAAGGCGATAATGGTGAATTCGACATTGAATAGTTCGAGCGACAGCAGCGCGCCCAGGCCTGCCGAGGGCAGCGTCGAGATGATCGTGATCGGATGGATGAGGCTTTCGTAAAGAATGCCAAGAATAATGTACACCGAAAGCAGAGCAGCGAGGATCAGCACCGCCATTCCCGCCGCCACCTTGCGGAAATCCGCGACGTCGCCAGCGAATTCGGCGCGCAGGCCGCCTGGCGGATTGAGTTCGGCGATCGCCAGTTCGATCGCCGCGACGGTGGCGTCGAGACTATAGCCTGGCGCGACATTGTAAGAGATTGTCGTCGCCGGCACGACGCCCTGATGATTGACGACGAGCGGCATCGAGCTGCGCTCGATATGGGCGAGCGCTGTCAGCGGAATCTGCTCGCCGGTTGCTGAGGAGACATAAACGCCGGCGAGGTCGCGAATGTCCCGCTGACGTTCGAGCGGCGTCTCATAGATCACGCGATATTGGTTGCGCTGGGTATAGACGATCGCATCCTGTCTCTGGCCGAAAGCGCTGTTCAGCGCGGCGTCGATTGCGGCGATCTGCACATTCATTCGGGAGGCGGCGCTGCGATCGATGACGACCTTGGCGCGCAGCCCGCCGCGCTCCTGGTCGGAGGCGACGTCGACGAGTTCGGGCGCCTGCTTTAGGCGCGCCAGCACTTTGTCACGCCAGGTCTCGAGAATTTCGATTGATGGACTCGACAGGGTGAACTGATATTGCGACTTGCTCAGCCGTCCGCCCGTTCGCAGATCCTGAGACGGCACCATGAACACGCTGAGGCCCGGAATTTTCGCGAATTCGCGGCGCAGCCGCGCGATCACATCCTTGCTCGAGTTGGAGCGCTCGTGAGCCGGCTTCAAAGCGACGAACAGCCGGCCCTGGTTCGTCGAGGCGGTCAAGTTGCTGGCGCCGATAAACGAGCCGACATTGGCGACGTCGGGATCCGCGACCAGCACGTCGGAGGCGAGCCGCTGCAAACGCGCCATCTCCGTGAAAGACACGTCGCCCGCCGCCTCGGTCGTTCCATTGATCAGACCAATGTCGTCTTGCGGCAGGCTGCCCTTGGGGATCGTCTGGTAGAGACGCACCGTCCAGCCGATCGAGACGACCACGACAATAAGGGTGGCCCAGGGATGATCGATCACCGGCCGCAGGCTGCGCGCGTAAAGATCGACAATACGATCGAGACTGCCTTCGATAAGCCGGTCGAAGCGCGAAGGCGCCCTTTCCCGAGGCGCCGGCAGGCGCGCGCAGACCATCGGCGTCACGGTCAGGGAGACGACCGTCGAGATCGCAATGGCGAAGGTCAGCGTCCAGGAAAATTCGCGCAGCAGCCGGCCCATCACGCCTTCCATGAAAAGAAGCGGAATGAAGACGGCGACGAGCGACAGGCTGATTGAAACGACGGTGAAGCCGATCTGCTTGGAGCCGACCAGCGCCGCCTCGATGCGGCTGAGACCGCGCTCGGCGTTGCTTTGAATATTTTCGATCATGACAATGGCGTCGTCGACGACGAAGCCGACCGAGATCGTCAGCGCCATCAGCGACAGATTATCGATCGAGAAGCCCGCAACCCACATCGCGGCGCAGGTGCCGACCAGGGAGAGAGGCACGGTGATGCCGGCGGCGATGACGGGCGTCGCGCGGCGCAAAAACACATAGACGACCATCATCACCAGAAAGACGGAGATCGCCAGCGTCCGCTGAATGTCGTGAATACTGGCGCGAATGGTCTGGGTGCGGTCGGCAAGCACATCGATCTTGACGCCGCTCGGGATCCACTCCTGAAATTGCGGCATCATCGCTTTGATCTGATCGACCGTTTCGATCACATTGGCGTTTGGCTGCTTGGTGACGATAAGCAGAACGGCCGGCTTGCCATTGAACCAGCCGGCGGCGTTGCGGTTTTTGACGCCGAGCTCGACCGTGGCGACGTCGCCGAGCTTGACCACCGCCCCGCCGCGCGCTGCGATGACGATGTTGCGATAGTCTTCGGGCGTCGATAGCTGATCGGTCGTCGCGAGCGTGATCTCCCGCGTATTGCCGCCGAGCGCCCCCACGGCGGAATGCGCGTTGGCGGCGTTGAGCGCGTTGGCGACGGCGTCGACGCCAAGCCCCATGGCGGCGAGACGCGCGCTATCGACCTGGACGCGGATCGCCGGCTGCTCGGCGCCCGCGAGGCGCGCCTCGGCGACGCCTGGGATCTGGGAAATCCGCTGCGCGATCACGGAATCGGCCGCATCGAAAATCGCGCTCGTCGGCAATGTGTCGGAGGTCATCGCCAGCACGAGCACGGGCATGCTCGACTGGCTCGCCTTTCGATAGACGGGCGCCATCGGCAGATCCGACGGCAGGTCGGTGATGGAGGCGTTGATCGCCGCCTGAACGTCGCGCGCCGCCGCGTCCAGCGGCCGTGATATGTCGAATTGCGCGATGATCTGCGTCGAGCCAAGCGAATTCGCCGATGTCAGCTCGTTTAGGCCGGCGATGCTGGACAGGCGCCGTTCCAGCGGCGCCGCGACGGACGCCGCCATGGTCTGCGGATCGGCGCCGGGCCGCAGCGCGGAAATGCCGATAATCGGAAAATCCACCGCTGGCAGACTCGCCACCGGCAGGAAAAAATAAGCGACGGCGCCGATGAGGAAGAGCGCGCTGGCGAGCAGCGTCGTCGCGACCGGCCGCCTGATGAAGGGCGCGGAGACATTCACTCGGCGGCCTCCCGGGTCGGCGGCTTCGGCAGTTCGCCGACCGGCTCGAATTCCTCGGCGGTTGGCGGCTCGGCCGGCGGCGAAAGCCGCACGCGCAGCCGCTCGACGGCGAGATAGATGACCGGCGTCGTGTACAGCGTCAGCGCCTGCGAGAGCAGCAGGCCGCCGATGATCGCGACGCCTAGCGGAATGCGCAATTCGCTGCCCGGCCCATGCGAGAGCGCGAGCGGCAGCGCGCCAAAGAGCGCGGCAAGCGTCGTCATCATGATCGGACGGAAGCGCAGATGGCAGGCGCGCACGATCGCCTCACGCGCCGAAAGCCCGTCGTCGCGCTCGGCGTCCAGCGCGAAGTCGATCATCATGATCGCATTCTTCTTGACGATGCCCATCAGCAGAACGACGCCGATCAGCGCGACGATGGACATCTCGATTCGAAATAGGAGAAGCGCGACCAGTGCGCCGACGCCCGCCGAGGGCAGAGTCGTCAAAACGGTGAAAGGATGGGCGAAGCTCTCGTAGAGAACGCCGAGCACGACATAGATCGACACGACCGCCGCAAGTATGAGCCAGGGCTCGCTCGCCAGCGACTTGTTGAATTCGGCGGCGTCGGCGCTGAATACGCCAAGGATCGACGACGGCATGCCGATCGCGGCCTCCGCGTTGGCGATCATTTTCACCGCGTCGCCAAGCGCGTAGCCCTCCGCAAGGTCGAAGCTGATCGTCGACGCCGGAAATTGGTCCTCATGCGCGACGGTCAGCGGCGCCGAGAGGTTCTCCAGCCTCACAAAACTCGCAAGCGGCGTCTGCGGTCCGCCGCCGAGCGGCGCGACATAGAGCTTTTCCAGAGCCGACGGGTCGCGCTGATATTGCGCGGCGGCTTCGAGAATGACGCGATACTGGTTTGATTGCGTGTAGATTGTCGAGATCTGCCGCTGTCCGAAGGCGTCGTTGAGCACGTCATCGACCATCTGCGCGGTGATGCCGAGCCGCCCCATTTTCTCTCGGTCGATGCGCATGAGCGTGCGCAGGCCGCCGTCCTGCGTTTCGGCGGCGACATTGCGCAACCCCGGGGTCTCGCGCAGGCTGTCGAGCAATCGATTCGACCAGAGCAGCAATTCCTCGCGGTCGGGGGAGGTCAGCGTATACTGATACTGCGAGCGGCTCGGCCGCGTCGTGATCTGAATGTCTTGCACCGGCTGGACGTACAGCGCGACGCCAGGGAGTTTTTGCCCCGCGGCCTTCAGCCGGTCCGCAATCTTTTCAGCATTCTCGTGGCGCTCGCTATGCGGGCGCAGCATCACGGTGAGCCGCGCCACATTGGTCGTCGCATTGAGCGGCCCGACGCCGAGCACGGACGTCACCGCCCTGACGTCCGGGTCACGGCGGAACTCCTCGGAGACCTTCGCCTGCAGCGCCGTCATTTTGTCGAAGGACGCGTCCGCCGAGGCCTCTAGAACCACCGACAGCACGCCAGTGTCCTGCCGCGGCAGGAAGCCCTTGGGAATCACCACATAGAGCGCGACGGTGAGCGCGAGAGTCGCGACGGTGATCGCCAGCATGAGTTTTTCGCGCTTGAGCGCCCAGTCGAGCGACACGTAATAGCCACGGTCGAGCGCAAGCGAAAGCGTCTCCCAGCGGGAGGGACCCCTCGGCGGCGCAAAACGCAGCAGAACCGCGCAGAGCATCGGCGTCAGGGTCAGCGAGATCACCGCCGAGACGACGACGGCGATCGTCAACGTCAACGCGAATTCGCTGAACATCCGCCCGACAATGCCGGTCATGAACAGCAGCGGTATAAAGACGGCGATAAGCGAGACGGTGAGCGATACGACCGTGAAGCTGATTTGGCGGGCGCCGTCGAGCGCGGCCTGACGCGGCGCTTTGCCTTCCTCGATATTGCGCACGATGTTCTCGATCATCACGATCGCGTCGTCGACGATGAAGCCCGTGCCGATGGTCAGCGCCATCAGCGACAGGTTGTCGAGCGAGAAGCCCGCGGCCCACATGATCGAGAAGGTGGCGATGATCGAGAGCGGCAGGCTGACGCCGGCGATGATCGTCGCGCGCCAGCTGCGCAGAAACATTAACACCACGAGCACGACGAGCGCCGCGGCGATGACGAGCGTCAGCTGCACCTCGAAAATCGAGGCCCGGATCGTAACGGTCCGGTCGTTGACGATCTCAAGAGACATGCCGGCGGGAAGCGCCTGCTGAATTTGCGGCAGCTCCTTCTTCACCAGCTCGACGGTGTTGATGATATTGGCGCCGGGCTGTCGCAGCACGTCGAGAACGACCGTCTGCTCGCCATTATGCCAGCCGCCGACGCGCGAGTTCTCGAGCCCATCGACCACCTGCGCAACGTCGCGAAGCGCCACCGGCGCGCCATTGCGCCACGTGACGATGATGTCATTGTATTGACTGGCGCGCAGAATCTGGTCGTTGGCGTCGAGGGTATAGGACTGCCGCCTGCCGTCGAGCGAACCCTTGGCGCCGGCGACGTTCGCCGCGGCGATGGCGAGGCGCAGCTCCTCCATGCTGATGCGATTGGCGGCGAGCCGGCCGAGATCGGCCTGGATGCGCACGGCGGGGCGGACGCCGCCCTGCACCGACACGCGCCCCACACCGGTGACCTGCGAGAGCTGCGGCGCGATCAAGGTGTCGGCCCGATCGCTCAAATCTCGCAGCGTGGCGGTCTTCGAGCGCAGCGTCAGCGTCAGGATCGGCGTATCGGCGGGGTTCACCTTGGCGTAGACCGGCGGATAGGGAAGGTTGCGGGGCAGCGTCGAGGCGGCCGCGTTGATCGCCGCCTGAATGTCCTGCGCGGCCGCGTCGATGTCGCGGTCGAGGTCGAACTGCAGCGTGATCTGTGACAGCCCGAACGAGCTTTGCGACGACATGCTGGTCAGCGACGGTATCTGGCCAAACTGCCGTTCGAGCGACGCTGTCACCAGTGAGGCGATCGTGTCGGGGTTGGCGCCCGGAAGCTGCGTCGTCACCTGAATGGTCGGAAAATCGACCTGCGGCAACGGCGAGACGGGAAGCCGCAGATAGCCCATCACGCCAAACAGCAGCGCGGCGAACGCCAAGAGCGACGTCGCCACCGGCCGTTGAATGAAGGGCGCCGAAACATTCATCTTTTCGTCCGATTACCTCGCATCGCAGGCGCAGGCGCTTCGCTGGGCGCGCTGCGCCGGTCTTCGGCGCCCGGGTCATTTTTTTCGGCGTTGGCGGTTTCCGGCGCATTCATGGCGCGCACTTTCGCGCCATCCGACAGCCGCGAGAAGCCGCTTGTGATCAAGACTTCGCCGGGCTCGAGCCCCGAAGTGACAACGGCGATCGTCTCATCCTGTCGGCCTGTCGTCACCGGGCGCATCGTGGCGACGTCATCGGGCTCCAGGATATAGACGAAAGCGCCGTTCGGCCCGCGCTGCACGGCCTGACTCGGCGCCACGAGAACATTCTTCATCGTATCGAGCATCAGCCGCACATTGACGAACTGGCCGGGCCAGAGCGCCAGGTTCGGATTGGCGAAGGTCGCTTTCAAACGCACCGTGCCCGTCTGCTGGTCGATCTGATTGTCGATGACGGTCAGCTCGCCGACTTCGATCGGCGTGGCGTTGTCCGGACCGAGCGCCGAAACCTTGGCCTTTCCTTGCGCCTTCTGCACCGCCGGCAACGCCTGCTGAGGCAACGTGAACACAACATAGATCGGCTTCAGCTGCGTGATGACGACAATGCCGGTCTGGTCGGACGGGTGCAGAATATTGCCGACGTCGACGAGGCGGATGCCGGCGCGCCCGTCGATCGGCGAGCGGATCGTCGCATAGTCCAGCGTCGTTTTGGCGTTGTCGATCGCCGCTTTATCGGCGCGCACCAGCGCTTCGAGCTGGGCGACGGACGCCTTTTGAGTGGCGTGTTGCTGCTTCGAGGCGTAGGCGCCGACCAGGAGTCTTTCGTAGCGCGCGAGATCGACGCGAGCGTTGGCGAGATTGGCCTCGTCCTGCGCTCTTTTGGCCACCGCCTGATCATACTGCGCCTGGTACAGCGCCGGATCGATTTCGGCCAATATGTCGCCTTTGCGGACGTCCTGTCCCTCCGTGAAGGCGAGGCGCAACAGCCTCCCGTCCACCTGCGTGCGAATCGTCACCGTGTTGAGCGCCTGCACGGTGCCGACGGCGTCAATGGTCACGGGCACGTCGTCGATGCGCACCTTGGCTGCGGTGACGGTGACGGTCCCCTCGCTGCGCCCGCCGCCGGAACGCCCCGCGACGGGGCCCTGGTCCTTAGCGGCGTTTTTGGCGGCGAACCCGGGAAGCCTGCCCGTCTGATACGCCCACGCAAGGGCGCCGGCGAGCGCGAGCGCGCCGACCGCAAGCAGCACTCTTCGGCTGACGCGGGTCATGGCCATGGTCCCCTGTCGGCCTCATAAGCGGCGTTGGAGCGAGTGATCTCGATTTCGCGGGTCGTCGGCGACCAGCCGCCGCCGAGCGCCTGATACAGGCTCGTCGCCGCCTGGTAGTGGGAGAGACGCGCAACCGCGAGCTGGTCCTGCGTCTGGAAATACGTCGTCTGCGTCTGCGCCAGCTGCACGATATCGATTGTCCCTTCCCGCAGACGCATCTCTACGGCGTCCAATGCGCGTCGCGCCGCGGAGACGGCGACGCCCAGGAGCTTCATCTGGCGGTCCGTTTCGCGTATTGCAATCAGCGCGTTCTCAGTATCGGACAGAGCGGTTAGAATCTGCTTGCGATAAAGCGCCGCTAATTCGGAATATCGGCCCTTCTGCAGATCATATTGGCCCTGCAGGTTCCAGCCGTCGAACACGGGCTGCGTGAGCGAGCCGGCGATCTGCCAGGCGATCGCGTCCGGCCTCATAATGAGCGTCGTCAACATCGAACTCTGGAATCCATAGAGCCCTGTCAGCGTCAGGGACGGGAAAAAGGCGGCCCGCGCCTGCAACACCGAGAATTCCTGGGACGCGAGGCGCGCTTCCGCTTCGGCGACGTCCGGGCGGCGCAGCAGCACTTCGGAGGGCAGCCCTGGCGCAATCTGCGGAAACTTGAGCTTTACGAGCGAGCCGCCCTTTACAGTCATGCTTTCGGGGGTCTGTCCCAGCAATACGGCAAGGTTGTTGCGCGTCTGGCGCAAGGTCTGCTCGAGCGGCGGGATCGTCGCGCGCTGTTGAGCAAGTATGGTTTCCTGCTGCGAGGTGTCGAGCACGGTCGCCGTCCCGGCTTCAAGCCGCGCGTTGATGGCGTCCATGACCCCTTGTGCGATCGCGACGTTCTGATTGGCGATGCGCAGACGGTCCTGCGCCGTGAGCACCTGGAAGTAGGCGTTCAGCACGGCCGCGACGGTCGAGATTTCAACAACGTTGCGATCGAAGCGCGAGACATTGGCGAGGATGCGCGCGGCTTTCGAGGCGTTCTCATTCTTGCCCCAAAAATCCACCTCGTAGCTTGCCGTAAGCGCAAGCTGGAAGAAGCCGAAGGTCCGCGCGTCGAAGCCTTGCTGCGATCCGGTGGTCGACGTTGCAGGATTAAAGCCGGTGCTTGAGGAGCCTACGTTGATCGTCGTGCCGGGAACGCGCGTCGAGCGGGCGATATCGGTCATATTAACGGTTGGAAACAGCGCAGCGCTCGACACTCGCGCCTGGGCGTCGGCCTGGGTGATGCGGGCGATTGCGGCTGCGATATCCTGGTTGTCGTCGAGCGCGCGCTCCACGAGTTCGGTCAGTTCCTTCGAGCCGAATTTGGCGGCGAAATCCCGCCCGCCGGCGATGGGGGGCTGCGGCTGCGGCTTCGCTTCGCGAAATTGCGCGGGCGGCGGGGCGGAGAGATCGGGCTTGTCCCACTCGAGATCACAGCCCGCGAGCGCCGCCGCGAGCGCCGCGGCGGCCGCCAGCGCTGGTCGAAAAGAGCGAGACAGAGCGGGCGCGGTCAAGTAGCAGACGTCTCCGGAGGGACCGCGGGAACGGCCGCGTGCATCCCCTTCCTTAAGCGTCGGCGAAGGCGCCGGGAAGGCCTCTCGCTCGTCTCTGCGGCTCGCTTTCGCTCGTCCGAAAATCTGACGAGCAGCGAGTTGCGGGTCTTTGAGCGGCGGCGGGGAGGCGCGCGCTGGCCGTCAACGCGCGAAAGCTGTGAGGTCTAAGCTCGCGCGGCGCGCCGCGACGGTCAAGTTACGTATCGGTAAGGACCGCCGCGCGCCGCAACGGGCCGTTATTCCGTTGCGGCTGGAGGGGCTGTCGTCTTGCCTTTCGCCGGTTTCGCCGCCTTGGCCGCGGGCTTCGCCGTCTCCTTGGCCGCCGGTTCGTGGGCGGCGGGTTTCGCCGCGGCAGGCTCCTTCGCGTCCGGCGCGGGCGCGGCCGTTTTGGCGGCAGGCTGTCCGGCGGGCTTGGCGTCGGCCGCCGGCTTGGTCGGGCCGGAAACTTTCGTCCAGGTCTCGCTTTGGCACAGGAAGGAGACGAGGCAGCCGGTCATCGTCAGCGTCGTTGGCGAATCAAGCGCGATCTTGCCGATGTAGGTCTTGCCGCTTTCGGGATCATTGATCTCGCCCTCCCAGTGGTTGGGCGTTGTTTTTGCGGCGTTGCGCAGGACCTGAGGGGCCGGCGAGCCATCGGGCATCGCCTCGATGCCCTTGGCGCAAAGCTTGCCCGAGCAGTCGTAGAATTCCAGCTTGTCGTTCGGATGTCCTTCGCGAACCCAGACGCCGTAAACGCCGTCGGCGGCGTACGCCGCCGTTGGGGCGCAGAGGGCCGTCGCCATCGCGATGCGTAGAAGGGCTTTTCTCATGACGCGGGACCTCTGTTTCAGTTGCAATGAATACGATTCGCTCAAAGTAGCGAACGGCGGAACGCCGACTCCGTCAAGCCACGTCCCCCGCATCCGTCGAGGGGGCGCGCGGCGGGCCAAGAAACGCCGGCACGATAATGAAGGCCGCGAGCAATGTGAAGAACAGCGCAATGGCGAGAAGTTGGCCCATGCTCGCGGTTCCGGGATGGCTCGACAGGATCAAGCTGCCAAAAGCGGTGCCCGTCGTTAGAGAACTGAAAAAGATGGCGCGAGTCAGGCTCGACGCCAACATGTCGACGACGCCCTTTCGCCAAGCGATGACATAATAGATGTGGAAGGCGACGCCGACGCCGAACATCAGCGGCAGCGCAATGATGTTGGCGAAATTGAGCGACATGCCAAGTAAGTCAGCGGCCTGAAGACTCATGATGCCGGCGAGAACCAGCGGGCCCAGCGTCAAGGCGACATCGAGCGGATTGCGCAGCGCCACCGCCAAGATGATGAAGATCGCGATAAAGGCGTAGAGTCCAGCTTCGAGAAACGCGCGCGTAATGGTTTTTTGCGCTTCCGACACGATCACCGGCGGACCGCTCGCGTCGGGCGCGATGGCCTGCATCGCTTGGGCGAATTCGGTCATGACGACACGGTCATTGCTGTCGCCTTTGGGCGTCACCTCGACGCGCACCAAGCCGGTGCTGGAAATCCAGTCGCTACGCAAATCCGCGGGCAGCGTGTCGACCGTCACGCGCTGCGCTTGCAGCGCCTGACGGATTTCGCCGAGCATCTTGTCGAAGCCGCCGAACACCGCCTGGCGCGCCGCCGCGCGCGTCTCCGGGCTCGCCTTGGCGAGAGCGTCGAGGTCGTTGGCGAAGCGCGTCACGGCCGGGATGGGCTTCTTCGCCGTCGCGCGGCGCAGCGCCTTGGCGGCGTCCGTCAGCGCCTTGACCGTCTGGGCGTCGCTTGGCGGCGATTTCAGCTTGGGATTCAGCACGCCGCGCAATTGGGAAACGGCCATGTCGACGAGGGCGAGCTTGTCGTCCTGATCCTTGGGGACCAATGAGTCGATCGAGTCGACATGATCGACTTCAGGCAGCGCCTCGATCTTCTTTTCCAGTTCGCGCGCGGCTTCGATCGAGGGCGCGAGCACCTCGATCTTGTTTGGCGCCGTCTTTGGGTCCTTGGAGAGATCCAGAAAAGTGGCGACCGATTCCACCTTCTGATCGCGCAGATTCATCGGATTGGAGTCGAAGCTCAGATGCATCAGCGCCGGCATGCCGGCGAGCACGACGATAGCCGTGGCGATCAGCACGAAGGCGCGGTGATGCGCGATCCAGTGGTCCACGGCGGCGAGCGACGTGGTCGCGATCGGCACATGCTCCGCCCGCGGGCGCAGCAATTTGATCGCCGCCGGCAGGAACGTGAGGGTCGCGACATAGGCGACGATCATGCCGACGCCCGCGATGAGTCCGAGTTCCGACACGCCGCTGAACGAGGTCGGCAGAAAGCAGAAGAAGCCCGCGAGCAGCGACACCGCGGCGAGCGTCAGCGAGCTGCCGATGCCCCGGGTCGCTGAAAGCAGCGAGCGTTCGAGATGGTCGTCGCTGTGCCGTTCTTCGCGATAGCGGGTCGCAAACTGGATTCCGAAGTCGACGCCAAGCCCGATGAACAGCGCGGCGAAGGCGACCGAGATCAGGTTGAAGCGGCCGATCATCAAGATCCCAAGCCCCGACGTCATGGCGAGACCTGCGAGCAGGGTGGCGAGGACGGCGAGAATGAGCTTTGGCGAGCGCAGCGCGGCGAACAGAATGAGAGTCACCACGGCGAGCGTGCCAACCGTGTTCAGGGTCATGTTTTCCGAGATCGTCGCGAATTCGTCGTCCGCGAGCGGCACCTGACCCGTCAAGCGCAGGTTGACTCCGTGTTCTTCGTCGAGATGAAGTTCGGCCGCCGTCTTTCGCACCAGCCTGATCGCGTCGGCGCCCGGCTCAAGGTCGGAATAATTGACGACCGGCTTGGCGATCACGATGCGTCGCTTGTCCATTTCAGGCGCGGCGGGCGCGCTGCCGCCCGACGCCAGCAGCTTGCCCCAGTCGACCTCCGCCGGCTTTCCAGCGAGCGCCTGCTCGATCCCGGCGGAAAACTCCTCGACGCCGCTGATGTACATTTTCATCGCGCGGTCGCTGCCGGACGCCGACTTGAAGTTGCCGACGAGCACGCTCGCCAGGCCGCGCAAACTTGGATCTTCGGCGAGCGGTTGGAGAACGTCGCGCTGACCGATCATCACGCCGACATTTTTTTCGATGTCGGAGACCGGCAGGAACAGCAGGCCGTTCTTGCGGAAATATTCGTGCTCGTCCGGGCGCCATACGCGCGACAGGAGAGGCTTGTCCTGCAGCGCCGCGTTGAGCCGCTTCGCGGCGTCGTCGGCCTCTTCGCTGGTCTTGCCGTCGATGACGATGACGATGACGTCGAGGAGGTCCGGGAAGGCTTTGTAGAGCGCCGCTTCATTCTTGCGCCAAGGGATATCTGGCGAGAAAAGATTTCCGGTGTCAGTATCGATGGCGAACCGCTCAGCGGTGACATAAACGCCCCCCGCCGTCAGGCAGAGAGTGAGGAAAACCACTGTCCAGGGCCAGCGGAGACAAAAGGCGACCAGCTTTTCAAGCATTCCGTTTTTCCCGCCTTCTGGCGTAAGACCTCATATGAGCGGGAACCGGCGCTCCTGGGTCGGGTTCCTCTATACAAGCGCGCTGCGCGACCACCAAGGCGGCTTACGCCGAAACCTTAATGGCGGCGCTGCGCGCCAATTTGACGCCGCGTCACAAATACGTCAGCCACCAGAGATCGCGGCGTCGGCGCTTCACCTCCGCAAACCAGCAGCACAGCGGATACAACGCCAATACAATCAAGATCCAGGCGACGTAAGCGCCCGCAAGCCCAACGCCAAATTCCGGCGGCGGCCCCCCGCCTTTTGACCAGGTCGCGATGTCCTCCAGGGAATAGCCGCGCGCGAAGGTGAGCGCCAGCGCCGCGAGGGCGCCGACGTAAAGATGCAGGACATAAAAGAACAACGGGGTGCGGCCAAAGACCGTCAGCGCGTCGCCGATTCTTTTTCCGGCGCGCGCCAACGCGGGCAGCGTCAACGCCGCGCCGCCAAGCGTCACCAGAAGATAGAGCAGCGAGGGCGGATATTTCGTGACGTTGAGAAATGAGAGCAGGGTGAAGACGGAGTCACGCTGCACGCTCCAAGGACGCGGATCGCCGTAGAGATTGGAGAAGCGCAGCACGACAAAAAGCGCCAGCGCCGCGCCGCCAGCAAGAAAAAGCGTGCGGTCGCGCCGTATCGCCGGCTTGAGGAACAGCGGCCCGAGTCCGTAACCCAGCGCGCCGACCCCGATCCAGGGAAGCGCCGGATAGAGGACGCCGCCCGGCGCACCGAAGGGCAGTTTGCCGGGCTCATGCAGCAGAGACCACCACGGTCCGAACGCGCCAAGGTCGGCGGCATGGATCCCGTCGAGGAGATTATGGCCGAAGATGATCGCGACGCCGATAAGCAGCACAATTCGCGGCGACAGGCGCGAGAGGGCGGCGAGCGCCACGAGGCTGCAGCCGATCGCCCAAAGCGTCGATAGCTCGATTCGGCCCCAGCCCATGCCCCAGATCGGGCTTATGACGGCGGCGTCGAGCAAGATGAGCCACAGGCCCCGCGCGGCGAGAAATTTCGAAAGCGCCGCGGGGTCTTTCACCTTCACGCCGTAGAGATAGGCGCTCACTCCGGCGAGAACGGTGAAGGTCGGCGCGCAGAAATGCGTGATGAAGCGCGTGAAGAACAGAAACGGATAGGTGTGATCGAGATCGGTCGGCGAGAAGCGCATGACATCGGCGTCGAAGAAATCGCGCATATGGTCGAGCGCCATGAGGACCATGACGAGGCCGCGCAGCCGGTCGATCTCCGGCAGCCGGTGCTCGTCATACAGCGGGTTTTGCGCGCCGCCTATCCGAGCCTGGCGAGGCCAGGAAACAGTTCCAGTAGCCAATAGGACATCTCCTGCACGCCGCCCGTGAGAAATGCGATTCCGGTGAAGACGAGCAGCACGCCGACGACTTTTTCGACTTTTCCAAAATGCCGGCGGAAACGCGCAACGAAGGCGAGGAAGCGGCCGAGCGCTAGGCCGGCCCCGATGAAAGGCAGACCGAGGCCGAGCGAATAGGTTGCGAGCAGAGCGGCGCCGAGCGGCACCGTCTCCTGTGTCCCCGCGACGGCGAGAATGGCGGCGAGGATCGGCCCGATGCAGGGCGTCCAGCCGAACGCGAAGGCGAGCCCCATGACATAAGAGCCGAAAAGCCCCATCGGCTTGGCGATCTCGGCGCGCTTCTCGCGATACAGCAGGTCGACTTTCAGGAGTCCGATGAAGTGCAGGCCCATCAGAATGATGATGCCGCCCGCGACCCAGGACAGAATATGCATATTGGCGCGCAGCACGCCGCCGAAGGCGCTGGCCGTCGCCCCAAGGGCGACGAAGACCGTCGTAAAGCCAAGGACGAACAGAATCGACGACAGCAGAATGTCGCGCCGCGCGGCGGAGCGCGTCTCGAGTTCGAGATCCTCCATGCTGACGCCCGCGAGATAGGTCAGATAGGGCGGCACAAGAGGCAGGACGCAGGGGGAGAGAAAAGACAGTAGTCCCGCCGCCGCAGCGGCCGGGAATGTGACATCCGCCATTAAGGCTCCTTGTTGGGTCGCTCGGCGCGTCTGCCACAGGGCGGGCCGGACCGCAAAGGCTTACGCAAGAAGAAGCCCCGCCGAAGCGGGGCTTTTCTCGGGCGGGCGCCCGTTTAGTTGTTGCGCTGGCCGAACAGGAACAGCAGCGACTGGAACATGTTGATGAAGTCCAGATAGAGCGAGAGCGCGCCGAAAACGCTCTTCTTCTGCGCGACTTCATAGCTGTCGCTGCTGTAATACATGTCCTTGATGTTCTGCGTGTCCCAGGCCGTCAGGCCGGCGAACACCAACACCGCGATGATCGACAGCGCGAACTGCAGGCCGGTCGACTGCAGGAACAGATTGACGAGGCCGGCGATCACGAGCCCCCAGACGCCCATCACCAGGAAGGAGCCGAAGGCGGACAGATCCCGCTGCGTCATGTAGCCGTAAAGGCTCAGCCCGCCGAACGCCGCGGCGGTAATGAAGAAGACCCGGGCGATCGATACGCCCGTGAAGACGAGCAACAGCGAGGACATCGACAATCCCATCACCGCCGCGAAGGCGATGAAGAGATTGCGGGCCGTCGCCGCGGAAATGGTGTTCGCGCGCGCGCCCAAGAAGAAAATGAACGCCAGCGGCGACAGAATCACCACCCAGCGCAGCGGTGTGGCGTAGAGCGTGTGGCCGAAGGACGTCAGTTCGATCGCGCCGGGCGCCACCTTGGCGACGGCGAGCATATAAACGCCGAGCGCGACGAGCCCGGTGACGGCCAAGCCCAGCGTCATATAATTATAGACGCCAAGCATATAGCTGCGCAGGCCCTGGTCGATCTCAGCCGTGGTCGGCCGCGCGACCCCGCGCCCGTAGCCGAAGCTGGTGTTGCGGTCGAAGTTGGACATGTGATCCTCTTGGTCTGTTTGGCCGTTCCGCGCTTCGCTATAGAGAAAAGCGCTCCCAGCCTCGCGCTGAATATGGCTCCGCCTTAATTGGGTGGCAAGCTTCCCCGTGATGAACTCTTGTTAAGGTGGTTTCACGACGGAAAGCCGGCGGAGAATATTTTTCTGATTTTTGTCAATTTTATTTTGCGCTGCAAAAGGCATTCGTCCGAGCGGCCTTCGTTTGGTTGCCGGCGATTCCAAGGAGCGCCGCGCGTAGAAAGGGCCGCCACGTTGCGCGCCGCGGAAACAGCGGCTGATTGTCGCACCCTTGCTGATGCGCCGGAATCCGCTAACATCAAGCCTCAGGCGTTGTTAGGAGCGACTCCCCGAGCGGAACCCTGACGGGAGTGGTTTGTGCGGCGCGAACGCAACATTTCTGAGAGTCGCGTGTTCTTGTCACACGAAGACCCAGGAGGTCATCATGCGTGATGGTGGAAATCCGGAAGCGCATCCTGCGCCGGACGTGGGCGAAGATCGCTTCGCGCAGCGGGACGCTTGCCGTTTCGCTAGAGGCCTTCGCCTCGCTGTTTTATCGGCCGCGGCTGTTGTCGTGACGATGGTCGCCGGCGCGCCCGCTCCGGCAGAGGCGCACGGGCGCTTGGGGGCGGCCGAAGGCCGGTGCCGGCTCTTCATTGGGCCGGACATCATGAACTTCACTGGCTACCTGCCGGAAGCGTCCAAGAACGAATTCTGCGAAGACATTCCCGCCACCGGGCCGATTATCATGGTTTTCGACGCGGAGCAGGAAGAGCTGCGCGACATGAAGGTCGAACTGCGCATCGTCAAGGATATCGGCGGGGAGGAGAAGGAAAACGAGGATCTCCAGGCCGTCACCGTCGCCTACCGGGAGCCCAAGAGCTACCCGACAGGCACGATCAATTTCGAACATACGTTCAATGAGCCGGGCTATTTCGTCGGCATCGTCACGGTCACGGGGGTCTATCTGACGCTCGGCCTCGGCACGATCGCCGCCTTCTTAATCTATCTCGTCCATCGCCGTCGTGACACGACGACCGCGGCCAAGGCGCATAAACCCCCGCCGCCGCCTCCGCCGCCGAGTGCACCCGACGAGGATCACGGACCGGAAGCGACTCCGGCTGAGTGATGGCGCCTCGCCTCGAGGCGTTTGAGGAATTTGCGCCGGCGCCGATTGCGCCGGCGTTTTTTTGGGGTTTAGCGCGTCACTGGTAGGCGCCGCCGCCGTCGATCTGGCGGCCAATCTGCGCAATCGCCTGTTGATAGACCGAAGCTGCATTCCACGCCTGGATCGCGCTGAAATTGCTCTCGCCCGGCTGATAGCCGCCTCCCGCGCGCCAGCCATGGGCGTGAAGGAAATTGGCCGTGGCGTTGAGCGCCGCGGCCGAGTTGTCGAGATTGCCGCCGCCGCCGTAATTCAGGATGTTCTTCGGCAGGAATTGGGTCTGGCCAATTTCGCCATGCATCGAGCCGCGCGCGCTCGGCGACAACGCGCCTCGATCCACCAATGTCAGCGCGGCATAGAGCTGATCGGTGAAAAAGTCGGAGCGGCGGCAGTCATAGGCCAAGGTCGCGACAGCCGACAGCGCGTGCTGATTGCCATGCACCGCGCCAAATCCAGTCTCCATCCCCCAGATCGCGAGAAGAGGTCCTGGCGGAACGCCGTAGCGCTGCTCGATCTGGGCGAAGAGACCGCCGTAGGACCGCTTGAGCGCGCGGCCACGCGACACAATGGCCGAGCCGCCACGCTTGGCGAGGAACTGGTCGAGCGAAAGACGGAAGCTCTTCTGGCCGCGGTCGGCGGAAATCGTCGGCGCGTTGTAATGGGTGCCCATCAACGCGCTGATGCCGGCCTGACCTATCCCTTGGCCGCGCGCTTCCTGCGCGAATTCCTGCTTCCAATTGTCGAAGCCCGCCGCCGAGCGTCCACACTGGGCCGCCAGTGCGGGATGGGAAATTCCAACAAACGCGAGCGCAATCGAAAATTTGAGGACAGTCCGCATAGTCTGTTTCCTTGTGTTGAAAATTTCTGCACTCGCTTCCGTCTTGGCCGTCTTGGCCCTGCTTGTACGTCTGGCGCGCCCTCTCGGCCGCCGCGGCGTTCCACCTTCTCTCACCACTTCCCGCTTAGCGAGAGCTTACCCCGAATGGCCATTTCTGCGCCACCGTCACATCTCGCGTCCACATGGCGCGTCCACATGGCGCGTCGTAAGCTCGGCATTGAAGCTCCCGCCGCCACTGCTCTGGTTCGAGCGACGCTTGCGTTATGAGGTTGTTCGAGCGCAGATTTCGCGCGCCGCCAACCTGACCAAGGCGGAGTAGAGCCCAGGATCATTGACGCACGCCGTCAGTCAGCTAGCATCGATCATTCGTGTAAACCTCATGCGTTCCCGGATGATCATCGCTGCAGCCAATGAGCGCAGGAGCGGAGCCGGTGAGTGGGGATAAGATTTTGCAAGAAATTCTCGAAAGCGATTGGACGCTCGGCGCCTTGAAACGCCGCGAAGACGCGCGGCGAAGCAGCGAACGCGGCTCTTCCCCAAGCGGCGCCGACGCCGGCGAGACGCGCCGAGCTCACGACGGATCCGGCAGTAATTGGATCGCTGAAGCCTTCAGGCGTCGGCAAGAGGAGGAGCGTGCAAAAGCCGCGAGCCATCGATCCAGTAGCGGACAGACGCATGCGGCCAGCAAGGAAGTTCCCGTCGATAACTGGCTCATCGAAGGCTTCAAGCGTCACCAGCAAGAAGAACGGCGACGAGAAACGATCGCCGGACCGGATCAAGCAGAAGCGGCGGGCGTTGGCGACGACCATTCCCTTTCAGATCTGGACTCGTCGCCGTCGGATGGCGGCGTCGCGGTGGAGCGCATCAGCCTGTCCGAGGATCGCGGGTCTGCGAACCAAGACGCGGCGACAGGCGCCAATGATGAAGCTTCAGCAACAGCCCTTGCGCCTCTTGTAAGCCGCCACGACGGAACGGTTCTCGACAAGCCGCCGCGCCGCGCCGGCCGGATAATCCTAATAGCCGGTCTCGTCGTTGTTGGCGGTTTGGTTTCCGTTATTGGCGTCAAGACATTGCTCTTTGGCTCTGTCGATTCAACCAAACGCGCGGGCGCGCCCGGCGCGTCGCCGCCGACAAGACAGGAAAAGGTCAATCCCAGCCAGAGCGCATTGCCCAAGGCGAAGTCCTCGGACGCCCCGGCGGCAAAGCCCATGGAGAAGGGAAGCGCGCCGACAAACGACGCGGCGCCACATCCGAGCAACGCCGCGCCGGCAGGGCCGAGCGACGCCGCAATCATCGCCGCGCCTCCGGCCGAAACGCCAGAAGGCTCGAAACCGAATCCTGTTGCGCCAGGCGCCGAGCACGGAAGCAAAGCGCGCTCTCCATCCCAAGAGCGTGAGCACGGAGACAAGGCGCTCCATGACAATGAGGCTGCGCCAGCGGCGACTCTGCCGGCGCCAGTTCCGCGGGCCGCTCCGGAAGCCGCATCGCCTGCAAAGCCGGACAAGAATTCAAATGCGGAGCCCGCAGCCGTGGCGCCGGAAAGATCGCGTGAGCAGATCAGGCCCGAACAAGAGCAAAACGCCTCTGAGTCCAGACGCGGAGCAGTCAATACCGGCGCGGACGCCAAACCCAAGCATCAAGCCAAGGACAGGAACGCCAGCCATCAAGCCTCTCGGAAAACCGACGGGCTCTCCACCTTTCTGAAGCGCACCGCGAATTCGGTTCGCAAGTTTTTCGGACGGCTCGGGGAGAAGCAGCAGTAACGATCGCCGTTGATCGACGCAGTCGTCCACAATCGATCGTCGCTGCTGGCG
Organism: Methylocystaceae bacterium; assembly: GCA_009773555.1. Classification (GTDB taxonomy): domain Bacteria; phylum Pseudomonadota; class Alphaproteobacteria; order Rhizobiales; family Beijerinckiaceae; genus Methylocystis. The sequence continues at coordinate 2,179 of WSXZ01000031.1, read as the reverse complement.
GCGCCGCGACCAGGCTTGTCGCAATCGGTTCGGCATCCAATCGCCGCCATGCACGCGCCGCGTCAAACGCGCGAACGCCAGAATGCGCCGAATTGCCCGACGATCCCCAAGGTTAAACCCACCAACGAGAAAGAAGCTCGCAGGCGGCTGTGAAGGAGCGGCGATGCCTGCGGTTGGCGCTTGGAAGTGGACCAGCCGTGCGATGAGGCCCATGTGAGTCGCATGTGGCCGACAGCCCGGTCGGCTCGGCTATTAATCGCGAGCATTCCCGTGAGAACGATCATCGAGCCGTTTCGTATCAAGATGACCGAGGCGCTGCCCATCACCACGCGCAGCGAGCGTGAGGCGCTTCTCGCCAGCGCCTTCAACAATGTTTTCCTCTTGGACGCCGACCACGTCACCATCGACTTGCTGACCGACAGCGGCACGGGCGCTATGTCGGACCGTCAATGGTCGGCTCTCATGCTTGGCGACGAGAGCTACGCCGGAAGCCGCTCTTGGCGACGCTTCGAGCAAACCGTGCGCGAGATTACCGGCTTTAAACACATTTTTCCGACGCATCAGGGACGCGCCGCCGAGCGCATTCTGGCTGCGACGCGTCTCCAGAAAGGGAACGTCGTTCCCAACAATGGTCACTTCGACACGACGCGCGCGAACATCGAATATGTCGGCGCCGTTGCGACGGATTTACCGTCGACCGAAGCGCGCGAACTGCATTCTGAAAAACGATTCAAGGGAAATATGGACCTCGACAGACTCGAACAGTTGATCGAGGCCGAAGGCGCCGGAAATATTCCTTTCTGCATGCTGACAGTGACCAACAACACCGGCGGAGGCCAACCGGTGTCGATGGAAAACGTCCGGAGCGTCAAGGAAATCTTGAACAAGCGCGGCATTCCGCTGATCATCGACGCCTGCCGCTTTGCGGAAAACGCATTCTTCATCAAAGAACGCGAGCAAGGCTTCGCCGATCGCAGCCTGCTAGAAATTGCGCAGGAAATGTTTTCATTCGCCGATGGCGCGACGATGAGCGCGAAGAAGGACGGGCTCGCAAATATCGGTGGATTTCTGGCCTGCAACGATGATTCATGGGCCGACGACTTTCGCAACCTGCTCATCCTGACCGAAGGATTTCCGACATATGGCGGTCTCGCCGGCCGTGATCTGGAAGCAATCTCCGTCGGCTTGTTGGAAGCGCTGGAATATGACTATCAGCGCTATCGGCACGCGACCGTCGAATATGTGGCGTCGGCGCTGATCTCGCGCGACATCCCGATCGTGCGCCCAGCCGGCGGCCACGCCATATTCATCGACGCGGCCGCGTTTTGCCCGCATCTGAGGGCCAGCGACTATCCTGGCATCGGACTGGTCAATGCGCTTTATCTCGAGGGCGGGGTTCGCGCCGTGGAGCTCGGCAGCGTCATGTTCGGAAAGCCCGCGCCGGGAGGAGGAGAGGAGATCCCAGCGCCGCATGAATTGGTGCGGTTGGCGTTTCCTCGCCGGGTCTATACGCAGAGCCATTTCGACTATCTGATTGAAGTGCTGGACGCCATCGGCCGCCAGCGCGCGTCAATCGAAGCCTACCGGATCACTGAACAGGCGCCATTTCTCCGGCACTTCACCGCCCATTACGAACGAGCAGGTTGAGCCTCGAGCGCTGCGGCGGCGCGTGAGGGTTACGTGAGGGCGGCGCGACTCGGCTCAGGCGGTCGACGACGGTCCGCCCTGCGCGGCCTGAAACTGTATGACCTCCGTGGCCGAATATTCTCCGCGCGCTCCGCAGTTCCGACACGTCACCTTAAATGTGGCGGGCCCGGATATCTCCAGAGCGCCCGTGCCTGTCAGTTCGCTCAGAAAAGCAAAGCGTTGTCGGCACTGTCTGCACGCAAATCCAATATACCAGCTGCCAGGGATGAGCGCCGGCATCGCCGATACCTCAAAATCGCCGGTGAACTGAATGCCTTTTGGCATGGGGGCCTCCTGCCTTACGATTTTGCTATTCATGTAGCGCTGGGCCGTCTCCCTGACGATGTTTACGGCGTTTGCGCTCGTTCCCCCGGGCGCGTGCCGCGCGTGCGGACTAGAGCGGGTTCGTTGTTTTCCGATTCTGTTCGGGATTCCCGAATCGGCGAGAGCATGATTCTTTCATCGCGATAGCGATGGAGGCGACGCATGGCGA
>WSXZ01000030.1 GCA_009773555.1 Methylocystaceae bacterium | reverse complement strand
GCTGCGGCGAAAGCCTCATGGCCGCCGCGTTCGCCGGGACGCAGCAGCAGCGACCGCGTCGCCTGCGGATAGGCCTCGGCCAAAGCGGCGCAGAGGTGCCCGCCGACAAATCCGGCGCCCCCCGTCACCAAGATGCGCTCGAAGGCGGCCATCGCGCGCGCCCTTTTTCGGGTTAGGCCGACTCGCGCCGCAGCCGCTCGAGATCGGCGTCGACCATCTCGCAAATCATTTCGCGAAGATCAATCTCCGGCTTCCAGCCGAGAACCTGCCGCGCCTTGCTCGAATCGCCAAGCAAAACGTCCACCTCGGCCGGACGGTAGAACGCCGGGTCGATGATGACGAATTTCTCCATATCGAGGCCGGCGTGCTCGAAAGCGATGTGGCACATATCGCGCACCGTGGTGGTGACGCCGGTCGCCACGACGTAATCGTCCGGCTTCTCCTGCTGCAGCATCAGCCACATGGCGCGCACGTAATCCTTGGCGTGGCCCCAGTCGCGCTTGGCGTCGATATTGCCGAGCCGCAACTCCGTGGCGCGGCCGAGTTTGATCGCGGCGACGCCGGTCGTGACCTTGCGCGTGACGAATTCGACGCCGCGCAGCGGGCTTTCGTGATTGAAGAGAATGCCCGAGGACGCGTGAAGGCCGAAGCTCTCGCGATAGTTCACCGTGATCCAATGGCCGTAGAGCTTCGCCACGGCATAGGGGCTGCGCGGGTAGAAGGGCGTCTTCTCGCTTTGCATCGGCTCCTGAATGAGGCCGTACATTTCCGAGGACGACGCCTGGTAGAAGCGCGCTTTCGGCGCGCCGAGCCGCATCGCCTCAAGCACGTTGGTCACCCCGACCCCGGTGACGTTCGCGGTGAGGATCGGCTGGCGCCAGGAGGACGCGACATAGGATTGCGCCGCCAGATTGTAGATTTCGTCCGGCTGGATGGCCTGAACGGTGCGCAGCAGGCTCGAAAGATCTGCAAGATCGGCGTCGTGCAAAGTCAGCTTGCCGCTGATGCCGAGCCAGCGCAGGCGATGGTCCTCGACGCCGCGGTGCGACGAGCGCCGCACCACGCCATGCACCTCATAGCCCTTGTCGAGGAGAAACTGGGAAAGATAGGCGCCGTCCTGTCCTGTAACGCCGGTCACCAGCGCGCGCTTGGTCATTAATGGTCCTGTTCAAAATGGCCGGCGGCCGTTGCGAAGGCGAACTCCGCGGCGGCGGCCTCGGGCGGCTCTCGCCCTAGCCGCGAGCGGGCGCAAAGGGCGCGCGCGACGGAATTACAGAAACAGGGCGCCTGAAGCAAGAGCGTGGGCGGGAACAGGCCCGACGGCGGCGCGCGCCGCCGTCGCAGTGTCGTTGTCGGGCGGCGGCAGTTTGCCTTCCGGCGTCGCCTTGTCGATCACTTCCGGCAAATACTGAGCGAGAAGCGCTTTCGCCTTGTCGATGTCGACTCCGGCGCTCTTGGCGATTTCCATCAGCTTATCGGCGTTGACCACCTTGCTGATGTCCATCTCGCTGATCTTTTCATTGGGACCGAGGCCGACCCATGAGTGGATCTGCTTTCCCAGTCCGGAGTTCTCGAAATTCTTGACGACGCCGTCGAGGCCGCCCTGCTTCTCCACATAATCCTTAATAAGGGTCAGGGCTTCAGCCCCGATCACGCCGCCAGCGATCGCTTTGAGCCAACTCATGAGTATTCTCCCTTTTTAAAAAAGCGCGCGCTTTGCGCCGCGCTAGCTGAGATAAGGCGGGGCATAGGCTTTACAATGGCAAGGGATCGGGCAGGCGATCGGGCAAGGGATTGGGCAGGCGATCGCCTGCACAGCCTAAGGCCTTCATTCAAATAGGAGATCCTCCTTGCGTTCGCCCCAGCGTCGGATTTCTTCCCAAATGTCAGGGGCGGTTTCGGCATAGCGGAAAATATCGCGGTCCTGTGGACCGATGACGCCCTCGTCGACCAGAAAGTCGACGTCAAAGGCGCGCCGCCAATAGCTTTCCCCCACGAGAATGATCGGGATCGGCTTGACCTTCCCAGTCTGCACCAGCGTGAGCGTCTCAAACAATTCATCGAACGTGCCAAAGCCCCCCGGAAAGGCGACCAGCGCCCGCGCCCGCAGCATGAAATGCATTTTGCGCAGCGCGAAATAGCGGAAGCGCAGGCAAAGCGATGGCGTGACGTAGCTGTTGGGCAGCTGCTCGTGGGGGAGGGTGATGTTGAGCCCCACCGTCTCGGCGCCGGCCTCGAAGGCGCCGCGGTTCGCCGCCTCCATGATGCCCGGTCCGCCGCCGGTGACGATCGCCAGGCGCGGCCAGTCCCCGCTCTCGCGGGCGGCGCCGACGAGGCCGCCGAACTCGCGGGCGATTTGATAATAGCGTGAATTTTCTCGGGCGCGTTTCGCCGCCGCGAGCTGTCTGGCGAGGGCCGCGTCATTGGGATTGGCTGTCGCGCGCGCCTGCGATTCGGCGAGGCGGCTTTCCGCTAGAGCGGGCTCGACGATGCGAGTCGAACCGAAGACGACGACCGTATCGGTGACGCCATGGCGTCGCAGCAGCAGTTCGGCCTTGAGATATTCGAGCTCCAGTCGGGGACCGCGCGCCTCGGCCGACGTCAGGAAATGAATGTCCTCGTCGGCCTTGCGATAGGACGGACTGGAGAGGATCGCCTGCAACCGCTTGGCGGCGGCGAGGTCAGGGATGTTCGGCGCCGGGAGTGCGGACGGGGCCGGCCCATCGGGCTCAGGCCGAGAATTTCGCTCTTCATCGCTTGCGCTCAATCATACTCTCCTTTGGCGCTTTTCTTTATTTCCGGATACGTCCGGCGTATATGACCCGCCGGACGCCGGACGGCGAAGATTGATCGAGGAGCAGGGCGGGAGCGCATGGCCGGGCATAGTCAATTCAAGAACATCATGCACAAGAAGGGCAAGCAGGACGCGATCCGCTCCAAGCTGTTTTCAAAGCTCGCCCGAGAAATCACCGTCGCCGCCAAGATGGGCCTGCCCGACCCGAACATGAACGCGCGGCTGCGCGCCGCCGTTCTCGCCGCGCGGGCGGAGAATATGCCAAAGGACAACATCGAACGCGCGATCAAGAAGGCCTCGGGGGCCGACGCTGAAAATTACGATGAAGTGCGTTACGAGGGTTATGCGCCGGGCGGCGTCGCCGTGATCGTCGAGGCCCTGACCGACAATCGCAACCGCACGGCCGGCGAGGTGCGCTCCTATTTCACCAAGGCCGGCGGCGCGCTCGCCGAGACCGGCGCCGTGTCCTTCATGTTCGACCGCGTCGGCCTCGTCGAATTCGACAAGAAGGCGGCGACGGAGGACGCGATGATGGAGGCGGCGATCGACGCGGGCGCCGACGACGTCTCGACGACCGACGAGACGCATGAAGTGATCACGTCCGTCGAATCGCTGCGCGACGTCGCCAAGGCTCTTGAGGAGAAATTCGGCGAGCCGCGCAAGGCGGCGCTCGTCTGGCGCCCGCAGAACACGATCAAGGTCGACGATGATTCGGGCGAGAAAATCCTCAAGCTCGTCGGCGCGCTCGAGGACAATGACGACGTTCAGACCGTCTACGCCAATTTCGAGGTCTCCGACGCGCTGGTCGCCAAGCTCTCGGGATAACCCGGTGACGGGGCGATGACGCCGATCCGCGCCGGGGTGAGAGATGCACAATAAGCGAGGCTATCACCACGGTTCGCTCAAACAGGCGTTGATCGACGCCGCTTTGGACATTCTCGCCGAAGGCGGACCATCGGCGCTGACGCTCACCGAGGCGGCGCGCCGCGCCGGCGTTTCGCCCGCCGCTCCTTACCGTCATTTCAGCGGACGCGACGCGCTGATGAGCGAGCTGGCGCGCCGCGGATTCGAGACCTTTGGCGCACGAATTGAAACGGCATGGGACGAAGGCCGGCCCGACGCCAAGAGCGCGATGCGGGCGATGTGCGCCGCCTATCTCAAATTCGCGCGGGACGAACCGGGCCTCTACGCGGCGATGTTCGGGCAGGCGAAGACGCTTGCCGATCCCGGCGCCGGCGGCGCCGCCGACCATGCGCTGGAGATTCTTTGGCGCGCCGTCGTGGCGTGGCTGCAGCAGGCGGGCGCGCCGGCGCAGGGCGCGCGCTACGCGGCGCTGCAAATCTGGTCGCTCGCCCATGGCGTCGCGATGCTGACCATCTCGGGGCATTTCGATCCCGTCAAAAGCGCGGATCCGGCGCTGGTGCTCGAGAGCGCCGCGCAAGGCGTCATGGAGAGCGCTGCGGCGCGCGCCAAAGCCGCGCCGGCATAATCTCTTAATAAAGCGCGACCGGCGCCAAATTGCGCGCGCGCTTTAATCCTTCATTAACGTTAACGCCCTCAAATGACGCAAATCCTAATTGCGTGAGGGCTCCCGTGACGCAAGCGTCATCCCGACACATCCGCTTCAGAGGCAGGTCCTTTCCCGTCCTGACGCTGGAGCCCGAGCAGCCGATCGAAGGCTGGCTTGAGCAGCTCGACGCGCTGCTTGAGCAGTCGCCCGCCTTTTTCAGCCGGAAGTCGATCGTCATCGACCTCGCTAAACTGACGATTGAGCGGCCACAACTTACCGAGCTCCTCGAAAATCTCACCCGGCGTGGCATACGCCTCATGGGATTGTCGGGAGTCGACCCGTCATGGGCCAGCGACGATCTGCCGCCGATTCTTGCCGGCGGTCGCGCCACCCCGCAACCGCCGCCGGACGTCAGCGCAACGCGCGCCAAAGACGCAAGCCCTGGAACGCTGTCCCCAAGCGAAGAAGCAGCCTTCGAGGATATCGCCAACGCGCTCGGCGCCGGCGGCGCGCAGTCCGTCGATCCCAAATCGTCCGAGCCGCCGGCCCCCTCGGCTGCGCCGCTGATCCTGCTGGAGCCGGTGCGCTCCGGGCAGTCGATTTATCACCCGGACGGCGACGTGACCGTGATCGGCTCCGTCGCGTCCGGCGCGGAAATCATGGCGGGCGGCTCCGTGCATATCTACGGAACGCTGCGCGGCCGCGCGATGGCCGGCGCCTATGGCGAAAAACGCGCGCGAATATTCTGCCGCAAGCTCGAAGCCGAGCTGCTCTCGGTTTGCGGCGTCTATCTGACCGCCGACGAGATCTCGGCGAGTGTTCAGAGCCAATCCATCCAGGCCTGGCTCGAAAACGAGACGGTCAAGATCGCGCGGCTCGATTAAGAGAGGACGAACAATGGCCAAGACTTTGGTGGTGACCTCCGGCAAAGGAGGCGTCGGAAAGACAACGTCGACCGCGGCTCTCGGGGCCGCGCTGGCCCAACAGGGTCACAAGGTCGCGGTCGTCGACTTCGACGTCGGTCTGCGCAACCTCGATCTCGTTATGGGCGCCGAGCGGCGCGTCGTATTCGATCTCATCAACGTCGCCCAGGGCGACGCCAAGCTGCATCAGGCGCTCATCCGCGACAAGCGCTTGAACAATCTCTATCTGCTGCCCGCGTCGCAGACGCGCGACAAGGACGCCTTGACCGAAGAGGGCGTGCAGCGCGTCATCAATGAATTGCGCGAGAAGTTCGACTGGATCGTCTGCGACAGTCCCGCCGGCATCGAACGCGGCGCGACGCTCGCGATGCGCTTCGCCGACGTCGCGGTGGTCGTCGCCAATCCGGAAGTCTCCTCGGTGCGCGATTCCGATCGCATCATCGGATTGCTCGACGCCAAGACCGAACGCGCCGAAAAGGGCGAACGCGTCGAAAAGCATCTGCTGCTGACGCGCTATGACGCGCAGCGCGCCGGCCGCGGCGAGATGCTGAGCGTCGACGACGTGCTCGAAATTCTCTCGATACCGCTGCTGGGGATCGTGCCGGAGAGCGAAGACGTCCTGCGCGCGTCGAACGTCGGCGCGCCCATCATTCTTCACAACGCCATGAGCCCCGCGGCGCGCGCCTATTCGGAAGCGGCGAAGAGGCTGTGCGGCGAAAAACTGCCGGTGAACATTCCCGCTGACAAAAGGGGACTTTTCGTTCGGCTCTTTGGTCGGAGGGCGGCATGAATATTTTCGGATTGTTCGGGCGACGCGGCGCCACCGCGCCGGTTGCGCGCGAGCGCCTGCAGATCCTTCTCGCGCATGAACGCAAATCGGCGCGCGATTCGGATCTTATCGCCGTGCTGCACAAGGAAGTCCTCATCGCGATCTCCAAGCACATCAACGTCGACCCCGAAAAGGTCATGGTGAAGATGCATCGCAAGGAAGACATGTCGCTGCTCGAAATCGACATCGAAATCGAGCCGGGGGCGACGCGCGAAACGATCGCGCCGTTCGCGGATGACGTCGTGCTTGAAGATGATCTGAGCGGCAAGGCGGCCTGAATTCCCGACGCGAAGCGATTGACGGCGCTGCGCCAATATTCTTGGCGCGGCGCTTTCCCTTGCGCCAATGTTAATGCATATTACATTGGTGTCGGCCCCGCTTGGCGGCGGGCGGCCGTTGACCAACTGGAGCCCATCATGAGCTGCCATCGTTATTCTCGCATGTCGTCATCCGGAGAGGGCGGCTCGCCCTGGGGGCATCACGGACGAATGTCCTGGAGGCCCTACGAGATCGCGGCGGTGATCCTCGGCTTTTTCATCTTCTGGCCGCTCGGCCTCGCCATATTGGTCTGGAAGCTTTGGCAGCGCAGCCAGGGCTTTGAAGGCGATTTCTTCGCCTTCGCCCAGGAACAGGGCGCGCGGATGAAGGACGCCGTGAGCGGCGTCGCTCGAGAGGGTTCGGCTGCCTGGGGCGGCCCGTCCTTCATGCGCTCGACCGGCAATGTCGCCTTTGATGAGTCAAGGTCGCCGAAGCGGAGCGCGACTTCGCCGAACATATCGACCAGCTGCGCCGCGCCCGCGACCGCGAAGAGTTCGAATCCTTTATGCGCGGCCGCAAAGGCGAGGATAAAGGCGCATAACGCCGGTTAAGGCTGCGCAGGCGCCGACCTGAACAGAAGAGGCGCAAATCGGGCATTGTCCGATTTGCGCCTTGACGTTTTTGCGCCGGCGTCACGCGGCCGAATTTTCTCGCCTCGAACGCCCGTTCTTAACGGGGAATGACGGACCGTTGGCGCGTCAAAAGACCCCCTCTGACGAATCCGGTCTTGCCCTGATAAGAGACGCGGCACCAGCCCCTGCCGAGACCACTTCTACAGCGAAGCACGTCGACCTTTTTGCCGCCGGGAATCACCTCGATAACCGAGGAAAACATGCTCGCGCGCCGCTTGAGACTGGCGGCGTCGGTCGTCACGACGGGCGCGACGATGACCTGCGATCCCGACGTCCCGAGCGCAGGCGCGTTCACCCACCCGGTCTTCGAACCGTAGCGGATCTGGCACCAGCTGTGACGCCAGCCCGGGTTGCAGCTCAACACCTGCACATCAGATCCGGCTGGAATCTGGCCGATTCTACGCCACGACGTTCCCGGTCCAGAGCGTAGCGTCGCCGGACTTTGAGCGGTGGCCGCCTGGGCGATGTCCTGGACAGCAAAAACGACGAGGCCGACCGTCGCTGCAGCGAGCATTTTTCGCATGACTGAATCTCCCAAATGAACGTCAATGGACTTCTGTTTTCTCGCGTTGCGCCGACATATCAGGCGAGCGGATGGAGGGTTCTGCTGATCTGTTTAGAGGGTCTTTCAGCAACGCTCCGACTCATTTGTTATTCGAGAGACGAGAAGAAGACAAATCGCAGCGCTTGATCGTTTTTCGGTTGGGATAGACCTGAAGCTTTTCTAGAGGGGTTGCACAACATTCTGAGATAGGAGCGCGCAACGCAGCATGCGTCTGCAAGCTGACTGATCGGCTCAAAATGCAATGTGGGCGCCCCACGTCTTGGCGACAGACGAATTTTGAGTTCCCTACATCCATCCGCCAGGAGACCTCCGACCCTTACGAGCGAGAGTCGGCGCCAGCAGAGGGAACGCGCATTTCATTCAACGGAAGCCGTTTTTTCCTGCGGAAGGGCGGCGGCAGCGGACTCGCGAGGCGCAAATCGGCAATGTCCAGTTTGCGCCATCAGTGGGCCATTACGATGACTTCTTGCGGCTTTTGCGTTATAGGTAGCAAATGTCCTTCGTCCAAGACGCTTGGACTGAGCGTCATGCCCGGGCGTTTTCTCAATACTCAATTACGCTTGTGCCGAGGCGGGTCTTTCGAGCGACCTTCCTTGCCATATACGTCAACAGAAAGATCTTCAGCTTCAATGCGCCAGCCCACTCGTCCGTTCATAACGGCATATAAAGGTCGGTCTCCCAAATCTCGCACTTCGAATCCATGGAAGATCGACGAGGCTGAAAATGCTGCTGGGGGTCCATCGCTTCATGGCTCCAGCGCTTCGGCCGCCCCTGAGGTCGAACGTGACGCCTCATATTTGGCGGCTCTAAACGCGGCGGACGCGGTTTTCGGCGCCAAAGCGGCTGAACGTCCCCAGATTCTCTCGCCATCGACCGGCCTGCCGGGGCGTGTGCTCCCGAACCTCTTGCAGGACGACGTCATAAGCGATCCTCCGGCGCGAGGCGCGTCAACTCGGACGCGTCGTGTGCCTCAGCCGGCCAAAGTTGCAGAGACTGTTCCTGCGGAACCCAAAAAGGTGAAGCCGCAGACCGCGCCGCAGACGGCAGTGACCCCGATTTTCGCGGCGCCGGCGGCGCGCGCAAAAGAACCGGAACCGGAAGTCATTCTCAAGACATCGTCGCGGGCGATCAGGACGATTCGACGGAAATGGGTTTTGAAGACTGAATTGAAAGCCGGCGAAACATGGAAGCGGCGCTTGAGCAAATTTGCACGCTGACCACGTCGCCCGTTATCGCGCTCAATGCGCAGCGCATCCCGTGCAGCTTGCGTGGGCGTGTGGATCGCCCGCCACAGTCCTCAAATATCTGAGCATTAACCACAATTCTCGACCCTGAATTAACGGCCCGGCGCCCATTCTCGCGGCCATGGTCCGCCGCGCCCATCACTCGTTGCTCGTGCCGGCGCTCGTCGCGGCGACGCTTTCCGCTTGCTCGATCGGGCAGAAGCCGCAGCGGCCGGCCTGGCGCACGCAGGCTGAAAACGCCTGTCTTGCAGAAAGACGCGTCAGCCCTTCCGAATTCATCGCGCTCGCGCCCGAAGTCGACGGTCCGGGCATCTGCGGCCTGACGAGGCCGTTCAAGGTGACGGCGCTGCAGGGCGGGGCGGTTTCCTTTAACGCGACCGCCACCCTCGACTGCTCGATGGTCGCCGAGCTCGACGCCTGGCTCGCGGACGCCGTCCAGCCCGCCGCGCAGGCGCGCTTCGGACAGCAGGTGGTTCAGATCAATTCAATGGGCTCTTATGCCTGCCGCGGCATGAACAATCAGCGCGGCGCGCAGCTTTCCGAACATTCCTTCGGCAATGCGCTGGACATCGGCGGCTTCGTGCTCGCCGACGGCCGCGAGATCACGCTCGTGCGCGACTGGGGGCGCGGCGACGCGCAGACACGCGCCTTCCTGATGGACGTGCATCGCGGCTCGTGCGCGCATTTCTCGACGGTGCTGTCGCCGGGCTCCAACGCCTTCCACTACAACCATATTCACGTCGATCTCGCCCTGCACGGCCGCTCGGGGCGCAGCATCTGCAAGCCCGCGCCGCAGGAGACGCTGCCGCCGCCCGACCCATCGCCGCTGATCGCGCAGGGACGCGCGCCGCCTGCGCCGGATGACGAGACCGACAATGACACGACGGGCAAGCCGCCGCTCGCCGCTTTCGAAGGACCGGGAGTCGGCGCGCGGGACGGGTTCGGCCCCGTCGCCGGACCTGAGGCCTATGCGCCGCCGCCGCCGCCGCCGCGCCGGGACGGCATCGGCCAGCTCATCGAAGATCCGGATCAGACGTCGAGCATCGAACGGCGCCGAAGATTATAAATCTTCCCGCGTCAGTCCTGTTCGTTTGGCTATCCTCGCCAACATTCGTGGCCCGATCTCCTCGCCATCGTGAAAAGCAAATATGAAATCTGGGAACCCACTTTTGGCATACGTCCGGTGAGAGCCGGCGGATCGCTTTTCCGTCCAACCTTTTCTTTCCAGCGCAGCACGAAGACGCTTCGCCTTTACGCTCGGCCATGGAGTCATGCGGCCGCGAAAGTGATATGAATCGGCTCAGTCGGGCGTTCGCCATGTTCAATGCGGTCAGCGATGACGCGTAGGGCCAGCGCCTCCACCTGAGCGATGGCCCCCTCCCGGGTCGTGGCGTATTTCAACGCGCCGGGAATTTCCAGGATTTCGGCGATCCAACGGCCGTCCACCTCCTGCTCGGTCTCCACAGTCAACTTCATCGCTTGCTCGCGCCCACATTGACGAGCCGCAGAACGAGCCACGCCGGCACGACGAAGACCGCGCCGGCGAGCACATAGCTGACAAGCTCCCTCACAGCGCCGAATCCCAACTGATAGATGCGGTCGAAGAAAGCTTGGACGCCGCGAAAAATGTCGATCGGCCGCAGTTCCAGCCACATCAGCAGGGCGCCCACGACCAGCGAAATGACGAGCAACCGCGCGAGAATGTTGAGCGGCGAGCCGCCGAGGAAATTTTCAAGCGTGTTGTTCGACGCCATCTCTCTGGTTTCCTGTGAAATTTTATCGGAGTTCGGCAGAAGCAGCACGTCATGCGCGGCCTCTGGCCGCTCAGGCCCGGGCGGCTTGTCGAGATGCGGCCAATTGGCGAAGGGCCCCTGATCAGCCACCGGGGCGCTCCCGCGGACACGTCGTCGCTTTGGTCCTCACAGGGCGCCTCCAGGCGAGGTCTCTTCGCGAAAGAGGCGCATTATGCGGCGCAGAAAGCGCTCGGTAAAGGAGAGCGCGCGCTCGAATTCCTCTTCGCTCGGCGCCATGTTCGGCCTCGCCGCCGGGGGAACGGGCGCAGCCTCGGCGCGCGCTTTGAGCGCGGCGTTCTCCTTGCGCAGACGGTCGATCTCCGCCTCAAACGCGGTGCGCTCCTCGGCGCCAAGCCGACACGCCGTGACGCCGTCCTTCACAGAGCAATAGGACAGAGCGCCGGTCTCCTTATTCAGCCGGACGTAGCCGCCCTCGGCAGGGGTGAGCGTGAAGCGTTCGCCTTCCGGCGCGATGATCGGGGGCGGCGTGTCGGCGGCCGCCGGCGCGCCGAAGGACGCGGCAAGGACAATCGCGAGGAAGAAATGCTGTGCTTTGCCCATGGTCGCCGCTCTTAAGGGGAAGCTTGCTCGCACATGGGCGTTTGTCGTTCGCGCGTCAATGGCGGGCGCGCGCATCGGCCGCGCTTGAATGGCGCGGCCGGCTCGCTCATATAGCTGGAGCCGGAGCGCTTCGCGGGCTCTGGCCGAAGAGGCGCCAACAGGGCTTCAACGACATGTCGCGTCCGCCGCTCAATTCGCCGTTCCTGCTCGGCTTCGATGAGATCGAACGGGCGCTCGACCGCGTCGCCCGCACCGCCTCCGACGGCTACCCTCCCTACAATATCGAGCGCATTCCGCGCGCCGAGAGCGCGCCCGAGCGGCTTCGGATCACGCTCGCCGTCGCCGGCTTCACCCGCGACCAGCTCGACGTCTCGCTCGAAGAGAATCAGCTTGTCGTCCGCGGGCGCCAAACCGAGGATCGAGAGCGGCATTTCCTGCATCGCGGCATCGCCGCGCGGCAGTTTCAGCGCGCCTTTCTCCTGGCCGAAGGGATGCAGGTGCTCGGGGCCGATCTCGTCAACGGGCTGCTCTCCATCGATCTGGCGCGGCCCGAGCCGGAGCGGGTCATCAAAAAGATCGAGATCGCGGCGCGCGACTGAGGCGCTTCCCGATCACATGGAATCCTGTGATGTAGTTTTCGGACCGCGCGATTGCCCGCCTTCTCGGCAGGATCGACGCCCCGGCGACAAATGTCGTCGCCGTCAACGCGTGCCGACGCCATTTGCTTGAGAGCCTGCGCAGAAAGCCCTATCAGGTGTCATGTTCGAGCTAGCCGTCGCGCTTGTGTTGATAGTCATCAACGGGATTTTCTCGTTGTCCGAGCTCGCCATCGTTTCGTCGCGCAAAGTGCGGCTGAAGACTTTGGCCGCCGAAGGTCGCCGCGGCGCCGCCGCCGCCCTGGCGCTGGCGGAAAATCCGGGACGCTTCCTCTCCACCGTTCAGATCGGGATCACGCTCGTTGGAGTCCTCGCGGGCGCCTTTTCAGGCGCCGCGCTCGGTCAGCGGCTCTCGCAAGGGCTGCGCGCGCTTGGTCTATCGGACAGTGCGGCGGACTGGATCGGCTATGGCGGCGTCATCGGCGTCATCACCTATCTTTCCGTCGTGATCGGCGAATTGCTGCCCAAGAACATCGCGCTGCGCCATGCGGAAGCCATCGCCTGCCGCATGGCGGCGCCGATGGCGTTGCTTTCCACTCTGGTCACGCCGGTGGTCTGGCTGCTCGATGAGTCGACGAAGCTGATCTTGCTGTTCGTCGGCCAGGCGAACGAGCTTCAGTCCTGGGTCACCGATGAGGAAATCAAGACCTTCGTCGCCGAGGCGCATTCGGCGGGGGCGATCGAGGCCGACGAACAGCAGATGATCGCGGGCGTGCTGCGGCTAGGCGACCGGGCCGCGCGGGCGCTGATGACCCCGCGCACGGAGGTGGACTGGCTCAATCTCAGCGAGCCGGAGAACATTCTGCGCGAGAGGCTCATCGAGACCTCCCATGCGCGCCTGCCGGTCAGTCGGGGCGATATGGACGACATGATCGGCGTCCTGCTGATCCGAGACCTGCTTGGACCCGCGCTGCGCGGCGAGCCGCTCGACCTCGAATCCCATGTCCGGTCGGCGCCGGTCGTGCCCGATTCGATCGACGCGCTCGACGCGCTGAATGTTCTGCGCGAAGCCGAGACGCCAATGGCGCTCGTGCACGACGAATATGGCCATTTCGAAGGCGTGGTGACGCCGGCCGATATTCTCGACGCCATCGCCGGCGCATTCAGATCCGACGAGGGGCATGAGGAGCCAGAGGCGCTTCAGCGCGAAGACGGCAGCTGGCTGCTGGCCGGCTGGATGCCGGTCGACGAAATGGCGGAGCTTTTGCACGTCGCGCTGCCCGAGAACAGGAGCTTTGAAACGGTGGCTGGCCTTGTCCTCGACGGGCTTATCCGCTTCCCGACCCTCGGAGAAACGGTGGAGAAGCTCGGATGGCGCTTCGAAGTCATCGACCTCGACGGACGCCGTCTCGACAAGGTGCTCGCGTCCAAACTCCCCCCCGAGAGCCATAATGGCGCCCGCTCGAGAGAAGCTAACGGCTGAGTTGCGGGAGGGTCGTCGCCGCGCGTGACGTTTGCCGGGTGGCGGGCGCGCCGGCGGCGCGCCTCTGAGCGGGACGGTTAGTGCAGGCTCACCATCTGCAGATGATTTTCACGAGCGTTGCCGATGCAGCCTTCTTCCGAATCCGCAAGCACGATCGGCGCGCCATCCGCACCGAAAAGCGCAAAGATCGTCAGCCCTGGCGCAATCTGCGGCGCCTGCGGGTAAAGCCGGTTGACGTCTTCCGAACTCATCGATCGCACATAAGCGATGAGGCCATCGCCAAGTTGCGCGAACTGCTCGGGCGTCAGCGGAGACTCTCTGGTTTCGGTGGCGGTTTTCATTTCCATCTGTACCTCCAAGGCGGTCCTTTCGTCCCCGCCGACGGCCCCATTGGCGGGCGCGCCGTCTGAAATAAGATGTGTAGCCTTTGGAGATTTTGAAGGGGTCGCGGCTACAGGCCGAGCGCCAGCCGTGCAGGATCTTCGAGCAACTCTTTGACGCGCACCAGGAAAGTCACGGCTTCTTTCCCATCGACGACACGGTGATCGTAGGAAAGCGCCAGATACATCATCGGCCGCGCTTCGATCTTGCCGTCAACGACCACAGGGCGTTCCTGAATCTTGTGCATGCCGAGAATGCCCGATTGCGGCGCATTCAGGATCGGCGTGGACATCAGCGAACCATAGACGCCGCCGTTGGAAATCGTGAAGGTGCCGCCCTGCAGATCGGCGATGTCGAGCGCGCCCTCGCGCGCCTTGCGGCCAAGTTCGGCGATGGTTTTTTCGATCTCGGCGAGCGACAGACGGTCGGCGTCGCGCACCACCGGCACGACGAGTCCCTTCTCCGTGCCGACGGCGACTCCGACGTGGCAGAAGCGCTTGTAGATGATGTCCGTCCCGTCGATCTCCGCATTGACGGCAGGGACCTCTTCCAGCGTCTGGCAACAGGCCTTCACGAAGAAGCCCATGAAGCCAAGTTTCACGCCGTGCCGCTTCTCGAACGCCTCCTTGTAGCGTTTGCGCAATTCGATGAGCGCCGACATGTCGACTTCGTTGAATGTCGTCAGAATGGCGGCGGTGTTTTGCGCCTCTTTCAGCCGGCGCGCGATCGTCTGACGCAAGCGCGACATTTTCACCCGCTCCTCGCGGCGGGCGTCTTCCTGCGGAACGGGCACGCGGGGCGGCGGCGCCTCGACTCGCGCTTCCTGGGCGGGAAGCTCCTGGACGCGGCCTTCTTGCGCAGGTTGCGGGGCAGCCGCCTGACGCGCGGCGAATTGAACGACGTCCGATTTCAGCGCCTGGCCGCGCTTGCCGCTGCCGGGAACCTGAGCAATGTCGATCCCTTGCTCGACGGCGATCTTGGCGGCTGACGGCGCGGGCGGCATCGTCGTCGCGATCGGCGCGGGCGCAGCCGGCGCCGAAACTGACTTGGGCGCTGGCGCTGCGGGGGCTGGGGCCGGTTTGGGGCTCTTGCCGGCGGTCTCGCCGCTCTTCGCCGACGCGGCGGCGCCTTCGGCGATCTGTCCGAGCAGCGCGCCAGGACCGACAGTTTCGCCCTCCTTGGCGACGATCTCGGCGAGCACGCCGGCGGCGGGGGCGTTGACTTCGAGCGTGACTTTGTCGGTCTCGAGCTCGGCGAGCGCCTCGTCGGCGCGCACCGCGTCGCCCGCCTTCTTGAACCAGCGGCCGATCGTCGCTTCAGTCACCGATTCGCCCAAGGTCGGCACGCGTATTTCAGCCATCGGCTCTCTCTTCGCTCGCGTCGCGTCTCATGGCGCGAACGCTTCCTCCAGGAACAATTTCAGCTGTGCGAGGTGCCGGGACATGGTGCCCGTCGCCGTCGACGCCGAGGCGGCGCGTCCAACGTAGCGGGCGCGCTTCGACTTGCCGCCGATCTGCGTCAGCACCCATTCGAGATAGGAGTCGACGAAGGACCAGGCGCCCATGTTCTTGGGCTCTTCCTGACACCACACGACGTCGGCCTCCTTGAAGCGTCCGAGCGCCGCGACGAGGCCCTTGAGCGGAAAAGGATAGAGCTGCTCGACCCGCAGCAGATACACGTCGTCGACGCCGCGTTTTTCGCGTTCGTCCAGGAGATCGTAATAGACCTTGCCCGAACACAAAATGACCCGGCGAATGTTTTCGTCGGCTTTGAGGACGAACGTCTCGGTCGGCGACGTTTCGGCGTCGTCGAGGAGCAGCCGCTGGAAGCTCGAGGCCATGCCCATTTCGCCGAGCCGCGAAACGGCGCGCTTATGGCGCAGCAGCGATTTCGGGGTCATCAGCACCAGCGGCTTGCGGAAGCTTCTGTGCAGCTGACGGCGAAGGATATGGAAGTAGTTCGCAGGAGTCGTGCAATTGGCCACCTGCATATTGTCTTCGGCGCACAGCTGCAGATAGCGCTCGAGCCGCGCCGAGGAATGTTCCGGACCCTGGCCTTCGTAGCCATGCGGCAAGAGGCAGACGAGTCCCGACATGCGCAGCCACTTGCGCTCGGCCGATGAAATGAACTGGTCGAAGACGACCTGCGCGCCATTGGCGAAATCGCCGAACTGCGCCTCCCACAACACCAGCGCGTCGGGCTCGGCCAGCGAATAGCCATATTCGAAGCCGAGCACCGCCTCTTCGGAGAGCATCGAATTGACGACTTCGTAGCGGCCTTGGCCTTCAGAGATGTGATTGAAGGGCAGATAGCGCGCTTCATTCTCCTGATCGATGAGCACGCTGTGACGCTGCGAAAAGGTGCCGCGCTCGCTGTCCTGCCCGGAGAGCCGCACATTGTAGCCTTCATAGAGCAGCGAACTGATCGCCAGCGCTTCGGCCGTCGCCCAGTCGATCGGCCCGCCATGTTCGATGGCCGCTTTCCGATTGTCGAGAAAACGCTGAATCGTGCGGTGCGCGTGAAAATCGGCCGGCGTCGAGGTGATCTCGGCGCCGATGTGCTGCAGCGTCTCGAGCGCCACGCCGGTCTGTCCGCGCCGCTCGTTCTCCGAGAGTTGCCAGCCCGATTTCTTTCCCGCCCAGCGGCCGTCCAGCCAATCCGCCTTGTTGGGCTTGTAGCTCTGGCCCGCTTCGAACTCTTCGTTGAGCCGCGTGCGCCAGTCTTCCTTCATGCGATCGACGTCTTCGCGCGTCGTCACGCCTTCCGCGATCAGACGGTCCGCATAGATATCGAGCGCCGTGCGGTGCGCCCGGATTTTCTTATACATCAGCGGCTGGGTGAATCCCGGCTCGTCGCCCTCATTATGGCCGAAGCGGCGATAGCACCACATGTCGATGACGACGGGCTTTTGGAACTGCTGACGGAATTCGGCGGCGACGCGGGCGGCGAAGACGACGGCCTCAGGGTCGTCGCCGTTCACGTGAAGAATCGGCGCCTCGACCATCTTCGCGACGTCGGACGGATAGGGAGAGGACCGCGAGTAGCGCGGATAGGTGGTGAAGCCGATCTGATTGTTGATGATGAAGTGGATCGAGCCGCCGGTGCGATGCCCCTTCAATCCGGAAAGGCCGAAACATTCCGCGACGACGCCCTGGCCGGCGAAGGCCGCGTCGCCATGGATGAGGAGCGGCATCACCGAGCGGCGGTCGCCGTCGGCGCAATGATGCTGATCCTGCTTGGCGCGCACTTTGCCGAGCACGACCGGATCGACAATCTCGAGATGCGACGGGTTGGCGGTGAGCGAGAGATGCACCTTGTTGTCGTCGAACACGCGATCCGACGACGCGCCGAGGTGATATTTGACGTCGCCGGAGCCTTCGACTTCATCTGGTAGGAAGGAGCCGCCCTTGAATTCGTGAAACAGAGCGCGATGCGGCTTCGCCATCACTTGCGAAAGTAGGTTGAGACGGCCGCGGTGGGCCATGCCGAGAACGATTTCCTGCACGCCGAGCGCGCCGCCGCGCTTGATGATCTGCTCCAGCGCCGGAACAATGGATTCGGCGCCGTCGAGACCGAAGCGCTTCGTGCCGGTGTATTTGACGTCGAGGAACTTCTCGAAACCTTCCGCCTCGACGAGCTTATTGAGAATGGCGCGTTTGCCTTCCTGCGTGAAGACGATTTCCTTCTTGGGACCTTCGATGCGCGCCTGCAGCCAGGCCTTCTCCTCCGGATTGGAGATATGCATGAATTCGAAGCCGATCGTTCCGCAATAGGTGCGGCGCAGGATCGTGACCATTTCAAAGAGCGTGGCGTATCGCATCCCCAACACGCCATCGAGGAAGATTTTGCGCTCGTAGTCCTCGTCGGTGAACCCGTAGGTCTGCGGGTTGAGCTCGCCGTGATCGTAGCGCTGCTCCAGTCCGAGCGGATCGAGATTGGCGTGCAGATGGCCGCGCATGCGATAGGCGCGGATCATCATCAGGGCGCGCACGGAATCGCGCGTCGCCCGCAACACGTCCTCGCCGCCGGGCGTCGGCGGGGGGACAGGAGCGACTGGCGATTTCATAGGCGCCGGCGCCTCGCCGACGATCGCGCTCACCCATTCGCCGTTCGGCTGCGGCCAGTCGCGGCGCGCCCAGCTCGGGCCGTCGGCGATCGCCTTCTCCTGCGGTCTGACGCCCATCTCGGCGAAGAAATTGCGCCAGTCGGCGCTGACCGAGGAGGGATCGGCCTCATAGGCCGCAAGCAGGCGCTCGATATAGCCGGCGTTCGCCCCCTGCAGAAACGATGTCGAAGCAAGAAAGTCGTTTTGCGGCGAGCGCGCGCCCGCCGGCGCGGCGGGTCCGGCGCCGCCATTGGTTTCAAAACGCGCCATCTCAATCTTTCCCAAAAGCGCCGGCGCTCAAAGCTCCCGACGACTTTCGAAGCGATGAGCGGGCGAGCCGCTAGCCCTTCAGCGCTTCGACCAAGGTCTTTCCCAGCCTCGCAGGCGAGGGCGACACTTTGATGCCCGCCGACTCCATGGCTGCGATTTTACTTTCGGCGTCGCCTTTGCCGCCCGAGACGATCGCGCCCGCATGGCCCATGCGGCGGCCAGGAGGCGCGGTGCGGCCTGCGATGAACCCGACCACCGGCTTCTTGCGGCCGCGCTTCGCCTCGTCTTTCAAGAATTGGGCCGCGTCTTCCTCGGCCGCCCCGCCGATCTCGCCGATCATGATGATGGACTTAGTTGCCTCGTCCGCGAGAAACAACTCCAGCACTTCGATAAAATCCGTGCCTTTGACAGGATCGCCGCCGATGCCGACGGCCGTCGTCTGACCGAGGCCTTCGCGAGTCGTCTGGAACACCGCCTCATAGGTGAGCGTCCCGGATCGCGACACGACTCCGACCGAGCCGCGTGAGAAAATATTGCCGGGCATGATGCCGATCTTGCTCTCGCCGGCGGTGACGACGCCCGGGCAGTTCGGCCCGATGAGGCGGGACTTGGAGCCGCAGAGCGCGCGCTTGACGCGGATCATGTCCTGGACCGGCACGCCCTCGGTGATGCAGACGATCAGCGGGATCTCCGCCTCGATCGCCTCGCAGATGGCGTCGGCGGCGCCCGGCGGAGGGACATAGACCACGGACGCGTCGGCGCCGGTCTTTTCGCGCGCCTCGAGGACCGTGTCGAAGACCGGAAGATCGAGATGGATCGAGCCGCCTTTGCCGGGCGACACGCCGCCGACCATTTTGGTCCCATAGTCGAGGGCCTGGACGGAGTGGAAGGTGGCGGTCTTGCCGGTGAAGCCTTGGGTGATGACTTTGGTGTTCTTGTCGATCAGCACGGACATGAGCGCGCCTTTGAATAAGCGAAAAACCGGAGCCGCCGCCCGTCGTCGCCCGCGCGGAACCTATTGACAAAAGCTCAGCCGCACAAGGCGGAGAAGGCCCCCTGCGACAGGGGGCCGCGTCGCGCTCTCGCCCGTCTGTTTTGGCGCGCCAAGCCTTTACGTTGGATGAACCAAAACAAAAAGCCGGCGGTTTCCCGCCGGCTTTTGATGTCGAAAGGACTTCGCTCAGTGCGGGGCTGCGCCGAGGCTCGACACGTCGACCTTCACGCCCGGCCCCTGGGTGGAGCTGAGCGCGACGCGCTGAATATAGGTGCCCTTGGCGCCCTGCGGCTTCGCCTTGGCCACGGCGTCGACGAAGGCCTTGATGTTCTCGACGAGCTTGCCGTCGTCGAACGAGGCCTTGCCGATCGTCCCCTGCACGATGCCGGCCTTCTCGACGCGAAACTCGACCGCGCCGCCCTTAGAGGCCTTCACCGCGCCGGCGACGTCCATCGTCACCGTGCCGACCTTCGGGTTCGGCATCAGGCCGCGCGGGCCGAGCACCTTGCCGAGGCGGCCGACGAGCGGCATCATGTCCGGCGTCGCGATGCAGCGGTCGAAGTCGATCGTTCCGCCCTGCACCGTCGTCACGAGATCCTCGGCGCCGACGACGTCGGCGCCCGCCGCCGTGGCTTCATCAGCCTTGGCGCCGCGCGCGAAAACCGCGACGCGCAGAACGCGGCCGGTGCCGTTCGGCAGATTGACGACGCCGCGCACCATCTGGTCGGCGTGTTTGGGATCGACGCCGAGATTCATGGCGATTTCGACGGATTCGTCGAATTTCGCCTTGGCGCGCTCGCGCACGAGCTTCACCGCCTCGTCAATCGCATAGAGCTTGGTGCGTTCGATGCCCTCGCGGGACTTGGCAATACGTTTTCCGACATGCGCCATGGTCTTACTCCACCACCTCAAGGCCCATCGCCCGGGCGGAGCCGGCGATCATCGACATCGCGGATTCAATCGAGGCGCAGTTGAGATCGACGATCTTCTTTTCCGCGATGTCGCGGATCTGCGCCTGTGTGATCTTTCCGACGACGTTGCGGCCCGGCAATTTGGAGCCGGAGGCAGGCTTCTTGCCGATCTTGAGGCCGACGGCCTTCTTGAGGAAGAAGCTGACCGGCGGCTGCCTCATCTCGAAGGTGAAGGAGCGGTCCTGATAGGCGGTGATCACGACGGGGATGGGCGTCCCCTTCTCGATCTGTCCCGTCTTGGCGTTGAACGCCTTGCAGAACTCCATGATGTTGAGGCCGCGCTGGCCGAGCGCGGGACCGATCGGCGGCGACGTTGATATAGCCGGCGATTTTCTTCGCCATTTGCTGTCTCCAACGTTTGACGCCCGCCGCGATTCAATCGCGTCGGCGCCGGTTGCAGTTCGTGGTCCGGCCTGGAGTTCCCCGATGGCGTCGGGGCAGACCCGCCACGTATGGTTTTCGTTTCCATTGGAAGGAACGAAAAAAGCCCTCGGCGAGAGGGCTAGCGACTTATACTGACGAGATCGGGAAAAGCAACTGATGGCTGCTGACGCGAGCCCCTCAATGCCCCTCGGGTGTCAGGCCCACATGCTCTTCGAGGCGGCGCAGGCGCTCTTCGAATTCGGTCAGCAGCACGCCATGCCCGATTTGCGAAGAGTGATATTCCATCACCGAGCGGCGCAGACCCGAAATCTGGTCGCTCAGGCGCTTCTCCTGCGCCTTAAGGCGCTCATCGATGCGCTCTTCGAGGTTCATTAGGTCGGAGGCGACATCGGCGCGCAGCGAATGGACCTCGGAGCGGACGTCAGCGACGTCGCTCTTCGTCGCCATCTCTTCGCGAAGGCTATCCACCTTCGCGTCGATCTTGCGCAGCAGCGCTAAGGTGAAATTTTCGGGCTCGTCGCTCATCGCGGCTCCCATCGCCGCTGAACACCGGGCGGCAAACCTTCATATCATGATTTTGCAAAAGCGCGGGACGAACCCAGTTGACCCGGGCGCCTACCTCCCCCTTGCGGGGAGGTCGATCGCCGCAGGCGATCGGGTGGGGGATGCTTTGCACCCCGCCCGGCTTGCTGCGCAAGCCACCCTCCCCGTCAAGGGGAGGGACGCGCCTCTTCCGGCAGCAGGCGGCTTAAACCTTCTCGACCTGGGCGAACTCCAGCTCGACCGGCGTCGGCCGGCCGAAGATCGACACGGCGACCTTGAGGCGTGAACGCGCCTCGTCGATCTCCTCGACGAGGCCGTTGAAAGAGGCGAAAGGCCCGTCGGCGACGCGCACCGTCTCGCCCACCTCGAACATGATCGTCGGCTTTGGCCGCTCGACGCCATCGGCGACCTGGCCCTTGATGCGCAGGGCCTCTTCCTCGCTGATCGGCATCGGCTTGTTGTCGGCGCCAAGAAAGCCCGTGACCTTCGGCGTATTCTTGATCAGCGAGAACACCTGATCGGTGAGTTCGCATTTCACCAGCACATAGCCGGGGAAGAATTTGCGCTCGGCGGAGACCTTGCGTCCGCGCCGCACTTCCATGACCTGCTCGGTCGGGACCAGAATCTCTTCGAATTGGTCGGCGAGCCCGCGCTGCCCCGCGCCCTCGCGGATCGCCTCGGCGACCTTCTTTTCGAAGTTCGAATAGGCGTGAACGATGTACCAGCGCATGCTCATAGCGGCGCGACTAGCTCCAATTGTCTACCGACCGACGCCCAGCATCAACTGGACGGCGAAACGCAGCGCCGAATCGACGACGACGAAAAAAAGGCTTGCGAATAGCACCATCAGGACGACGAGGCCGGTCGTGATGAGCGTCTCGCGGCGCGAAGGCCAGGTGACCTTGCCCGCTTCCGCGCGGACTTCCTGCAGGAATTGAAACGGATTGACCATTCGGCTACCGGGCTATGCGGGGACGCGCGATCCACCCCTATGACTCACGTCACAAATGACTCGCGCCGTAAAACGATCGCGGCGCGGGACCTGCCGGCCGCGCGCCACGAATTCAAGCGGCTTATAGCCCCTTAGCGCCGCGTCGCCAAGCGAAAAACGCGGGAGCCCCGGCCCACCGACGTCGGGTCGTCCCGCTGCTCACGGCGTCGCGTCGGCGGGCTGGCGGGCGGCGCTGGCCTTCGCCAGCTCGCCGAGATCGGGCGGCAGCAATCGCGCCTCCTCTTCGGTGATGGACGCCACCCTTCCCGCGAGGTCGGGGCCAAGTCGCGCCATCGCTTCTTTCAGGTTTGGAGGATCGTAAGGACTATTGGCGCCATAGATGTTGCAGCTGCGGCCGAGCTTGGCCAGCACGCTCCAATGGACGTTCTCATTGACCTGTTCCTCGGCGGGATCGCCACTGGAGCTGATAAGACTATTGGCCGGGGCGCCGGCGGGAAACATCTCGCGGCTGCGCGGAAAATTCCTGTCGATCGGATATTTCTCTGCGGAATCGGGGATGTTTCCGTCGATATTGGGCTTCAGCGCGCGCCGGATCGCCGCTTCGTCGAAGGAGAGTCCGGTGAGCGCCTGCGTGCGCGCGATCATCCAGATCAATGCGATGTCCGAAAGACCAGATTCCGGATAGCCGCCGCCGACGTTGCAGTGGACGCCCGGAAACCAGTTCTGCTCGATGTTCTTGGGATGCGGCGCCCCTTTCTTGACCGTCCAGAAAGCCGGCGTAAAGGGACGGCGGCGCTCGTCGACGCCGATCGCGTGCAGCGCATGATCGACATGCGCCCCGAGCTGCGTGTCCTCAAAACCGCCGAACACCGCCAGCGTGACGTAGCGGCCGAGCGGCGCAAGCCCGCTGAAACCGGCGGGCACGCCATATGAGCCGACGGTGTCGAAAACGCCGAGCAGCTTGATGCGATTGTTCGCCTGAACGTCGGGACCGCTCGGCGGCGCGCCGAGCCGCGCCGCCTTCTTCGCGCTCTTGTTGGTCTTCACGATGTCGAAGATGTTTTTGTCTTTTGTCTTTCGGATGCCGCAGTCGCCGATCAGCCCGGCCAATGCGCGGGCTGCATAGGCGCCGCGCGAAAACCCGTAGATATACAGCTCCTGATCGTCCCGATAATTGTCGACGACCCAATTGTAGGCGTCCTGAACGATGGTCCGCAGGCCGAGGCCGGCGGCGCCGCCGACGATCTTGAATCCTTCAGCGCCGACGCCGGAAAAGTAGCGGACGTTCTGCTCGACGCCGTCCGCGCCTTTCGGCGGGATGAGCTTTTCGGCGACTTTCTCGTCCCAGGACTTCTTGCAAATGCTGGTGAAATCGCGCGGCGTATTCCATGTGCCGTCGAGCAGGATAATGTTGCGAATCATTTTTTCCTCCAACAGCTTAAGCAACTGCGGACAAAAGAGCGTCAGGGCGCTTTGCGATGCTGACGCGGTTTGGCGGCGCCGGCAAGCGAAGAGGACATATTGCCCAAGACGGGCGCTCGCCGGTATGAGAAGCCAAACTTCAGCCAAGCATTGGAGAAACGGATGCGCGCAGGTTTGCTTTTCTTGGCCGCATGCGCCGCGGCCGGCCTCGCCGGCTGCAACGCCGCGCGCCAAACGCAGATCGTTCCTCCCGGGCCAGCGGGCCCGCCGCCGGCGCGGATGGTCGAAGCGGCTCCGCCGGACGCCCCGGGCTGCGCCGGCGCCGTCGCCCGCTATCGCTCAGTGATCGACAATGATCTCGCGATGGGACACGTCAACAGGAGCGTCCATGCTCAGATCTCGAATGAGATCGGCGAGGCGGCGTCAGCCTGCTCCAACGGTCAGGACGGCCGCGCGCTGTCGCTGCTGCGCGCCTCGAAATCTCGGCATGGCTATCCAGGGTAAGGCGCGCGCCCCTGCGACATCAGCTTGGAAGCGATCCAGACTAGATTGATTGACCTCATGTTTTGGCCTTCTTACTTTCGATGTGGACGCGGCGAGACCGTCGGCGCTCAGCGAACTCGGGAGATGCGGTTTTTGAAGCGCGACCATTTTGTGGGGGTCCTCGTGGCCTCGGTCTTGGGCATGTCCGCCGCCGCTGCGGCTGAGAACGCCTTCACGCTCACGATCAAGGATCACCGCTTCGAACCGGCCGAGCTTCGCGTTCCAGCCAATCAGCCGGCGACGCTGACCGTGAAGAACCTCGACGCCACGCCGGAAGAATTTGAAAGCAAGAGCCTGCGGATCGAGAAAGTGATCCCCGGCAACAGCGAGGCGACCTTCACGCTTCGGCCGCTGAAACCCGGCCGCTACAAATTCGAAGGCGAGTTTCACGATAATACGGCCAAGGGCGAGGTCATCGCGGAATAGCCATGCTCGGCGCGCTCATCATCGTCTTCCGCGAGGCCATCGAAGCCGGTCTCATCATCGGCATCGTTCTGGCCGTGACTCGCGGCGTCGCCGGCTCTCGCGGCTTCGTCGCGGCCGGCGTCGGAATCGGCGCGCTGGGCGCGATTGTCGTCGCCGCTTTCGCCGACCGGCTCTCCCAAGCTTTCGCCGGCAGCGGGCAGGAGCTCTTTAACGCCTCGATCCTCGCGATCGCCGTCGTCATGCTCGTCTGGCACAACATCTGGATGGCGCAGCATGGGCGCGAGCTGGCGCAGAACCTTTCCGACGTCGGGCGGGCGGTCGCGCGCGGCGACGAGACGCTCTTCGCGCTGACCGCCGTCGTCGGACTGGCCGTCTTGCGCGAGGGCGCCGAGGTGGCGCTGTTTCTTTACGGCATTCTCGCCTCTGGCGAATCCGGTTGGGACGTCTTCGCCGGGGGACTGGCAGGACTGGCGCTCGGCGCGGTGACGAGCGTCGCGACATTCTATGGGCTCGTCGCGATCCCTCCGCGCCGCCTGTTCGCCGTAACGACATGGCTCATCACGCTGCTCGCCGCCGGCCTTGCGGCGCAATGCGTCGCTTTTCTGCAGCAGGCAGGCTTCGTGACCGCGCTCTCCGACACCGCCTGGGACTCGTCATGGCTTTTGTCGGATAAGAGCATCGTCGGCCGGGTGCTGCACACGCTGATCGGCTACGCCGACCAGCCTTCCGGCATGCAGGTCGCGGTCTATCTCGCGACGCTCATCGCCATCGTCGCGGCGACCAAGTTTTTTGCCGCGCGGCCGCCTTCGGCCACGGTGCGCGCCCCGGCGGAGTAGCGTCTGGCCGGTTGCGCGCGCGGCGATCGACCGCTGCCTCAGCCGCCGCCGAAGAGATCCTCGAATATGCTTCGATCCGGCGCCCCGCGCCTCTGCCGCGGCCGTTCGATCGAGCCGACCGTCGGGATGTCTTCGGGCGGCAGAAGATCGTCGATCGCGCGCGGCGGCGACCTGGGCGGAGCGTCCCGCGGCGCGGGCGACGCCGGCTGCGCCTGCGCGACAGGCGGTTGCTCGGGCGAGTCGGCGGGGATTGGCGCCGGCGGGCGCGGCGTCGGCGCCGTTCTCGCCGATTGCGGCCGGGGCGCGGGCCTCGACTCCCCCGTGAACAAGCCGATGAGGTCATCCATCGGCTTGGCGATCGACTCGGGGAGCGCAATATTCTCCGACCGCCAGGCGCCCGAGGGCAGGCCGGCGACGGGTTGGCCCTTCAAGGCGACGCTCATGAAGCGGCTCCAGATTTCGACCGGCAGATTGCCCCCTGAGGCTTTTTTCGTCGGCGAGTTGTCGTCATTGCCGAGCCAGACGCCCGCGACCAGCCGGCCCGTGTAGCCGACGAACCAGGCGTCCCGGAAATCCTGGCTCGTGCCCGTTTTGCCAGCGGCGTTCCATCCCGGAAGCTCGGCCTTGCGGGCGGTGCCGGTGAGCAGCGTCTCCCGCATCATGTCGTTCATCATCGCCACATATTGCGGCGCGATGACGCGGCCGAGCGACGCATTCTTACGCTGATAGAGGGTCTTGCCGGCGGCGGTCTTCACCTTGAGAATGACATGCGGCTGGACGCCGATCCCGCCATTGGCGAAAGGCGTATAGGCGGCGACGAGTTCGAGCGGCGTCACCTCCGACGTGCCGAGCGCGATCGAGGCGTTCGCCTGCAGGTCGGACTGGACGCCGAGGCGATGCGCGGTCTTCGCGACGGCCTTGGGGCCGACTTCGAGGCCCACGCGCACGGCGACGGTGTTGAGCGATAGCGACAGCGCCTTGGTGAGGGTGACGGGTCCGAGATATTGACGGCTGTAGTTTTCCGGCCGCCAGCCTTTGACGTCGAGCGGACCGTCCTCGCGCACGGACTCAGGGGTAAGTCCCTGTTCGAGCCCCGTCAGATAGACAAAGGGCTTGAAGGCGGAGCCGGGCTGGCGTTTCGCCGAGACCGCGCGATTGAACTGGCTGGCCGAATAGTCGCGTCCGCCGACGAGCGCCCGGATCGCGCCGGTGGGATCGAGGGCGACGATCGCGCCCTGGGCGACGCCGAATTTCGCGCCTTTCTCGTCGAGCTCCTGCTTGAGCGCGCCTTCCGCCGCCATCTCCATGCGCGCATCGATCGTCGTCGTGACGACGATATCTTGGTCGATCGCGCCGATCGTGTCGTCGAGCATGTCCATGACATAGTCGGCGGCGTAATTGATCGACCCCGCGCCGATGTCGCTCCGCGCGCGTGCAGAATGCGACAGCGCCGTCGTCGCCGTCGACTCGCTGATATGGCCTTCCTGCGCCATGGCGGCGATCACCTGCGCCGCGCGCTCGGCCGCTCCCTCCGGATTGCGATCCGGCGCAAGCTTGCTCGGCGCCTTCATCAGCCCGGCGAGGACGGCGGCTTCGGAGAGGGTGATGGTCTTCGCGCCATGCCCGAAGTAGCGCTCGGCCGCGGCTTCGACGCCATAGGCGCCGGAGCCGAAATAGACGCGGTTGAGGTAGAGTTCGAGGATCTGGTCCTTGGAATATTTATGCTCGAGCCAGAGCGCGAGAATCGCCTCCTGGATCTTGCGCGAGATGGTGCGCTCCTGGGTCAGGAACAGGTTTTTGGCGAGCTGCTGCGTCAGGGTCGAGCCGCCCTGCATGCCGCCGCGTCCCGTGACGTTGCGGACGATGGCGCGGCCGATGCCGATCGGATCGACGCCCCAATGCGAATAGAAGCGCCGATCCTCGATGGCGATGAAGGCTTTGGGGACATAGGGCGGGAGGTCCGCGAGCCGGACCGCCGCGCCGCCCGTGTCGCCGCGGTTGGCCAGAAGCTCGCCGTTTGCGTCGAGGATGGCGATATTGGGCGGGCGCTTGGGCACCGCGAGCTGGTCGATCGGCGGCAGTCGCGCGCCGTAATAGACGGCGAGGCCGCCCCCGGCGATGGCCCCCCAGAGCGCCAGCGTGAAGCTCCAATAGATCAGCGCGCCAAAGAGCGAGCGCGAGCGCCGCGATTTTTTGCGGGCGCGCGGGCGGGGCGGCGGACGGCGCTCGGCGCGCAATTCGCCGTCTTCGTCGTCGTCGAACCGCGGTTCGCGACGCTTGTCGCTGCGCGCCATCGGATACTCGCCTGTCGCCGCCGCACGGGGCCGAAGTGCCTGATGAAGCGTAACGAAGGCCGTTTAAGGGCCGGTTAAGGCGTCGTCCTTCCAACCATATGCCGCCAAGCATTTGAGCGCGGCCAGCTGTGGCCAAACCGACACAGGTAAGTAAAAAAGAAGCAATCGTCCTACGCCCCGCTAGACGCGGGCATCCCTCCTGTTAACGTTAAGCTAACTGACTAAGGAGTGCATACTCTGCGGCTCGCGCCCGGAGGCAAGCTCTGGGGGGATCGTCGATGCACCACATGCGCTGCACGCCAGCTATTTTCAGTATCGTCTTCCTCAGCGGCGTCTGGGCGTCTGTCGCGCTCGCGCAGCAGGCGCTGCCGACGATCAACGTCGGCGTCGCGCGGCGGCAGGCAAGCGCAGCTCGGCCCGGCCCACCCGGTCCAAGTCGCGCGCTCACGCTCGCGCCCGCGCAACAACCGTCCTCAACGCTGCTTGCCTTGCGCGACGCCCCGCGCGTTCCGAGCGCCATGCAGCCGGCGCCGGGCGCTGAGATCGCCACCCTCTCGCGCGCGCAAATCGATAAATCGGTCAATTCGCTGACGACTATGGGCGTGGTGAAATATATGCCGAGCGTCACCGTGCGCGAGCGCTTCATCGGCGACCGCAACGGCATACTGTCCCTGCGCACGAACAGCACGCTCGCTGGCGCGCAGACCATGGTGTTCGCCGACAACGTGCTGCTGTCGAATTATCTCGGAAACAGCCCCAGCTTTCCGCCGCGCTGGGGGATGGTTTCGCCTGCGGAAATCGAGCGTGTGGACATCATGTATGGGCCGTTCTCGGCGGCGTATCCGGGCAATTCCATCAGTGGCGTTATGACGATCACGACGCGGATGCCGGAGAAATTCGAGGTCCATTATCAGGGCGACGGCGCGTTTCAGAACTTCTCTATGTTTGGCGCCAAGGAGAACAACCTCTCTGGCCATATGAATTTGTTGATCGGCGACAAGATTAACGATTTCAGATATTGGGTCGGTTACGACTGGCTCGACGCGCGTGGTCAGTCAGCTGACTTTACCGTCGCCAATCCGACCGTTGGAACTGGCGGAACGCCCGTCATCGCCAAGGGCTGGTTCGACGTTGACCCGCAAGGGCGCCCGCGCCTCATTGCCGCGCTGAACGGTCGGGACCATTCCCAGCAACATCTTGGCAAGGTCAAACTCGATTACGAGTTCCTACCCAATGTGCACGCCAAATATCAGACGGGCTTGTGGTCTTTCGTCTCCGACGCGGTTGTGACTCCCTTCCTGCGCCGCGCCGACAATGGCGCCGAATTCTATAATTCGCCCAACAACGCCGTGCAGTTCGGCCCTTGGCGTTTCAATCTGCCGGCCACAAATCCGGCGCACGCCAACGCCAGCCATCTGATGCAGGCGGCGTCGTTGGTAAAGAAGGATGGCGGCGTTTTCGATTTCGACATCACCGGCACGTCCTATAATTTCCTCCGGGATTATCGCCACGTCGCCGTTCGCTATGGCGTGCAGCCGGGCGGCACGAATGTCGTGCAAACCGGCACATATTGGCGCACGCTTGACGCGCGCGGCACGTGGCGTCCCGAATGGGATCTTTTCGGCAAGCATGAAGTGTCGATGGGCGGCCATTGGGATGTCTATTCGCTGGCCTCGACGCAGACCAATACGCCAGTCTTCACCGACACGTTCTTCACCTCGATTCAGGCGGTTAACACCGGCAAGACGTCAACTAAGGGCGTCTATGTCCAGGACGCATGGCGCTTCCATCCCGACTGGCTGATCAGCGCCGGAGGGCGCGGCGACTTCTGGGAAGCCTTTAACGGGATGAACCAGACGCTGACAGGCTTCAACACCTTCGGCGTTCGAGCGGCGCCGACTTTCTTCACCAATCGTTACAAGCAGTCCTTCTCGCCGAGCGGCGGACTCGTATGGAATGTGTCGCGGGATTTTGTGATGCGCGGCGCGATCGGACGAGCCTACCGCTATCCGACGGTCAATGAATTGTTCCAAAACCTCGTGACCCCGAACGCCATCACCATCGCCAATCCCGATCTTCAGCCCGAGATTTCGACGGTCTATGAGCTGAGCGGAGAATATACACTTGAGAACCTGTGGGGGTCGATCGGCTGGGCGCGGCCGCGCGTCACCCTGTTCATGGACGATCGCTGGAACTCCATCGCCAACCTCATCGATCCGGCTCTTCGAACCAGCGCCAATGTCAATGTCGACAAGGTGCGTTTCCGCGGCGTCGAGGGCGCGATCGACATGAAGGACTTCTTGACGGAACGCCTCGACATCAATGGGAGCGTGACCTTCACCGACGCGAAAACCCTATCCAATTGGCGCCAGCCCAATACGCAGGGCATGCAATTCCTGCGCATTCCGCGCATCCGCCTGCGCGGTCTTGCCGTCTATACGCCGCCGTGGGAGCCCAATCTCATCCTGTCGGCGGGCGTGCGATACCAAACCGCCGCCTTCAACAACCTCGACAATTCCGACTTCAACCATGACGTGCTTGCCGGCGGCTCCAGTTCGTGTTCCTGTTTTTCGACGCCAAGGCGAGCTACCGGCTTACGCCCGAGTGGACGCTCGCGGCGGGCGTCGACAATATCGGCCGCTATAAGGCCTACGCCTTCCATCCCTATCCGCAGCGCACCTATTATCTCAGCTTGCGATACGACTTCGCCGAAAAGACTCCAGGCGGTTTCATGAAATCCCTGCCGGGTCTAAATGCTTTGTGACGACGCCATTGCGCAGCGCCCGGCCGAAATTCGTGGACGAACCCCCGGCGGCGCGTCACCCGCCCTTGCGCTTCGCGTCCTGCCGCGCCAAAGTCTTCGCCCCCGGCGCGGCGGCCTGCCGCGCCGCAATAATATGCGGATTTTCCGGCGATGAAGGTCACGATTGAGAGAGCGGCGCTGTTGCGGGGCTGTCCGCCAAGGACGGCGCGCTGACGCTCAAGGCCACCGATCTCGATCTGGAGATTACCGAGAAGACCGCGGCGGAGGTCTCCCAACCCGGCGCGACCACGCTGCCGGCGCATACGCTCTATGACATCGTGCGCAAACTGCCGGAGGGCGCGCAGGTCTCTTTGGAGGCGACGGGCGACGCCGGACAACTGACGCTGCGTTCGGGGCGTTCGCGGTTCAATCTGTCGAGTTTGCCGGAGAGTGACTTTCCCGACGTCACCTCCGGCGACTTCAGCCACAAGTTCACGCTGCCCCCGGCGGATCTGAAGCGTCTCATCGAAAAGACGCAGTTCGCCATCTCTTCCGAAGAGACGCGCTATTACCTCAACGGCATCTATCTCCACACGCTCGACGTCGAAGGCCGGCCCATGCTCCGAGCCGTCGCCACCGACGGCCATCGTCTGGCGCGGCTGGAGCTTCCCGCCCCTGAAGGCAGCGCCGGGATGCCGGGAATCATCCTGCCGCGCAAGGCCGTCACCGAAGTGATGCGTCTCATCGAGGACGCGCAGGGCGAGGTTTCGGTCGAGCTTTCGATCAACAAGATGCGCTTCACCTTCGGCGATGCGCTGCTGACGACCAAACTGATCGACGGCACGTTCCCCGATTACGGGCGCGTCATTCCCTCCGGCAACGACAAGCGGCTCACCGTCGAGCGCGACGTCTTCGCCAAGGCGGTCGATCGCGTCTCGACGATTTCCTCCGAGCGCGGCCGCGCCGTCAAGCTCTCGCTCTCCGACAGCAAGCTCGTGCTGTCCGTCACCAATCCGGACCAGGGCTCGGCGGTCGAGGAGCTCGAAGCCGACTATGACGGGCCGCCGCTCGATATCGGCTTCAACGCCCGCTACCTCCTGGACATCACCCAGCAGCTCGACAGCGACACGGCGCTCTTCAAGCTCGCCGACCCCGGCTCGCCGACGCTGGTCCAGGACCGTGACGGGGCCACGGCGCTCTACGTCTTGATGCCGATGCGCGTTTAAGTCTTGCCACGACGCCTTTAAGTCTTGGAGAGACGCCTCCAGCCCGTTAGGGTCGGCGCGTGCTTGTTGAATTCCCTCGCCTCTGGCCGTGGCTTCTCGCCTGTTTCGCCATCGGCGCCGCCGCCGGGGCGCTGACTCGGCGCGCGCCTGAAAATGGCCTCGTCGCCCGCTGGCTGGTGTGGACCGCGCTCGCTTTCGGCGTCGGCCTCCTTCTCGTCCGCCTCGGCGCGCTCGACGCCGCCGCGCCTTTGATCGAGGGCGCGCTTGCCGCATATGCGGCCTTGATGATCGGCGCCGCGCTCGGCGCCTTGGCGCGGCATCGGTCGATCTGGGCGCATGAGGGCTGGGCCATAGGGCTGGTCGCCGCATCGCTCCTCTGGGTCGGAGCGGTCGTGATCGGCCAATCCGACGGCGAACAGGGTCGCCGCTTTGCCGCGCCGCCAAAAAGCGCGGGCGCCGACATGCCGCCCGCGACGTCGCCGCCTGCCGACGAAACGCCAACCGCCGGCGCGACCATATCGCCCGTACACGCGCAAGCGCCAAGCGCGCCAGCTCCGGCAGTATCGGCCGGCATGACGCTCGCCGATTGCCAGACGGCCCTCGCAGCCTCTTCGACGCCCGGCGTACTGGTCTTTCGCAAAGGCAGCGCGCAACTCACGCCGTCGGCGACGCGCGCGCTCGACAAGGCGGCGACGATCATTCGCCGGTGCCCGGAAAACGCGACGATCGCGGTCAGGGGCCATGTTCGCGGTTCAGGCGCGAAAGCGTCAAATGACGCGCTGGCGCAGAGGCGCGCGGCGGCGGCGACGGGCTATATCGAGAGCCAGGGCGTCGGCGGGCGCCGCCTCGTCGCATTCCCCGGCGAAGCGGATCAGGCGGAAAACCGCGCCCTCACCTTTGAGGTTCGATGAGCAGCTCTCGGCGCCTCAACTTCAGGCGCCGGCGCGGCCCGGTAGCGCCAAATTCCAATTCTACTTAAAACAGCGGCCTCTAAGACTGTCTGCCGGGAGCCCCGTCCGTCGCGAAAGGATCGCCTTGAACGCTTTTGACCCGCCCAAGGCCGCTCACAAGGCCGTCGTCGCCGCGCTGCGCGACGACGTGCAGCGGCGTCTCACTTACACGGTCGGCAAGGACAACGCCGACGCCAGTCCGCGCGACTGGTTCGTCGCCACGGCGCTCGCCACGCGCGACCGGCTCGTTCCTTCTTGGCTGGAATCAACGAAGCGCAATTATCAGGAAGACCGGCGGCGCGTTTATTATCTCTCGCTCGAATTTCTCATTGGCAGGCTGCTCATCGACGCGCTGACCAATCTCGGCCTGACCGAGGCGATGCGCGACGCGCTCGCCGAACTTGGCGTCGATCTCGATATGCTGCGCGCGCTCGAGCCTGATGCGGCGCTCGGCAATGGCGGGCTCGGGCGCCTCGCCGCCTGTTTCATGGACAGCATGGCGACTCTCGAAATCGCTGCCATGGGATACGGCATTCGTTACGACCACGGCCTGTTTCGCCAGACGCTCAAGGACGGCTGGCAGCATGAATATCCCGAAGACTGGCTCTCCTTCGGCAATTCCTGGCAGTTCCCGCGGCCGGAAATCACCTATGACGTCGGCTTCTTCGGCCATGTCGAAAGCTCCCGCCTCGCCGACGGCATGCTGGCGCATGTGTGGCGGCCGGGCGAAACCATCGTCGCGGTCGCCTATGACACGCCCGTCGTCGGGTGGCGCGGCAAACATGTCAACACGCTGCGCCTGTGGTCGGCGCGCGCGCCTGACGCGCTGCGCCTCGACGCCTTCAATCAGGGCGATCACGTCGGGGCGCAATCGGAGCAGGCGCGCGCCGAAGCGATCTCCAAGGTTCTTTATCCAAGCGACTCGACGCCCGCCGGACAGGAGCTGCGGCTGCGGCAGGAATATTTCTTCGCCTCGGCGTCGCTGCAGGATCTGATTCGTCGTCACCTAAGGCAGACCGGCGACATCCACAAGCTCGCCGACAAGGTGGCGATCCAGCTCAACGACACGCATCCGGCGATCGGCGTCGCCGAGCTGATGCGCCTTCTCGTCGACGTCCACGGCGTTGAATGGAAGGAGGCCTGGCGCATCACTCAGGCGACCTTCTCCTACACCAACCACACGCTTTTGCCGGAAGCGCTGGAAACCTGGCCGGTGCAGCTGATGGAGCGGCTGCTGCCGCGCCACATGCAGATCATCTATCTCATCAACGCCATGCACCTCGATGCGTTGCGTGCGAAGGGCGAGAGCGACGCGGCGACGCTCTCCTCAGTGTCGCTCATCGATGAGCGCAACGGACGGCATGTGCGCATGGGCCATCTGGCGTTTCTGGGTTCGCACAAGGTGAATGGCGTCTCGGCGCTGCATAGCGCGCTGGTCAAGGAGACGGTGTTCAAGGATTTCCATCGGCTCTATCCCGATCGCATCGTGAACAAGACCAATGGCGTCACCTTCCGCCGCTGGCTGCTCGAGGCCAATCCGCCGCTGTCGCGATTGCTCGCCGACACGATCGGCGCGGGCGTTTTCGATGAGCCGGAACGACTGATCGAGCTCGAGAAATTCGCCGACGACGCCGAGTTCCAAAACAAATTTGCGGCGGCCAAGCGCGAAAACAAGGTGCGCCTGGCTACGACAACCTTCGAGCGCGTCGGCGTCAGAGTCGATCCTGCCGCGCTGTTCGACGTGCAAATCAAGCGCATTCACGAATATAAGCGCCAGCTTTTGAATGTGCTTGAAGCCGTCGCGCTCTATCAGGACATCATCGCGCAGCCGGCGCGCGAATTTGCGCCGCGGGTGAAGATCTTCGCCGGCAAGGCCGCCGCGAGCTATCATCAGGCCAAACTCATCATCAAGCTCGCGAACGATGTGGCGAAGGTCGTGAACGGCGATCCAGCGACGCGCGGCCTTTTGAAGATCGTGTTCCTGCCGAACTACAATGTGAGCCTGGCCGAGACGATCATTCCGGCGGCTGATCTTTCCGAGCAGATTTCGACCGCCGGCATGGAGGCGTCGGGCACCGGCAATATGAAATTCGCGCTCAATGGCGCGCTCACCATCGGCACGCTGGACGGCGCCAATGTCGAAATCAGGGAGCGCGTCGGCGACGATAATATTTTCATCTTCGGCCTTACGGCGCAGGAGGTGGAGCAAAGCCGCGCCAAGGGCATCGACGCGCGCGAGACGATCGCCGCGAGTCCCCGTCTCGCCGAGGCGCTGCGGGCCATCGCCGCCGGCGTTTTTTCGCCCGACGATCCGCACCGCTACGCGCAGCTTGTCGATACGCTGACCTATTACGATCACTTTCTCGTCGCCAAAGACTTCGACGCCTATTGGGAGGCGCAGCGCCGCGTCGACGCCCGCTGGCGAGACCAGAAGGCATGGCGGCGATCGAGCATTCTCAATACGGCGCGGGTTGCATGGTTTTCCTCGGACCGCACGATCCGCGAATATGCGCAAGAGATCTGGAATGTCGCCGTGTGAGTAAGACTGCGTCATTGCGAGCGAAGCGATGCAATCCAGCGGCGTTCGATCATATCTGGATTGCTTCGTCGCTTCGCTCCTCGCAATGACGATGCGGCTTCAAGGACGTGAGAGTGACAAAAGCCGACTGGCGCGCTTCCGCGGACGACATCGACGCCATCCTCGGCGCGCGTCATGGCGACCCGTTCGCCGTGCTCGGCCTGCATGAAACGCCCGCAGGCTACGTCATTCGCGCGTTCGTTCCAGGCGCGACGCGCGTGGAGGCGATTGCGCCGGACGGCGCCACGATCGCGCCGCTGGGTCGCGTTCGCGCCGACGGCTTCTTCGAAGGGGTGACGCCGCTGAAGGCGCGCGCGCCGTATCGCCTGCGCGCCTCGAACGACGCCGCGCGATGGGAGTTCGCCGACCCTTATTCCTTTTCGCCCGTGCTCGGCTCGACGGACGACCATCTTCTCGTCGAAGGCGCGCATCAAAAGCTCTACGAAAAGCTCGGCGCGCATGTGCTGACGCATGAGGGCGTCGACGGAACGCATTTCGCCGTCTGGGCGCCAAACGCCAGACGCGTCTCCGTCGTCGGCGACTTCAACCAGTGGGACGGGCGCCGCGCGCAGATGCGCAAGCGGATCGACAGCGGCGTCTGGGAGATCTTCATTCCCGGCGTTGGGGCGGGCGCGAATTACAAATATGAAATCATCGGGCGGCATGGCGAGCTTCTGCCGCTCAAAGCCGACCCGCTCGGCTTCGAGGCG
This sequence comes from Methylocystaceae bacterium, assembly GCA_009773555.1. Lineage (GTDB taxonomy): Bacteria > Pseudomonadota > Alphaproteobacteria > Rhizobiales > Beijerinckiaceae > Methylocystis. Next base: position 53,184 of record WSXZ01000030.1, on the reverse strand, counting down.
GAGCTGCGCCCCTCGACGGCGTCCGTCGTCGCGTCGAACGCGCCCTATCCATGGGGCGATGAGAGTCACATGCGCGCGCGCGCCGAAGTTGACCCGCGACGTTCGCCTATGTCGGTCTACGAAGTGCATCTACCGTCGTGGCGGCGCGGCGAGGATGGGCGCTTTCTCACCTATGACGAACTCGCCGATCAGCTCGTGCCCTATGTCGCCGATCTCGGCTTCACCCATATCGAGCTGATGCCGATCAATGAGCATCCGCTCGACGCCTCCTGGGGCTATCAACCGATCGGGCTCTTTGCGCCGACGCGGCGGCACGGCGACTCCTATGGCTTTCGCCGTTTCGTCGATCGCGCGCATCAGGCGGGCCTCAGCGTTATTCTCGACTGGGTTCCGGCGCATTTTCCCACCGACGAACATGGCCTCGCGCAATTCGACGGGGGGCCGCTCTATGAGCATTCCGATCCCAAGCGCGGTTTTCATCCCGACTGGAATACCGCGATCTATGATTATGGGCGGCGCGAAGTGGCGAATTTCCTCATCGCCAGCGCGCTCTATTGGCTCGACCGCTTCCACGTCGACGGGCTGCGCGTCGACGCCGTCGCCTCCATGCTCTATCTCGATTATTCGCGAAAGCCAGGCGAATGGTCGCCCAATCCCGACGGCTCAAACGACAATCGCGACGCGGTCGCCTTTCTTCAAAGGTTCAATGAACGCGTCTATGCGCTTTATCCCGGCGTCGTGACGATCGCCGAAGAATCCACCGCCTGGGGCGGCGTGACGCGGCCGACATATGCGGGCGGACTCGGCTTTGGCTTCAAATGGAACATGGGGTGGATGAACGATTCGCTGCGCTATCTTTCGTCCGAGCCCGTCCATCGCAAATGGCGCCATAGCGAGCTGACCTTCGGTCTGCTCTACGCCTTCACCGAAAACTTCGTGTTGCCGATCTCTCATGACGAGGTCGTGCACGGCAAGGGTTCGGTCATCGGCAAAATTCCCGGCGACGAATGGCGCCGCTTCGCGACAGCGCGCGCCTATTACGGATTCATGTGGGGCCATCCCGGCAAGAAGCTCCTGTTCATGGGTCAGGAATTCGGCCAGACAGGCGAGTGGAATTTCGCGAGCAGCCTCGACTGGTGGTTACTGGATTTTCCCCCGCATCGCGGACTTCAGGTGCGCGCGACTGCGAGGCCGAAGGCTTCCAGTGGATCGTCGCGGACGACGCGGAGAGTTCGGTATTCGCCTTCGCGCGTTTTGGCGCGGATCGTTCCCGCGCGATCGCCGTCATATCGAATTTCACGCCGGTGACGCGCAGCGCCTATCGGCTCGGCTTGCCGAGAGCAGGACGCTGGCGTGAACTCGTCAATTCGGACGCTGCGGTCTATGGCGGCTCTGGACTCGGCAATCTCGGCGCCATTCATGCGCGCGCCGAAGGGTTCCGCGACTTTCCCGCGAGCGCCGAGATTCTTCTGCCGCCGCTGTCGACTCTCTTCTTCGCATTCGAAAGCGATGAATTAGAATGAAGATCGAATCGAGCAGGGCGATGAAGATGTCCGCTTCAAGTGATCGGGGCAAAGATTTCCTCATCCTGAGGAGGCCCGAAAGGGCTTCGAGACGCCTGCTGCGCAGGCTCCTCAGCATGAGCGCGAAGGCGCCCCATTCGCGCGATCACCACGTCATCGATCTGATGGGAACTGGCGATGTCGGCCTTTGAAAATCCGCCCCTCGCGCGCCACGCCATGGCCTATGTCCTTGCCGGCGGCCGCGGCGCGCGGCTAATGGAATTGACCGACCGGCGCGCCAAGCCCGCGGTTTATTTCGGGGGCAAGTCGCGCATCATCGACTTCGCGCTCTCCAATGCGCTGAATTCCGGCATCAGGCGCATCTGCGTCGCGACGCAATACAAGGCGCACAGCCTCATCCGCCATTTGCAGCGCGGCTGGAGCTTCTTTCGCACCGAACGCAACGAGAGCTTCGATATTCTGCCGGCGAGCCAGCGCGTGTCTGAAGACCACTGGTATCTCGGCACGGCGGACGCCGTCTATCAGAACCTCGACATCGTCGAGAGCTATGATCCGAAATATATCGTGCTGCTCGCGGGCGATCACGTCTACAAGATGGACTATGAGCCCATGCTGCAGCAGCATGTGGATTCCGGCGCCGACGTGACGATCGGCTGTTTCGAGGTGCTGCGCGCAGAGGCGTCCGGCTTTGGCGTCATGCATGTCGACGAAAACGACCGCATCATCTCCTTCATCGAAAAGCCGCGCGATCCGCCGGCGATGCCGAGACATCCGGACCGCGCGCTCGTCAGCATGGGCATCTATGTTTTCGAGGCGAAGTTTCTCTACGAGCAATTGCGCCGCGACGCCGCTGAGACGCTCTCGACGCATGACTTCGGCAAGGATTTGATCCCCTACATCGTCTCGCATGGCAAAGCCGTCGCGCATCATTTCGAGCGCTCCTGCGTGCGCGCGGCGAGCGAACCCAACGCCTATTGGCGCGACGTCGGCACGGTGGACGCCTATTGGGCGGCCAATATCGATCTCACCGACTTCACGCCGCAGCTCGATCTTTACGATCGCAACTGGCCGATCTGGACATATGCCGAAATCACCCCGCCAGCGAAATTCGTGCACGATCAGGTCGGACGGCGCGGACAGGCGCTGTCCTCGCTCGTCTCGGGCGGCTGTATCGTCTCCGGCTCGACGCTGCGCCGAACGCTGCTCTTTACCGGCGTGCGCGTGAATTCCTACGCGACCGTCGAGAACGCCGTCGTCCTGCCCTATGTCGACGTCGGCCGCTCGGCGCGGCTCACCAACGTCGTCGTCGACCGCGGCGTGCAGATCCCGCAGGGCCTTATCGTCGGGGAGGACCCGGAGTTCGACGCCGCGCGTTTCCGCCGCACCGAGAGCGGGATCTGTCTCATCACCCAGCCGATGATCGACAGGCTCGGCGTATGAGTTCGCTGCGCGCGCTCGCCATCGCTTCGGAGATGGCGCCCTTCGTCAAGACCGGCGGACTCGCCGATGTCGTCGGCGCGCTGCCGCATGCGCTCGCCGCTGAAAACATCGAGCTGCGCACGCTGATCCCCGGCTATCCCGACGTAATCGCCACGCTGGGCGCGGGCGAAACGGTTCTTGAGTTCGAAGATCTCTTCGGCGGTCCGGCCTGGATCCACGCGGCGCGCCATAACGGACTCGCGATCTATGCGCTCATCGCGCCGCATCTTTATGCGCGCGAAGGCGGGCTCTATACCGGGCCGGACGGCGCGGATTACCCCGACAACGCCTTCCGCTTCGCCGCGCTCGCCTGGGCCGGCGCGCAGATCGGGCTCGGCGCGCTCGATGGATTTACGCCCGACGTCGTGCATGCGCATGACTGGCAGGCGGCGCTCGCGCCGGCCTATATGCATTATGCGGAGCGGCCGCGCCCGGCGACGATCGTCAGCATCCACAACATCGCCTTCCAGGGGCAATTTCCCAAGGAAATGCTGGAGCCGTTGCGCCTGCCGCCGCGCGCCTTCGATATCGACGGCGTCGAATATTACGGCGCGATCGGTTTCCTGAAGGCTGGCCTGCAGCTCGCCGACCGCATCACAACTGTCTCGCCAAGCTATGCGCGCGAGATCGAGACGCCGGAATTCGGCATGGGCCTCGAGGGATTGTTGCGCGCGCGCGCGGATCGCGTGAGCGGCATATTGAACGGCGTCGATGAAGAGACGTGGGATCCGGCGACGGACGCGCATCTTGGAACGCGCTATGATCATTGGAGCCTGCCGTCGCGCGCCAGGAACAAGGCGGCTTTGCAGAAACGTCTGCGACTGCGCGTCGATCCCGACGCCTTTCTTATCGGCGTCGTCAGCCGGCTGTCCTGGCAGAAGGGGCTCGACCTGCTGCTCGACGTTTCGCCGCAGCTGATGCGCGGACGCGCGCAACTTGCGTTGCTCGGCGCTGGCGACAAGACGCTTGAAGAAGGATTTGCGGCCGCGGAGGCCGCGCATCCCGGCCGAGTCGGCGTTCATATCGGCTATAGCGAAGAGCTTGCGCATATGATCCAGGCGGGCGCCGACGCCTTCCTCGTTCCGTCGCGCTTCGAGCCATGCGGACTGACGCAGCTTTATGCGCTGCGTTATGGCGCCGTGCCGATCGTTTCGCGCGTCGGCGGGCTGAAAGATACGATCGTCGACGCCAATGAGATGGCGCTGCATGCGGACGTCGCGACCGGCCTGCAATTCTCGCCGACGACCGCCGATGCGCTCGCCCTCACGCTGCGCGACGCCGAGCGTTTGTTCGAGGACGCCGAGACGTGGCGCAAGATTCAGGTCAACGGCATGAAAACGGATGTCTCCTGGCGCAATCCGGCGCGACGCTACGCAAGGCTTTTTCGGGACGCGGTCGCCGCGAACCTTGGATGACTGCTCGCAAATTCGCCGTCATGGCCGGCCTTGTGCCGGCCATCCACGCCTTCATCTGGCGCAATGATGCAAGTTTGCGAAAAGCCTCCAATGATATCGCCCGATCGGACCGCGTGGATGCCCGCGACAAGCGCGGGCATGACGAACCGGGCAGGAGCCGCGCCACATGATCGGCCATCTCACCGATGGCGCGCCGGAGCCGCTCGGCGTCACGCCGGATGAGCGCGGCGCCAATGTCGCGGTGTTTTCCGCTCACGCCGAGGCGATCGAGCTTTGTCTCTTCAATGACGCTGATCAAGAGATCGCCCGGATCAAATTGCCGGCGCGCAGCGGCGACATTTTTCATGGTTATCTCGAGGGCCTCAAAGAAGGCCAGCGCTATGGCTTTCGCGCCTATGGACCCGATGCGCCGGAGGCGGGCCATCGCTTCAATCCGGCCAAACTGCTCGTCGACCCTTACGCGCTCGCGCTCGACCGCGCCTTCTTCCTTCATCCGTCCCTATTCGCCTATGGCGAGACGGCGCGCGCCGACAGCGCCGCGCGTGTGCCGAAAGCGATTGTCACGAAGTCCGTCCCTGCGGAGTCGCTGCGGCCAAAGCATCCCTGGCGCGATACGCTCATCTACGAGCTTCACGTCAAGGGTTTCACCGCCACCCACCCCGACATTCCGCAACATCTGCGCGGGACCTTCGCCGGTCTCGCGCATGACGCTGCGATCGCGCATCTGACGCGACTCGGCGTCACGACGCTGGAGCTTTTGCCTTGCGCGGCGTGGATCGACGAGCGCCATTTGCCGCCGCTCGGCCTTTCCAATTACTGGGGCTACAATCCCATCGCCATGATGGCGCCCGACCCGCGGCTTGCGCCGGGCGGCTGGCGTGAAGTTCGCGAAGCCGTCGCCAGGCTCCACGACGCCGGGCTCGAAGTCATTCTTGACGTCGTGTTCAACCATACCGGCGAGAGCGACGAATTCGGCCCGACCGTCTCGTTCCGGGGACTCGACAACGCCAGCTATTATCGGCTCGCCGACGACCGCGCGCGTTACGTCAACGACTCGGCCTGCGGCAATGTTCTCGACTGCACGCTTGCGCCTGTCGTGCGGCTCATCATGGATGCGCTGCGCGCCTGGGCGCTCTATGGCGGCGTCGACGGCTTTCGCTTCGATCTGGCGACGACGCTCGCGCGTCGTTCCTCGGGATACGATCGCGACGCGCCATTTCTTTCCGCGATCCTGCAAGACCCGGTGTTGCGGGACTTGAAGCTTATCGCCGAACCCTGGGACATGGGCCCAGGCGGCTATCGGCTCGGCGACTTTCCCGAGCCTTTCGCCGAATGGAACGATCGCTATCGCGACGGCGCGCGGGGCTTCTGGCGCGGAGACTCCTGCGGCGTCGCCGAACTCGCAACGCGATTCGCCGGCTCGCAGGACGTGTTTGCGCGCAGGCGCCCATCCCGCAGCGTCAATTTCATTACGGCGCATGACGGCTTTACTTTGCGCGATCTTGTCTCCTACGCGCATAAGCACAATGAAGCGAACGGCGAAGAGAACCGCGACGGCGCCGACCACAATCTTTCCTGGAACAATGGCGCCGAAGGCGAGAGCGCAGACGCCGCGATCCATGCGGCGCGCGCTCGGGATGCGCGCAATCTGCTCGCCACGCTGCTTTTCTCTCGCGGAACGCCGATGCTGGCGATGGGCGCGGAGTTGGGTAAGACGCAGTCCGGCAATAATAACGCCTATGCGCAGGACAACGCCCTTTCATGGATCGATTGGGCGCGCGCCGACGAAGAACTGTTCGCGACGACGTCGAAGCTCATCGCGCTGCGCAAGCGACATGCAGCCTTGCGCGAGGATCGCTTTCTCGACGGCGCGCCGCACGTCCTGACGGCGCGCCGATGCGCGAAGACGACTGGCGCGACGGCGAGGCGCAAACGCTTGTCGTCGCGCTTTATGCCGAAGGCGATCGCGTCATCGTCGTTCTGCATCGCGGCGCCGACGAGATTATCGTGCGCCCGCCGCCCCCTCGCGACAATCACGGCTGGAAATTGGCGTTCAATTCGGCGAAGGACGGCGCGGACGAAGACATTGAAGGAAGCATTTCCGTCGCGCCGCGCTCCGTAGCGCTTCTCGTCGAGGAAAGGGCTTCGGAAGAGATTCTCTCGCGTCTCGCCGAGGCGACCGGCGTTGAACGACAATGGCGAGATGTGGAAGGCGCGCTGCACGACGTCCCGCGCGAGACGGTCTGCGCACTGCTGGCGCAGCTCGGCTTTCCGGCCGGAACGCTCGATGAGGCCCGCGAGAGTCTCGCGCGTCTTTCAGACTTCCGCGACAGACGCACGTTGCCGGCGAGCCTTTCGGCGCAGGAGGGCGAGTCCTTCGCGCTTAGGCTCGCCGCGCGCAACGGACGCACGCCGAGCTGGATCGTCGTCACGCAGGAAGACGGAAGCTGTTCGCGCGTCGCGCTGCGCGCGGAGAACGCCGCGCCGGTCAACTGGCGCGGATTGGATGGCCGGCGCTGCGAGGGCGTCGAGGCGCGACTGCCGCCGATGCCCGCCGGACGCCACCATCTTTCGCTCGAGGGCGGCGAAGCCTGCGCGCTCACCGTCGCGCCGCCGGGCTGTTATCTGCCTCACGACGCGGCCCGCGCATTCGGCCTGTCGGCGCAGCTCTATTCCGTTCGCCGCGACGGCGATCAGGGGATCGGCGACTTCTCGACGCTCGCGGAACTCGCGCGCGCTGGCGCCAAAGCCGGCGCCGCGCTCATCGCGATCAATCCGCTGCACGCCCTGTTTGCGCAAGATCGCACGCGCGTCAGTCCGTATTATCCGTCCGACCGGCGCTTCCTCGATCCGCTCTATATCGATGTCGCTGAATTGCAGCGCACGCTCGGCGCGCCGATGGATGTCGACGAGAAGATCGCGGCGGCTCTCAGCGTCGCCGCGGATGTCGACTATCCCGGCGTTCATGCGCTGAAGGTGGCGGCGCTCGAACGCGCCTTCGCCGTCTTCCTTGATCTCTCGCGCCGCCAGCCGAACGCCGCGCCCGCCGCATCGTTCCAGCGCTTCATTGACCAAGGCGGGACGGCGCTCGCGCGTTTCTGCGTCTTCGAGGCGGTCAGCGAGGCGCGCAACGGCCAAAGCTGGCGGATGTGGCCGCAAGAGCTGCGGGAGGCGCGCGCCGCGGCGCTGACCGCCTTCGCGCGCGAACATGCGACGCGCGTCCAATTTCACCAATTTCTGCAATGGCTCGCCGATGCGCAATTTGCACATGCGGCGCAGGATGCGCGCGCCGCCGGTCTGTCGCTCGGCTTCTGCCGCGACCTCGCCATCGGCGCGGCGCCCGACGGCGCCGAGAGCTGGAGCCGCGCGGGCAGTTTCGTGGACGGCTTCTCGATCGGCGCGCCGCCCGACGCCTTCAGTCGGGAGGGCCAGAATTGGGGATTGCCGCCGCCAAATCCGATCGAAATGGAGAAAAGCGGCGGCGCCGATTTCGCGGAGCTGTTGCGCGCCAACATGCGCCATGCGGGCGCGCTGCGCATCGATCACGTCATGGGCCTCGCGCGGCTTTTCGTCATTCCGGACGGCGAAAAGCCTGCGGCCGGCGCCTATCTCAGCTATCCCTTCGAGACCTTGCTGGGGCAAACTGCGCTCGAAAGCCGACGCGCCCAATGCGTGGTCGTCGGCGAAGATCTCGGCACGGCGCCGTGGGGCTTCCACGAGCGCATCGCCCATGCCGACGTGCTGAGCTACCGGGTTCTATGGTTCGAACGTTCGGGAGAGGGCTTCACGCCGCCGGCGCTCTACCCCAAGAAAGCCATGGCCTGCGTTTCGACGCATGATTTGCCGACGCTCGAAGGCTGGTGGGCGGCGGCGGACATCGCCGAGAAGCAAGCCTTGGGGCTGATTGCGCCAGACACGGCCGAAGTCGCCCGCGCCGCGCGCCGCGCGGAAAAGGACGCGCTCCTCGAAGCGCTTCGCGCGCAGTCGCTGATCGATGATGGGCGCCGTTCGTCGGGCGCCTTCGATGATCTCTTGGCTCAGGCGCTCCATGCTTTCATCGCACGCACGCCGTCCTTGCTCGCCATGGCGCAACTCGACGATCTCGCGGGGGAAACGCAGGCGATCAACTTGCCCGGCACCGATCGCGAACGCTTGAACTGGCGCCGCAGACTGCCAGAATCGATCGACGCGCTCCTTGATTCGCGCCGCGCCCGCGCGATCCTCGCCGGGCTTTGCCGCAATGTGGACGCGATTGCCGGCGCATATCGGCCTCCGGGCGAAATTGATGCCGCGGACGGACATGAGCGTTTCGAGCATGGCGGGTAACGAAGCCACCGAGCGCGGGCTCATCTCTGCGGCGCTCCTGGCGATTTCTGTCGCATTTTCCGCACATGCCGAACAACAGGGTCCGGACGCCAAAGACATTTCATCAAAGCAACAAGAATTGCGCGGCGTCGAAGACACGATGGGCGCCGCCCGGGAGCGCGCGCGTCGACTTGAAGAGCAGCTTGTCGATCACGCCGCCGCGCGCGAAAGGCTGAATGGCGCGCTCATCGAAGCGACGCAGCGGCTGCAGGAGACGGAAGGCCGCGCGGCCGAGATCGAAGAGCGGCTTTCGGCGCTCACCGAGAACGAGCGGAAGATCGTATCCTCGCTCGAGAGCCGCCGCGGATTGATCATGGAGATTCTTACCGTCCTGCAACGGATGGGCCGTAAGCCGCCGCCGGCGCTGATCGCGCGACCGAACGAGATTCTCGAGGCCGTCCGGGCGTCGCTCGCGCTCGGCGCCGTGCTGCCGCAAATGCGCGCCGAAGCGCGCCAGCTGCAGCGCGATCTTTCGGAACTCGAACAGGTGCGCGATGGCGTTCGGCGTGAGCGCGAACGCCTCGCGGAGCAGCAAGCGAGCCTCAACGTTCAGCGCGAAAGGCTCGCCCCGATGATCGGCGAACGTCAGGACGCGCTTTCCACCGCGCAAAGCGCCTTGCAGGCGGAGACGGAGCGCGCGCGCACGCTGGCGCAGCGCGCCACAAGCCTCAAGGACCTGATCTCGCGCATGGAGGCGGACAGCGCGGCGGCGCGACGCGCGGCGGAGGCGGCGCGCAAGGCCGACGACGAGCGCGCCAAAGCTCAAGCGATGCTTTCAGAGCGAGAGCGGCTCAAAGCGTTGTCTGCGCCGTTCAAGGATCCGGCGCGACTTGCGCCCGCCGTCGCTTTCATGGATCTTAAAGGCCGACTGCCGGCCCCGGCCGCAGGATCGGTCGTGCGGCGTTTCGGCGCGCCGGACGGTTTTGGCGGCAAGGAGAAGGGCCTGTCGATCGCGGCGCGCGAGAATGGGGTGGTTATCGCCCCTTGCGACGGATGGATCGCTTTTTCAGGGCCTTACCGAAGTTATGGACAACTCTTGATCATTAACGCCGGCGGCGGTTATTATGTGGTCCTGGCCGGCATGAGTCGCACCAATGTGAACGTGGGACAGTTCGTTCTCGCAGGTGAGCCGATAGCCAGCATGGGAGACGGAGCCGCGCAAACCGCGGCGACCATCGCAATCGGCGCGAAACAACCCATTCTTTATGTTGAGTTCCGCAAGGACGGAGCGTCAATCGACTCGGGCCCATGGTGGGCAAAGTCAGACAGTCGGAAGGTCGGCGGATGATTCGCAAAACAGCCCTTATCGCCACAGGAATAGCAATTGGAGCGGGATGCGCCACGCTTGGCCAGCAGGCGCGCGCCGTCATCGGCGCTCCGGCTCAAGCCGCTTCCGCCGACACCTACAAGAACCTCAGCCTGTTCGGCGACGTGTTCGACAAGGTGCGCGCCGACTATGTCGAGAAGCCCGATGAGCAAAAGCTCGTCGAAAACGCCATCAACGGCATGCTGACCTCGCTCGATCCGCATTCGAGCTACCTTGACGCCAAGGCCTTCAAGGATATGCGGACGCAGACCGAGGGCAAGTTCGGCGGCCTCGGCATCGAGGTCACCCAGGAAGACGGGCTCGTGAAGGTCGTCACGCCGATCGACGACACCCCGGCGTCGCGCGCCGGGATCATGTCCGGCGATCTCATCGGCGCCATCGACGACGAGACCGTGCAGGGCATGACGCTCAATCAGGCCGTCGATAAAATGCGCGGCGCGATCAACACGCCTGTCAAGCTGACGCTCTTCCGCGGCAAGAACAAGGACAAGGTCGAGGTCAAGCTCGTCCGCGCCGAGATCCACATCAAATCCGTGCGCTCGCGCAAGCAGGGCGACGACATCGCCTATGTACGCATTTCGCAGTTCAATGAAGAGACCGCGGAAGGCCTGCGCACCGCCATGGCTAAGGCGCAGCAGGACATCCCCGCGGACAAGTTCAAAGGCTACATCCTCGATCTGCGCAACAATCCGGGCGGCTTGCTGGATCAGTCCATCCAGGTCGTCAACTCCTTCATCGACAAGGGCGAGATCGTGTCGACGCGCGGCCGCAACGCCGATGAAACTCAGCGCTACAACGCCCGCGGCTCCGGCGATCTGTCGAAGGGCAAGCCCGTCGTCGTGCTGATCAACGGCGGCTCGGCCTCGGCGTCCGAAATCGTCGCCGGCGCCTTGCAGGATCACAAGCGCGCGACGCTGATCGGGACGCGGTCCTTCGGTAAGGGCTCGGTGCAGACGATCATTCCGCTTGGCGGCTCGAGCGGCGCGCTGCGGCTGACGACGGCGCGCTATTACACGCCGTCCGGCCGCACGATCCAGGCCAAGGGCATTGATCCCGACATGATCATCCTGCAGGACGTGCCGGACGAGCTCAAGGGTAAGGACGACACCAAGGGCGAAGCGTCGCTGAAGGGCCATCTCAAGACGGGCGACGAGGAAAAGACCGGCTCGCAGGCCTATGTCCCGCCGGATGAGGCGAAGGACAAGCAGCTCACCGCGGCGGTCGAACTTCTGCACGGCAAGCCGAGGGCGCAGATCCTCGCCGAACAGTCCAAGGAAGTCGCCAAGGACACGACCAAGCCGCCGTCCAAAGCCGCCAATTGACGGTGATGGCCGTGGGGCTTAGACGGTCGGCGGGAGTTTCCGGCGATCGATGAGCTTTCTGTCCACTTACGCTAATCCAACGCGCTTTCTGCGTTTCGCAGAACGCGCGTTGCCGTGGCTCTCAAGCGCCACGGCGCTGCTGCTCGCGATCGGGCTCTACGGCGCCTTCACGGCGCCGCCCGATTATCAGCAGGGCGAAACCGTCCGGATCATGTACATCCATGTTCCGTCCGCCTGGCTGGCGATCTTCGCCTATATCGTGATGACCTCGGCGTCGCTCGGCGTTCTGGTGTGGCGTCATCCCCTCGCCGACGCGGCGCAGAAAACCGCCGCCAGCCTCGGCGCCGCCTTCACCTTCATTTGTCTCGTCACGGGCTCGCTCTGGGGCAAGCCGATGTGGGGGACGTTCTGGGTGTGGGACGCGCGCCTCACCTCGATGCTGGTGCTTTTTCTTCTCTATCTCGGTCTCATCGCCGTCAGGCAGACGATGGACGACACGCCGCGCGGCGCGCGCATCGCAGCGATCATGACACTCGTCGGCGCCATCGACATTCCGATCATCAAATATTCCGTCGACTGGTGGAATACGTTGCACCAGCCGGCCTCGGTGTTTCGCATTGACGGACCGGCGATCTCCGGATCGATGCTGTGGCCGCTGATCGTCATGGCGCTCGCCGCGACGTTGTTGTTCTCGACGCTGCATATCATGGCGATCCGCAACGAAATCCTGCGCCGGCGCCTCGCGCGCTTGTCGATGCAGGCCGTCCGCGCCGGCGAAGTCGCCGGCAATGAGAGCATGGAGGCGGCGGAATGAGCGGCCACTGGTTCTATATCGCCGCCGCTTATGGCGTGACGGCCGTGACGCTCGGCGTCGTGACCTTGCGCATTATCCTCGACTATCGCCGCCTGCGCTCGGCGCTGGCGCGCTTTGGCGCGGCGGGCGCGCGCGATGAAGGAGAGGGCGCGTGAGCGACGCCGTCGCGCCGCGCTCGGCGCTGCGCTTTCTGCCGCTGGCGCTCTTCGCGCTGCTGGCGCTGGTCTTCCTGGTGCGGCTCTTCTCCGGCGACGCGTCGCGTATCCCCTCGGCGCTGATCGGCAGGCCGGCGCCGGCTTTCGATCTGCCGGCGCTTGAAGGATTGGCCGGCGTTCCTGGTCTCTCGACCGAAGATTTGCGCAAGGGTCACGTGAGCCTCGTCAATGTCTTCGCCAGCTGGTGCGGACCCTGCCGACAGGAGCATTCGGCGCTCATGGCGATGGCTGGCGATCAAGCGCTCAAGGCCAAAGGCGTCGAGCTTTACGGGCTCTCCTACAAGGATGAGACGACAAAGGCCTTAGGTTTTCTTGAGGAGGGCGGCAATCCTTTCGCGCGCGTCGGCGTCGACCCTGCCGGCCGCACGGCGATCGACTTCGGCGTCTACGGCGTGCCGGAGACCTTCGTGATCAAGGGCGACGGAACGATCGCCTATAAATTTGTCGGGCCGCTGACGCCTTCCGCCATTGCGACGACGCTCATTCCCGAGATCGAAAAGGCGATGGCGGGCGGGGCGGCCACGACGCGCTGAACGCATCGGGCGTCCGGGATCATGGCGCTCTGAGGAAGAGGCCGACAGTCAGCGCCGCGCCGACCACGACGATGAAGATGCGCAGGATTTTTTCGTCGATGTGATGGATCAGGCGGGCGCCGGCGACGCCGCCGATCGTCGCGCCCACGCTCGTCACCAGCGCCTGCGGCCAGTGCAGATCCGGCGAGAACAGGAAGATCGCGACGGCGGAGGCGTTCATGACGCCGGCCAGAACATTTTTTGTTGCGCTGGCGACGCGCACCCCCTGTCCGGCCATGGTCAGCGCGGCGACCATGAGGAAGCCGATGCCGCCGCCGAAATAGCCGCCGTAAACCGAAATCAGAAATTGCGCGAGGGCCGCGCGCGGCGTGCCGAGATGGCTGTGCGTTTCGACGGGCTTGCGAAAGAAACTGCCCCAGGCGAAGACCACCGTCGCAAAGAGCACGAGCCATGGCACGAGACGCGCGAAGAGTCCGCGCGGCGTGCCCAGCAACACCGCCGCGCCGACGGCGCCGCCGACGATGCTGATGACGAACAGCGTGCGCAGCGAAAGCCCACTGGCGCCCTTGGCGAGCTTGCGGCCGGTCCAGCCGGTCGCGACCTGCGCCGGAAACAGCGCCGCGCATGACGTGATATTGGCGGCGAGCGCGTCCATGCCCGTGAACATCAGGGCGGGAAGCGTGAGGAAGGAGCCGCCGCCGGCAAGCGCATTCTGCGCGCCCGCCCAGGTCGCTACGGCAAACAGCAGAATGTAAGTCATGCGCGCCTATGTCAGCTCGCGCGGCTCAAATCAAGCGGGCCGACTCCATCATCAGTCCCGCCGCGAGAAGCCGTATCAGCAGGCCGAGCTGCTCATCCAGCAACTTTGGCGGAGTCTCAGCGATCTTCTCCTCGAGCCCTAGCGCGATGACTCCATGGACGGCCGAAAACAGCGTGCGCGCGAGCGCAGCGCGCGCCGTCGCGTCCTTGCCTGGCAGCAGTTGCGCAAGCGGCGCGTCCAACCGACTGAACAGGCGGTTGCGCGCGTCCGCATACCAGGCCGGCACGGGCGCGCCAGGGGGCAATCGGTGCTCGAACAGCGCGCGCCAGCTCGGCTCCTCTTTTCTCGCAAAGCTCAGATAGGCTCGCGCCATGGCTTCGAGCGCCTGCTCCGCCTCTGCGTCCACAAACGCCGCGCCGAGCGCGAGCTCCAGGCGCGCCAGGGTGCGCGCGTTGACCCGCAGGATCAGCTCGTCGAGGTCATGAAAAGCGGTATAGATCGCGCCGAGCGCGCAACCGGCGGCGGCGGCGAGATCGCGCGCCTTAAGTCCGTCGAGACCCTGCGCCGCGATGGTCTCCTGCGCGATGTCGATAAGCCGGTCACGCAACTGCGTCCGGCGGCCGGCTCCCGCGTCGGCGTTATTCTCGTTCAAGGAACGTCTCCCAATTCGGCATGAACACCGTTCATTTTCTTGTTGACGGCAGAGCAAAAGCGCTGCAGTCTCCATATTGAACATAGTTCATGGCGAAAGGCTGACCTTCGACCCGGTTGCAACGCCGATCGCCACGCCCATTGCAACGCGTCCGGTTTGACCGATCCTTAAGGGTGATCGGCGAATGTCACGACGCACCTCCCGGAAGCTTCGACATGACGCATTCGCTTCTCGCTTCTCGGCGTTTCGCGCCATTGTTCTGGCGTCAGTTCTTCGCCGCCTTCAACGACAATTTCTTGAAGAACGCCCTGGTTCTCCTGATCTTGGCGCACGCGGCCGAGAGCGGCGCGTCGCTCGTGACGCTCGCCGGCGCGGCCTTCATCGCGCCGTTCTTTCTGTTCTCGGCGATCGGCGGCGAGCTCGCCGACAAATATGACAAGGCGCGCGTCGTGCGCTGGCTGAGCGTCGCGGAGATCGCCGTGGCGGCATTGTCCGCGACCGGCTTTCTGTTAGCCAATATCCCGACGCTCTTTGGCGCGCTCATTCTCTTCGGCGTCACCGGCGCGCTGTTCGGCCCCGTCAAATACGGCATCTTGCCCGACCATCTGACGCGCGAGGAACTTCCGGCGGGCAATGCGCTCGTCGAGAGCGCGACCTTTTTCGCCATTCTCAGCGGCACGGTCGCCGGTGGCATGGCGTTGCATGTCGGCGACGGGGCGATCCTCGCGGCGGGAGTCATGGGCGTCGCGGCGTTGGCGCTTGGCGCGGCGTGGCTCATTCCCCCAACCCGGCGCGCCGATCCCGATCTTGCGATCGACGCCAACGTCTTCCGCTCAACTTTCAAATTGCTGCGGCATCTGCGTGGTCAAATAGCGCTGCGGCGGCTTGCCGTGGTGACGAGTCTCTTCTGGCTGTTCGGCTCGATCGCCATGTCGCTCACGCCCTCGCTCATCACCCAGACGCTGCATGGCGCCGAGATCCTCGTCAGCATTCATCTGGCGCTGTTCGCCGTCGGCATCGCCATCGGATCAGGGCTCGCCGCCTTCCTGCTCAAGGGCAAGATCGTGCTGCTGCCGACTGCCGTCGGCGCGGCGCTCGTCGCTTTTGCGTCCGCGGACCTTGGGCTCGCGCTGCTCCTTTCGAATGCGCCCGCCGCAGCGACGGCGCTGGCGCCGCAGGCCTATTTCGCTCAGCCGCTCGCCTGGCGCGCCGCGATCGATCTTTCACTGCTCGCGGTCGCCGGCGGGCTGATGATCGTTCCGTCCTTCGCCGCCATTCAGGCGCAGAGCGCGCCGCAGCAGCGCGCCCGCACCATCGCCGCGGTGAATGTGCAGAACGCCGCCTTCATGGCGCTTGGCGGCCTCGGGGTTGCGGGTCTGCAGAGCTTGGGCGTCTCTTTCGCGGCGCTGCTGATCGGCCTGGCCGTCGTCGCGCTCGTCGCTTCGATCTGGATCGTCAAGGCGGTCGTCGCGTCGCCTTTGCAGGATCTGCTCTCGATCTACTTTCGCGCCTTCTATCGTCTCGAGGTTAAGGGGCTGGAAAATTTCGAGAAGGCGGGACCCAATCCGATCGTCGCGCTCAACCATGTGAGTTTTCTCGACGCCGCGGCGATTTTCGCCGTCATGCCAAAGCAGCCGGTCTTCGCCGTCGACCGCGCAATCTCGCAGACATGGTGGGCGAAGCCGTTTTTGAAATTCATGCGCGTGATCCCGCTCGATCCAGCCAATCCGCTTGGCGCGCGCGCGCTCATCAATGCGGTCAAGGATGGAAACCCGCTCGTCATCTTCCCGGAAGGCCGGCTGACGGTCACCGGCAGTCTGATGAAAGTCTATGACGGGGCGGGGCTGATCGCGGAAAAATCCGGCGCGATGGTCGTCCCGGTGCACATCGATGGCGCCGAGGCGACGATGTTCTCGCGGCTGACGCGTGAACAGGCGCGCCGGCGGTGGTTTCCGAAATTCACGCTCACCGTGCTCGAACCGATCCGCCTCACGGTCGATGACGCGCTGAAGGGCAAAGCGCGGCGGATGGCGGCCGGCGCGGCGCTCTATCAGATCATGTCGGATCTCGTCTTCCGCGCGACCAACGCCGATCGCACGCTTTTCGAAGCCGTCGTCGAAGCCGCGCGCACGCATGGGCTGTCGCGCGTCGCGCTCGAAGACCCGATCGCCGGCCAGCTCAGCTATCGCAGGCTGCTGATCGGGACGCGCGCGCTCGCCGGCAAGATCGCCGCGATCGGGAGGACGGGCGATGCGATCGGACTGATGCTGCCGAACGCCAATGGCGCGGGAATAGCGTTCCTCGCGGTCATTTCTGCCGGCCGCGCGCCGGCGATGATCAATTTCACCGCCGGCGCCGCCAATATTCTGGCGGGCTGCGAGGCGGCGCAGGCGAGGACGATTCTGACGTCGCGCGGCTTCATCGAGAAAGCCAAACTCGAAAAGCTTGTCGCTGCGCTCGAAGAGAAAGTTGCGCTCGTCTATCTCGAAGACATGCGCGCGCGCATCTCCTTCGCCGACAGGCTGGACGCGCTCCGACGCTTCCGTAAGCCCGTCGTGGCGCGCAAGGCCGCAGAGATGGCGGCGATACTTTTCACCTCGGGTTCGGAAGGCGCGCCAAAGGGCGTGGCTTTGTCGCATCGAAACATGCTCGCCAATGCCGCGCAGGCCGCCGCGCGCATCGACTTCGGCCGCACGGACAAGGTCTTCAACGTGCTGCCGATGTTCCATTCCTTCGGTCTGACGGTCGGCTTCACGCTGCCGCTCATCTCCGGCGTTCCGATCTATCTTTATCCCTCGCCCTTGCACTATCGCATCGTGCCGGAGCTCGTTTACGGCTCAAACGCCACGATTCTTTTCGGGACGGACACTTTTCTCGCCGGTTACGCGCGCCCGGCGCACGCCTATGACTTTCGGTCGATCCGTTATGTCGTCGCCGGCGCCGAGCCGGTGAAACAATCGACGCGCGATCTGTGGATGGAGAAGTTCGGCGTCCGCATCCTTGAAGGCTATGGCGTGACGGAAGCCTCGCCGGTCCTCGCGCTCAACACGCCGATGTTCAACAGATTCGGCTCCGTCGGACGCCTGATGCCGGGGATCGAACATCGGCTTGAGCCCGTTCCAGGCGTGGAGGACGGCGGCAGGCTCTTGGTGCGGGGGCCGAATGTGATGATGGGCTATCTCAAGATCGACAAGCCCGGCGTGGTGCAGCCGACGGAGAACGGCTGGCATGATACGGGCGATATCGTCACCATCGACGCGCAGGGCTATGTGACGATCAAGGGTCGCGCCAAGCGCTTCGCCAAGGTCGGCGGCGAGATGGTGTCGCTCGCGGCGATCGAACAGCTGGCGGCGGAACTTTGGCCCGACGCTCTGTCGGCGGCGGCGACTGAGGTCGATCCGCGCAAGGGCGAGCGAATCACTCTCATCACGCAGCAGAAGGACGCGACGCGCGCCGATTTCCAGGCCTACGCCAAATCGAAGGGCGCGTCGGACTTGATGATTCCGGCGGAAGTCATGATCGTCGATCAAGTGCCGCTTTTGGGCTCCGGCAAGCTCGATTTCGCGGCGGTGACCAAAATGGTGCGGGAGCGCGGGCGCTATATTCTGCCCAACCCGCGCCTGCCCAACGGTCTGCAGGGACGCATCGACGGCAACGCCGCTGCGCCTGCGTGAAATTCCAAGGTCTAAATTTTTGATCGCGCTGCGGTCCTCGCCCTTCGAGACGCCGCCATTCGGGCGCTCCTAAGCTTGTAGGAAGGCCTCGAAGAGGGCGTCTCGAAGGACGAGGGGCCCTTGCGCATCTTAATGACCGATGGGCCACGCCCGCATGTCCTCGAAGACGCCCAACTGGCCTGCGTGTCGCCGAGCGCGCGCAAAAAGCGCCAAGCCATGCGCCCGCCGCAAATCTCTCAAGCTCTTGATTAATACGTCCGCGCTTGCTTTATCGCGGCGCAATATCTTTCTCGGGAGCTGCGCCTCATGTCGACTTGGCCAAACTACGGCAAAATCACCGGTCCGATCGTGCTGATCGGCTTCGGCTCCATCGGCCGAGGCATTTTGCCGCTGATCGAGCGCCATTTCGATTTCGACAAATCGCGCGTCACCGTCATCGACCCGGTCGATACGCATCGCCGTCTGCTGGACGAGCGCGGCATCGCTTTTCTGAAAACCAGGCTGACGCCGGAGAACTACCGCGACGTCTTGACCCCGCTTTTGACCAAGGGCGAAGGCCAGGGCTTTATCGTTAATCTCTCGGTCGACGTTTCTTCGCTCGCGATCATCAAGCTCGCGCGCGAATTGAACGCGCTGTGCGTCGACACGGTGGTGGAGCCATGGCCGGGCTTCTACTTCGACAAGAGCATGTCCAATGAAGCGCGCACCAATTATGCCCTGCGCGAGACGGTGCTCGAAGAGCGCCGCAAAAATCCCGGCGGATCGACGGCGGTGTCCTGCGTCGGCGCCAATCCCGGCATGGTGTCCTGGTTCGTCAAGCAGGCGCTCGTCGATATCGCGCGCGACACGGACGCCTTCGACAAGGAGCCGGCGACGCGCGCCGAATGGGGCGCGCTCGCCCAAAAGCTCGGGGTCAAGGGCGTCCACATCGCCGAACGCGACACCCAGCGCGCGCGCAATCCGAAGCCGCGCGACGTCTTCGTCAACACCTGGTCGGTCGAAGGCTTTGTCTCCGAGGGCCTGCAGCCCGCCGAACTCGGCTGGGGCACGCATGAAAAATCTTTGCCCGACATCGGCCGCACGCATCCGGCCGGCTGCGGCGCGGCGATCTATCTGCTGTCGCCCGGCGCCAATACGCGCGTGCGCTCATGGTGCCCGACGCCGGGGCCGCAATATGGCTTTCTCGTCACCCACAATGAGTCGATCTCGATCGCGGATTATCTCACGCTGCGCGACGAGAAGGGTCAGGCGATCTATCGTCCGACCTGTCACTACGCCTATCATCCCGCCGACGACGCCGTGCTTTCTCTGCACGAGATGTTCGGCGCCGCCGGCAAGATGCAGGAGAGCTGGAAGATTCTCGACGAGCACGAGATCGTCGACGGGATCGACGAGCTCGGGGTGCTGCTCTACGGCCACGCCAGGAACGCCTATTGGTACGGGTCGCAGCTCTCGATCGAGGAGACTCGCGATCTCGCGCCCTATCAGAACGCCACCGGACTTCAGGTGAGTTCGGCGGCGCTCGCCGGCATGGTCTGGGCGCTGGAGAATCCGCAGGCGGGAATCGTCGAGGCCGACGAGGTCGACTACAGGCGCTGCCTCGACGTGCAGCTGCCGTATCTCGGCCCGGTGAAGGGCTATTACACGGATTGGACGCCGCTCGAGGGGCGTCCCGGGCTGTTCCCGGAAGATATCGACGAAAGCGATCCGTGGCAGTTCAGGAATGTTCTCGTGCGCTGAGGGCGCCTCAAGCGCAGCATTAGGAGGCGCGCCGTCGAGAGTCGGCGCGCTTTTTCGTTCAGAAAGCCGCTTGCCTCACTTTAATGTTCTCTATATGTTCTGACTAGCGTTGGTTCTGAGCGGTCGCCACGGCGATCCTCGGGCCGACGCTGGGCAGAGGTTGCGAACATGGGGCGTGCGGCTCAGGCATCGGCAGAGACAAAAGGCGCGCCGCAGCCGATCGACGCCGCGGCCCTCGTCGACGCCGAGCGCCGGCGCGGACGCGGCGCGCTGTCGAAGCGCAGCGGCCGTTTCGAAAAGGAGACGCGCGAGGAGGCCGACGACGGCTGGGGGTCGCTCGAGAGCCTGCCGGCGCTCAAGACCAATTTCCACGTCGAGAAGCCGCGTACCATCATCACCAGGAATGATTCGCCGGATATTTCGTTCGATCGCTCGATCAATCCCTATCGCGGCTGCGAGCATGGCTGCGTGTATTGTTTCGCGCGGCCGACGCACGCCTATATGGGCTTTTCGCCCGGCCTCGATTTCGAGACCGAGATCTTCGTCAAGGACGGCGCGGCGCAGCTTCTCGAACGCGAATTGTCGGCGCCGGGCTATGTCCCCAAGACGATCGCCATCGGCACCAACACCGATCCCTATCAGCCCGCCGAGAAAAGCCATCGCGTGATGCGTTCGATCCTCGAAGTGCTGGCGCGCGCCAATCATCCGGTCGGCATCGTGACGAAGTCCGCGCTCGTCCTGCGTGACCTCGATCTGCTCGCGCCAATGGCGGCCAAGGGCCTTGCGAAGGTCGCGATCTCGGTGACGACGCTCGACCGCACGCTCGCGCGGCTGATGGAGCCACGCGCCGCAACGCCGGAGCTGCGGCTCGAGACCATCGAAAAGCTCAGCGCCGCCGGCGTGCCGACGGCGGTGATGACGGCGCCGATCATTCCCGCCATCAATGACGACGAGATCGAGCGGATCTTGACGCGGGCGCACGCCGCCGGCGCGCGCGAAGCGGGCTATGTGCTGCTGCGGCTGCCGCTCGAATTGCGCGATCTCTTCACCGAATGGCTGGCGACGCATTTTCCTGACAGGGCCCGCCGCGCCCTCGCGCTCGTGCGCTCGACGCGAGACGGCAAGCTTTACGATGCGTCCTTCGGGACCCGCATGAAAGGCGAGGGGCCCTACGCCTGGATGATCGGCCGGCGTTTCGAGCTCGCGGCCGCCCGGCTAGGGTTCACGCAGAAAACGAGGCTGCGAACGGATCTGTTCGAGCCGCCGCGCCGCGCGCCGCAGCAGCTCAGCCTCTTCTGAGCCCATCTTAGACTCGTCTCCGGCGAGCTTATTGCGCTCGCGCGGGCCGAGAATTCATTGGACGCGGCCGCAAACGCCGTCTTTCCGGTTGCCAGCCGCCCGCCCGCCGCGCTTTATTCGCTGCGCGGTCCTGCACTGACGCCACCGTCGCGCAGGACCCTAGCGATCCGCCCGGGAGGAGCGTTGGTGACGGCCAAGGGGCCCCAAAAGGCGTCTGGCCGATCGCCGGCGTCGACGAGGTTGGACGCGGGCCGCTCGCGGGTCCGGTGGCGGCGGCGGCGGTGATTCTCGATCCCGAACGACGGCCGCGGGGCCTCGATGATTCGAAGGTGCTGAATCAGGCGCAGCGCGAAGAAGCGTTTGAGCGCATCATGGCCAGCGCGCTCGCCGTGAGCGTCGCCTTCGTCGCGCCCGCCGAGATCGACCGCATCAATATCCGCCAGGCGACGCTCGCGGCGATGGCGCGGGCGGTCGCCGGCCTTGCCCAGACGCCGGCCTATCTTCTCATCGACGGCAACGACCGGCCGCCGGTCAACTGCCCCTGCCAGCTGATCATCAAGGGCGACGCGACGGCGCTCAGCATCGCCGCCGCCTCGATCGTCGCCAAGGTCGCGCGCGACGCCATGATGCGCCGCCTCGCCGTCCACTATCCGCACTATGGTTTTGAGACGAATGTCGGCTACGCCGTGCAGCGTCACCTCGACGCGCTGGCGCTGCACGGCGCGAGCCCGGCGCACCGCGTCAGCTTCGCGCCCGTGCGTGAGGCGTGACGCGTGAGGCCTCGTCAACTATTCGCTAACCTTTTTACTTCTTTAAGACTTCCGTTCGAAAAAGAGACGTCTGCATTTTGCCAATCTAAACGCCCCCTTTACCTCCCTGCTTCACTATCTCGCATGTTGGTTGCGTTGATGGTGTTCAGTTCATGCGTAGCGCGCGCGTCGGGGCGGCTCGCCTCAAAGCCCGAAATCAGGTCACGCGTATCGGGCGCACAAATGAAGGGCCGCTCCGCGCGACGGCGCGCAACGAAATCCTTTGCGGCGACTGCGTCGCATCAATGGAGCGACTGGCGCAGGAGAGCGTCGATCTCGTCTTCGCCGATCCGCCCTATAATCTGCAACTCGCCAATCGTCTGCATCGCCCGGATCAAAGTCTCGTCGACGCAGTCGATAACGACTGGGACAAATTCGCGAATTTCGCCGCCTATGACGCCTTCACGCGCGACTGGCTCGCGCAGGCGCGCCGGGTGATGAAGCCGTCGGCGACGATTTTCGTCATCGGCTCCTACCACAATATTTTTCGCGTCGGCGCGATCATGCAGGATCTCGGGTTCTGGATCCTGAACGACATCGTCTGGCGCAAAAATAATCCGATGCCGAACTTTCGCGGCCGTCGCTTCACCAACGCCCATGAGACGATGATCTGGGCGGCGCGCGATCAAAGCGCCAAAAACTACACCTTCAATTACGAGGCGTTGAAAGCGGCGAACGAGGACTGCCAGATGCGGTCCGACTGGCTGCTGCCGATCTGCGGCGGGACCGAGCGTCTCAAGGATGACGCCGGCCGCAAGACTCATCCGACGCAAAAGCCGGAAGCGCTGCTCGCGCGCGTCATTCTCGCCGCCTCGAAGCCAGGCGATCTGGTGCTTGATCCCTTCTTTGGCACGGGAACGACGGGCGCCGTCGCCAAGCGCTTAGGCCGCGATTGGCTCGGCATCGAGCGCGACGGCGACTATCGCGCCGCGGCGCGCGCGCGGATCGCCGCCATCGAACCCTTGCCAGATGAGGCGATTGCGACGGCGCCGTCGAAACGCACGGAGCCGCGCATCGCCTTCGCGAGCCTCGTCGAAGCGGGACTCATCGCGCCGGGCGCGACGCTCGTTGACGCGAGGCGGCGCCATCGTGCGGTGGTGCGCGCCGACGGCGCGCTGTCGCTCTCCGGCTTCGTCGGCTCGATCCATAAGACCGGGGCGCTGGCGCAGGGCCTGCCGGCCTGCAATGGCTGGACCTTCTGGCACTATGAAGCCAAGGGCCGGCTTACGCCGATCGACGATCTGCGGGCCGAGGCGCGCGAGCGTCTCAAAGTGGCGGCGGAGTGACGTGCTCTCTTCCTGAGACGGGTAGAGCGCCTGTGACTATTTCCGTCTGAACTCTCTCATGTCATTCCCGACGCGCGAAGCGCGATCGGGAATCCAGAGCAGACCAGCGCTCCTGTATTGGCTCTGGATTCCCGATCAGGCCTTCGGCCTGTCGGGAATGACACCCTGCGTAGCGGTCGACGAAATTCGTATCAGACCAAAAAGCCTGCGTAGAAGCCGACGAGCAGCACGATTCCGATGAAGGCGCGATAGAAGACGAAGGGCCAGGCGGAGAAGCGCTCGAGAATCCGCAGCAAGCCCCAGATCGCGACAAAGGCGGAGATCGAGGCGACGAAGAGCCCGAGCGTCAGCACCGCCCAGCCGTGGAAATCGAGCTGCGCCTTATGCAGCTCCCACAGCTCCTTGAGGCCCGCGAGGGCGATCGCCGGCAGGCCGAGCAGGAAGGAAAAGCGCGCCGCTTCCTCGCGCTTGAGGTCTAAGAAGAGCGCCGCCGTCAGAGTCGAGCCCGAGCGCGAGACGCCCGGAATGAGCGCGCCGACCTGCGCGAAGCCGACGATCATCGCGTCCTTCAGGCTGACATGTTCGAGCGTGCGCTTGTGATTGCAATAGAGTTCGGCGATGGCGAGCAGCGCCGCCATCACGATCGAGGAAATGCCGATCACCGGCAGCGTGCGCAGCGGCGAGCCGCAGGTGTTGAGCGTATGCGACAGCGCGAGGCCGGCGATGCCGATCGGCACGGTCGCGAGCGCGATCCAGACGACGAAGCGAAAGGTCCAGGCGTTGAAATCGCGCCGCACCAGCGCCCGCACGGACCCCTCGGCAAGCGCGCGGATGTCGCTCCAGAAATAGCTGACGACGGCGGCGAGCGCCGCGAGCTGCATCGCCGCGGAGAAGGCGGAGCCGGGGTCCTTCCAGCCGAGCAGCGCCGGCACGATGCGCATATGCGCGGTCGAGGAGATCGGCAGAAGCTCGGTGATGCCCTGCACCACGCCAAGAACGGCGACTTTCATATAACCGAGATCGACAAAACCGGTGTCGAGCCCATTCGTGCAAGCGGTCGCCATAGAGGCCCTCGTCTCGTTTGTCGGCCCCGCGACGAATCACGAAGGCGCCAAGCGACTCCGACTTCTGGCAAACAAGCCGGCCGCGATCAAGGCGAGGGCCGCGCGAAACAGGACCGAACCCAGGTTAACAGGCGTCATCTCACCGCGTCATGGCCGCGCTTGTCGCGGCCATCCACGCGACCACGCGATGCAAATGTGAGAACATGAACCAAATATACCGCCTCCGCGCGATGCGCCTCGCGATGTCCCGGCGTGGATGCCCGGCACAAGGCCGGGCATGACGGCTGAAAGTGAGTTGAAATTAAGCCGAGTTCGAAGCCTGCCGCCCGAAGCCGATTAAGCTCATCGCGAGCGCCTAGTGAAACAGCGCGGCGGTTTTGAGAAGCGTCGTCCAGACCCCCCAGGCGAGGGGGACGCCAACGGCGGCCCAGGCGAAAACCAGCAGCAATGATCCGCCCTTTGAGCCGGGCGACGGGCGCGCGGCGACCGGCGGATCGGCGTCGGTCGCCGCGGGGTCCAACCCTTCTTCGACGAAATCCTCGAAGTCGGCGTGGACCTCGTCATCTTCCTTGACGACCTCGGCGACCGTGATGTGCTTTTGCGCCGCGACCTCTTCATCGCTCATGTAATATTTCTCGGCGCAGGGCCGCACCAGCAGATTGCAGACGAGACCGCAGAGCAGCAGGCCCGCGAGCACATACATGGTCTGATTATAGGCGTCTTCGCGCGGCGCGCCGTGCGCAAGCTGATATTCGCGAATGTAATTGACCAGCACCGGTCCGAGCACGCCCGCCGTCGACCAGGCGGTCAGCAGCCGGCCATGAATGGCGCCGACATGATGCGTGCCGAAGATGTCGGCGAGATAGGCGGGGATCGTCGCGAAGCCGCCGCCATACATGGTGATGATGACGGCGAAGAGCAGGACGAAGAGGCCGACCATGCCGCCCTTCGCCGCGAAGGGTTCGGCGGAATAGAGCGCGATGCCGACGATAAAAAAGATCGCGTAGGTGACCTTGCGGCCAAATGTATCGGACGCCGAGGCCCAGCCGATGCGCCCGCCGATGTTGCACAGGCTCAACAGGCCAGTGAAGCCCGCTGCGATCGCCGCGATCTGCTTTTTCTGATCGGGGGCGAGCTGATCAAAACCGATGTCCAGACCGATCAGCCTGCCGCCGAAAACTTCCTGCAGCATCGGCGAGGCCATGCCCAGAACGCCGATGCCGGCGGAGACGTTGAGACAGAGCACGGCCCAGAGCAGCCAGAATTGCGGCGTCTTCCAGGCGACGTCGAGATGCACATGACGATGCGTCACCATGGCGTTCTTGGCCGCCGCGGGCGGCGTGAATCCTTCCGGCGTCCAGCCTTCGGACGGCACCCGGTAGCTGAGCGCGCCGGCGACCATGAAGGCGAAATAGATCGCCGCCAGCGTCACGAAGGTCTGCCAGACGCCCGGCGAAGCCGGCGTGGCGTAGAAGCCCATCAGCCGGTCGGCGAGCGGCGCGCCGATCATGGCGCCGCCGCCAAATCCCATGATCGCGAGACCCGTCGCCAGGCCGCGCCGGTCGGGAAACCATTTGATGAGCGTCGAGACGGGCGAGATATATCCGAGCCCGAGACCAATGCCGCCGATCACGCCGGAGCCGATCCACAGCAAAGAGATCTGATGCAGATAGACGCCGAGCGCCGAGATCAGCAGGCCGCCGCACCAGCAGCAGGCCGCCGCGAGACCGGCCTTTCGGGGTCCGGCCGTCTCCAGCCAATGGCCGAAGACCGCCGCCGAGGAGCCGAGCAGGACGAAAAAGAGCGTGAAGGTCCAGCCAAGCCAGCTGACCTTCCAGTCGCAATCGGTCGCCACGAGCGTGGCGAAAAACCCGAGCGTCTCAGGGCATTCCTTCGGCTGCGCGCCGCCAATGATCCGCGACAGCGGCAGCCAGAAGACGGAAAAGCCGTAGGCCATGCCGATGCAGAGATGAATCGCCAGCGCCGCCGGCGGCACGAGCCAGCGATTGAAGGCGGGAGAAGCGATGGTTCGATCCCGGCTAAAGAAATCGGGTGGGGCGATGGCGTCGGCAGTCATTAACTTCCCGAGCTTGTTTTCGTAGGTCGGTTATTGCGCATGCGCGGCGCGCGGCACAAGTCCGGGCTGCCCAAAGCAATCCCTGTCGAGACCTGACATTGGGCGCGTCATGGCCGGGCTTGTCCCGGCCATCCACGAAGGCAATCGCCACTTATGCGGCAGGCCGACTGAACTGGCGCGTGGATGCCCGCGACGAGCGCGGGCATGACGCGGAGAGGTTGCGATTCGCGCCTAAACCGCCGCCTTCTCGATGATGTGGGCGAGGTCGGTCATGATGGCGTTGAGGTCATAGTTCTTCGGCGTATAGACCGCCGCGACGCCCGCGTCGCGCAAAAGCTTTTCATCGGCTGGCGGAATAATGCCGCCGACGACCAGCGGCGCGTCCACGCCCTCCTGCTTCATCAGTTTGATCACTTCATGCGCCAGCGTCACATGCGAGCCTGAGAGAATGGAGAGGCCGATGCAATGCGCGCCTTCCTTCTTCGCCGCCTCGACGAGTTCGGCCGGCGTCGAGCGGATGCCGGCGTAGATCACGTCGAAGCCGGCGTCGCGGGCGCGCACGGCGATCTGCTCGGCGCCGTTGGAATGGCCGTCGAGGCCCGGCTTGCCGACCAAAAATTTCGCGCGCTTGCCGAGCTTTTGCGACACGCGTTCGACTTCGCCGCGCACGGCGTCGAGCGCGCCGCCGACCTGTCGGGCGGTCGAGGAGACGCCCGTCGGCGCGCGATATTCCCCGAACACCCCGCGTAAAACATTGCCCCATTCGCCGGTGGTGACGCCCGCCTTCGCCGCAGCGATGGACGGCTCGACCATATTGCGGCCTTCCTTGGCGGCGCGGGCCAGCTCTTCGATCGCGGCTTGCGCGGCGTTCTGGTCGCGGCTTTCGCGCCAGGCCTTCAGCCGCGCAATCTGTTCGGCTTCGACATGTTCCGGCACGACCATGATCTGGTCGTCGCCCGAGGCGAGCGGCGACGGCTCGCCGCCAGTGAATTTGTTGACGCCGACGACGATCTGCTCGCCGGCCTCGATCGACTCGAGACGCGCGGTGTTAGCTTCGACGAGCTTGCCCTTCATATAGCCGATCTCGACCGCCGCGGCCGCGCCGCCGAGTTCTTCGATCTTCTTGAGTTCGGCCATCGCTTCGGCCTTCAATTCGGCGACCTTGCGGGCGATCTCCGGATTGCCGTCGAAGATGTCGCCATATTCCAAGAGGTCCGTCTCATAGGCCATGATCTGCTGCATGCGCAGCGACCATTGCTGGTCGAAGGGGCGCGGCAGGCCGAGCGCTTCGTTCCAGGCCGGAAGCTGCACGGCGCGCGCGCGCGCGTTCTTGGAGAGAACGACGGCGAGCATCTCGATCAGGATGCGATAGACGTTGTTTTCCGGCTGCTGCTCGGTGAGGCCCAGCGAATTGACCTGCACGCCATAGCGGAAGCGGCGGAGCTTCTCGTCCTTCACCCCGTAGCGCTCGCGCGTGATCTCTTCCCAAAGCTCCGCGAACGCCCGCATTTTGCACAGTTCGGTGACGAAGCGCATGCCGGCGTTGACGAAGAAGGAGATGCGGCCGACGACCTGCGCGAAATCTTCGTCCGAGAGTTCGCCAGACGTCTTCACATTGTCGAGAATGGCGACGGCGGTCGCGAGCGCATAGGCCAGTTCCTGCGACGGCGTCGCGCCGGCTTCCTGCAGATGGTAGGAGCAGACGTTCATCGGATTGAACTTGGGGCATTCCTTCGTTGTGAAGAGAATGAGGTCCTGTGTGAGGCGCAGCGACTGCGTCGGCGGAAACACATAGGAACCGCGCGAGAGATATTCCTTGATGATGTCGTTTTGCGTCGTGCCCTGCAGTTTTGCGCGGGGCGCGCCCTGTTCCTCGGCGGCGGCGATGTAGAGCGCCATCAGCCACACGGCGGTGGCGTTGATGGTCATCGACGTATTCATCTCGGCGATCGGAATGCCGTCGAAGAGCGCGCGCATGTCGCCAAGATGCGAGACCGGCACGCCGACCTTGCCGACCTCGCCGCGCGAGAGAATGTGGTCGCAGTCGTAGCCCGTCTGCGTCGGCAGATCGAATGCGATGGAGAGACCGGTCTGCCCTTTGGCGAGATTGGAGCGATAGAGCTTATTGGACTCGCTGGCCGTCGAATGACCGGCGTAGGTGCGAAACATCCAGGGCTTGTCGCGGCGCGGGGCGGACATGTCGTTCATATAGCCTCTCCTCCGCCGTTGCGCTTAGCATGCGGCCAGCGCTGGAGGAAGACGGGCGCAATGGGCGGTAAGCGTCCGAAATCCAGCCGGCGCCCTTATTGATGTAGGTATCAACGGGAGGAATTTACGTGACCGTTGAGTAGTATAGCCGCTTGAGCAAGTCGCACGCCTCGAGTCAGCGCTCATCTTTCTTCAGCGCTTTTGGCTTGTGGATCGCGCGGGCGCCCGTCTTACCGCTTTCGACCAGATATTGTGGATTGTCCGGGCTCGCCTCGGCGACATGGCCTTTCACGCGCGCCCGCGCCGTGACCTTCTTGACGACCTTGCCGGTCGTCACGCCCTGGGATGTCTTCCAGCTGACGGGATCGCCGGGCTTCAACTTACGCGGCATGGCGCGCGGCCTCCGGCCAATACATGCCTATCCCGCCCTCCCGGCCTTGGCCTTCCAGGAACTCCACCCGCTCGCCGATTTCGAGCGCGTCAAAGCCGGGTTCGGCCACGCTGTTGCGGTGAAAATAAATCTCGCGTCCATCCTCGCTTTCAAGGAAGCCGAAGCCGTCGGCGCGAGATACGCTTTTCACCACGGCCGTCGGCGCCGTCTCGTGATGCTTGACCTTGCCGCGAAGCTGGCGCGACTGATCGCGCAATTGCCGCCGCGCCCGCCTGAAGGCGTCGTTGAGCGCGAAATCAGCGTCCATGAAGCGCTCGTCGGCGTCGGGCGTGCGCTCTACCGACACTTCGCGACCGTCGGGGAGCGCGATGTAGATCGTAAAATGATGTTGGCCGCCGGTCCGATGATGGCCGCTGGGCCCCTTGGCGACGACGCGGCAGGCGGTCATGCGCCCATAAACCTTCTCCAGCTGAGCCAGCTTGGCGACGATTTTTGCGCCCAGCTCCGGGCGCGGCTCCATGTCGATGAAATCGATCTCGGGCGCGGTTTCCATCGGGTCTCTTTCTGCCCCCAGGCGCAGATAAATAATGCGCCGGCGCCGAAAGGCTTCCCGCAGCGATAGAGAAACACTTGCCGATCCATAGGAATTTCGCGCTATGAAGCGCGCCGTCGCCCTATTATAAGCTCCGCCGGAAGGGAACGAAACCTTGAGCGAGAAGAAAGACCTCTATGAGATGGGCGAGATTCCGCCGCTCGGGCATGTTCCCAAGAACATGTACGCCTGGGCGATCCGCCGCGAGCGGCAGGGGCCGCCGGAAAACGCCATGCAGATGGAGGTCGTGCCGACCTGGGAGCTCGACAGTCACGACGTGCTCGTTCTCGTGATGGCGGCGGGCGTCAATTACAACGGCGTCTGGGCCTCGCTCGGCGAGCCGGTGTCGATGTTCGACGTTCACAAAAATCCGTTTCATATCGCCGGCTCGGACGCCTCTGGCATCGTCTGGGCGGTCGGCTCCAAGGTGAAGCGCTGGAAGGTCGGCGACGAGGTCATCATCCACTGCAACCAGGATGACGGCGACGACGAGGAGTGCAACGGCGGCGATCCGATGTTCTCGACCTCGCAGCGCATCTGGGGCTATGAGACGCCGGACGGCTCTTTCGCCCAGTTCTGCCGCGTTCAGGACCGCCAGCTCATGGAGCGCCCCAAGCACCTCACCTGGGAAGAGGCGGCTTGTTACACGCTGACGCTCGCCACCGCCTATCGCATGCTCTTTGGCCACGCGCCGCACCAGTTGAAGCCGGGCGACAATGTGCTGGTGTGGGGCGCCTCCGGCGGCCTTGGCGTCTTCGCCGTGCAGCTCTGCGCCGCCTCGGGCGCCAACGCCATCGGCGTCATCTGGTCAACACGCCCGAGTTCAACGAATGGACCAAGAACGCCCGCGCCTTCGGCAAGGCGATCTGGGACATCACCGGCAAGAAGGACGTCGACATCGTCTTTGAACATC
Source organism: Methylocystaceae bacterium (assembly GCA_009773555.1). Taxonomy (GTDB): domain Bacteria; phylum Pseudomonadota; class Alphaproteobacteria; order Rhizobiales; family Beijerinckiaceae; genus Methylocystis. The sequence goes on along the minus strand of WSXZ01000030.1, from coordinate 22,726 downwards.
CGGGCGAACAGACCTTCCCGGTTTCCTGTCTGGTGGTGAAGCGCGGCGGCATGGTGGTGTTCTGCGCCGGCACGACCGGCTTCAACCTCACCTTCGACGCCCGCTATGTGTGGATGCGCCAGAAGCGCATTCAGGGTTCGCATTTCGCCCATTTGAAGCAGGCGACCGCCGCCAATCGCTTCGTGCTGGACCGGCGCGTCGACCCCTGCATGTCGGAAGTGTTCCCTTGGGAGAAAATCCCACTTGCGCACACTAAGATGTGGAAGAATGAACATGCGCCCGGCAATATGGCGGTGCTGGTGATGTCGCCGAAGCCGGGATTGCGCACCGTCGAGGATGTGACGGAAGCCTATAAGCAGAAATAGGTTTTTCAGCCTGGAGAAAATTCGCGGCGCGTCGGGAAACCGGCGCGCCGTTTTCGTCATATTCGGATGCGGCGAAAAGCATCCGAAAGGGGCTGCCTTTGAACCGGCGGGCCGACCATGGCGTATCGGGCTCTCGTCACGATCCTTGCGTCAGGCCGGAGATGGCGGCGAGAAGGATCACCCGAACACCCAGCCCACCAGGCGGATCGCCGAAAAGACGAAGCTCTGCCAACCGGTCAGTCGCTCGCGTTTGGGATCGTCGAAGAAGGCGGTGAACTCCTTGTTGATTTCGATCGCGGGGAGGAGCCGAGCCAGGCTCGCGCCAAAGCACCAAAAAAATATAGCGGCCGTCGCGCACGCCCTTCACGCGCGTCTTCAGATAGACGGCGCCGAGGAATGAGACGCCAATGACCCAGTAGAGGACGCGGAAGGTAGCTGCCGAGGACGCCCAGCCATGTCGCCGGCGCGCATGATAACGCCGACAGGCTTCGGCGCGGCGCAAAGGCAATAGCGGCGCTCCGCGCCTTCGACATGATCGCTTGATCCTCAATTGCGCGCAAAATTACCCAACCGCGGAATAAATCCAAAACGAGAGGGCGGCCGACCAGCTTTAGACCGCTTCCTTGGAAGGTCTAGAAGCTAAGTGACGTGTCGCCCGCGCGCTTGACCGCCTTGACGCAATGATGCAGATTTGAGGCAGAAATCATACTTGACGCCGGCGCGGGCCACGCGCGCCGGCGGTGAGTCGTAAGGCGGATGCGGCCATGCTCGAAGCGTGCAATCTCACCAAGCGTTACGACGGCGCGGACTCTCCGGCGCTCGATCGTTTGAATTTGACCGTGCCGGCGGGCGAGGTGTTTTGCCTGCTCGGCCCCAACGGCGCCGGCAAGACGACGACCGTCAATCTCTTCCTGAATTTTATCCAGCCGACCGCAGGTCAGGCGCTCGTCTGTGGGATCGACGCGGCGGTTGATCCCTCTGCGGCGCGCGCGCTTCTCGCCTATATCCCCGAGCAGGTGATGCTCTACGGCGCGCTGACGGGCCTCGAGAATCTGCCTGCCGAGCGACGCCTTCGATCGTCCCGTGCGCGGCTATTCCAAGGGCATGCGCCAGAAGGTCGGCGTCGCCATCGCGCTCGCAAGGCGCGCGCAGGCGCTGGTGCTGGATGAGCCGACCTCCGGCCTCGATCCGCTCGCGGCCAATGAATTCGCCGCTCTTATCGAGCGGCTGCGCAAGGAGGGCATGGCGGTGCTGATGGTCACACATGACCTCTTCCTCGCCAAGCAATGCGGCACCAAGATCGGCATCATGGCGCAGGGGCGTCTCGCATCCGTCTTCGGCGCTGATGACGTCGATCATCTGGGGCTGGAGCGCGCCTATCTCGATCTCTTCGCGAGGGCGGCGGCGTGAGCGATCTCGCTCTCGCCCCGCTCGCCACGACGGCGCCGGCGAAGAGCCGCTGGCGCGTCGTGCGCGCCGTCGCCGGCAAGGAATGGCTGGAGCTGTTCCGCGACCGTCGCCTCGTCTGGCTCTGCGTCTTCGTCGTCGCGCTGATGCTCGCCGCGCTCGCCTTCGGCTATGTCGAGAACGCCCGCATCCTGCGCGAGCGCGAGGCGGCGGCGCAGGCCGATCGCGACCTCTGGGTCGGACAGAGCGCCAAGAATCCGCACGCCGCCGCGCATTTCGGCCAATACGCCTTCAAGCCGTTGAGCCCGCTGGCGCTCGCCGATCCCGGCGTCGACGCCTATGTCGGCTCGGCGGTGTGGCTCGAGGCGCATAAGCAGAACGAGACACAGTTCAAACAGGCGCGCGACGGCGGCGTCGGCGCGCGGCTCGGCTCGCTGTCGCTCGCCTTCATCCTGCAGACGGTCGCGCCGCTCATCGTCATCCTGATGGGCTTTGCGAGCTTCTCGGGCGAGCGCGAAAGCGGCACGCTGAAACAGTTGCTCAGCGTCGGCGCGCGGCCGCGCGACATTCTCGCCGGCAAGGCGATGGCGCTCATCGGCGCGATTTTCGCGCTGCTCGCGCCGGCCTTCATCGGCGCGGCGCTCGCACTCGTCTTCTTCGTCGATCGCGAGCGCCTGTCGCTTGCCGATCAATTCCTTCGGCTCGGCGCGCTTGGCGCAGCCTATGCGGCCTATCTCGCCGGCTTCGCCTTTCTGGCGCTGGGCGTTTCGGCTTTGGCGAGAAACTCCCGCGCCGCGCTCGTGACGCTGCTCGCCTTCTGGCTCGCCAATTCCTTTCTCGCGCCGCGCCTCGCCACGGACGCCGCGCGCGCCTTCGCGCCGACGCCGACATGGCAGGAGTTTCGGGCGGGAATCGCGCAGGACAAGGCGAAGACATTCGGCCATGACGAAAGCCATCCCGCCTTCGTCGCTTTCCGCGACGAGACGCTGAAGACATACGGCGTGTCGCGCATCGAGGATCTGCCGGTCAGCTTCCGCGGCCTCTCGCCGCCACTTCGGCGCGCTGCAGTCGGCCTTCGACCGCCAGGACGCGCTGCGCGCCGCGCCCGGCTTCCTGTTCCCGCTGCTCGCGCTGCGGCCGATCTCGATGGCCTTCGCCGGCGTCGACAGCCGCAGCCAGTTCGATTTCGCCACGGCGGCCGAGGCGCACCGGCGCGACATCCAAAATCAGGTCAGCGACAACATCATCCATTTCGCCCACGACAATCACTACGTCGCGGGTCCGGAGCTGTGGCGAAAGATCGCCTGCTTCGCCTATCGCGCGCCCGGCGCGGTCTTCGCCCTCGGCTACAGCGCCCTCCCGATAATCGGCCTGTTCGCCTGGCTCGCGCTCGCTTGCGCTTTCGCGCTCTTCGCGGCGCGGCGTCTGCGGCCCGTATGAGCGCGCCCATGTCTTCCGCTTTTCTCTCTTCCGCTTTTCTCGCAGGCGTGCGGTTCGAGGCGCGCATGATGCGCCGCGACGGCGCAATCTGGTTCGCGCTGCTGGCGTTGGCGGGCGTTGCGCTTTTTGCGCTGGCCATGGGCGCGTCGCGCGTCGTGTCGCAACAGGCGGCGATCGCGGGCGCCCGCGCCGACGAGACGCAGCGCCTCACAAACCTCCAGAAGACGCTGGCGCAATTGCAGCAGAGCCAGACGCAGGGAAAGCCCGCGCCGGAGCCGCCGCCGTTCCGAGATCCGCGCAACGCCGCCTTCATGGGCGGAGGCCCCGCCGCGGCGGTCGCCGCGCTCGCGCCCGCGCCCTTGGCGCTCGTCGCGACAGGGCAGAGCGATCTTCTGCCGCCCGCCGTCCGGGTGACGACCGGCTCGAAGGACGGTTTTCTCTTCGCTGACGAGATCGACAATCCGGCGAATCTGATGTCGGGGGCGACCGATCTCGCCTTTGTCATCGTCTTCGTCTATCCGCTCGTCATTCTGGCGATGGCCTTCAATCTGCTCGCCGGCGAGCGCGAGCAGGGAACTCTGGCGATGACGCTCGCCTCGGCGCGCCGGCCCAGCGCCGCGCTCGCCGGCAAGCTGACGGCGCGGGTCGCGGCGCCGATCCTCGCGACGCTTCTCGCCGTCGCCGCCGGCGTCGGGATCTTCGCCGGCTGGGAGCGGCTTGCTTCGCCGGGCTTCGCGGCGTTGCTCATCGTAGTGCTGCTCTACGGACTCTTCTGGGCGGCGCTCGCCGCCGCCGTCGACGGCCTCGGTCGGAGTTCGGCGTTCAACGCGCTGACGCTGATCGGCGCCTGGGTGGCGATCACCATGATCCTGCCCGCCGCGATCAACAGCCTCGCGGCGTTCGCGCATCCCGCGCCCTCCCGAACCGACATGGTGCTCGCGGCGCGGGCGGCCTCGATCGACGCCGACCGCGCGCGCGACGCCTCGCTCGCGCGCTACGCTCAGGAACATGGCGACGCGGAAAAGCCGGCCGGCGGTCCGCAGGAGGCGACGCTGCGCCGCCTCGCGACGCAGGAGGCCGCGTTTCAGCGCGTCGAAGCGATCGTCGCCGAGCATGACGCGCAGCTTGCGCGCCAGCGCGACATGGCGGACAGGCTCGGCTATCTCTCGCCCGCCTATCTGACCTATCAGGCGATGGCGGATGTCGCCGGCTCGGGGGAGACGCGCTACCGCGCCTTCCTCGACCGCATCCGCGCCTTCCATCTCGACTGGCGGGAGTTTTTTCTCTCCCGCGCCAAGGCCGGCGCCTCGCTCACCGCGCAGGACTACGCCGCAATGCCGAAATTTACGCAGGCGGACGAAGAGTTGATGGGGCCTGCGCCGACCGGACATGCCGGCGCGCTCATCGGCGTTGCGCTGCCGATGCTGATTCTCGCTGTTTTTGCTTGGCGGGGGTTCCGCCGCTGCAGGATCTGACGGGAGCGGCAGGCGTTTTTCTGCGTCGGCTTTGCATCTTCACGAGAAAACTCTGGGACGCGCCCAACGCTTTCGACCCCGACCGCTTCGCGCCGGACAAAGCCAAGCCGCGCCATCGCTGCGCTTACCTGCCCTTCGGCGCCGGCCGGCGCATGCGTTTTCGTCTTATGATTATTGCAGAGGTTAGCCGTCATCCATGGTGGGCAATCTTATTCATCTCAATGGCGCGCCAGGCGTAGGAAAACTCACGATCGCCCGGTTTTTATGCGCGCGTCTGCAAGCGCGTCTTCTTGACAATCACGCCATCTACAATGTGGCTTTCGGCCTTACGGAATTCCAATCGCCCGAGTTCTATGAAGCCGTGCGGGAGGTCAGACGAGCGGCTTACGATCAAATTTTGAAATTGCCCAAGTCCATCACCGTCGTCCTGACGGATGCCTATTTCGCGGACTCCGATTGGGGATGGGAAAGCTGGCAGGCAATAAAACAACTAGCGGCGTCTCGACAGTGCCGATTCTTCACGATTTCCATAATTTGCGAGGCTGAAGAGCACCGAAAGCGCATTGTCGGCGGTGATCGAGGCGCACGCGGAAAATTACAAAATCCTTCCTATGTTGAAGATATTGGCGTTCGACCTCTTATCGAGGAAGCAGGAAACGACAGTCTACGGTTGGATGTGACGCATTTGGCTCCAGATGAAGCCGCCGCTCGCATCGCGGCGTGGATTGCAACTGTTCTTAGTTGAGGCGCGGCCCAAAGGCGGGCTGCCGCTTCCTGTCCGGCGGCTATAAGGGCGGCGCTGCACCAGCTCGGGCGGCGGCGCGATAAAGCGCGGCCGGCAGTGTCCTCAGTTTGAATTTCGGCTTGGGACCCATCGCAGTCGGCTGCCGAGTGGATAATGAATGGCTATATATGACCGAAGCGGACGCATTTGCGGCCGACACATTAGTGGGGAGGGCGCGCCCCCCATCGAGAATTCGAACAAGGTTGTTTGCTAATTTATAGTACAGCATAAATTGCCGCAGATAGGATAAATAGAATTATACTTCCAAAAATTAGCTCAAAACCTATTGAGTAAACTTCAGGAGCCGAATCTCGAACAGGATCGATAGCCACATCAACAGTCTCTCCTATTTTCCACATTCTATATGTTGCACCTGTCCCTGACTCAAATATTTTCTTCTCTCCATCAAGACCCACATATTCGATGTTTGGGCACCACATCCTGCCATCATCGGTGTATACATGTCGAAAATCGACAACGGTTCCCTTTACCATTACGGACCGTCGGAAATATACCCATCGCTTAAACACGGGGACGGCAATTATGCATGACACGAGAATAACGATTAAATCCTTCATGTAATATCCCTAAACATAGCCAGTCTTCAGGCAGAATATGCTCCTGTCTTGAGTTTACAAGAGGCGCAAGCGGCGATGATCCCTTCCTGTTGCAAAGCGGCCGCCAGCGCGATGGTTCGCTTTTGGCGGCGAAGTGGCCGTCTCGCCCGCCAATCAAGAGTTTCAGTTTTTCACCCCAACGCCGAAATTCAAAGTGAAAGCGCTATCCCCCGCCGGCTCAGTTGCGTCTTAGGCCAAATGTCGGCATGTAGGCGCAAACACCTCCCCCTTGAGGGGGGAGGTCGATCGCCGCAGGCGATCGGGTGGGGGTGGCGGTCCAAATATTGGGCGTTTCACCCCACCCCGAGCCGCTCACGCGGCTCGACCCTCCCCCTCAAGGGGAGGGTGGGCTTTCGGCCTCAGGGCTCTTAATTTCGGAAAGCAAAATGACCGCAGCCGTCGCGACGAAACTTGAAGCCGCCGATTGGACGACCGATGCAAAAGAGGCGCTCGCCGCCGTCGAGGCGCTTTACAAGGATGCGCTTACGAGCGTGCGCGCCCGCGTCACGAAAGACGGCAAGCTTTCCAGCGAGCTGATCGAGGCCGACCAGCACGCCGCCCACGGGCTCGCCTGGCTCGCGACCTATATCCAGGGCCTGCGCGAACTCATCGACTACGCCGAGCGCCTCTCGGCGGAGGGCGCCTATGGCGAGACCGAGGAGCTTTTGAACCAGATCGGCTTCGCCGAATTCCTCGCTCAAGTTTACGGCGGCATTCCGATGAGCCAGGGCGAGATCGTCCGGCTCTCGGATTTCGGGCTTTCAAGCCAGCAGATCGTCGCGCGGCGCCCCGCCTGCGTCGACCGGCTGATCCTCACCGGAAACACGCCGACGAACCGCGCCCGCCTCGCCGAACTCATCGACCACCACGCCGCGGCGGAAACCATCGGCGCCTCGGGGCTCGACGAGACGCTGGAGGCGATCCGCAGCGAGATGCGCAAATTCGCTTCCGCCAATGTCACGCCCTATGCGCACGACTGGCATTCGAAAAATGACTACATCCCGCTCGACGTCATCTCCGGCCTCGCCGAACTCGGCGTCTTCGGCCTGACGATTCCGGAGGAATATGGCGGCTCCGGCATGGGCAAGATCGCCATGTGCGTCGTCTCCGAGGAGCTGTCGCGCGCTTATATCGGCGTCGGTTCGCTCGGCACGCGTTCGGAGATCGCGGCGGAACTGATCCTGGTCGGCGGTACAGAGGCGCAGAAGGAGAAATATCTCCCCAAGATCGCTGCTGGCGACATCCTGCCGACCGCGGTCTTCACCGAGCCCAACAACGGCTCCGATCTTGCCGGACTGCGCACCCGCGCGACGCTCGAGGGCGGGGTCTACAAGGTCTTCGGCAACAAGACCTGGATCACCCATCCGGTGCGCGCCGATCTGATGACGCTGCTCGTGCGCACCAATCCGAACGAGAAGGGTTACAAGGGCCTCTCGATGCTGCTCGCCGAAAAGCCGCGCGGAACTGACAGCGAGCCTTTCCCCGCCAAGGGCATGACCGGCGGCGAGATCGAAGTGCTCGGCTATCGCGGCATGAAGGAGTTCGAAATCGGCTTCGACAATTTCGAAGTGCCGGCTGAAAACCTTCTCGGCGGCGAGGAGGGCAAGGGCTTCAAGCAGCTCATGGAGACCTTCGAGTCGGCGCGCATCCAGACGGCGGCGCGCGCGCTCGGCGTCGCCCAATGCGCCCTCGATCTCGGCTTGAAATACGCCAAGGAGCGCATTCAGTTCGGCAAGCCGCTGTTCTCCTTCCCGCGCGTCTTCAACAAGATCGTCTCGATGGCGATCGAGATCCACGTCGCCCGCCAGATCACCTATTTCGCCGCGCGCGAGAAGGACGAGGGCAAGCGTTGCGATCTCGAGGCGGGCATGGCGAAGCTTCTCGGCGCCCGCGTCGCCTGGGCGGCGGCCGACAACGCCCTGCAGATCCACGGCGGCAACGGCTTCGCGCTGGAATATCCCGTCTCGCGCGTGCTCTGCGACGCCCGCATCCTCAACATCTTCGAGGGCGCGGCCGAGATTCAGGCGCAAGTGATCGCGCGGCGGCTGCTGGAGGGGTAAGGGCGCGCGGCATCCGAGGGAACTTTCGTGGATGGCCGGGACAAGCCCGGCCATGACGGTGGAAAGGCGCCGTCATGAACGAAAAGCGCGACGACTGAATCGAAGACGCGCAACCTCTCCACGTCATGCCCGCGCTTGTCGCGGGCATCCACGCGCGCTCATGAGCTGTCGTCTCAAAAGACTGAAGCTTTTCGTCGCGCATGCGTGAGCGCTCTGGAATAAACCGGCGGCCGCGCGCATAATGTGGCCATGCGAGAAACAGATCTCTTTACGTCCAGAATTGAGCCTGACCCGCTCTACGCTGAGCGGTTCCGTTGGACTGTCTGCGAGGGCTCCCAGATTCATCTGCGGTCCCCGCATTCCTACGCAACCAAGCGCGAGGCTGAGCAGGAAGCGGATAAGGCGCTGCAAAAGCTCGCGTCCACATGGACGGGCAAGCGCTAACCAAGCCATCGCCAGCGCGACCTCGACGAATGGGCAAAGCGCCTGTTCGACATCGCCAAAGGCGCAATCGAAGTCCCATAGGCTGCGCGGCGCTATCTCTGTTCTTAGCCTTTCTCGCGCGCGCCCGGCGCCTTACCTTCCGCTCATGAGCAAGCGCGTCTATCGCCTCGTTGACGGCTCGCGCGGGCCGCGGCGGGATTTCCGCATCACCGTCGGGCTGCGTGAGGGCTGGGAGGCCGAGGGCCGCGTCTATGACGTTTCCGAAGCGGTGCGCTGCGCGCACGCCTGGATGCGCCGCCGCGTCGAGGCGGGCCAGCCTGCGCTCTCGGGCATGTTCACCCGCGGCGAGGTGACCTACGCCTGGCCCAGGGACGACGGCACGGTCGGTTCCGACCGCGAGCCGGTCGCGATCCTTACCGGCGAAGCGGTGCATGCCTATCTCGGCGGCATTCCCGACGCGCAGATCGAGGCGATGCTGAATGAACTCGCCGGCGAACTCGGGGCGGCGCTGGGGCAGGAGCGCCTCTATGTCGCCTTCTGCGACAAAACCTGGATTCTCGATTGCGGCGAGGGATAGACGCGACCCTCCTGCGGGCGGCCGCCCTATTCTAAGAGCGACGCCCTCAACCGGAGGCCCCCATGGTCACGCTCTATTATCATACAGGCGCGTGTTCGCTCGCGCCGCATATCGCGCTCGAATGGATTGGCGAACCCTACGAGACCAAGGCGGTCGAATTCGGCGACAAGGAATATTTGAAGATCAATCCGGCAGGCGCAGTGCCCGCGCTCGACACCGGCGAAGGCTGGGTCCTGACCCAGGCCGCGGCCGTGCTGCGCTATCTCGCCGACCGCTTCCCGCAGGCGGGGATCGCCCCCGACGGTTCGCCGCGCGACGAGGCCGAGGCCGACCGCTGGTCCTCCTTCATCACCGGCGATCTCCACCCGGCGTTCTTCCCGCTGTTTTTGCCGGACCGCTACACCCGCGCCCGCGAGAAGGAGGCGTTCGACAATGTGCGCGAAGCCGCCAAGGCGCTCGTGCGCAAGAAATTCGATATCCTCGAAGCGCATCTTGCGGGTCGCCGCTTCTTGGTCGGCGACAAGCGCAGCTATCTCGACGCCTATGTTTTTCCGATGGAGCGCTGGGCCGCGTCACTGCTGGAGGACGGTCTGTCGGAATACCCAAATGTTCAGAAACACCACGACACGATGGCGGCGGACGAAGGCGTAAAGCGCGTGCTCGCCGCCGAAGGCGCGTGAACGCCTCGAATGATCGCCTCTTACGAGCTTGACCGCGACGGCGGCGGATGAAAGCGTCCGCTCAGGCGCGGGAGAGGTTCATGGGTCGGTTTGATGGAAAAGTTGCGCTCGTCACCGGCGCGGCGAGAGGTCTTGGCCGGGTGACGGCGCTCGCCTTCGCCCGCGAGGGGGCGAGGGTCGCGCTCGCCGATCTCGACGAGGCAGGCGGGCGGGAGACTCTCGACATGATCCGCGCCGCAGGCGGCGAGGGGCTCTTCACGCTCGCCGATATGCGGATCGAGCGGGACGTCGAAGCCATGGTCGCGAAGACCGTCGAGGCGTACGGTCGCCTCGACTGCGCGGTGAACAACGCCGGCGTCGTGCGCTTCAAGCCCATCGTCGAGGAGACGGAGGAGGGCTTCAACTTCCACATCGACGTCAATCTGCGCGGCGTGTTCTTTTGCATGAAGCACGAGATCCGCCAGATGCGCCAAAACGGCGGCGGCGCCATCGTCAACCAGTCGTCGATCACCGGCAGCCTCACCGGCAATCCCGCGGAAGGCGCCTATGCCGCCTCCAAGGGCGGCGTTGACGGCTTGACCAAGACGGTCGCGCTCGAGGTCGCCAAGGACAATATCAGCGTCAACGCCATTTGCGCCTGCGGCATCGACGCGCCCGGCGACGTCTTCCACCAATGGATGGAGAAGGAGCACATCAGCCCTGAGCAGGCCGGGAAGCTGTTTCCGATCGGGCGGATGGGCAAGGCCGAGGAGCTGACGGAGGCCGTGCTGTTCTTGTGCTCCGAACAGGCGCGGTTCATCGTTGGCCACCTCCTCGTCGTCGATGGCGGATGGATCGCCCGCTGAAGAGTCACTCTCCGCCCTTGATTCTCCGCCCCGCCTCCCGTAACGTCGGCTGTGAACAAAAGGGCGGAACGCGGAATGCGCGCAATTCTCGTATTTGAAGCGCCGGGGACGGAGCAGGGCTAGGCCCGGCCTCCGCCAATGGCGCTTGACCCAAGGCCCCAAGAGGGCCTTTTTTGTTGCCCGAAGACAAAAAACATCCTAGTCGCCCGCCGCGAGAAGCAAGACGGAAAATGCTGATGTCGAAGGAAATGTCCGGCGCCGAAATGGTGGTCGAAGCCCTGAAGGACCAGGGCGTGGAGATTCTTTTCGGCTATCCGGGCGGCGCCGTCCTTCCGATCTACGACGTGCTCTTCCAGCAGGAGAAGGTGCAGCACATTCTCGTGCGCCATGAGCAGGGGGCCGCCCATGCCGCGGAGGGCTATGCGCGCTCCTCGGGCAAGGTCGGCGTGTTGCTCGTCACCTCGGGACCGGGCGCCACCAATACGGTGACGGGCCTCACCGACGCGTTGATGGATTCGATCCCGCTGGTCTGCATCACCGGGCAGGTGCCGACGCATCTCATTGGCTCCGACGCCTTTCAGGAATGCGACACGGTCGGCATCACGCGCCACTGCACGAAGCACAATTATCTCGTCAAGAACATCGCCGATCTGCCGCGCGTGCTGCATGAAGCCTTTTATGTGGCGTCGTCCGGCCGGCCCGGACCGGTGGTCATCGACATCCCCAAGGACGTGCAGTTTGCGCGCGGCGTCTACGCCCCGCCGCGCAGCGCCGCGCACAAGACCTATCATCCCAAGCTCGACGCCGACATGGAGGCGATGCAGCAGGCCGTGCGCATGATGGCGGCGGCGAAGCGTCCGATCTTTTACACCGGCGGCGGCGTCATCAATTCCGGACCCGCGGCGTCGACGCTGCTGCGCGAACTCGTCAGCCTGACGGGCTTTCCCATCACCTCGACGCTGATGGGGCTCGGCGCCTATCCGGGGTCGGGCGAAAACTGGCTTGGCATGCTCGGCATGCACGGCACCTGGGAAGCCAATCACGCCATGCATGACTGCGATCTGATGATCGCGGTCGGCGCGCGTTTCGACGACCGCATCACCGGGCGTCTCGACGCCTTTTCGCCGGGCTCGAAAAAGATCCACATCGACATCGATCGTTCATCCATCAACAAGAACGTCAAAGTCGATCTCGCCATCGTCGGCGACTGCGCCCATGTGCTCGAAGCCATGGTGCGCCTGTGGCGCGCCGAGGCGATGAGCGCCGACAAACAGCCGCTCGATCATTGGTGGGCGAAGATCAACGAGTGGCGGGCGCGCAGATCGCTGGCCTTCCGCAATTCGGAAACCACGATCAAGCCGCAGCATGCGGTGCAGCGGCTCTATGCGCTGACCAAGGATCGCGACGTCTATGTCACCACCGAGGTCGGGCAGCATCAGATGTGGGCCGCCCAGCATTATCATTTCGAAGAGCCGAACCGCTGGATGACCTCGGGCGGACTCGGCACCATGGGCTACGGTCTCCCGGCGGCGATCGGCGCGCAACTCGCGCACCCCGGTTCGCTCGTGATCGACATCGCCGGCGAAGCCTCGATTCTGATGTGCATTCAGGAAATGTCGACGGCGATCCAATATCGCCTGCCGGTGAAGATCTTCATCCTCAACAACGAATATATGGGCATGGTGCGCCAGTGGCAGGAGCTGCTGCATGGCGGGCGCTATTCCCATAGCTACTCCGAGGCGCTCCCCGATTTCGTCAAGCTTGCCGAAGCGTTCGGCGCCAAGGGCATCCGCTGCTCTGATCCCGCCTCGCTCGACGCCGCGATCCAGGAGATGATCGACTATGACGGGCCGGTGATCTTCGATTGCGTCGTCGACAAGGTCGAAAATTGCTTCCCGATGATCCCCTCCGGCAAGGCGCATAACGACATGCTGCTCGCCGATCTTTCCGATGACGCTGGGATAGAGATCGGCGCGGTCATCGACGAAAAAGGCAAGATGCTTGTTTAGGCAGTCGGCAGTCGGCAATGGGCAGTCGGAGCGAGATCGACTGCCGACTGCCTAATGCCGATTGCCCTTGCAACAGGCTAAACATTGTAGCTTGGATTCGCCCCGAATGAACGCTCCTGCTTCTCCGCCATCTCCCTATTCCGCGGCCGCGCCGAACTCCAAGGTCGAGTCGCATACGCTCTCCGTGCTCGTCGACAATGAGCCGGGCGTCTTGGCGCGCGTCGTCGGCCTGTTTTCCGGCCGCGGCTATAATATCGAGAGCCTCACGGTCGCCGAAGTCGCCCACGCCGAACATCTCTCGCGCATCACCATATTGACCTCCGGCGCGCCGGAGACGATCGACCAGATCCATCATCAGCTCGAGCGACTCGTGCCCGTGCATCAGGTGACCGACCTCACCATGTCGATGCGCTCGCTCGAACGCGAACTCGCCATGGTCAAAGTCAAAGGTCGCGGCGACCACCGCACCTTCGCGCTACAGCTTGCCGAAGCCTTTCGCGCCCGCATCGTCGATGCGACGACTGAGAGTTTCATTTTCGAATTGACCGGCAAACCGCACAAGATTGATGAATTCATCGACCTGATGCGTCCGATCGGGCTCGTCGAGGTCTCCCGCACAGGCGTCGCCGCCATCTCGCGCGGGCCGGATCCAATCTAAGGCTCGAGAATTTTGACCTTGCCGGGCGGCCCGCGTAGAAGGAGCCCGCCAGCGAATTCGACGGCGCGGGGCGCGCCGTTCCCCCAAGAGCGCACACGCACATCAAGGAAGCAGAGCACATGCGCGTTTATTACGATCGGGACGCCGACATCAATTTGATCAAAGGCAAGAAAGTCGCCATCGTCGGTTACGGCAGCCAGGGCTTCGCGCATGCGCTAAATCTCAAGGAATCCGGCGTCTCGGAAGTGGCGGTCGCGCTGCGCCCCGGCTCCGCTTCCGCCTCCAAGGCGGAGGGCGCCGGCCTCAAGGTCATGACCGTCGCGGAGGCCTCCAAATGGGCCGACGTCATCATGATGCTGACGCCCGACGAGCTGCAAGGCGAGATTTACGCCAATGAGATGGCGCCGAACCTGAAGCCGGGAGCGCTGCTGCTCTTCGCCCACGGCCTCAACATCCATTTCAACCTGATTGAGCCGCGCAAGGATATCGACGTCGCCATGATCGCGCCGAAAGGCCCGGGCCATACGGTGCGGGGCGAATATCTCAAAGGCGGCGGCGTCCCCTGCCTGATCGCGGTGCATCGGGACGCTTCCGGCAACGCCAAGCAGACTGCGCTGTCCTATGCCGCGGCGATCGGCGGCGGCCGCGCCGGCATCATCGAGACGACCTTTCGCGAAGAATGCGAGACGGATCTTTTCGGCGAGCAGGTCGTGCTCTGCGGCGGTCTCGTGGAATTGATCCGCGCTGGATTTGAGACGCTGGTCGAAGCCGGCTATGCGCCGGAAATGGCGTATTTTGAATGCCTTCATGAAGTGAAGCTGATTGTCGACCTCATCTATGAGGGCGGCATCGCCAACATGAACTATTCGGTGTCGAACACGGCCGAATATGGCGAATATGTCACCGGTCCGCGCATCATCACCAAGGACACCAAGGCCGAGATGAAGCGTGTGCTTGACGATATTCAATCGGGCAAATTCACGCGCGATTGGATGCTGGAGAACAAAGTCGGCCAGACCTCCTTCAAGGCCACGCGCGCGCGAAATAACGCGCATCCAATCGAAGAGGTTGGCCTTCGCCTGCGCGGCATGATGCCCTGGATCGGCAAGAATAAGTTGGTCGACAAGGACCGCAATTAGCGCATAATGATCCCAAAAAGGCGAACGCGCACTCGGGTTTGGGGCGTTGCCGAGGCGCAGTCGGCGCATCACGCATCGACAAATGCATCGCCATAGCGGGGGATGAATGCACGGGCCGGGCGGGCGGTCGAGTCATGTTATCGAGAGCGAAACGCGTCGGCGCGTACATGAGATTGTACGGAGCCGCATGACGTACGACGTCTCGACATTGGTCGAACATTTCGTCGAAGACGTCGAGTTGAACTACAGCTGCTCCCGACTTGGCGTGCTTCCCCCGGGACAATGGCGCGGGCGGGATGCGCTGCGCGCCCATTTGCGTCGCGTCGACGTCGATTATGAACCGCTCGACGCGGAAGTTCTCTCGGTTCTTGTCGAAGGCGACAATACCGTGGTGCGATGGATCAGCCGGTGGCGCCACCGCGCCACCGGCCATATCCACAGCATGGACATGGCGCATTTTCTGCGCTGGCGGAACGGACTCGTTTCGGAAATGTACGAGTTCCGGGATCATCGTTGCGTAGCGCGCGGCGCCGATTTCCTGCCGCAAAGCCTCGACGACATTCTCCATCCCCGCAGCCCGGGACTCTCGCGCGATGAAATGGCGCGCCGGTTGATCGCCATGGGCAGTTTCTCGTGCGCACCCGACATCGCGCTGTTCCGTGAGCTGTGTTCGCCTGACGTCGTGTGCGAATTCGTTGGCGACCGCGCGACGGTTTCGCACGCCGGGCGACATCGCGGCATAGACGCGCTGATCAACATCGTGCGCACCATCGAGGTCGAGTTCGAGCAACTCGGACTCGCCATGCCCGAGGTCATCGTCGACGGCGGCGCCGCCGCTGCGCGTCGGATCGTCGAATGGCGTCATCGCGGCACAGGCCGTTGCGGCCAAGTTCAGCTTGCCGACTTCGTGCGCTTCGAGGACGGCCGCATCGTCGAGATCGTCGAATTTCGCGACAGCACGGCGCTTTTGCAGATGCAGGCGTAACAAAGCACGTGACATGTGCGATGCGTTCAGTCGGTCCAGTCGAACTCAGCCTAGATTTGACGGCTTCGTGCGCCGTTGCGGCCAAGGAGCGGTCCGCCTGTGACCATCGAAATTGCTGAGTTTGATCGCCTCGAGTGTCGCTTTGGCGACCATCGCTGGGGCTTCGTTGAGGAGCGCGCCGTCGACATCGAGCGCCATTGGGAGGAGCGTCGACGCGCCAATCCGGCGCTCTACGACGGCTCGGTGCTGCTCGCCTGCCGCGTCGAGCGGACCACGGGCGAAGATGGCGCGCGCGTCTTGCGTATGGCGTTCTTCAAGACGTCTTTCTCGAGCTTTCTTGCCTGGCGAGAATTCGGCTGGCCGGACGAAGCCGTATACAATTGCTTCTCGATGCCGGCGGCGCGCGCGCGCGACGGCGCCTATCTCCTCGGGGAAATGGGGCCAAGCCACTCATTCGCCGGTCAGCTCTATTTTCCATGCGGAACCCCCGACCCTTCCGACGTCGTCTCGGGCGGTCGCGTCGATCTTGCCGGCAGTCTTGTGCGCGAACTCGCAGAAGAGACGGGCCTCGCCGCTTCGGAGGCGCATGCGTCGGCCGGTTGGACGGCGATATTCGATCGCCAACATGTCGCCTGCGTCAAGAGACTGGATTTCGAGGCGCCGTCGCACGCCCTCCTCGCCAGGGTGAAGGACTTTATCGCGACCGAAAGCGCGCCCGAACTCGCGGACGCGCATATGGTTTCGAGCTTGACGGCGCTTTCCGACCCGCGCCTGCCCACCTTCATGGTCGCGTATCTTTCGCGCGCCCTCGCCGGCGCGGATGAAATTCCGCTCGGCGCGAGTTAGATTTGCGCCAATGACTCGACCGCAACACTCCGGCGTCGTCCTTCCAGCTCCGCAAGCGATGAATGATGAGCGTGCTTTGGCCGTGCGGGCCGCCCTGAATGGCAGGGTAATCGTGCTTGTCGGCATGATGGGCTCCGGCAAGAGCGCCATCGGCCAGAGGCTGGCCGTGCGGCTCGGACTTCCTTTCGTCGACGCGGACGCTGAGATCGTCGCCGCGGCGGCCGGCATGTCCATTCCCGAGATTTTCGCCAAATATGGCGAGCGCTATTTTCGCGACGGCGAGAGGCGCGTCATCATGCGCCTGCTGAACGGCGGCCCGGTCGTGCTCGCGACCGGCGGCGGCGCGTTTCTCGACCCTCGCACGCGCGATCGCATCGGCGAACGGGGCGTATCGGTGTGGCTTGACGCCGATTTGAAGACCCTGCTGAAGCGCGTGCGCCGCAAGAACGATCGTCCCCTGCTGCAAACGGAGGATCCGGAGGAGACGCTGCGCCAGTTACTCGAGGCGCGACGCCCCCTATACGAACTCGCCGATCTTCGTGTCGAGTCGCGCGAAGTTCCGCAGGATGCGATGGTGGATGATACGCTCGCCGTTCTCGCTGCAGGCTTGCCAATGTTGGAAGACTTGCGACAGCGGGCGCAAAGCAAAGGTTTCGCCAAGGCCATGACGCATCTTTATCCCGCGCGCACGGAAGGCGACGCCCGCCGCCAGGAAATTGTCCGGGTCGCGCTTGGCGGGCGCTCCTACGACATCATCATCGGCGACGGGCTGCTGCAGCGCGCCGGCGATTATATTGCGGAGATCGCGCCCGGAGCCGCCTGCGCCATCATCACGGACGAGAATGTCGCCAGACTGCACCTTCCGACCGTTGAGCAGAGTCTGAAGGACGCCGGCCTGCGTGCGACGACCATCATCGTTCCGCCTGGCGAGGCGTCAAAGTCGCTTTCGGTCTATGGTCGCGTCTGCGACGACGTGCTGACCGCGAGGATCGAACGGCGCGATCTGATCGTCGCGCTTGGCGGCGGCGTCGTCGGCGACCTTGCCGGATTCGTCGCGGCGAGCGTGCGGCGCGGTTCGCGCTTCGTGCAAATTCCGACGACGTTGCTGTCGCAAGTCGATTCTTCGGTCGGCGGCAAGACGGGGATCAATTCGCGCCATGGCAAGAATTTGATCGGCGCCTTTCACCAGCCTGCGCTGGTTCTGGCCGACGTCGACACGCTGCGGACCTTGCCGCTGCGCGAGTTCCGCGCCGGCTACGCCGAAGTCGTGAAATATGGCCTGATCGGCGACGCCCGGTTCTTCGATTGGCTCGACGCCGACTCGGAAGCGGTGTTCCATAGTCAAGCGGAACAGATCTGCGCCGTCGCGGTGAGCTGCGAGACCAAGGCGACGATCGTCGCGCGGGATGAAATGGAGCAGGGCGAACGGGCGTTGCTCAATTTCGGTCACACATTCGGCCACGCCTTCGAACGGCTGACCGATTACAACAGCGCGCGCCTGGTTCACGGCGAGGGCGTTGCGATCGGCATGGCGTGCGCCGCGCGCTTCTCCGTGCGCCGCGGCCTGTGCGCCGGGGCCGCCGCGGAGCGCGTCGAACGCCATCTGAAGGGCGTCGGTCTGCCGACGAAGATCCACGACATTCCGGATTGGCGTCACGACGCCCAGGCCATCCTCGACGCCATGTATCAGGACAAGAAGGTCGAGCGCGGCGCGCTGACCTTCATTCTCTTGCGCGGCATCGGCCAGGCGTTCATTGCAAAATCGGTCGACGCCAATGAAGTGCTTGGCTTTCTTAAAGACGAGCTAAAGCGGACATAGCGCCATGCATGGCCTCGAATCCGGCGCGCCGCAGGTCGACATATGGACTGCGGTTGGCGTCGTCATCGTCTGCGTGTTCCTGTCGGCGGTCTTTGCTGGATCGGAGACGGCGCTCACCGCCGCGTCGCACGCCCGGATGCATTCGCTGGAAAAGGAGGGCGATAAGCGCGCCGCCGCCGTCAATCGGCTGTTGCGCCAGCGCAACCGCATGATCGCCGCGCTGTTGCTTGGCGGCACCCTGGTCAATATCGGCGGCTCCGCTTTCACCACGAGCGTGCTGGTCGTCGTCGCGGGAGACAATGGCGCGGTGTATGCGACCGTCATCATGACCGTGTTGCTGCTCGTTTTCGCCGAGGTTCTGCCGAAAACGCTGGCGATCAACCATCCCGACGAAACGTCGCTGCGCGTCGCGAAGTTTATCGCGCCCTTCGTGCGAGTCGTCGGGCCGCTCCTCGCGGGCGTCGAATATATCGTGCGTATGGTGCTCGCGTTGGCGGGCGTCGAGGTCGGCTATGGCCGAACGGTTCGCTCGCCCTATGACGAATTAAAGAGCGCCGTCGATATTCTGCATGACGAAGGCAATGTCGAGCGCGCCGCGCGCGACATGTTCGGCGGCGTCCTCGATTTGCAGGTGCTGCATGTGTCGGACGTGATGATCCACCGCACCAAAATGCGCACGATCGACGCGGATCTGCCGCCGGCCCAGATCGTGCGCGAGGTGCTGTCGTCGCCCTTCACTCGCATGCCGCTCTGGCGCGAGCGACCGGATAATTTTGTCGGCGTCCTGCATTCGAAGGACATGCTGCGGGCGCTGAACGCCGCAGGCGGCGACGCATCCAAGATCGATGTCGGCGAGGTGATGTTCGCCCCGTGGTTTGTGCCTGAGGCGACGACGCTCGAGGATCAGCTCGAAGCCTTCTTGAAGCGTAAGACGCATTTCGCTTTGGTCGTCGACGAATATGGCGAGGTGATGGGACTCGTCACGCTCGAAGACATCCTCGAGGAAATCGTCGGCGACATTCGTGACGAACATGATCTCGCGGTGCAGGGCGTGCGTCCGCAGCCCGACGGGTCGGTGCTGGTCGACGGCGCCGTGCCGGTGCGCGATCTCAATCGCGTCATGGCGTGGGAGCTGCCCGATGAGGAAGCGACAACGATCGCGGGACTCGTGATCCACGAGGCGGGCGCGATTCCGGAAGCCGGGCAGGTCTTCACCTATCACGGTTTCCGTTTCGAGGTGATGCGGAAGATCAGGAATCGCGTTACCGCCTTGCGGGTGACGCCGCAGCAAGCCGTTTGACGACCCGCGCAGAGATCGCTTTTTAAATTTCGGCGGATATTTCGGCTTGCAGGCCTTCGGCGCGATACGAGAGCCTGACGTCTCCGCCCATCTGGCGCGCGAGCACATTGGTGATCAGGAAATGCCCGACTCCGGTTTGCTCCGGATGTTCGACCTTTGGCCCCCCCGTCTCCGTCCAATCCAAGATCAGTCGCGGACGATCCTCTTCGCGATCGATACGCCAGCTGATCGCGATCCGACCGTCGTCGTCGGAGAGCGCTCCGTGCTGCTCGGCGTTGGCAAGCAGCTCGTTAATGGTCAGACCCAAGGCGGAAGCGACCGCGGAGCGCAATTCCACGTCTTCGCCCGAGACCGAGATACGGTCGGCATAGTCTTGGCCGCCACAAGACAGCGCGATCATCAGCAGGTCTTTGAGCGGCGTTCGTTCCCAAGAGGTCTGCACGAGCAGCGTGGAGATGCGGCTCAGACACTGCACGCGGTGCGAAAAGCCTTGCTGAAAGCTCGAAAAGTCCTGCGCCGTGCGCGCGGTAATATTGGCGATTCCCTGGATCATCGCGAGCGAATTGTTCACCCGGTGATGCAGCTCCCGGTTCATCATCTGATTGTGCATCTCCGCGTTTTTGATCTCGTCGACGTCGGTGATGGCGACGATCGCGCCGATAACGGCCCCCTTGTCGTCGCGGATCGGCGCGCCGACGATGTTGATCCAGACGTAGGCGCCGTCGCCGCGCTCGATCTTGCACTCGAGCTGCGGATGGTTCTCCCCAGCAAGGGCGCGCGCGAGCGGGTATTCCTCATTCGCGACCGGGCGGCCGTCCTGATGAATGGCGTTCCATTTGGAATAGGCTTGGGTGCTTTCCGAGTAGCGAACAGGGCGACGCAGGATCGCTTCAATGACGTGATTGCCTTCGACGATTCGTCCGCTCGGGGCTTCGGCGATGATGATTCCGACCGGCACGGCGTCAAGCAGCGCGCGCAGTTGCAGATTCGCCCCGGCGCGGCTGACGATCGTCGAGCTTTTCAGCAGTAAATCGTTCAGCTCGGACACCCGCTTGCGCTTTTCGCGCAGGCGCTCGTCCATGTCCTGAATGCTATGCGCGATCGCATCGACCTCAGGAACGCCGGTGTCGCTCCAATGCGAGGCGCGGCGCGCTTCCACGGCCAGGCTCAATTCGGCGAGCTCATGTTGCGCCCTTTGCGTCTCCCGGCGCTGTCTCACCAGCCAAAAAATCACGGCGAGCGTCGTCGCCAGAGCGAGCGTGAGCGCGCCAACGATCTGGCGCCAAACCTCGGTCATGGTTTCCACGCTCTCTGCGGCGTGGGCGGCAGACATCATCGCGAGGAAGAACACGGGCGCAGCCCGCAAAGCGGCGATCCCCGGCGCCCGCGGGTATGGTTTGGCCGTCGCCGACACGGGCGGCGATCGCGGGGATGATCGACCGTTACGGCCTTCCGTCATTGACGCTGCCAAGATTGTCGGGACCCTGCCGGGCGTAACCGTCAGATAGAGCGGTTTCTTGGTCGCGCATCCCACGCGAAGGCTTGGCCTGTCAAACTGCGCGGGAAGGTCGGCGCGCCGCGAGGTCCGATACGGTGGGATCGGTGTCGATGTCGCTCGTGTTGAGCAGGCCCAGATGTTCGGCAAGTTTGGCGCGCGCACGATTCAACCGGCTCTTGACGGTGCCAATGGCCACGCCGCAGATCTCCGCCGCTTCGTCGTAGGAGAGTTCGGTGATCCCGATCAGCAGCAAAATTTCCTTGTGTTCGGGGGCAAGCTTATCCAGCGCCGCCTGAACATCCGTAAGGGTCAGCGCCGACTCCTGTCCGCCTTTCACAGGGATTTGCTGGGCCAGGAGATTATCGCTGTCCTGCACTTCGCGCGAGCGTTTCCGGTAGCTGGAAAAATAGGTATTGCGCAGAATGGTCACGAGCCAGGCGCGCAGATTGGTGTTTCTCTGAAAGGAGTCGGCGTGCGACCAGGCGCAGATAGGGCATCTGCGCCACCATCTGATCTCCGAAGGCCTCGTCGCTCATTTCTTTTCGCGCTGTTTGGCTTCCAGCTTGGCCAGCAGCACAGTGAATTTGTCTGGAATAGGTTGGTGGATCAGATCGTCGCAATAAGCGCGAAATACCCGCCCGAGCTGAGCTTGGACCTTCGGGTCCAGCGCAACGCCATCCGCTTGTGCCCCGTCAGCATCCTGGAAGCCGTCGGCATCAGCCTCCTCCCGACCACCCGTCTTATTGTTCAAGTTCGGTTCCGCGTCGCGGGAGGGGCCGTCGTTGTCGTGAGGATTTTCGCGTTGGCTCATTCTCGACCCCGAGTTCGCCCCGAGACTGGCCGCCTCTACCCGGGGCGGCCGAGCGACGACCTCCCTTGATGGAACGCGTAAGAACACTAATTGTTCCGTCATTGCAAGCAAGGAACACTGTGACTTATCAGCGGGCGCTTGAATTGACTTGGGCGCTGGGCGGCATAGGATGAAACTATGAACCTCTCCCGAGAAATTGCGGTGCACCTGCCTTACCTCCGCCGGTTTGCGAGGGCGCTTTGCGGCTCGCAAAAGAGCGGCGACGCTTACGTCGTCGCCACGCTCGAGGCGCTGGTGGTGGATCCGGATGCGTTTCCATCGAATATGTCGCCCAAGGTCGGGCTTTACCACCTCTTCATGACGTCCTGGTCGTCAATCCGGCTGAACACAGAAGCGGCGCCCGATGACGAGATATCCGCAGCGCAGCGGAATATCAGCTTGCTGACGCCGCGGTCGCGACAGGCCTTTTTGCTGCGCACGGTCGAGGGGTTTTCGGTCGCTGACGCCGCCGCGATCCTGGGCGCGACCGAAGAAGAGGTCGAAGCGCTCGTAACGGAGGCCGGCCGGGAAATCGCCGAACGCGTCGCGACGGATGTGCTCATCATCGAGGATGAATCGCTCATTGCGCAGGACATCGAGTTCATCGCGCGCGATCTGGGCCATCGCATCATTGGCGTCGCCCGCACCCATCAGGAAGCCGTGGAGCTCGCGGCGCGCAAGCGGCCGGGGCTGATTCTCGCGGACATTCAGCTTGCCGACGGCAGCTCTGGTCTGAACGCCGTCAACGAAATGCTCGAAAGCTTCGACGCGCCAGTGATTTTCATAACTGCATTTCCCGAACGCCTGCTGACCGGCGAGCGGCCCGAGCCAGCGTTTCTCATCAGCAAGCCGTACAAGGTCGATACGGTCAAGGCGACGATCAGCCAGGCGCTGTTCTTCGAGCGCAAGGCGTCTCGCGCGGCCTAGC
>WSXZ01000029.1 GCA_009773555.1 Methylocystaceae bacterium | reverse complement strand
CGTCTCAAGCCGCTTGATCGGCCGCGCCATCGGGCCCTCCGCCATGCAAATCAATCTCAAACCAATAATAGTCAATATTTGAGAGACAGGACACTAGCGTCAGTGGTGGTGAACTTGGTCACGCCGACCTGCGAGGCCAAGCTCGCGGCAGAGGTGATGCCCGGCGCTTGGTAGACGTTGTTTGCTGTGCCGAGCACGATCTGGTTGGGAGCGGTGGCGACTGCGCCGACGCCGATGGCCGTCGAGCCGACGCCCGTCGCGGAGGAGCCGGCGCCGACCGCCGTCGAGCCGAAGCCCGAGGCGTTGGAGCCGACGCCCATCGCCGTGGAAGCCACGCCGCTGGCGTTAGAGAACGCGCCCGTCGCAGTGGAGCCAAAGTTGCTGGCGTTCGATCCCGTGCCGGAGGCAGTGGCGCCAACGCCGCTCGCGTTCGAGAACGCGCCCGTCGCCGAGGAGCCGAAGCCGGTCGACTTAGAGCCGAAGCCATAGGCGTTTGAGAGAGGTCCCGTCGCGGTCGAGAAGTCGCCCACGGCCGTGCCGCCATTCGACGCGGTCGAGTTCAAACCAATCGCGACCGAGTCAGTGGCTTTCGCGTTCGTGCCGATCGCGATCGCGTTAGCTCCCTTCGCGCCCGCCTGGGCGTTGTTTCCGATGGCGACCGCGTTCGTGCCGATCGCCTTCGAACCCACGCCGGCGGCAAACGAGTTCTTGCCAATCGCGGCGTTGTTCGTGCCGACGGCGGTGCCCTTGTCGCCGATGACAAAATTGCCAGAGCCGAAGGCCTGGGCGGTGTCGGCAGCCACGAAGTTGGTGTTGCCGACCGCGGTGGACTTATCGCCGATGACGGCGTTGAACGTGCCGACCGAGTTGGAGCCGTCGCCGATCACGCCGTTGACGGTGCCGACTGCATTCGAGCCTTTGCCGATGACGCCGTTGATCGTGCCGACCGCATTCGAGCCGTCGCCGATCACGCCGTTCAGCGTGCCAACCGCGTGCGACCCGTCGCCAATCACCCCGTTGAAGGCGCCGAAGGCCGCGGAGTTGTCGCCCGCCACGCCGTTGACCGTGCCGAACGCGCTGGAGTTGTCGCCGATGACGGCGTTGGTGTTGCCGGCGCTGGTGGACTTGTCGCCGACGACGAGGTTCTTGGAGCCGTTCGCGGTGGAGCCGTCGCCGATGACGGCGTTGGTGTTGCCGGTGCTGGTCGACTGGTCGCCGATCACGAGGTTCTTGGAGCCGGTCGCTGTGGAGCCGTCGCCAATGACGCCGTTGATCGTGCCGAAGGCGTTGGAGCCGTCGCCGATCACGCCGTTGATCGTGCCGACCGCGTTCGAGCCGTCGCCGATCACGCCGTTGATTGTGCCGACCGCGTTCGAGCCGTTGCCGATCACGCCGTTGACTGTGCCGAAGGCGTTGGAGCCGTCACCGATCACGCCGTTGACTGTGCCGACCGCGTTCGAGCCGTTGCCGATCACGCCGTTCAGCGTGCCCATCGCGTGCGAACCGTCGCCAATCACGCCGTTAAAGGCGCCGAAGGCCGCGGAATTGTCGCCCGCGACGCCGTTGACCGTGCCGACGGCGGTGGAGTTATCGCCCACAACGGCGTTGGTCGTGCCGAGGATGGTGGACTTGTCGCCAATCACAAGGTTCGCGGCGCCGACCGAAGTGGAGTTCTTGCCCAAGATGCCGTTGAGGGTGCCGACGGCGGTGGAGTTTTCGCCATCGATCCCGTTGAAGGAGCCGACCGAAGTCGCCTTGGTCGATGCGGGGGTGATCACATTGACGTTGCCGACGGCGGTGGAGCCATCCGCATTGGCGAAATTCGCCACGCCTACCGCTGTGGAGCCCAATCCGGCGGAGGTGTTGCCGATGCCCTGCGCGACAGACAGCTTGCCCGAAGAGGTATTGAGGATGCCCTGCGCAACTGAGCCGTCGCCATCAGCCTTGTTGCCGATGCCGATCGCCGCCGAGCCTGCACCATTGGACTGGTTCAGATTGCCAAGAGCGGTCGACAGAGCGCCCTTCGATGTGTTGCCGAGGCCGACCGCGGAAGAAGCGTCGCCGTCTGACGTGTTGCCAATGCCGATCGCCGAGGAGCCAGCGCCATTCGACTTGTTGAGATTGCCGAGCGCGGTCGAAAGACCACCCTTCGAAGTGTTGCCGACGCCGACCGCCGAGGAGGCGAGCCCATCCGAGGTGTTGCCGACGCCGACCGCCGCAGAGCCAGCTCCGTTGGACGTGTTGAGGACGCCGACCGCCGCAGAACCAGCTCCGTTAGACTTGTTGCTGACGCCAAGCGCGGCTGAACCCAATCCCTTAGAAGTATTCAGGACGCCAAACGCCGCAGAGCCATCTCCGATGGCGTTATTGCCGTTGCCGAATGCGGCGGCGCCGATCCCAGAGGCGGTATTGCCGATGCCAAAGGCCGACGAAAGAAGCCCAGACGCCGTGTTGGAGTTGCCGAACGCGGCCGAGCCAATTCCCGAAGCAGTAACATTGGTGCCGAAAGCAGAGCCCCCTACCGCGAAGATTGGGACTTGGGCATTAGTGCCGCAAGCAAATCCAAATGGAGCTGCAGTGCCACCATTGGAGCCGGTGCAGACCGCGGCGCTCGCGGAGGTCGGCGCAAAGGCGGCGCCCATCGCGACGGCGGCCGAGCCGCCCATGAGCACGCGACGAAGCGCGATGGCGCCAGCGTTCGACTTGATGAGTTTCTGAGAAAGTTTTGTCACGATCAGTTCCCCCAATTTCCTTGACTGCGAAGAGCACCAAGCCGCGAATTGCCCGATCCGCGGGAAGCGTTATCGCGATGAATACAATTTAGACGGGCATGCACAGTCAACGACGAACGGCGCCTTCAGCGCTCCGTTTGGCCACATTTCCGGCAGCTGTGATAAATAGGAAACAGTGCGCAAGTGACTGAAAACAAGTCAAATACTTGAAGTAATTCATCTTTTTGGATTATGACCCTGCGCGCCTCAAATTGAGCGTTGGCCCGTCTCAAACTGGCGCATCGTCCCACGATGGGAAAAATATCGGCCCACGATGGGTAGTGGCGGCGCGATTCTCATGACGTCCTTCGGAAATCGCCGCGCGTGATTTGCAAATTGGCCGGCCGAAAGGGAGAATGAATCTGCTTTTGGCTCCGGAACCTTGCTTATGACGAATCACTTCGGGACGGCCGTGCAGGCGGCGATTGCGCGCAACGCCGCTTCCTATGACGATCTTCCTTATGTCTCGCATCCCTTTCCGCAGACACATCCGGCGCGGCTCGGCGCGGTCGCACGCATCTTCAAGCTCGCGGCGCCGGACCTCTCCCGCGCGCGCGTGCTTGAACTCGGATGCGCGGCCGGGGGCAATCTCATTCCGCTCGCAGCCCGTCACCCCGATGCTTATTTTCTTGGCGTCGACCTGTCGCAGCGGCAGATCGACGAGGGCCAGCAGCGAGTCGCCGCCCTTGGCCTCTCCAATGTCAATCTGCGCCGCCAGAGCCTGACCGACCTTCGGTCCAAGGACGGCGGCTTTGACTATATTATATGCCACGGCGTCTACAGCTGGGTGCCCGAGCAGGTGCGCGACGCCATTCTGCGAATCGCGCGAGAAAATCTCGCGCCAAACGGCGTCGCCTTCATCAGCTACAATGTTCAGCCCGGATGGCGCCTCCGACAGACGCTGCGCGATGCGCTGGGGCTGCACGTCGGCCCGCAGGGCTCGCTGCGCGAGCGCGTGGCCCGCGCCCGCGAAATGCTGTCCTTTCTGGAGCAAAACACGCCGGCGGAGACCACTTGGGGCGCTATTTTTCGCGCCGAAGCCGCCAATCTGCGCAACGCGGATGATTCCTACATCGGCCACGAATTTCTTGAAGACTGCAACGAGCCGTGCAGTTTCTCCGAGTTCATGGCGGGCGCCGGGGGCCGCGGGCTGGCCTATCTCGGGGAGGCGAGCCTTTCGACGATGATGCCCGAAAATATGAATCCGGCCGCGGCGCCCTTGCTGCGCGCGCTCGCGGGCGACAATCAGGTCTCGCTCGAGCAGCACATGGATATTTTCACCGGCCGGACCTTCCGCCAAACCCTGCTCATCCATAAAGAGCGGGAGGGCAAGTGCGTCCGCACAGTGACGCCCGACGCGCTCGAAGGTCTACATTTTCTGGCGCGGCCGGACTTTGGCCTTTCTCGCGAAGAGGACGGCAAGGCGTTTTTCGCCGACGGCGCGGGGGCGTGGTTTTCCACACAGGACCTTGACGTGCGCAAGGCCATGGAAGCGCTCGTCGCGCGCCTGCCCGAGTCGAGTTCGGTGGACGAGCTCGTCGCAGCGATGGAGCTGCGCGGCGCCCCGGTCGACGAGGCGATGCGATCCAGAATCGCCGACGCGCTGATGCGCATGGCGCTTGTCGGTCTCTTGACGGGCTCAACGGAACCCCTGCGGATCGCCCGCGCGCTTTCGGCAAAGCCTATCGCCTGCCCCATGCTGCGGGCCGACGCGGCCGCCGGCGTTCTGCACTCGGCCAATCTGCGCCACGAGCCGATTCGGCTGGATATCATCGCTCAAGTGGTGACGCCGCTGCTCGACGGCGGCGCCGACCGTGAGGCCCTTATCGCCGCAACGATCGCCGCGGCGGACGCAGGCCGCGTGACCTTTCAGCGCGCCGGTCAGACAGTGGTCGAGCCGGCCGATATCGCCGTCTGCGCCGCCGAGCACGTCGATCGCGTGCTCGGCCACCTGCAGAGCAACGCCTGCCTCATCGCCTGAGGACGCCTCCAAGGGCGAGGGCGGATCAGCCGCGCCTCGACTGCGTCATCAGGCGGAGCGGCGGGCGACCACTCCGGGTTTCTCGGGCGAAGCGGCGCCTTCCGCCTGTTCATTCGAGAGCAGCGTCGCAATCCACCGGACGCTTGGAAAATGCTGACAGAGGATGATCAGCGCCGAGGTCAGCGGAACGGCGATAAAGGCGCCGGCGATTCCCCATACCCAGGTCCAGACAAGGAGTGAAACAATAATCGCCAGCGGCGTCAGCGACAATCGCTGGCCCTCAAGCATAGGGGTGATGACATTGCTGATCACGATCTGAATCGCCGTAAAGCCCAGGAAGGCGATCGTCGGCATCGTCCAGCCATCGTATTGCATGAACGCATAAAGCGTCGGCGGCAGAATGCCGATGATATTGCCGATCACCGGAACGTAGTTGAGCAGGAAATTCAGCAGCGCCCAGACCATCGCCAGATCCAGGCCGAGAACCAGCGACCAGACCAGGGTCGCCACGCCGGTGATTATGCTCGTCAGGGTGAACACCCAAAAATATTGGCGGATTTTCCCGGCCGTCGTGTCGACGGCGTCGACGAGTTCGCGTCTTTCACGCCCGCCGAGTTGCTGTCCAATCTTCTCACGCAGATTCGCAACTTCAGGGAGACCGAAGGCGACGAGCACGCCAATGACGCCGATATAGGCAATGACATTGTAGACGCTCGTGAGCGCCTGTTGTGCGAAGTCGATCATCCGGCCGTAGCCGCCGACTCCGCCGATCGAGCCGCCCCAGCCCTGCACCCAAGCGGAGATCCTTTCGTAGAGTTGCTGCAGCTTTTCAGAATTTTCGCCAAAAGCCTGCCCGATCTGAGCGACGGAAAAGGAAATGGCGCCGGCGAAAGCCGCCAGCACGGCGAGCAGCGCCAAAATCGTGCCGATGTTGCTGAGCGTCTCCGGCACATAGCGCTGCAGCCATGGTTTGACGGGCCAGACAGCGGCGATCACGACAAAGGCCGCCGCGAGCGGCATCGTCACGGCGTAGGTTTGTCTCAACGCAAAGGCGACGAGCAAGAAGGCGATGATCGCTAGCAGTCTCGTCTGCGTGACCTGTTGCGTTTGCTGCGAGTGATCCATTCCACTCTCTCCATAGGGCTCATGCAAAGCAAAGCGGTCGCCTATCCGCCGTGAAACAATTCGCCGGCTCGAGTCCGCGTCGCCGCCTGATCGCGCCTTTGCTTGCGCGGCGCCGCAGTTCCGCTCGGCGGCGGCCAACCTTCGCGCTGACGTCCGCGCTCCCCGTCTGTTTCCTCAGTCTGATCGTGGAAAAGGATCTGATAGGTCGGGAACGGCATGTCGACGCCGGCCGCCGTCAAAGCCGGCGAGATGGCGCGATAGACTTCGTCGGTCGATTCGACGACCTCGCGCATGATCGTCGGCTGGATCCAGTAGCGGACTTCCAGATTGACGCCGAAATCGCCAAGGCCTTGGAACAGCACGACAGGTTTCGGCTCGTGCAGCACGCGGTCGACTTTCGCGATACTGGAAAGGATGACTGCGCCCGCCTTGTCGACTTCGTCGCTCACGCCGATCGTGATCATGAGATGAATGCGGCGCGCCTCATAGGCGGTATTGACCACGACTCGATTGGTATAAAGCTCGCTGTTCGGAATCACGACGCGGCGACTGTCATAGGTGCGCAGCAGAGTCGCGCGGATTTGAATGTCCTCTACCGTGCCCTCATGCGGGCCGCTGACGATCTGATCGCCGATATGGAATGGCCGCGTGACCAGCAAGAGTACGCCGGCGAGCATATTCTGGAATATGTCCTTCGCCGCGAAGCCTACGGCCACGCTGCCAATGCCGAGGGCGCCAAACACGGAAGCGGCGTCGAGCGAAGGAAGGACAACGGACAGGGCGATGATGGCGCCGATCAGGTTAACGGCGCCGCGACTCAGCCTGGAGAAAATCTTGACGATGTGTCGAGGCTGTCCCGAACGGGTCGCGACCCTTGCGACGCCGCGTCCGACGCCCAGGGCGAACAGGTAAACGACGAAATAGACCAAGAGTCCGAAGGCAAGGTTCGGCAGAATTGCGACGAACCCCTGCCAAATGTTCTGAAGCCGCTCCCAGGCTGCGTCCAACTGAAACTCCATGATCAGTCCCGTTTCGTCAGGCGATAGAACCCCGAGACGTGGTCGATGTTCCTCGGCGCCGCCGACGCGGTTCACCAGCCGCCATCGCGCCTGCGCTTTTGCGTGAGCGAAACCGCGACACAGCTGTAAAATTCTATGAGCTTGGATCTTTGTTCACGCGGGAATCTTTGTTCGCGGGCGAATCGTCGTCGACCGGCACGTTATTTTCGAGCGGCGTGATCACCTTGAGCGTCAAAAAAGTGAACAGCGCAATCGCAACGGCAACGTCATAGACGCCGAGACCGACTGCGGCGCCTATAGCGCCCGTGGCCCACAGACTCGCCGCCGTCGCCGTTCCTTTAACCATGGCGCCATGCTTAAGAATGGCGCCGCCGCCGATGAATCCGATTCCAGTGATGATGCCCTGGACAATTCTCGCCGTCCCATCGGGCGAATTCGCCATGAGTTGCTCAGCCGCCTGGATAAAGCCGCAGGAGGCAAGAGCGACGATCGGAAAGGTGCGAAGACCTGCGCTGCGCTCTTCTCGCTCCCGATCCCAGCCGATCGGCAAAGCGAGCGCATAGGCGCCCGTTAGCGCCGCGAGATGGGGAAGTATCTGAAATTTGTCCACGTCTACGCTGCTTGCCGCCCCAAGTTTAAACAGTAGGCGACGCGGCAGACGTTTCAATAGGCGCCACAAGCTCTGGATTGACCGGCGCGCTGGCCAATATGGTCCCTATTCGCAACCCGCACCTATGAAAAGATGAGCAGAGCGAAATTGGCGATTGCATCGACGGCGAACGGCGCTCCCAGCGTCCAGGCCTTCTCAGATTTTCGAGCGAAAATCGCCGTCGCGGGGATTGCCGTCTGCGCCGTCGGACTTGCCGCTTCGGCGGGGCCGGGCCTCGGGCCTCGCGCGTCTCACATGGCGACGCACATTTTGCTCATGAGCGCGCTCGCGCCTTTTTTGGCTGTGCTATGGATGCGTTTCGCGTCGGCGCCGGTCCTTGCGACCGGTCGCGCGCTGGCGGTCGTTACCGCGGCGCAGCTTGCCCTGCTCTATGCGTGGCATGCGCCGGGGGCGTCGGCCTATGTGGAGCGGCATCCGACCGCGCATCTCGCGATGCACGCGTCGCTGCTGGCGGCCGCCCTGCTGTTCTGGCTGGGGATACTCGGCGATACGGGCGTCGCGCGCTGGCGCGGCGTCGCCGCTCTGGCGATCACCGGAAAGCTTGCCTGCCTCCTCGGCGTGCTTCTTGTGTTCGCGCCGCGCGTTCTCGACACAAGCGCTGCAAGTTGGGGAGCGACTACAGAGACAATGCTTGCCGATCAGCGCCTTGCCGGTCTGCTGATGCTGGCGGCCTGCCCGGCAAGCTATGTCCTCTCCGGCGTTTGGATCGCATCCCGATGGCTGCTTGCCTTGGAGGACATTCGCTTGCGCGCGCGGACCTATCGCCCGGACGGTGCCTAGAGCGCGCTCGATGCCTGAACGCCAAAGCGACCCGAAGCATTTTCCAAACGAAACGCCGCGGCCGCCAGGCGAACGGGAAGCGCTTGAGCGCGTCTGGAGTCAATTCTCAGGCGGGCCGGATCAGCCTACGCCGCTCGCGACTGTCAGGCGTCCAAGTTCTGGACTCTAGGCCGCAGGCTTCGCTTGTTCGGCGACTTTGACCGGCAGCTGCGTCCGAATCGCATCGACGATCCTTTGAACGGAGGCGTCGGCCTCACTGGCGCGCTTCTCCGCCGCGATCGCCCGCTGCTCCATAGCCGCAAGTTCGGCCTGCCGCGCCGCGAGCTGCGACTGCAGCGCCTCGACATCTTTCCGCGTCTGCATGAGCGCCGCGGAGAGTTCGGCGGCTTCCGACTCCGATTTGCGCAGCGCAGCTTCGGCGCGATCGCCGCGGTCTTCCGCGCGCTCCAGCTTCTCTCTCACGGCATTGGCGGCGCTATGCGCGCGCGCCACCGCCTGAGCGGACTGCTTCTCGAGCTCCTTGATCGCCGCGGCGGCCTGCGACACGAGGTCCAGCGCCGCCGTAGCGTCGTCGGTGGCGCGCGGCCGCTGACGGACAGGAAAGTTCGGCGCCGGCGGCCTGTTGTCCCCTCTCGGGATAATTTCGTCCATCACCTGATCCAGATCCAGCGAATCCATTTGCGCCTCCCGCCATCGCACGAACTGGGTTGGCCAGCCGTCCAATCAGATTCCCATTATAGGCAAGAATCCGGCCAAATCTCGACCATTAAGTCAAGTTTTAACCACAACCAGCGGTGTAAGCGTTTCCTAGGACAGATCGGCCTCCAGGAGCCAATGTTTAAGCTACTCAGCGCGCCGATGCGACTGAAAACGTGCCTTGTTTACACAAATTCTGTGTAAGGGCTCAATATCACCGCGCAGCTGTAATAATTCTGGCGCAATAGGCCAGGATCTCACGCACGCTCCCTTACCAAAAGAGCTCGTCATGAATAGTTTGGTCGACTCCCCTATTTCCAAAGAGACAACGGCGCACTCGGCTTCCGGGCGATTTATTCGTTTTTTCAATGAGGTGAACATCGCCGACGTGCCGCTGGTAGGCGGCAAGAACGCCTCGCTTGGCGAAATGTACCAGGAGCTGACGGCCAAGGGCATCCTGGTGCCCAATGGCTTCGCCGTCACCGCCGAAGCCTATCGCTATACGCTCGATGAAGCGGGCGTCTGGACCGCGCTTAAGGACGCGCTCGACGGATTGAACCCGTCCGACGTCGATGATCTCGCCAAGCGCGCCGCGCGCGCCCGCGACATCGTTTATGGCGCGCAGACGCCCCCGGATGTCGAGGCCGAAATCCGCACCGCCCTAGCCCGCCTCACCGACGAATATGGAGCCGATTTGACGGTCGCGGTGCGCTCGTCGGCGACGGCGGAAGATTTGCCGAGCGCGAGTTTCGCCGGACAACATGACACCTATCTCAATGTGCGCGGCCCCGCCGCCGTTCTCGACGCGATCCGCCATTGCTTTGCGAGCCTCTTCACCGACCGCGCCATCCGCTATCGCATCGACAATGGATTCGATCACTTCAAAGTGTTCAACTCCGTCGGCGTGATGAAAATGGTGCGCTCGGATTTGGCGGCGTCCGGCGTCATCTTCACGATCGACACCGAAAGCGGATTCGAGGACGTTGTCTTCCTCACCGGCGCCTACGGCCTTGGCGAAAACGTCGTGCAGGGCGCGGTCGACCCCGACGAATTTTACGTCTTCAAGCCCACCTATCGGCAGGGCAAGCGCGCTATTTTGAAGCGCGCGCTGGGCGCCAAAAAAATCAGGATGGTCTTTTCGGATCGGGGCCGGGCGACGACGCGCAACATTCCCACCGACGCCAAGGAACGTGAGAAATTCTGCATCTCCGACGAAGAGGCGCTGACGCTCGCCGGCCAGGCGATCGAGATCGAAGAGCACTATAGCGCCAAAGCCGGCGCGCGCCGCCCCATGGACATCGAATGGGCCAAGGATGGTCTCGACGGCCAGCTCTACATCGTTCAGGCCCGCCCTGAAACCGTCGCGTCGCGCCGCGACCGAAACATCGCTGAAATCTACAAGGTGACGAAGCACGGCGCGGTGAAAGTCGAAGGACGCGCCGTCGGCGCAAAGATCGCCAGCGGCAAGGCGCGCGTGATCGAGGGCGCCAGCGAGCTTTCAACATTCGTTCCCGGCGAGATCCTCGTCGCCGATACGACGTCGCCAGACTGGGGCACGGTGATGAAATCGGCCGCGGCGATCGTGACGAACCGCGGCGGTCGCACGTGCCATGCGGCGATCGTCGCGCGCGAGCTTGGCATTCCCGCGATCGTCGGCACGGATGCCGCGACGCGACTCATTCGCATCGGCGACATGATCTCGGTGAGTTGCGCCGAGGGCGACGTCGGAAAGGTCTACGACGGGCCCATCGCCTTCGAGGTGGAGAGCGTCAACCTTTCAACGCTGACGAAACCCGCCACGCATGTGATGATGAACGTCGGCAATCCCGATATCGCCTTCGGCCTTGCGGCGCTGCCGAACGACGGCGTCGGCCTTGCGCGCATGGAGTTCATTATTGCGGACTCGATCAAGGCGCACCCAATGGCGCTCGTACACCCGGAGCGGCTCGCAGAGCGCGAACGCGCCGAAATTGCGAGACTGACCGCAAATTATGCAAGTCCCAGCGAATTCTTCGTGAAGCGCTTGTCCGAAGGCGTCGGCACGATCGCAGCGGCGTTTTATCCAAAGCCGGTCATCGTGCGCATGTCCGACTTCAAGAGCAATGAATATGCCTCATTGCTCGGCGGCGAGGTTTTCGAAATGCAGGAAGCCAATCCGATGATTGGCTTTCGCGGCGCGTCGCGCTATGCGCACCCTGCTTACCAGGAAGGTTTTGCGCTCGAATGCGCCGCAATGACCCGCGTGCGCGACCAGATGGGTCTGACGAACATCAAGCTGATGATTCCCTTCTGCCGCCGGATCGAAGAAGCGGAGAAGGTCATCTCGCTGATGCGCGAGCTCGGTCTCGAACGCGGCAAGAACGGGCTCGAGATCTACGTGATGTGCGAAATTCCAAACAACGTCATGCTTATCGATCAATTCGCCAAACATTTCGACGGTTTTTCGATCGGCTCGAACGATCTGACGCAACTGACGCTCGGCGTCGATCGCGACTCCGAAATCGTCGCCTTCGACTTCGACGAACGCGACGAGGGCGTGAAGGAGATCATTCGTATGGCGGTCGAGGGCGCCAAGCGCAACGGGCGGCACAGCGGCATTTGCGGCCAGGCGCCCTCGGATTATCCAGAGATCGCTGAATTTCTCGTGCGCTTGGGAATCGATTCGATCAGCCTCAATCCCGACACGGTTTTGCAGACCACAAGACTCATCGTCGACGTGGAGAAGCGTCTTGGTCGAGGGCCGAGAAAGACGGATTGATCGGCCTGACGCGTCTTTGCATTCATTCAAATCGCCATCCACCCTCGGCCGCCGGCGCGAGGCGTGGACCGACTGTGGCGCGCGTCGCCGAATAAAGGAAAACGAGATGAACGCGGCCGCCAACGGAAAAGTCCTCGCGACGATGGCTCCAGCCGCCGGGCTTGTGGGAGTCGCCGCGGCGCTGCATTTTGCGCAAGCCGGACCCATCGTCAATTTCATCGCCGCGGCTTTGGCCCTGGCGAGCGTCGCGCATGTGATTGGCGAAGCCACCGATCAGCTTGGCAATCACCTCTCGCCGGCCGCGACGGGCATTGTTCAGTCGGCGGTCGGCAATCTTCCCGAATTGTTCGTCTGCATCTTCGCGCTCAGGGCCGGGCTGCTGACCGTCGTGCAGGCTTCGCTGATCGGCTCCATTCTGTCGAACGCGCTTCTCGTCCTGGGCCTCGCTTTTATCGCCGGCGGCTGGAGGCGCGGCGTTCTTCACTTCGAAAGTCAGACGCCGCGGATGATCGCGACGCTGCTTCTGCTGGCGGTGTCGGCGTTGGTGCTGCCGACGCTCGCGCAGGAGTTGCACCTGCCGAGCGGCGCCCATGAGCAGGAGCTCGCCGTCGTCTGCGCGATTGTGCTTCTTTTCGTTTTCGTTGTGCTCACCCAGGCGATGCTCAGTCAGGGGCAGCGCGCGCTGCCGGCTGAAGCGCATGCGCGCCAGCATGCATGGTCGCTCGGCGCCGCGATCGCCGTTCTCGCCGCCTGTGGCGCCGCGGCCGCCTTCGTCTCGGACTGGTTCGTCGAGGCGCTCGGTCCCGCGATTGAAATCTTGGGCATCAGCGAGGCCTTTTCCGGGCTCGTCATCGTCGCCATCGCCGGCAACGCCGTCGAAAATGTCGTGGGCGTTCGGCTCGCGGCTCAGGGCAAGGCCGACCTCGCGGTCAGCGTCATTTTGAACTCGGCGCTTCAGGTCGCCGTGGCGCTGATTCCGATTCTGGTGCTCGTCAGCTTTGCGATGGGCGGCGCGGCGCCGTTCACGCTCGCCATTCCGCCAATTCTTGCGGCGGCGCTGTTTCTTTCGGTGTTGGTGGTCACAGTGGTCACCGTCGACGGCCGAGCGGACATCGTCGACGGGGCCGCGCTGGTCGGTCTTTACGTCATCGTCGCGACGATCTTCTGGTGGGGTTAGCCCCTCCCGGCGCCAACGCGACGCCTTTTCGATTCTACGCTTTTTCCGGCCCGAAGGGATGAGCGCCGTCGCTCTCGCCCTATATCTCTCGCCCTGAAGGCGCCGCGGGCCGACGCGACTTGGCGTCGTGGAAGACCGACCGCGGCGGTGGGAGGGACTCATGAAAACAACAATAGCGATCGTCATCGCGGGCGTGCTGGCCTGCGGTGGACTGGCCCAGGGCGGAGCGATCGAAGCGCACCGCACGTTTCTCCCGCAGGACATGAAGTGGGAGGCGGCGCCGAGCTCATTGCCGGGCGGCGCCGAAATGGCGGTGCTCTACGGAGACCCGACCAAAGAAGGCGACTTCGTCGCCAGGATCAGAGCGCCGAAAGGCTACCGTATCCCGCCGCACACGCATCCGAAGGCGGAACTCGTCACAGTCATCTCTGGCGCATTCAGCTTCGGCAGGGGACAGGCGGCCGACCGCGCCAGCGTCGAAAAGCTGTCGGCTGGCAGCTTCATCGCAATGCCCGCCGGCGTGCTGCATTACGTTTTCGTCGACGAGGACTCAGTGCTCCAGATTAACGCGGCCGGTCCTTGGCAGATCGACTATTACGATCCGAAAGACGACCCGCGACTGAATATTGCGCCTGCGGGAACGCCTGTGCGCTAAGCAGAAGACGCTTCAAAGAAAACGGCTCGCGCCTTTACATCCGAGGTCGCGAGCCGTTCCGTGTAGGGCTACCGCTGGCAGCGGCCGCCTCTCGGTAAAAACGTAGGCCTAGGGCAACTGAAAGCAAGCCGGGCCGTTGCGCGCCCTCTGATCGCTCCGGCGCGACGCCGCGTCCGGTCGGCTCAGCTGGGCGCAATATCCTTGCGCCTGCCCAAGGCTTCCCTGCGGGGTTACTTTTTGTATTTTTCGCCATTAAAGTCCCGGCGCGCGGCTAAGTTCCGCACCCATCAATTGGAGTTCAATAATGTCTCATTCCTCGCTCGGCCGCGCGATATGCGCGATGTCTTTCATCGCGATGTCGTCCAGCGCCGCCATGGCCCAGTCGGTGCAAGTCGGCACCCTTCTCTGCCATGTCTCCGGCGGCGTCGGCATGATCATCATGGAGAATCAGGCGCTCGACTGCGTCTACACGGACGCTAAAGGCAGCCCGCCCCAGCATTACATCGGCAGACTGACTAACGTCGGCGCCAATATCGGCATCAGCGGTCCGGGTCAGATGATTTGGACGGTTCTCGCGGCCACCAACAGCGTGGCGCCTGGCGCGCTGGCCGGAGATTATGTCGGCGCGGAAGGGTCGGTCGCAGTCGGCGCCGGCGCCGGCGGCGCGGTCCTTGTGGGCGGCTCGAACAAGACCATCTCGCTGCAGCCCGTGTCCGTCTCCCTCGGCACCGGCCTCAATGTTTCCGCCGGCATCGGCAATGTCAGCCTGCAATATATGCCGGTGACCCCGCCGCCGCCGCCCCCCGCGCCGGCCGCCAAGCCGAAGAAAACCCGCGCGCACCGGTAATCTTTGACGACGCAATGGACGACAACGGGCGCGCCGCCGGCGCGCCCGTTTTTTTTGCGCCTGCGATTTACTTCGCGTGCGGCGTTCCGAGATAGGGGAACTCTTTCAGAGTGTCGGTATGCGGCTCCAGCCCATCCGGCGGGATGTCGCCTTTCGAGAGAAAAGACAACCGGAAATTGATGACATCGTCGGCGAAGGTGCGGCCATTGGGATAGCCCGCGGGCTTGGTGGGATCAAAGCTCAGCATATCGGGTAGAATGCCGTGCTCGTCGATCGCCGTAATCGCGTCATCCCTCGTGTAGTCGCCGGTATGGCCCATCAGATGGATGAACAGCTCGAGCCAGCGCGCGCGGTCGTTGACGGGTTCGCTGGCGTTATATTCTTCCTTTGTTTCGTCGGTATTGAAGAAGCTGCTGACCGACGGATGGCCGGCGCGATCGGCATGAATCAGCTTGCCGTCCTCGCGCACGCTGCACCTCCCCCAGATTCTGACCGCCGGATTGCCCCCAAGAGCGCTTGTCGGCATTTCGACGACCGTCGAAAGCACATTGGCCTCGGTGTTTGAATCCTTTCCAGTCCAGGGAGACTTGCCGCCAAGATGCGGCGCAGTGAAATTTCTGCCGCCGGACGTGTCGTACAAGGCCAGAATGCCGTCGTAGTCGAAAAAGAACGCGTCGCTGCGAACGCCTGTGAAGAAGGTGAAATCGCCTGCCCGCACGATGTTCGGCTTGGGCCCGAAGGAGACTTCCGCGCCCGAGACGATCTTCTCGCCTACGGGTTCGGGGGAATGCGACTCTGCGCCGCGCGCCAGGAAAACGTCAAAGGTCTGTCTGCCGTTTTGCTTGGGCGAGAATACATAGCTGATCGCAATGTCCGTCAGGCAATCTCCGTCATTATCGATATTCAGCCGGTAGATGGCGTCGGGATGAAATTCATCGCAAGCGGGATTGGCGTTGAGGATGATCGCCGACCGAGTCGGATCGCTTGGAGACTGAAAGGCGTAGAGATCGCAGAGATCCAACCTTTGATCGCCAAGCGGCGGTCCGAGACTGAGGCCGGTAAAATGATTCGACACGTGTCGCCTCCTATAAAGACGTGGAGAGAATGTGCGGCTGATCGATGCAAGCGCCTGCCGGCGCACGCTATGTCTTGTTTGTTTCAACATCAAGATTGTTCGAAATCGCTTTATTTGCCGCGAATGAGTCTGATGATGCTCGAGAAATCGGCGCCGCCCTGGCCAGCAGACTGATGCAGCGCATAGAGCTGCGTCGCGGCGGCCCCGAGCGGCGAGGCCGCGCCGGCCTGCGCGGCGGCTTCCTGCGCGAGTCGCAAATCTTTCAGCATCAGGGCGGTCATGAAGCCGGGATTGTAGTCATCGTTCGCCGGCGACGCGGGCGTCATCTCCGGCACGGGGCAATAGGTGGTGAGCGACCATGATTGGCCCGATGAGATCGACGCCGCGTCGAACAGCGCCCGATGCGAGAGGCCGAGCCTTTCCGCGAGCACGAAAGCCTCGGCCGTCGCGATCATCGTGACGCCGAGCATGAGATTGTTGCAGATTTTCGCCGCCTGCCCCATGCCGGCGCCGCCGCAATGAAGCACATGCGCGCCCATATGTTCGAGGATCGGCTTCGCCGCCGCGAACGCCTCCTGCTCGCCGCCGCACATAAAGGTAAGCGTCGCCGCTTTCGCGCCGGCGACGCCGCCCGACACCGGGGCGTCGACCGAGC
The DNA here is from genome assembly GCA_009773555.1 of Methylocystaceae bacterium. GTDB lineage: Bacteria > Pseudomonadota > Alphaproteobacteria > Rhizobiales > Beijerinckiaceae > Methylocystis. Next base: position 3,393 of record WSXZ01000029.1, on the reverse strand, counting down.
GCGCGCCGCTCTCCTGCGCGAGCCGATGCGCGGCGCGCGCGCTTTCGACGTCGATCGTGGAGCAATCGATGAGGAGTTTGCCACGCGCTTGAGGCGCGATTTCACGCCAGACGGCAAGCGTCTGATCGCCGCTCTGCAGCATGGTGATCGCAACGTCAGCGCCCTCGATCGCATCGCGCAGGGAATCCGTCGCGGCGACGCCCTCCTGGGCGGCGGCTTCGACGAGCGATGCGTTAAGGTCGAAGCCTCGCGTCTCGACGCCGGCGCGCGCCAGCGCCGTCGCCATCGGACGGCCCATATTGCCCAGACCGATGAAAGCCGCGCGCATCATAGCTAGGACAAGGTCGGCATGACGAAACTCGCGCCGGTCCGGACGCCGCCTGGCCAGCGCGACGCGACCGTCTTCGTCTTTGTATAGAAGCGGATGGCGTCCGGCCCATGCTGATTGAGATCGCCGAACATCGAGCGCTTCCAGCCGCCAAACGTGTAATAGGCCAGCGGCGTCGGGATCGGCACATTGACGCCGACCATGCCCACTTCGACGCGCGAGGCGAATTCGCGCGCCGCATCGCCGTCGCGTGTATAGATCGCGACGCCATTGCCATATTCGTGATCATTGGCCAGCGACAGCGCTTCATCGAAGCTGCGCGCGCGCACCACGCAGAGCACCGGGCCGAAGATTTCCTCCTTGTAGATCCTCATCTCCGGGCGCACCTCGTCAAACAGACATCCGCCCATATAGAAGCCGTTCTCATAGCCTTGCATTTTGAAGCCGCGTCCGTCGACCCGGAGTTTGGCGCCCTCCCCGACGCCAAGCGCGACGTAGTCCTTGACCCGCTCCAGATGCGCGCGCGTGATCAGCGGACCGAAATCGGCTGAAGGATCGGTCGAAGGGCCGACGCGCAGATTTTCGACCCGCGGTTCGAGCCGAGCGACCAGCGCGTCGGCGGTTGCTTCCCCGACCGGCACGGCCACCGAGATCGCCATGCACCGCTCGCCGCCGGACCCATAGGCGGCGCCGATGAGGGCGTCGACCGCCTGATCCATGTCGGCGTCCGGCATGATCACCATGTGGTTTTTCGCGCCGCCGAAGCACTGCACGCGCTTTCCGTGGGCGGCGCCACGCGCATAGACATATTCGGCGACCGGCGTCGAACCGACGAAGCCGATGGCCTTGACGTCAGGGTCTTCGAGCAGCGCGTCGACCGCTTCCTTGTCGCCGTTGACGACATTGAGCACGCCCGGCGGCAGGCCGGCTTCGAGCATCAGTTCGGCGAGAAACAAGGGCGCGCCGGGATCGCGTTCGGAAGGCTTCAGAATGAAGGAATTGCCGCAGGCGATCGCCGGGGCGAATTTCCACATCGGAATCATCACCGGAAAATTGAAAGGCGTAATGCCGGCGACGACGCCGAGCGGCTGGCGCATCGAATAGACGTCGAGGCCGGCCGCCGCGGAATCGGTATATTCGCCCTTCATCAGATGCGGCACGCCGATGCAAAATTCGGCAACCTCGACGCCGCGCTGGATCTCGCCCTGCGCATCGGCGAGGGTCTTGCCGTGCTCGCGGGCGAGAATCGCCGCAAGCCTCTCCTTCTCGCGCCCGACGAGATCGACGAATTTCATCAGCACGCGGGCTCTGCGCTGCGGATTGACCGCCGCCCATTCTCGCTGCGCCGCGGCGGCGTCGGCGATCGCCTCACGCACCTCGTCGCGGCTGGCGAGCGGCACGCGCGAGATCGCCGCTCCCGTCATCGGCTCATAGGCGTCAGTAAAACGGCCCGACTTTCCCTTGACTCGGCGACCGCCGATAAAATGCGAAAGCTCTTCCATGTTCGCTCATCTAAGGCGCGTCCGGCCGTTGTCACCTCGCAAGACGAGACCGCGCGCCTATATGTTGGAGAGAGACGGCTTCCACGACGGACACCCGCGATGGGACTGCAGCTCGCGAACGAAAGCAAGAATCGATACGCGCAGGCGCCGCGACAGGCGGACTGGACGATAGATCAAAACTGGGCCTCCTACAGCGATGAGGAGCACGATCGTTGGAACAGGCTGTTCGCCCGCCAGGCGACGCTCTTGCCCGGCCGGGCCTGCGACGAGTTCCTGGCGGCGAAGCAACAACTCGAACTGTCGCGCTCCGGCATTCCGGAGTTCGCGGATCTTAGCCGACGATTGGGGGCCATGACCGGCTGGAGCGTCGTTCCGGTGGCCGGGCTGATTCCTGACGACGCCTTCTTCGATCATCTCGCCAATCGGCGCTTTCCGGCCGGCGCCTTCATTCGCCCGGAGTCGGAGCTCGAATATCTGCAGGAGCCCGACGTCTTCCATGACGTCTTCGGGCATGTGCCGCTCCTCGCCAATCCGACGTATGCGCGTTTTCTCGAAGCCTATGGAAAAGGGATTGAGTTCGGCCTGATCGAGACGGCGAAAGGGCTGCGCATTTTCGGGGCTGGAATCATGTCCTCGCCTTCGGAGACGATCTTTTCGCTGGAAGATTCCTCGCCGAACCGCGTCGCCTTCGACCTCGAACGCGTCATGCGAACGAATTACATCATCAGCGATTTCCAGCAGACATATTTCGTCATCGAAAGCTTCGAGAAGCTTCTCGCCGACGGTTATCAGGATTTTGATCCGATCTATGATCGCCTGCGCAACGCTTCTGACTTTGCGGCGCATGAGCTGACGCCGGGAGACCGCATTATCTCGCGCGGCGATTTTCATTACTTCCGCGCCAAGCACAGCGCTTAATCCTACTGCGGAATCGAGTGAAGGGTTGTTTCTTCGCCCTCATCCTGAGGAGCCCCCCGCAAGTCGCGGTTTACCCGACTTGCGAATTTAATGTCGATCTCGGGCAAGGACGAGGGTGAGGAAAAATACGCGAAAGCGGGCTTCCTCGTCCTTCGAGACGCGTGCTGCGCACGCTCCTCAGGATGAGGAAGCCCTTCACCCGATTACCCTGTTGATCCTAAGACTCGGAGTTGACGACGCGTTGCTCAATGGTGCCGAAAATCGAGCGGCCATCGGCGGCGCGCATCTCGATGCGCACCACATCGCCAGCCGTCAGAAATCGCGTCCGCGGCGCGCCTTCGATAAGCTTCTCCACGACGCGCTGCTCGGCGATGCAGGAGTAGCCATCTCCCCCCTGCGCAATCGGTCTGCCAGGACCGCCGTCGGCGTCCCGGTTGGAGATGGTGCCGGAGCCGATGATCGTTCCGGCGCTGAGCGCGCGCGTGCGCGCGGCATGCGCGATGAGACGCGGAAAGTCGAAGGTCATATCCTTTCCGGCGTCCGGCCGGCCGAGCGGCGCGCCATTGACGAAGGACAGCAGCCGCAGCGACAGCCGCTCGCCGTCCCAAGCGTCGCCAAGCTCGTCAGGCGTCACGGCGACTGGAG
>WSXZ01000028.1 GCA_009773555.1 Methylocystaceae bacterium | reverse complement strand
CCCATCCGCAAAACGCCGCTTGTCGGCCGGCGACTGCCGCTCGAACCAGAAATGTTCACGCGCGACGCGCTGTGCTTTCTCGATCTTGCGAGCCACAGCCTGGTTTTCGACAATGGCGAAGGCGCGCGTCTTTCGGTCACGCTCGACGATTTCCCCCATGTCGGATTTTGGACGCTGCCGCCTGCCCCTTATCTGTGCATTGAGCCATGGACAGGCCATGGCGATCCGGACGACTTTTACGGCGATCTCTATGAAAAGCCCTCGATGCGAATTCTGGCGCCGGGCGCGCAGGCGCGGCATGGCGCGATTTTCGCCTTTGAGGGGGAGCCGCCGGTCGGCTAGGAACGATGCGCCACTCGCCAGGAATCATCAATGACCGTCGCCTCCAGCGTCATCGAAGCCATCGGGCGCACGCCGCTCATTGAATTGCACGGCGCCTCGAAGGCGACCGGCTGCCGCATTCTCGGCAAGGCCGAATTCATGAATCCGGGCGGTTCCGTGAAGGACCGCGCGGCGCTGTCCATCGTCGAAGATGCGCGCGCGAAAGGATTGCTGAAGCCGGGAGGAACGATCGTCGAAGGCACCGCCGGCAACACCGGCATCGGGCTCGCGCTCGTCGCGAACGCCTTAGGCTTTCGCACGGTGATCGTGATTCCCGAGACTCAGAGTCAGGAAAAGAAGGACATGCTGCGCCTGCAAGGCGCGCAGCTCGTGGAAGTGCCGGCGGTTCCCTACGCCAATCCCAATAATTATGTGAAGCTTTCCGGCCGCCTCGCCCAGCGCCTCGCCAGGGAAGAGCCGAACGGCGCCGTCTGGGCCAATCAATTCGACAATGTAGCCAACCGCGTCGCGCATCTCACCACCACCGGGCCCGAGATTTACGAAGCGCTGGAGGGAGGGGTGGACGCCTTCATTTGCGCCTGCGGCACCGGCGGCACGCTGGCCGGCGTCGGCATGGCGCTCAAGGAGAGAAATCCGGGCGTGAAGATCGGGCTGGCCGATCCATACGGGGCGGCGCTCTATTCCTATTACACGACCGGCGAGCTGAAGGGCGAAGGCTCATCCATCACCGAAGGAATCGGCCAGGGTCGGATCACCGCCAATCTCGAAGGCGCGCCGGTCGACGTCGCCTACCGCATCCCCGACGACGAGGCGCTGCGCATCGTCTTCGATCTCGCCGAGCAGGAGGGCCTGTTGCTGGGCGGCTCTTCGGGAATCAACGTCGCCGGCGCCATCAGGCTGGCGCGCGATATGGGGCCCGGCAATACGATCGTGACCGTGCTGTGCGACGGCGGCGCAAGATACGCTTCGAAGCTCTTCAACGCCGACTTCCTGCGCAGCCAAAACCTGCCGACGCCGCCCTGGCTCGAAGGCGCCGTCAAGATGGATCCTGGCTTCGTTTAGCCCTCGATCGGTTCCGCGGGCGCGGGGGACTCCACGGGCTCGGCTTCGCGCTGCGGAACGAAATTCTCGCGACGCACGAAGAGCACCTTTCGCAGCTCCGTCTCCCCGATCAGCTTGGCGAATTCGCGGAAGCCAAAGAACGGGATCAGCGCGGCGAAGGTGACAAGTCCGACCGACAGGAGCGTGCGCAGATTGCGGAGGTCCACGGGGTCATGGTCCGCATGGGCCGGCCAAAAATGCTCCAACAGCGCCTGTTCGATGACGTCCATGCCGATGAGCAGCAGGCCGAACAGCAGCGACTTGGCCAGAATCGGCACGATCAGCGGCTTTTTATCGAAGACGCGCCAGATGCCAAACTTGTTGGCGATGAACAGCACCTTCGCGAAAGCAAGCGCCTTGGCGGCGGCGAAGCCCTGATGCTGCACGATATGCGCTTGCGACAGGACAACCGATTTGTGCACGCCGAGCACGGCGAGCAGGAACCACACGTAGAGGAACACCGGGTAAAACGCCCTGGCTTCCTCTTTCACCTTGCTCGTCAATCCCTTTTTTGTCTGCTCGCTCATGTCCCATCCTGCGCCGGACTCTCGAGGCGTCGGCTTCGCTAATTTAGCTGCGCGACTCCTCCTTGGCTATCGCCTCCGCGCGCGCCAGATCCTCCGGTTGGTTGACGTTGAAGAAAGGGTCGTAGGGCTCGATCGGCCAATCGACGACCGCATTCGCATACCGCCCGATGAAGGCCGACACTCTGCGCTCGTCTTCCGCAACGAGCGCGCGCCGCAAATCGTCGCGCAGCGCGACCGGCCACAGCGCGACGGCGTGATGAGTTCGCCCGTTCGACGCGGCGACGGCGATCGTCGCGCCTGTACGCGTTCGGGCGGCTTGAAGTCGCGAGAGGAGATCGGCGGGCAGGAACGGGGTGTCGCCCGGCGCGCTCAGCACATGCGCCGCGCCTTTCGCGGCGCCAAAGTCCATGCCGGCGAGAACGCCGGCGAGCGGTCCCGCGAAACCTTCAACGCTGTCGCAGATGACGGGCAGTCCGAAAGCGGAAAAGCGTGCGGGGTCGCCGTTGGCGTTGATCGCGAGACGCCCGCATTGCAGCTTCAGGCGGTCGATCACATGCTGAAGGATCGGCCGGCCGGCGATCTCGACGAGCGGCTTGTCGCCCCCGCCCATGCGCCGCGCCAGCCCGCCGGCGAGGATGACGCCGATGCAGTCGTTCATGCGCTGTCCGGTTTGGTTTCAAAGAGGGGCGCCATTATGTTCGTTCTTAATCCTGAGCGCCGCTCGCGCAAGGGGCAGCCTTTCGAGGAAAGCACATGATTTCGCGCCGCCGACTTGCCGTTTTCGCCTTTCTTCTCGCTTCCGCAATCCTTTATTCGGCCGCGCCCGCCGGCGCCGCGGAGCAGAGCTTTACGCCGCAGGCCTTCGCCGCCGCGCAAACGGCCGGCAAATCGATCATCGTGCATGTCTATGCCCCGTGGTGTCCGACCTGCCGCGCGCAGGAGCCGGCGGTGCAGCGCGTCGAAGCCGACCCGAAATATGCAGACGTCGCCATGTTCCGCGTCGATTTCGACAGCCAGAAGAGCGCTCTCCGCACGCTGAAGGCCAACCGGCAAAGCACGATCATCGTCTTCAAAGGCGATAAGGAAGTCGGGCGCTCTGTCGGGGTGACCGATCCGGGCGCAATTTCGGCGCTGCTCTCAAAGGCTCTGTAAATCGATGGATGCGAGTGCGCTTGGCGCCTTCGGCGTCGCCTTTGTCGCCGGCCTATTGTCGATTTTGTCGCCCTGCGTCCTCCCGCTTCTGCCTTTGGTGCTCGGCGCCGCGGCGGCGGAGCATCGCTACGCGCCGGCGCTTCTGGCGCTGGGCGTCGCCCTGTCCTTCGTCGCGATCGGCCTTTTCATGGCGACGATCGGCTTCGCCGTCGGCCTCGATGGAGATTCGCTGCGGCTCGTCGCGGCGGCTTTGCTGATCGCACTGGGCGTGATCCTGATTGCGCCTGAGCTGCAGGCGCGCGTCGCCGCCGCCGGCGGGCCGATCAGCGACAGGTTGAGCGCGGCCTTTGGCGCCGGAACTCGCGGCGGAATGTTCGGTCAGTTTGGCGTCGGCCTTCTGCTTGGCGCCGTCTGGAGCCCTTGCGTGGGTCCGACGCTCGGCGCCGCGTCCGTGCTCGCGGCGCGCGGCGAAGACCTGAGCGCCGTCGCGGCGACGATGGCCGCGTTCGGTCTCGGCGCGGCTGCGCCGCTGATGTTGCTTGGCGCCCTCTCGCGGCAGGCGATGGCGCGTTGGCGGGACCGGCTGCTGACGGTTGGTAAACAGGCGAAGCAAGCGCTCGGCGCGTCGCTCGTCCTGATTGGCGCGTTGATCGTGTCAGGCTACGACAAGACGTTGGAGACGGCGCTTGTCACGGCTTCGCCAGAATGGTTGACGCAGTTAACGACGCGTTTTTAACGCTTCGCCAAATCAATACGGTCGATGCTCGAGACGCTAACCTTGCCGGGGCGGCGCAAGACGCTCGATGCAAGCAAACCCAGGCAAAAGCGGATGCCGCTCTGGTATTGGCGGTTGCGCGGTCGGCGCGCCAAGTCTCGGAACGCCGCATATTCCTAAAATTTAGTTTATTTTCCATTGCTTATAGAGGCTATCCGTTTAGGCAATTCTTAAAGCGACGCCTCTATAAAGACGCTACAACGTGGCTGTTTGAGTAGCGAGTGAGTGAGATGACCGAGACGCACCGTCCCCGTGTCAAATATGTCATCGGTCCCGATGGCAGTCCGCTGACCATTGCGGATTTACCCCCCGCTTCGACCAAACGCTGGGTGATACGGCGTAAGGCGGAAGTGGTGGCGGCGGTGCGCGGCGGCCTGCTCTCGCTCGACGAAGCCTGCAGCCGCTACACGCTGACGGTGGACGAATTCCTGAGCTGGCAGATGTCGATCGACCAGCACGGCCTCGCCGGACTGCGGACCACGCGCCTTCAGCAATATCGTATGTGAACGCGGCGACACGCCGAGACGTTCGAAACGCCGGTCCGCGATGGCCGGCGTTTTTTTATTTTTGAGGCTGCTCCTCTGTCCGGCGCCAGCGCTCGACGAGTTTCTTGCGTTCGAAGAGCGCGACGACGACGAGCGCGATCAGCAGCGGGACGATGAGATAGAAGAGTCGCCAGACGAGCAGCGCAGCCAAGACCTTCAGCCGCGGCACATCCGGCATGACATTGATGAACAGCAGCTCGAAGACGCCCAGCCCGCCCGGCGCATGGGACACCAAAGCCGCCGAAAAGGACAAGAGAAACGCGCCGAGAACGACGAGAAAGCCCGGATTGCCCTGCTCCGGCAGCGCGAAATAAATGATGCCGGCGGCGCCGATCAATTCCAAGGGAGCCGCAAAGAGCTGGCGGAGCATGATGCCGGGGCGCGGATAGAGAATCTCGAAACGCCCGAACAGCCGGATCGCGCGAAAATGCATCAGCGATCCGAGAATGTAGATAACGACGAAGGCCAGGCACGACAGACCGACGACGAGCGCGGTGTTCGGGTTTGTAATGATGTCCGGTAGGAAGCCCGACAATCTTTGCATGATTGCGGGGTCATAGGTCAGCAAAAGGCCAGCGAGCAGCACATTGCCGAAGCCGAACGTGTAGGAGCACAACACCACCAGCGTGGCGACCTGCGTCGCCGTCAGTCCCTTGGTGGAATAGGCGCGATAGCGCACCATGGCGCCCGAGAAAACGCTTGCGCCGATGTTGTGCGACAGGGCGTAGGTCGTAAACGAACAGACCGAGATAAACAGCCAATTGATATGTTTGACGCCCAGATGCAGGAGCGCGATGCGATCGTACCAGGCGAGCGCCGCATAGGCGACAAGCGTCGACAGGCCAGCGAACAGATAGCGGCTCGTCGGAATGGCCTGGAGATTGGCCCAAACCTCGGCGCCGACCGATTCTCCTTTGAATTCGTGATAGAGAAGGAAAAAAGACGCGACGACCGCGACAAGGCCGACGAGCGGCCAAAAATATTCCAGCAGTTTTCTCATGCGGCCCGTCGCGTTAGATTTCACCGTGGATCATCAAACCGGCCGCAGCTGGCCGCACTCTCCCTCGCATGGAGGACCCGGCGCCCGCAAGCCCGGCTCCATGACCGCCTCGGTAATTAGCGCTTGCGGCAAATCAATGGAGGCCGGAATGCAGTTGCTATCGCGGATCAAGGGCTTAATCCTCGCGCCGCAGAGCGAATGGACAAAAATCTCGGAAGAGGAAACGTCTATCTTCGATCTCTACCGCAATTATATTGCGATATTGGCGCTGCTTCCGCCGTTCGCGAGCTTCTTCAGCTCATGGCTTTTCGGCTTTTCCCACGGCCCGCAGGGTATCATGCACCCGACGTTCACGGGCGGGCTTTATCGCGCCTTCGTTCAGTATCTGCTAAGCTTGCCGGCGTTTTTTATCGTCGCCTTCGTCATATCGGCCATTGCGCCGCATTTCGATGGGAAGACCGACGACCGCCGCGCGCTGATGCTGACCGCCTATTCGTACACGCCGGTCTGGCTCGCCTCGCTGTTCGGGCTGATTCCCGGCCTTCGATGGCTGGACGTGCTCGGCTTCTACGGGATCTATGTTTTTTCCGTCGGCCTGCCGACCATGATGCGCGTGCCCAGGGAAAACCTCGACGTTTTCACGCTCGCAACGCTGTTTCTGGTCGTTGCGACCGTCGCGCTCCACGGGTGGGTCGTGCATCTGATTGCGCCGCAGCAGCTGATTTAGCGCCAACGGTCCGCAGCCGCATCGTCTTCGGATTTCGCGCTGACCCAGTCGCCGGGCGCGCCATCCGCGCGCCGTTCCTTTTTCCAAAAGGGCGCGCGGGTTTTAAGAAAATCCATCAAAAACGCCGCGGCGGCGAAAGCGTCCGCGCGGTGGCGCGCCGCCGTGAGCACCAGAACGATCTGTTCGCCCGGTTGGATGCGGCCGAAGCGGTGTATGACGGTCAACCCCTGCAAAGGCCATCGTTCCAGCGCTTCATCGGCGACGCGGCGAATCTCGGCCTCAGCCATGCCGGGATAATGTTCGAGCTCCAAAGCCTCGAGCGCGCCGTCCTCGTCCCTGCAGAGGCCCACGAAGCTGACGAGCGCGCCGATGTCACGCCGCCCGCCCGTCAGCAGCGCCTGTTCCCGCCCAGGGTCGAAATCTTCCGCTTGCACGCGCACCGCCGGAGTCGGCCGCGGCGCCATCTCAGCCGCCCGTCATCGGCGGGAAGAAGGCGATCTCCCTTGCTGCGCCGATTGGCGCGTCAGGCGCCGCATGCGTCTTGTCGAGGGCCGCGCGGATCGTCGCCGGGTTGGCGAAAGCGGCCGCATATCCCTCGTCCCGCGCCGACAGCCAGTCGATCAGTTCACGGACCGTGACCACGTCACGCGGCGGCGCGATCTCCTCTTCCGCCAGACCGATGCGCTCACGCACCCAAGCGAAATACAGCGCCTTCATGCCGCCTCGTCTTCTCCGAAATGGTTCCACGCGGATTGCAGATAGTCGAACCCGGTATAAAGCGTCAAAATCGCCGCGGCCCATAAGAGCGCCGCGCCGATCTTGACCATGCCGGGGAGAACGACTTCGCCGGCCGGTCCGGCGATCAGAAAGCCCAGCGCCACGAGCTGCGCCGCCGTTTTCCATTTGGCGATCGCGGAGACGGGCAAGTGGACCTTGAGCTCGGCCAAATGTTCCCGCAGGCCGGACACCAGGATTTCGCGGCACAGGATGATGATCGCCGCCCAGATCGTCCAGCCAGCGACCGTTCGATCGGCGACAAGCGCCATCAGGGTCGTCGCGACGAGCAACTTATCCGCGATGGGATCCAGCATCCGCCCGAGCGGCGACTGCTGCTGCCATATTCTCGCGAAATAGCCGTCGAGAAAGTCGGTCACCCCGGCGGCGATGAAAATGCCGAGCGCCCCCCAGCGCGCCCAGTGCTCCGTAAAGCCAAGGAGCAACCCCGCCACCACCGGGACGGCGGCCATGCGGCCATAGGTCAGCAGATTAGGCAGCGCCAAGGCTTGGGACCGACGCTTGGCGGTGAGGGCCGTCTGGGACATACCGCAAGGGAATATGTCCCCCGTTCCCAATGTCAATAGAAAGGGCGTCGCCGCGGGGATTCGCTTGCGGAGGGCGAAGTCACTCGCGGTCGATCGCGAATGCGCCCGGCCCGGCCGCTGCAAAGAACAGAAATACGAAGCAGTAGAGCGCGGCGAGCTCTCCCTTGTTGAGGAGCGGCCACAAATCCTGGCCGGCGTGGAAAAAGAAATAAGCGACCGCCATCTGACCCGAAAGAATGAAGGCGACAGGCCGGGTGAAGAGGCCGAGCAGCAGCAGCAGGCCGCCGAAAAGCTCGAGGATTCCAGCCGCTCCCAAGAGCGAGAACAGCTTCAGGTCGTCGAACATCGCGACATGTGGGACGCCGAAGAGCTTGGCCGCGCCGTGCTGCATGAACAGCAAAGCGGCGGCGATGCGCAGCAGCCCTTGGGCGTGCGGGGCGAAGCGCTGGGGAATGATTCGTAGAGTCATAAATTGGCCTCCTAAAGAATACTGGCGATTTCCTCACAACCGAGCCGCGGGCCGCGAGGATAGAGCTTTGCGGGATCACCGTATCCGATGTTGATCAGAAAATTCGACTTTATCCGCGTTCCTTGGAAGAATTCCGCGTCGACCTTCGCCCTGTCGAAACCGCTCATCGGTCCGCAATCGAGACCCACCGCGCGCAGCGCGAGTAGAAGATAGGCGCCCTGCAACGAGCCGTTGCGAAAGGCCGTCTCCTCGATCAACGTCTGATTGCCGACGAACCAGGAACGCGCGTCCGTCGCCGGATAAAGGTGCGGGAGAGTCTCCGCGAAATCGAGATCATAGCCGACGATTGCCGTGGCGGGCGCGTCCATGGTCTTCGGACGATTGGCGTCCGACATCGCCGGCGCGAGCCGGGCCTTCGCCTCCGGCGAGCGCACGAAGATGATGCGCATCGGCGAGCAATTGGCGCTTGTCGGACCCCATTTCGCGTAGTCCACGGCCAGTTCGAGCAGGCTGTCCGGCACGTCTATGGGAAGCCAGCCATTGTGGGTCCGCGCTCCCGTAAAGAGCTGCTCCAGCGCTTCGGGCGCAACCACGCTCGCGGCCTGCCTGTCGGTCGTCGTCATCGCATCCCCGCAGCGTTCAGATGTCGCGCCCCTCGACTTCAATATGCAGGCGCTCCTCGATCTTATGAAGCGACTCCTGCTGGGGCGAGATCGCGAGCGACTTTCGATAGGCCGCGAGCGCCCCTCTCTTGTCGCCGGTCTTCTCCTTGAGCGCGCCAAGAGCCGCGAGCGCGTCAAAACGCTTCGGCTCAAGCGTCGCCGCGGTCTCGAGGTCGGCGATCGCGCCGCTGTCGTCCCCCTGCTCCGCCCGCACCTTAGCGCGCTGAACATAGCCCTCCGCCCATTGCGGCGAGAGCGCGACCACATAGTCGAGAAGCTTCAGGGCGAGAGGCGGCGCGCCGGCCGCGTTCGCCGCAAGGGCGCGCGCCGCAAGCAGGTTGATCGTGTCCGACTCCGAACGCGCCCAGCGGCTGACGATCGCCGCCGAAACGCCCTTCGCCTCCCGCTCGTCTTCCGCCTGCTCCAGGCGAAGATAAAGCCGCGCCATCTCTTCGGCGCGCTGCTGGTCGGGGTCCTTGGGCGGGGGCGGCGCTGCGGCGGCCGGCGCGCGCCGCTCGGGATCAACATCGCGTCCGCCTTGTCCCGGGCCGAGTGCGCGGGTCCCAGGCGGCAGCGGGATCCTTCCAATCCCAGGGATGAAAAGGAAATCGCCGTCCTCCGCGCCGAATGATTCGATCGAAGGCGTCTCCGATGCCTGCGCCAGGGCGATTCCGGCCGGCAGGGCTCCAAGAAAGACCATGATCGTCAGCGGAAGAAGCAACGGCGTTCGCATTGCCGCTAACATAGCGCAGGTCAACAGAAACGGCCACAGAGCCGAGAATTAGATTAACCATTTGTAAGCCACGACTCGACCCGCGCGCGGCGAATTCATCCTGCGTTCAGGCGAGGCGCCCGAATCCTTGGCGCGCTAGTTAAGGTTGTTAGGAAACCCTCGCGCTTATCGCGACAACAACGCTGCAGCCCGCTTCAACGCGGCGCTCTTGGAGTTGGATCAATGATTGATACGATACGCCGTTTGCTGCAAGAGCACGGCCGTCTGCATACCCCCGTGGAACATTTGTCGGATTCGGACGATCTCTACAGCGCAGGGCTGACGCCCTTCGCCGCCATCCGCACCATGCTCGCGCTGGAAGAAGCCTTCGACGTCGAGTTCCCGGTCTCCATGCTCCGGCGACAAAGCTTCGCTTCGATTGCCGCCATTCGAGACTGCGTCAGCAAAGTGGCGCCGTCGGCGGAGCGCCGCGCCGCTTGAGCAGCGCGCGTTTTAGGTAGCCTGGCGCCAAAGCTCGCGCCCACGCTGACCGTGTCCCGCCAGGCGCACGCGCAGGGCTAAACGGTGCAAACGCCGCCGCTTCGGCTGCTCCAACCAGAGTTGCGGCGGTGCGTTCGCTGCGATAGTCGTCTTTGGAAAGGCTCGAACGACGGGCCTTCGCGACGGCGAGAGTTCAATGCCTCCTTATCATTCACGCACGACGACCCACGGCCGCAACATGGCTGGCGCGCGCGGCCTCTGGCGCGCGACAGGCATGAAGGAGGAGGACTTCGGCAAACCGATCATCGCGGTCGCCAATTCCTTCACCCAATTCGTTCCAGGCCATGTGCATTTGAAGGATCTCGGCCAGCTCGTCGCCGCCGAGATCGAAAAGGCCGGCGGCGTCGCGAAGGAGTTCAACACCATCGCGATCGATGACGGCATCGCTATGGGCCACGACGGGATGCTCTATTCGCTGCCATCGCGCGATCTCATCGCCGACAGCGTCGAATTCATGGTCAACGCGCATTGCGCCGACGCGCTGGTCTGCATTTCGAATTGCGACAAGATCACGCCCGGCATGCTGATGGCGGCGCTGCGCCTCAACATTCCCGCGGTGTTCGTTTCCGGCGGCCCGATGGAGGCCGGCAAGGTCGTGCTCGCGGGCAAGGAGCACGCGCTCGATCTTGTCGATGCGATCATCGCCGGCGTGGACGACACGGTCAGCGAAGCCGACGTCGCCACCATCGAGCGCTCCGCCTGTCCGACCTGCGGCTCATGCTCCGGCATGTTCACGGCGAACAGCATGAATTGCCTGACCGAGGCCCTGGGGCTGTCGCTTCCCGGCAATGGTTCGACCCTGGCGACCCATTTGGATCGCCGGCGGCTGTTTGTCGAAGCCGGCCATCTCATCGTCGATCTCGCGCGCCGCTACTATGAGCAGGACGACGAAAGCGTGCTGCCGCGTTCGATCGCGAGTTTTGAAGCCTTCGAGAACGCCATCACGCTCGACATCGCCATGGGCGGCTCAACGAACACCGTGTTGCATCTTCTCGCGGCGGCGCACGAGGCGCAGGTCGATTTCACGATGGCCGACATCGACCGCCTGTCGCGGCGGGTGCCGGTGCTGTGCAAGGTCGCGCCCTCCGCGCCCGACGTTCATCTTGAGGACGTGCATCGCGCCGGCGGCGTCTTCGCCATCCTCGGCGAGTTGCTGCGCGCCGGTCTGCTGCACGGCGAGCTTCCGACCGTCCACAGTCCTTCGGTCAGCGACGCCGTGGCGCGCTGGGACATCGCCGTCACGCAGAGCGAAACCGCGCGCACGTTCTTTCGCGCCGCGCCGGGCGGCGTGGCGACGCAAGTCGCGTTCAGCCAGGACCGCCGCTACAAGGAGCTCGACGCCGACCGCGAAAAAGGCGCGATACGCGACGCGGCGCACGCGTTCTCCAAGGATGGCGGCCTCGCCGTGCTTACCGGCAATCTCGCTATCGACGGCTGCATCGTGAAAACGGCCGGCGTTGACGATTCGATCTTGAAATTCGCCGGCCCCGCCAGGGTCTATGAAAGTCAGGACGCGGCCGTGTCGGGCATTCTGACGGGCGACGTAAAGGCCGGCGAGGTGGTCGTCATCCGCTACGAAGGCCCGCGCGGCGGACCCGGCATGCAGGAAATGCTCTATCCGACGAGCTATCTGAAATCGAAGGGGCTCGGCAAAGCCTGCGCGCTGGTGACGGACGGAAGATTTTCCGGCGGCACGGCCGGGCTTTCGATCGGCCATGTCTCTCCCGAAGCGGCCGAGGGCGGCGCGATCGCCTTGGTCCGGGACGGCGACAGGATTGAAATCGACATTCCGGCGCGCCGGATTGAGATCGCCGTTAGCGAAGACGAACTGGCGACGCGGCGCGCCGAACAATCCGCGAAAGGCTTCGCTCCGGCCAAGGCGCGGCCTCGAAAAATCACCACGGCGCTGCGCGCCTACGCCTCAATGACGACGAGCGCGGCCAAAGGCGCAGTGCGACAGGTCCCCTGAATTTTTCGCATTTAGGACGTGCGTCGTAGAGTGGCGCGCGTCCATTCAGCGCCGGAACAAAATGTCTCCGACACGTAAATTCGTCGCTTCTGGACTGTTTGGCATAGCGCTCGGATTCGCGGTGCTTGCGCTCGCCGGATTTGTGGCCGTGCGCGCTGAATCCCAGCGCCGCGCAGCTGGCGCATGGCTGCGCCACACCATTCAGGTGCAAAGCGATCTTTATCAGCTTTTTGGACTGCTGCAGGCCGCCGAGAGCGGTCAGCGCGGTTTTATCATCACCCAAGACGAACGCTATCTGGACGCCAGCTCCGAAGCGACGCGCAAATTGCCCGCCGTCGTCGACCGGCTCTCGGAGCGCGTGAGAGACAATCCCAAGCAGCTCGAGATCGTCGCGGAAATGCGACCGCTGCTTGGCGAAAGGGTCGAGATCATCGATGAGGCGATCGCCGATATGCGCGCGCTCCGGGTCGATAAGGCCGTGCAGCTCGTCAAGTCCGGCCGCGGAAAGGCGCTGATGGACCGGCTCCACGCCATCATCGACACGATGATTGAAAATGAGCAAAATCTCAGCGAGAAGCGCGAGCGCGAACTCAACGCCGCCGGCGGCGAGTTTGACGCGGCCGTTTGGGCGCTCGGCGGCATCATCTTCGCGCTTGCCGCTTTTTCGTTTCTCAATGCGCAAAAGCAGATGAACGCGCTGCAAACGTCCCGCGACTCGTTAAAGACCGCCTACGACCAGCTGATTGGGGAAACGACGCGCCGCGAAGCGCTCGAGTCGCAGTTGCGGCAGTCGCAAAAACTCGAAGCGCTCGGCCATCTGACCGGCGGCATCGCGCATGACTTCAACAATATGCTCGGCGTCATCGTCGCGAGTCTGCATCTGTTGCGGCGAAAGCTTGCGGATTCGAACGAGGATTGCATTCAACTGATCGATTCAGCGATGGACGGCGCCGATCGCGCCGCCGCCATGGTTCGCAGGCTCCTCGCATTCTCACGCCGCCAGCCTTTGTCGCCGCGCCCGCTCGACCCCAACAAGTTCGTCTCCAGCGTCTCGGACATGGTGCGCCGCGCTCTCGGCGAAAAGATCGAACTCGAAACCGTTCTGGCCGGCGGCCTGTGGACGACAAAAATCGATCAGCACGAACTGGAGAGCGCCATTGTCAATCTCGCGGTCAATGCGCGCGACGCGATGCCGGACGGCGGCAAGCTGACGATCGAGACGGCCAACTGCTATCTTGATGACGCCTACGCCAGCGAAAACATCGAAGTAACCCCTGGCCAATATGTGATGATCGCGGTGACCGACACCGGACAAGGCATGCCGCCCGAGGTCTTGTCGCAAGCGTTCGATCCGTTCTTCACCACAAAGCCCGCAGGCAAGGGCACCGGACTCGGCCTTTCGCAGGTCCATGGATTCGTCAAGCAGTCTGGCGGCCAGGTCAAAATCTATTCCGAACCCGGGCGCGGAACCTGCATCAAGCTCTATCTGCCGCGCTTCAATCACGTCGAAGCGCCCGCCGAACTGCCCTTGCCGCGTCCTAGACCCCTCGAACTTCCGCTTGGAAGACCGGAAGAACTGGTGCTCATCGTGGAAGACGACGACACCGCGCGCCGCGTCACCGCGCAAGGTGTGCGGGAATTGGGTTATTCGGTTCTGGAGGCCGAGAACGGACGCGTGGCGATCGACATTATTCGCCGTCGCGCCGATATCGCGCTGATGGTCACGGATGTGGTTATGCCCGACATGGACGGCGCCCGTCTCGCGCGCGAGGCGGTGTTTCGCAGACACAGCCTGCGCGTTCTGTTCATCACCGGCTATACGCGCAACGCCATCGTGCACAACGGCGTTCTTGACAAGGACGTCAAGCTGCTCACCAAACCGTTCACTTTGGAGCAGCTGGCGATAAAGATGCGCGACATCCTGGACTCGAAGTAGCGAGCGTTCGTCGCGGAGCTGACGATCAGTTTTCGGCCTTGAGGGGACGCATCAGCAGCGCTTCGATGGCGCCGTCAACGCTCAGCCGCGCGGAGAGAATGGCGTCGACGGCTTCAGCGATCGGCAACTCGACGTCATGCGCGCGCGCCATTTCAACCAGCACGCGCGCCGTAAAGGCGCCCTCCGCAAGCTTGCCATGCGTGGCGTCTTCCACCGACTTTCCCTGCCCCAGCGCTTCGCCGAGCGCAAAGTTGCGCGACTGCGCCGATCCGCAGGTGAGCACGAGATCGCCCAATCCGGAAAGCCCCATCAATGTTTCCTGGCGCGCGCCTAACGCACGCCCGAGACGCATCAGTTCGGCAAATCCGCGCGCGATGAGCGCCGCCTGCGCGCTCGCGCCGAGCCCACGGCCATGGCTCATTCCTGCGGCGATGGCGAGAACGTTTTTTGCTGCGCCGCCGATCTCGGCGCCGCGCACGTCGGTCGAGCGATAAAGCCGAAACGTCTTCGTCGAAAGCTCTTCACTCAAGCGCCGCGCCAGCGTTTCGTCATGCGCCGCGAGAGTCACCGCCGTCGGCAATCCTCTGCATACATCCGCCGCAAAGCTCGGTCCCGAGAGCACGGCGACATCGACTTGGGGCAGTTCTTCCTTCGCGACGTCGCTCAGGAACTTGCGCCGGTCGCGTTCAATGCCCTTGGCGCAAATCACAAAGGCGGCGCGCTCGCGCATATGCGGCCGCGCGGCGCGCGCGGTCATGCGGATCGCTTGTGCGGGCGTGACGGCGAGCACGATGTCCGCCTCACGTACGGCGGAAATGTCGCTCGTCGGGACGACGGCTGCGGCAAGCGGCAGACCCGGCAATCGGCGCGTGTTCTCGCGGTCGCGCGCCAGAGCTTCGGCGGACTGAGGGTCATGCGCCCACAAGGGCACCCGCGCGCGCCCTTGCGCGGCGACATTGGCGAGGGCGACGCCCCAAGCGCCGGCGCCGAGAACAGCGACAGTCGCGCGCGTCATCGCACGCCGATCCGCTGATTGTCCGGACGCGACCACAGCCTTTCAAAAGTTTGATGAAACCGCGCTGCGGCCTGTGGGCTCTCGATCACGATCAAATCATTGTCCTGATAGATTTCGCCGGAGACGCTGAAATTCGCGGAGCCGCTGCGCAAGACGCGACCGTCCACCTGATACGATTTCAGATGCATCAGATCGCGCGCGCGGCCCTTGCGGCGCACTTCGACGTTCGGGGCGTCGGCGATTTCCTCGACCACAGACGCGCCGCGCCCCATTTCCTCGCCGTCGAGATAGATCCGCACCTTGACGCCGCGCATGGCCGCGCGGCCGAGCGCCGTCGTCAGAGAGCGGTCGGTCAGAACATAGGCGGCCATATCGATAGAGCGGCGCGCGTCGTTGATCAGCCGCCCGTCGACCGCGCCGAAACCGTCGCCGGGTCCGTAGAACACGCGCACGCCCGCGAAGGTCGGCTCTTCCGCGAGCAGTCCGGCCGGCTGCGGCGTTGGCGCAAGCGTCATGGCCGCAAGCGCCGCAGAAAAAAGGAGCCGCATCAAACCGCCCTAGGCCTTGCCGTGGTGTGATCGGCTCGGCGCGGCGTCGAGCGGCCATCGCGGCCGCGGCGCGAAGTCGAGGTCATCGGTCAATCCGCATTTTAAGCGCTCGAGACCGGTCCAGGCGATGATCGCGCCATTGTCGGCGCACAGCGCCGCCGGCGGCGAAACGAACCGCAGCCCGCTTTCGGCGCAAAGCCGCATGAGCGCGCGGCGAATGGCGCCGTTGGCCGCGACTCCGCCGCCGATCACGAGGCCTTGCGGCGCGCGCCCCTCGCTTGCCGTAAAGAGGCGCACGCCGGAGCGCACCCGGTCCACGATCACGTCGACGATCGCAGCTTGGAAAGAGGCTGCAAGATCCCTGACGTCCTTTTCGCTCAGAGTCGGCAGTCTGAGGATTTCCTGCCGCACCGCGGTCTTGAGGCCAGAGAGGGAAAAGTCGGCCCCTTCCCTGCCAAGCATCGGGCGCGGAAAGTCGAATCGTCGCGCGTCACCTTCAAGCGCGAGCTTCTCGATTTGCGGCCCCCCGGGATAGGGCAGCTCCAGCATTTTGGCGACCTTGTCGAAAGCCTCGCCGGCAGCGTCGTCGACGGTGGAGCCCAGCCGGCGGTAGTCGCCGATGCCCTTCACCGCGACGATCTGCGTGTGCCCGCCGGAGATGAGGAGCGCCAGAAAAGGAAAGTCCAGGCGGTCCGTCAGACGCGCGGTCAGCGCGTGGGCTTCCAGGTGATTGACGGCGATGAAGGGTTTGCCCAAGGCAAGCGCCATGGCCTTGCCGGCCGTGAGCCCGACGAGAACGCCGCCGATCAGTCCAGGACCAGCCGCGGCGGCGACCGCATCGAGGTCCTTCGCCTCGGTCTTGGCCCGCTCCAGCGCGCGTCTGATCAGCCGGTCGAGCACATCGATATGCGCCCGCGCCGCGATTTCAGGAACGACGCCGCCATAGGCGGCGTGGCGGGCGATTTGGCTCAACACCTCATTGGAAAGGATCTCGCCGCCTTCGCCGCCCAGCCGCTCGGACACGACCGCGACCGCAGTCTCGTCGCAAGTGGTTTCAATGCCCAAAACGCGCATGCGAACTCCCTGCGCAGAAAGCCGCGCCGTTGAACTTCTCAACGGCGGAACGGAGCTTATACCGCCGTACGGCGGGAAGTTGGAAAATTGTGTTTGGAAAAGGGTTTACACAAATCATTCTTAGCCGTTTCATCAAATTCACGTATAATAATGCAGCGCTAAAGATAGTTGCATTAAATTTCTAAGAATTCGTTGGCGTCCCTCTTGACACGATCTCGATAGATACAAGTTGGCACTGCAGATCGTTGCTTCCCCGACGACGCCATATCTTGAGCTTAATAGAATTATGGCTAAGGCGAAGAGGTAACTAGCGTCCAGGTTGAGGTTGCTGTCGGTCTAAACTGTATGGAGGTGAAAATGGCGTCGAACAAAATTAAGGCCTTGGCGTTTACGTCCGCGATTGCAATGACGGCCGTGATCGGCTCCACGAGCATTGCCGAGGCGAGGCAATACTGCCGTGCCCATTACGGCTGGCATCGGCACTGCGGCGGAACCAATTGGGGTTACGCGCGTCCGGCGCGCACCCATTGGGGTTACGCGCGTCCGGCGCGCACCTATTGGGGTTCGGCGTATCGTCCGATGCGCTACGTCCGCTGCTATCGGCCGGGATGGACTTCGGCTGGCTATTACGGCTCCGGCTGGTCCGGCGCGAGCTGGCCGTCCTATAGCAGCGGCTATGGTTATGGCGGCGGCTACGGCGGCGGCTATGGCGGTTGGGGCGGCGGCCGCGGCTATTACGGCTATGGCGGCGGCGGCCTGCTTGGCGCAGGATTGGGCGGTCTCGGCGCCGGCGTTGGTGCGGGCATTGGCCTCGGCGCAGGTCTCGGAAGCGGCCTGTTTGGTGGTTGGTGGTGATCAGTTTAGCAATCCGCCGGGCCGCGTAGAGTTCGCCCGCGGAGCTAAAAAAGAGCGTCCGCTCCCACGAGCGGACGCTCGCTTTTTGGGTTAAGAGCGTTTCAGCGTTCCTTCCGCTTGCCCTTCACGCGTTCCCGCCTATAGTCGCGCGGAATAACGGCGGCGGATAATGACATCTCCCCCTTCCCTTTGCATTGGAACGCGCGGCAGTCCGCTTGCGCTCGCGCAGACGCACATGGTCCGCGATGCGCTGATGCGCGCCCATGGCGGAAGCGAAGCGGATTTTCCGATCGAGATCATCCGCACGACGGGCGACCAGATTCAGGATCGGCCTCTGTCTGAATCCGGAGGCAAAGGGCTTTTCACCAAAGAGCTCGATTCAGCGCTCATCGCGGGGGCGATCGACCTCGCCGTGCATTCCTCGAAGGACCTGCCGACGCATTTGCCGAGCGAAATCGTCATCGCCGGCTACCTGCCGCGAGAGGATGCGCGCGACGCCTGGATATCGCGCGGCGGTCTCGCGCTCGATGCGCTTCCCGCAGGCGCCGTCGTTGGAACCGCGTCGCTGCGCCGCGCCGCGCAGGTGAAGCGCCGGCGACCCGACCTTGTGACGACGCTGCTTCGTGGCAATGTCGAGACGCGTCTGAAGAAAGTTGAGAACGGAGAGATCGACGCGACCCTCCTCGCGCTCGCGGGCTTGAAGCGGCTGGGTCTCGCCGATCGCGCGACGGGGCTGCTTTCCTTGGACGAGTTTCCCCCCGCTTGCGGACAGGGCGCAATTGGCCTCACGCGGCGGGCCGGCGACGACGCCACGCGCGATCTGCTCGCGCCGCTCTTCGACGAAGCGACCGGCTTCGCGCTCGCCGCCGAGCGCGCCTTCCTCACGGCGCTTGACGGCTCCTGCCGCACGCCGATCGCCGGCCATGCCCAGGTTCATGGCGCCGATCTTTCATTCGTGGGCGAAGTCCTGAGAGCCGACGGCGCGGAAGCCTATGTCGTGCGCCGCCGAGGCCTCGCCATCGACGCCGCGCTGATCGGCGCCGCCGCCGGCAAGGAAATCCTGCTGCGCCTGCCGCATGGCGTCGCGGGGCTTATGTGAATCTTGTCCTGGTGCTGCGCGCGGCCGAAGACGCCGCGCGCACGGCGGGGAAGCTGCAGGCGCTGGAGTGTGCAGCCGTGCTCTCGCCGGTGCTGGAGTTCGCCGCCACGGACGCCGTCATTCCCCATGGGGATTATGACGCCGTCATCGTGACCAGCGCGAAAGGCGTCGAGTTCGCAGGCGATGCGCGCCAACTCAGAGCGACGCCGCTGCACGCCGTTGGCGAGAAAACCGCCGAAGCTGCGCGCGCGCTTGGCTTCCACCCAGATATCGTCGCCGGGAACGCCGAGGCCATTCTTCCGCATCTTCTCGAACGCTATCGGCGTCCGACGCATTTCCTTTATCTGGCCGGGCGCGACAGACAGCCGATTCTGGAGGCGGGCCTGCGCGCTGCGGGCCACGAGGTCCACACGGTCGAAATTTACGAAGCGCGGGCGGCTCGGGCGCTGACCGCCGAGGCCTTAGCCGCCATCGCCTCGCGGCGCGTCACCGCCGTCCTGCACTATTCCCAGCGCAGCGCGGATGCACGACATGACGCATGTCGCGCTGTCGGAACATGTCGCGGCGCCGCTTCGAAAACTCGGCTTGCAGACGCTTGTCGCGGCAAAGCCTGACGAAGAACATCTTCTGTCGCTTCTATCGATTCAGCTGCGCACGAAAACGCCCTGACCGTTCGCGTTGAAATAGTCGATGACGACAGAGATCGCCTTTTCGCCGCTACGAGAAAACCTTACCGGACTGACCCCGCTGGCGTTTTCTCCCGGAGGCTGAAAGGTGAAAATGTCGCCCGAATAGTGACGCAGCGGATACGGCGTTGGCCTCGGGCCCAGCGTCAGCGAAAGCCCGTCGTCCGTTTCGACCACCCCGATGGGTCCGTAAAGCTCATTGCGGTAGGCGCCGACATATGTCGCGCGCGACGCGCGCGCCGGCGCGCTGGCGAGCGGCTTCGCGTAGTCGGCGTCTCGACCGTATGTGGGGACCGCCATCTTCGCGAAAGCCTCGCCAAAGAGCGCGAGCCAGTCCCGTTCGACCTTCCCCGCCAGAACGATGTCGAGAAAGCTGCGGCAGATGGTTTCTGGCGCGCCGACCGGCGCGGAATTGCTGAGGACGACAATGCCGAACCGCTCCGCCGGCATGACATAGACGCAGGTCGAAGCGCCAAGAGAGAAGGCGCCCGAATGGCTCCAGCGCACCCGCGCCGGGCCGCCGTAGTCGATATCCCAGCCAAGCCCGTAAAAGGTCGGCCCGCGCATCGGGTCATGGGCGGGTCCGGTGGCGATCTGCGGGAAATGCGTTTCGCCAAGCGCCTCCGGCTTGACGATCTCGCGGCCGTCAAGAGCGCCGCGTCCGAGCTGCATGCGCACCCATATCGCCATGTCACGCGCCGACGCCGATGCGCCGCCCGCCGGCGCCTGGGCGTCGGGATTTCGCTGTTCGCCGACCACCCATCTGTCGCCACGACGCACATGGCCGAATGCGCGGTTCCTGCGCGCGATGAAATCGGCGTGGCGCGAACTGGCGTTCGCCATTCCAAGCGGCCTGTAGAGATGTTCGTCGCAAATATCTTCCCAGGACTTGCCTGCAGCTTTCGCCGCTGCGAAACCCGCCGCCGAAAACCCCATGTTGTTGTAGGCGTAATGCGTGCGAAAGCTGGTGTCCGGTTTGATGTAGCGCAGCCGGCGAATGATTTCGTCGCGGTCGTAGCCGATATCTTCGACAAGGTCGCCGGCATGGTCGGGAAGCCCGCTGCGATGGCAGAACATGTCGCGCAGCGTGATCTCGCGCGTGACCCACGGATCGCTCATGGCGAAATCCGGCAGGCTCCGCACGATCGGATGATCCCACGAAACGACGCCCTCTCCGACGAGGCTCGCGACAGCCGTCGTGGAGAGTGGTTTGGAAAGCGAAGCTAGCTGGAAAACCGTGTCGGGGTCGACGCGTTCGGCCGCGCCGGAGCGACGCACGCCAAATCCTTTCAAATAGAGCACGCGATCGGGCGAAACGACGGCGACCGACATCCCCGGCACGCCGGTTTTCTTCATGACGTCGACGACGAGCCCGTTGAGTTCGTTCAGATGTTTTTGGGTCGGCTCGCGAAGGGGCGGCGGTTTGGAATTGGCCTTGGCGAGCGCCGTGGGGGGCAGCAAGCCGAGCACCGACGCAAGCAGAGCGGATCGTCTCGTGAAGGCCATATCGCTTCTCCGCTCGCGCCTGTTTGCCAACAATAGCGCTGAATCAGTTCTCCGCCAGCGCCCAGCCGATCAGCACCATCACCGGCCCAACAATGGTCTGTTCAGCCGCTTTTGACGGCAAATCCGCGATCGTGCCCTTGACCACCCGCTCTTGCGGCGTGGAGGCGCGTTCAATGAGGAAGGCGGGCGTATCATGCGACATGCCCTCCTGCAGCAGACGACGCGACAATTCCGGCAGCGTGCGGTTGCCCATATAGACGGCCGTCGTCGCGCGTTCGTCGGCGAGCGCGCCCCAATCGAAGTCTTCGGGAAATTCGCCGTCCTTCGTGTGCGCGGTAATGAATTGCAGACGCCGCGCCGTCTCCCGGCTCGTCAGCGATGCGCCGATCGCAGCGCCGCCGGCGCAGGCCGCGGTCACGCCGGGCACGATCTCTATGGAGAAGCCTGCGTCGCGCAGCGCGGCGATTTCCTCATTGGCCCGGCCGAAAATGAGCGGATCGCCGCCTTTTAGCCGCACGACGTTCTTGCCCTCGCGCGCGAGCTGGACGAGCAGAGCGCTGATTTCCTCTTGGCGCACCGACGGCGCATAGCCGCGCTTGCCAACGTTGATGCGTGTCGCTTCGCGGCGGGCAAGATCGAGAATGCTCGCCGGAACGAGGTCATCGAAGAGCACGACGTCGGCGCCGGCGAGCGCGCGCATGCCCTTCAGCGTCAGCAGCTCCGGATCGCCGGGCCCTGCCCCGACGAGCGTGACGCGTCCGCGCGCCGTGGCCTCGGCGCCGGCGCGCGCCTCTTCGATCAGCGCCGCGCGGTCGTCCTCTTGCGGCGCGCGCTCGATGTCGCGGAAGGCGAGCCGCGTGAAGCGGCGCCAGAAATCGCGCCGGGCCAGAAAGTCGAGACCAGACGCGCGCACGAACGGCCGCCAGGCCTGCGCCGCGCGCGCCCAGGCCTGAAACGTCGCTGGCACCAGCGTCTCGATTCGGCCGCGCACCGCCTGTGCGAAAACCGGCGATGCGCCGCCCGTCGAAACGCCGATCACGAGCGGCGAGCGATTGACGATGGCGCCCATGATGAAGTCGCTGAACGCAGGCCGATCGGCGAGATTAAGCGGCACCCCGGCCGCGCGCGCCCACTCGTGGGCCTGACGCGCGAGCGAATCGTCCTCGATCGCGCCGAGCGCCATCGCCGCGCCGGCAAAATCTTCCGGCGCGACGGCGCGCGCGTATATGGAGACATTGTCGCGCGCCGCTTCGATCTCGCGAAGCTTGTCACAGGGCGCAGGCGCAAAAACGTCGACCCGCGCGCCGGTCGCCGCGGCCAAATCGACCTTCCAGGCCGCCGCTTCGCCGCCGCCGACGACGAGCACGCGCCGCCCGGCAAGGGCGTAGAACACCGGCAGAGTCGCCAGCGGCTGCATCAGATCGGCGGATATTTCGTCGGGCTTGCGGGTCACGGCGCCCTAGGTGCAGGACCAGCGGGCGCGGCGCAAGAGCTTTAACCCGGCGCCGCACGCTTGCGCGGCGTCGAGTTACGGATTTTCACAGGCGCCAAGGCCGGCCGTGCAAGCCAATTTGCGGGCCGGCAATGTTTCGCAGGCTAGAACCTCGCATTGACAGTGACATAGGCCGAGCGCGGGGCGCCGGGCATGATGTTGTTGTTGTTGTGCGCCGATGCGTAGTAGTAGGCGCCGGTGAGGTTCTCGATGTTGAGCTGGCCGGAGATGTTTTCCGTCACCTTCACGAAAACCGCGCCGTCGACGCGCGCGTAACCGGGCACGATCACCCTGTTGTCGAGAGACGGGTAGAAGCTCGAAGCATAGATCACGCCGGCGCCCACTCCGAGAACGCCAGGACCCCCGCCAACGAACGACGACAAATCGTAACGGTTCCAGTACGAGAAAGTGTTTCTCGGCACCGACGGATTGACCTTGCCGACATCCGTCAGGAAGGGCTGGCGCGGATTGAAGGCGGAATTGGTCGACACCACGCGCGCGTCCTGATGTCCGTATCCGAGCGAGACCTGCCATTCGTCGGTCACATTGCCGGTGAGTCCCAGTTCGGCGCCTTGCGTGCGCGTATTGGCGAGAACGGAGGTCAGCGCAGTTAGCGTCAACGCCTGGTTCGACCGGTTCAATTGATAGATTGCGCCAGTGAAGAGCAACGTCGGCAGCAGCTGCGCCTTGAAGCCGAACTCGATATTTTCGAAGCCCTGCGGCGCCAGACTCGCGGCCGACCTCGGCAGCTGATTGAACTGATCGCCCGACTGCGGCAGGAACGAGCGCGAATAGGTTCCGTATAAGGAGACGATCTCCACGGGTTTGAAAATCAGACCGAATCTCGGCGACCATTTGTTATCGAGGCGGCTCTGGTTTTCGAAGGTGATCCCGTCGTTGAACCTCATATGGAAGCTGTCGAACCTTACGCCGGCGAGAACATCGAAATATTTGGTCACCTCGATCTGGTCCTGGACATAGCCAGAGCCAATGTCGAGGTTCGTGTTCCAGCGCCGCGTCGCCGTATCAAAGTAGTTGTCGAAGAAGACCGGCGCGTAGACCGTCGGAGCCCAGAACGGAGTCGTTAGCCTTCGCGGCCCGTTGAACGGATTGTTGAACCGCGAGATGTCTCTTCCCGTAAAAGACCATTGATTGCCGAACTCCGCGCCCACGAGCAGCAAGTGGCGGATCTCGGGCGTCATCTCGAATTTATAAGTCAGGTCCGTCTGGTTGAAGATATTGCGTCGCGGCGTCGGCGCGAGGTAGCCGTCGAGTCTCGCGACGCCCACCGGCGTGATCGTAATTGGGCTTAGCCCGTTCAGCGCCGGATTGAGTTGTTGCGACAACTGTCCCAGCGTCTGATCCGGGAATGTGTTCTGATATAGCTTGTCGTAATTCGCCCAGGCGAGCTGGTTGCGGATGTTCAACCCGAACTCAGTCGTATGATCGATCACGAGAGCGGCGCGGTCCATGTTGATTCTGGCGTAGTTCACGTCGCGCACGGACGGATTGCCGACGCCGAAGAAAGCCGAACGTGGGGTTGGCAGCGGATAGCCTGGATAAATGTTCTCTCCGAGGAATTGGAAGCCGCCGAATGACGGCACCCCGCGATCCGCCGTGCGCCGATCGCGGAAATGCTCGTAATTGAACAGGACGAAGGTATTCTCAAAAGGCTTCCAACTCACCGCCGGGTTGACGCCCCAGCGCTCGAGCTTGTCGAAGTCGCGATAGCCGTAGGAATGTTCGTAGAGGGCGTTAAGACGCACGGCGATCGTGTCGGTGATCGCCCGCCCAAAGTCGGCGGTGACACGCTTGCGGCCGAAACTGCCGGTGACGAATCTCAGATCGTTTATCGTTTCACCGTCGGCTTTCTTGGTGACGCGGTTGACCACGCCGCCGCCGCCGCCGCGGCCGAAGATCAGCGCGCTGGGGCCTTTGAGCACTTCGACCGCCTGGATGTTGTAGAGATCGCGATAATATTCCGCGTCGTCGCGCACGCCGTCGATGTAGAAATCCGCGGTCGTATTTTGCCCGCGAATGGTGATCTGGTCGCGGTTACGCTCGCCCTGCGCCACCGTTACGCCGGGGACGTAGGCCAAGGCGTTTTCCAGCGCGAGACTGTTGCGATCGTCGAGCTGCTGTCGCGTCAGAACGGTGACCGACTGCGGTATGTTGAGTATCGGCGTGTTGGTCTTCGTCGCGGTTGAAATTCTGCCTGCGAAGTAGCCATGAACGTCGGTCGGGTTACGGCCGACATTGGCGACGGCCGCAGCGAAGGCCGCGCTGCCCGCGCCGGTCGAGGCCGCTCCGACAGTCCCGCTCGAAACGGTAGCCCCTGTGACCAAGGCGGAGCGCACGGGCGCAACCCGAGCGCTGCGCCGCGCGCCTCCTACGTCGATGGGAGGCAACCGTTGGGTTCCGCTCGCGGAGCGCGCCTGCGACGCGACAGGCTTCGGCTTCGCCTGCGCGGCCGCACGGGGTTTCTCCGGCGGCGCCTCGACACGCACCGCCGGCAGGGGCTCGGACGGGGATTGCGCAAGAGCAGGAAGCGTGGGCGTTAGCGCGGCGGCAAGAGTCAGAGCGCCGACCGAGGCCGCGCCTGTCATTCGGTCGAACGCCGAAGTCAGGGAGGAGAGCGTCTGCACTGACAAGGATTGTTTCTGAATCATGTCTGCCCCTTCCGCGCGGTTCAAGATCGCGACTAGGCAATGGTTAAGGTTTGACTTTAAAAACTGTCAATTACGACAAGGGGGTAGTATGGAAGGCTTCCAAGTATTGTTTCCGATTGTAACTGAGTGTTGCTGAATTGCGACATCAAAGCGATTTTTAGCTGGAACTCTTTCAAAGATTAAACCGTCACTTTTATTGACTGTTGTATTTTAGACACAGCCTGAGCCTCAAGTGTCGCGCCCTGATTCTTCTCATCTGGGAAGAGCGCAACAAAAAAGGCGGCCCTGAGAACAGGACCGCCAGAAACGTCACGTCAGATGATGCGTTTACTTCTACTTCTTCTTGCCGTCGGGGCCGAACTGAACGAGATAGGCCCACACGTTTTCCTGGTCCGCATCATTGGGCAGGCCCTGGAAGATCATCTTGGTGCCGGGGATCTTGGCCTTGGGATTCTTGATGAACTCCTTGAAGCTGGCCTCATCCCAGACGATGCCGGAATTCTTGTCAGCCTCGGAATAGTTGTAGCCCTCGACGGAGCCCGCCTTGCGGCCGTCGAGGCCGTTGAGCTGCGGCGCGACGGCGTTCTTGGCGGTTTCACCGACCTGATGGCAGGCTTTGCACTTCGCGAAGATTTTTTCGCCCGCAGCTGGATCGCCAGCGGCGAGAGCCTGGCCGGCGGATGCGGCGAAAGCGACGCTCGCGGCGAACGTCAGCAGGGAAATTGTCTTCATCCTTGTTCCTTTCCTCTTCCCGGCGTTCGCGTCGCGCCCGCCCTTTTTAAAAATGCGCCCGGCCAAATACGGCGCCTCGCCGGCGCTCTTTAGACCGGTTGGAAACTACAACGAAGCCGGCGTTCAAGACAACTACGCCGGAGTTTACGTGCACTGCTCGGGACATTATCCCGGAAGCGGTGAACGCCCGCTGAACCCGAAACTTAAGTAACGCGCCGAAGCGTCAGATTGACGCGCGCGCCAAGCGCTGCGAGCGGCCGCGGCAGAGGCGCAGCAATCGTCGGCAATATCCTGTCGACGCCGTGGTAGCGCATCCTGGCGGGTCCGGAGAGGACGAGCGCGTCTCCGGACGATAGCGTCTGGGCGATCGCGCGATCGCCGCGCCGCGTTCCGCCGAGCCTGAAACGGCAGTCGGCGCCAAGCGACACAGAGAGAATCGGCGCGTCGAAATCGGATTCATCCTTGTCCTGATGAAGGCCCATGCGCGCCGTTGCGTCATAGACGTTCACCAGACAGGCTTCAGGCGGCTTGTGGTAATGCGCGAGTTCGTTCCACAATTCTAAAAGCCTTTGCGGCATCGCCGGCCAGCGATTGCCGGTCGGGGGATGGCGCGGCTCGTAGCGGTAGCCCCGTTCCTTATCGCTGACCCAGCCGAGCGCGCCGCAATTCGTCATTCGCACCGACATGGGGGCGCCGGTCTTCGGCATGGTCGAGACATAGAGCGGCGCGGCGGCGATGACCTCGGCGAGCTCTTCAGCCAGGGCCGCCTGCGCCGCTGCGTCGAGAAAGCGCGGATAGTGGAACGCGCCAGGCGCGATTTCAGGCATGAAGCGACATGTGGCGCCGAACGGGCGTTTCGTCTATCCGGCGCTATGGCTGAAACGCGTCGCGCACGGCCGAGCCAATTGGCAGCGCATTGTGGGTGAGCAGCATTTCGACCGAAATGTTGCTGGCCGTGGTCACGTCAGGCTTGACCGTGCTCATGATGCTTCGTCCGGAGGAGATGCGCAGCGGCGAGGGCTTTGCGCCGCCCGCTGGCGGACCACGTCACTTCACCCACCTGAGGCAAGCGGTGCTTAAACCGCTTTAGCTCGACCCACGGCATGGGCCAGCTGAGCGTTGGGCGCCGCAGCGACAACGATCGTGCTAGAAAGATTAGCGAGGTCTCTCATGGGAGGCAAAGGCACAGGCGACCCTAAAGCGTTCGCGCAAAGTAACGCTGAAGGCTTCGTCCGTCACGCGCCCAGCTCTCAATGCTTCTGCAATTCTTCTCTGGAGCTGGTTACATGCTGTCTGCACTGAGCGAGTGGCTCTTTGACACCTCTGGACTGTCGCCGCATGGATACTGCTTGCTATGGGAACCGGGACTGATCTGGCTCTATGCGGTTTCCGACGCCATTATCGCGCTGGCGTATTTCTCCATCCCCCTGACGCTCGTGATTGTGGGAAAGCGGAGGAGCGATCTCATATTTCGGCCGCTGTTATGGCTATTTGCCGCGTTCATCCTGCTGTGCGGCATGACGCATTTGTTCGATCTTTTCACCCTCTGGGCCCCGCTCTACGGCTTGCAGGGGCTCATCAAAGCGGCAACTGCGATCGCCTCCGTAGCGACGGCGGTCGCATTATGGTGGGCTATGCCGAATTTCCTCGCCCTTCCTTCGATGGAGCAGCTACGTCACGCTAATGCTGCGCTGCTCGCGAGCGAGGAGCAGCTGGCCCAGGCGCAAAAAATGGAAGCGCTCGGCCAGCTGACCGGCGGCATCGCGCACGACTTCAATAATGTGCTTCAAGTCATCGTCGCTTCCCTTAATGTGATCGAACGCCAGATTGCACTTGGGCGCGCGAACGCGATAGACGGCCCCCTGGCGGCGATACGGAAAGCATCGACGACCGCCTCCAGCCTCACCAACCGCATGCTGGCCTTCTCGCGTCGACAGACGTTGTTGCCGCGGGAGATCGACTCCAACAAGCTCGTGGCAGGCATTGAGGAAATGCTGCGCCGAACGTTGGGGCCCGAAATCCATCTGGATCTACGCTTGGGCTGCCGCTGGAGCGTGAGCTGCGATCCCTCCCAACTCGAGAGCGTCTTGTTGAATCTCGCAATCAACGCTCGGGACGCCATGCCGCAAGGCGGCGCGCTCAGGATCGCGACCGCCGATCGGACGTTAGAGAGCGATTCTTCCGATCCCGATGTGGCGCCAGGAGACTATGTTGAGATCGAGGTGACGGATAGCGGCGTGGGGATGAGTCATGATCTGCTCAGCCGCGTTTTCGAACCGTTTTTTTCAACGAAGCCCACGGGACAGGGGACGGGTTTGGGCCTGTCGCAGGTTTACGGCTTCGTCAAACAATCTGGCGGGCACGTGCGAATCGAAAGCGCCCCTGGCGAAGGGACCAGAGCGCGAATTTATCTGCCGGGACACGCGCCGCTTCCATCCCCAGCCGCCAAAGACCAGTCGCCGACCGGGACGAAATTCGATTCCCCCTGCGCTACGCATCAAGGAAAAACCCTGGTCGTCGAGGATCAAGAGGAGGTGCGCTCTCTAATTGTCGGCGCCCTCGCTGAAATGGGCTACGATACAATCGAAGCCGGCGATGGGACGGCAGGATTGAAAATAATAGAGTCAGGCGAGCCGTTGTGCCTCTTGATCAGCGATGTTGGCCTCCCCGGGTTGGGCGGACTTCAATTGGCTGACGCCGCCCGAGCGGCGCATCCTGATCTGCCGATCCTGCTAATCACCGGATACGCGGGCAAATCGACGGAGACATTACAGCTGGCCCCGAATATGGAGCTTTTGCGCAAGCCGTTCACGCTCGATGAATTGGCCGAGAGGGTTCAGGCGATGTTCAAAGGGACCTGAGTGACCCGACTTGCGACGCCGTCCACACTGCGCTGACTCATCGAAGTTCCTCGATTACATTGAAATTCGCAAACCACGACGCGGTTCCGCCAACATCACGCGTCGCGCGAAGAGCTGATTCGGACCTTGTTGCAGCAGCACGCCTTCGCGCACCGTCCCGTTGCGCTGCATGAGATTGACCGCTTCGCGCCGCGCCGACGCTAAGCCAACAACACAGTCTTCGACGCCACCGTCGAATCGGCGTTGAGCTGATAGATGATCGGAACGCCGGTCGTGAGCTCGAGGGTCGTCACGCTCTCGGGCGTCATCTGTTCCAGCACCATGCAGAGCGCGCGCAGCGAATTGCCATGCGCAGCGACCAGCGCCCGTTCGCCGCGCATCACGGGGGGCAGAATGCGCTGGACATAGAAGGGCACGACCCGCGCGACCGTGTCCTTCAGGCTCTCGCCGCCTGGGGGCGGCACGTCATAAGAGCGTCGCCAAAGATGCACCTGCTCTTCGCCCCATTTGTCGCGCGCTTCGTCCTTGTTGAGCCCGGAAAGATCGCCGTAATGGCGCTCGTTCAACGCGCGGTCCTTGATGGTCGGGACGTTCGTCTGACCCAGCTCCTCAAAAATCAGATCGATCGTGTGTTGCGCGCGCAGCAAAGCGGAAGTGAAGCCGACGCTGAACAGTATATCCCGCTTCTTCAGCTCGCGGCCGGCGCGGCGCGCCTCTTCGATGCCGAGCGGCGTCAAATCGGGGTTTTTCCAACCAGTGAAAAGGTTTTTGGCGTTCCACTCGCTTTGACCGTGGCGAACCAGAACGAGAGTGCGATTCATGCTCATAAACTCTCGTCGATATCAGGCGCCGGTAAGGCCAAGCACGTCAGCCATGGAGTAGAGCCCCGGGGGCTTCTCGCGTGTCCATAGCGCCGCGGCCAGGGCGCCGCGGGCAAACACGCCCCGATCCTCGGCGCGGTGCGAGAATTCGATGCGCTCGCCAGCCCCGGCGAAGACGACGGTGTGATCGCCGACGACCGTGCCGCCGCGCAGGCTGGCGAATCCGATCTCGCCGATCCGCCGCGGACCTGTCAAACCGTCGCGCCCACGCGCGCTGTTCTCGCCGAGATCGATTCCGCGACCATGCGCGACCGCCTCGCCGAGCAGCAGCGCCGTTCCTGAGGGCGCATCGACTTTGAGGCGGTGATGCATCTCGACGATCTCGGCGTCCCACGCCGGTCCAAGCGCGCGCGCCGCGCGTTCGACCAGAACGGCGAGAAGATTGACGCCGAGGCTCATATTGCCGGAACGCACGATCGTCGTTTCGCGCGCGCATTCGGCGATGGCGGCCAGATCGTCCTGAGACAGTCCGGTCGTGCCGATAATGTGCGCCACCCGGGCTCGCGCCGCCGCCCGAGCCAATTCCACGCTGCTGCTCGGAGACGAAAAGTCGACGATCGCGTCAGCGTCGCCGAGGGCGGCGCCCACGTCGCTTGTGATCGGCACGCCATTCGGCGCGCCGCCGCCGCTGTCGGCGCCAAGCGCCGGGGAGCCGGGACGCTCCAATGCGGCAGTCAATCGGACGCCCAAAGTATCGGGTATGATCTGGGTCAGCATCCGGCCCATGCGGCCCGCCGCGCCGACTACCACCAAACGCAGTTCGTTCATGTTCAGTCGCCCTCGCCTCCCGCAGCTAAGCGGCTTCGATTCGGTTTTCCTGACGCGCCATTTTCCTATACAGGCGAGGCGCCGCGATGAGAAGCGCACCGCTTGGACCCGGGCGTCTGACGCTGCCCGAACGGGCGGTTATTTGGGTTTGGGACGGAAGCTTTTGACGCGCGCCGGATCGGTCTCGACATAGGCCGCGCCGATGAGATCGAGGCAGTACGGCACCGCCGGCATGACGGCGTCGAGACAGAGTTCGATCGCCCTTGGCTTGCCCGGCAGGTTGATCACCAGACACTTGCCGCGATGGGCGGCCAATTGTCGCGATAGGATCGCCGTCGGCGTCTGCGCGAGCGAAACCTGTCGCATCCGCTCGCCAAAGCCGGGCAGTTCGCGCGGGCAGGCCGCGAGCGTCGCCTCGGGCGTCAGATCGCGGGGGCTCGGGCCTGTGCCGCCGGTCGTGACGATGAGGTCGCAGCCGACAGTATCGGCCAAGTCGATAAGCGTATCGCGCACGCTTTCAAGCCCATCAGGGATGATCCGCCGCTCGATGCGGAAGGGCGTCGTCAGCGCGGCGCGTAGATAGGCCTCGATCGCCGGACCGCTCTCATCTTCATAGACGCCGGCGCTGGCGCGATCGGAGGCGGTGACGACGCCGATGATCGCGGCGCGCTTTTCGTCTGTCATTGGCGAGTCTCCCCGGCGCGCATGTTTGCCGCCTCCGCTCGCTCTTGTCACTCCCCCACGCCGCAGCGCTCAAGCTAGTATAGACTGCACAAATATCGCTCAAAATGCAACTATGAAAAGACATATAGCGACATCATATCGAATAAAGCTACTAAATATCGAGAATATTATACGATTAGACGAACATATAAGCCTGGCTATTGGCAGCACATATTTTGCCACAATTCACATTTAACTAATTTGTCTTCACCTCCATTCAGACGGATGGAAACTGTGCGCTTGACGAAGCGATCGAGCTCGTCGGCATCCTTCACGCCTTGTGCGTAAGCGGAGCAATCCTGAATGAATCGTATCTGTGGCGTACTGACGATCCTTGGACTGATGACGGCGCCGGCTCTGGCGCACCACGCCTCTCGCCATTCCTCGCGCCACGCCTCGCATCACGCGGAGGCTTCGCAGGGCTTCACCGCCCATGCGTCATTCTACGGCGGCGGCCCGCGCCGCTACGAACCCAACAGCCACACCGCCAATGGCGAACTCTTCAACATGTGGGACTTGACGGCCGCCCACCGCACCCTGCCGATGGGCACGCGTCTGCGCCTGACCTACGCCGGGCGTTCGGTGGTCGTGCGCATTAATGACCGCGGACCGGCGGTTTGGACGGGCCGCAGCCTCGACGTGTCGCGCGGCGCGGCGACCCAGCTCGGCCTCATCGAACGCGGCACCGGACAGGTGCGCGTCGAGGTGATCGGAAAGAGCTAAGCAACTTAAAGCGCCCGGCTTCGGTCGGGCGCACGCCATTCACTCGTCGTGCCATCCTTTGACATATTGACATATCTATATTATGTCAGCAGCCGTGACTGAACGCACCACCGTCCGACTTCCTGACGATCTTCTTCGCCGTGCGCGCAAGAAGGCGGCGGCCGACGATCGCACTTTGACGTCGATGATCGAGGAAGGGCTTCGCCTCGTCCTTGCCGGAGAGCGTCCCCCAGGGCCGGCGGCGGCGCGCTATGCGCGAGTCAGCCGAGAGACTGGAGGGCCGGCGGCTGGCGTTGATTTTCCCAGAATGCGCGACGTCGATGAGCAGGATGACGTCGAGCGTCTCGCGCGCCTCAAATCGCAAACTGGCGGCTCGGAACGTTGAATCTCGCCGACGTCAATGTGCTCGTTGAAGCATTCCGTAGCGATGCGCCGCGACATAGAGCCTGTCGCAAATGGCTCGACGACGCTTTCGATCGCCGTGCGCCCTTCGCCGTATCGCGTCTCGTTCTGAGCGCGGTGGTGCGAATTACAACCAGCCAAAGGTTCTATCAATCGCCGAGTTCCCTTGACGAGGCATTCGGCTTTTGCGCGGACATTCTGGCGCAACCTAATTGTCGTCTGGTTGAGCCAGGCGACGGCCACTGGCGAATTTTCGAGCGCCTCTGTCTCGAGACGCAGACGCGCGGACCCATGGTGACGGACGCCTGGTTCGCTGCGCTCGCCATCGAGTGGGATTGCGAGTGGATCACACTTGATCGCGACTTTGCGCGCTTTCCGGGTCTGCGATGGCGGGCGCCTTAAAGCGCTCTACTCCCGCACATAAATCTCAGCGCCCTTTTCCAAAAATTCCGCGCTCTTTTCGGCCATGCCCTTTTGGCGTTCGATCTCTTTCGCCTCCTCGCGCAGATCGCGCGTGATCTGCATCGAGCAGAATTTCGGTCCGCACATCGAGCAGAAATGCGCGACCTTGTGCGCCTCTTTCGGCAACGTCGCGTCGTGGAATTCGCGCGCCGTGTCGGGATCGAGTCCGATCTCGAACTGATCTTCCCAGCGGAAGTCGAAACGCGCGCGGCTCATCGCGTCGTCGCGTTCGCGCGCTGCCGGATGGCCCTTGGCGAGATCGGCCGCATGCGCCGCGATGCGATAGGTG
The DNA here is from genome assembly GCA_009773555.1 of Methylocystaceae bacterium. GTDB lineage: Bacteria > Pseudomonadota > Alphaproteobacteria > Rhizobiales > Beijerinckiaceae > Methylocystis. The sequence continues at coordinate 14,096 of WSXZ01000028.1, read as the reverse complement.
ATGACGCCGGTCTTGACGTCGTCGCGATCCGGCAGGCCGAGGTGCTCTTTCGGCGTGACGTAACAGAGCATCGACGTGCCGAACCAACCGATCATCGCGGCGCCGATGCCTGACGTGATGTGATCGTAGCCCGGCGCGATGTCGGTGACGAGCGGGCCGAGCGTATAGAAGGGCGCCTCGCCGCAGACTTTCAGCTGCTTGTCCATATTGGCTTTGATCTTGTGCATCGGCACATGGCCGGGGCCTTCGATCATCACCTGACAGCCCTTGTCCCAGGCGATCTTCGTCAATTCGCCAAGCGTCTCCAGCTCGGCGAATTGCGCGGCGTCATTGGCGTCGGCGTTGCAGCCGGGGCGCAGACCGTCGCCGAGCGAGAAGGACACGTCATATTTGCGCATGATGTCGCAAATCTCGTCGAAGCGTTCGTAGAGGAAGCTCTCCTTATGCTTCGACAGGCACCAGCGCGCCATGATCGAGCCGCCGCGCGAGACGATGCCGGTGACGCGATTGGCGGTCAGCGGCACATAGGCGAGGCGCACGCCGGCGTGGATCGTGAAGTAATCGACCCCCTGCTCCGCCTGCTCGATCAGCGTGTCTTTGAAAACTTCCCAGTCGAGCTTCAGCGCGTCGCCGCCGACCTTTTCCAAAGCCTGATAGATCGGCACGGTGCCGATCGGGACGGAGGCGTTGCGGATGATCCAGTCGCGGATGTTGTGAATGTTGCGGCCGGTGGAGAGGTCCATCACCGTGTCGGCCCCCCAGCGGATCGCCCACACCATCTTTTCGACCTCATCCGCAACGGACGAGGTGACGGCCGAATTGCCGATGTTGGCGTTGACCTTCACCAGGAAGTTGCGGCCGATGACGACCGGCTCGAGCTCCGGGTGGCGGCCGCGCGCGACTTCCTCGCGCACGAATTCGGGCGTGATGAATTCGGGAATGGCGGCGCCAAAGCTCTCGCCGTCGGCGATGCGTTCTTTCGCGACGTCAAGCGCCCGCTCGCGGCAGAGGTTCTCGCGATGCGCGACATAAATCATTTCCTCGGTAATGATCCCCGCGCGGGCGAACTCAAGCTGAGTGACGGGCTGCGCGCCGGCCGCCCGATAAAGCCCGCGCTCGGCTGGACATGGCGGCACGAGGCGCTCGCCTTCAGCGAAGCCATTGTCTTCGGGCTTTACGCCACGTCCCTGATAGGGCTCGAGTCCTGCGTGCGCCGCAAGCCAGGGACGCGCAGCGGGAAGCCCCGCCGAAAGGTCGGGCGTAAAGGATGCGCAGGTATAGGGTCCTGACGGATCATAGACCCGGAGCGGCGGCTCGCCTGAAGAGGGGTCCAACGGGATCTCGCGGCAAGGCACGCCGGCATGCGCTTGTCGTGGACGTTCATGATCGCGCTCCTTCATCGCGCTTCTTCAAGGGAAGCGGACGCTGAGTCAGGAAGACGAAGGAGGGATGCGCAATCACAGCGTCGACGCGAGGCGCCGTTCGCTTCTTCGCTGGCCTTCCCTACGCCGGCATGACCCGGATCAGGTTCGACGGGTGCTTCTCAGCCGCGCTTGCGGCGCCCCTCGCCATTAGCTGAAAACTAGTCCGTTCGCGACCGCATCGCAAGGCGTCCAGCGACGCCCATTTCAGGATGGGGGACTCTGCTCATTGTGCAGATGGCTGACGCCGACGACCTTATCGAGCGCCACGACAAAAGCGAGGCCTCTGCTGGGCTTGGTCAATTCGGCGGCGCGCATGATCTCCTGCAAAATGGCGTCTGCTTTGTCGGAATAGACGACGGTGAGCACGATCTCCTTTTCGGGCTCTATGGCGATGCCTAAGATCTTCTCATGCTCGTTGACGCCGATGCCGCGGCCGTAAACGACGGTGCCGCCACGCGCCCCGGCCGTTACGGAAGCCTGGAGAACCGTGTTGCCCCAACCTTTCGGCACGATGGTCACGATCAGAGATGCATTCAACAACATCGTCGTTACTCCTGTCGCCGCTTCGCCCAACGAATGAGTAGCCCCAAGGTCATGACCGAAAGCACGGGCGCGAGCGCGATCAGCGATACGAGGCCCAGTCCCTCGACAATCATATCGCCGCGATTCGTCGACGCGGCTGCGCCGAGCGCGAGCGCTAGAAGAAAGGTATTGGCCATTGGACCCGTCGCGACCCCGCCCGCATCAACGGCGATCGCCACGAAGTCTTTTTCGCAGAGCCACATGATCACGATGACGAGCGCGTAGCCCGGGGCGACCAAATAGAGCAGCGGCAGCCCGTAAGCGATCCTGAGCAGCCCAAGCGCGACGGACGCCGCCACGCCAATACAGATTGTGTAAAGAACTGTCCTCGCCGAAATCGAACCGCTCGAGGCCTCTTCGACCTGATCGGCGAAAATGCGCACCGCAGGCTCGCTCCAAGTTGTGACGAAACCCAAGAATAAACCTATGGGCGCGAGCAGCCATTTGTAATGCAAGGCCCCAAGCGCCTCGCCGATGGCGCGGCCAACGGGCATAAGAACGATCTCGACGCCGAGCAGGAATAGAAAAAGCCCGGCCCCTGAGATGAGCGTCCCGATCATGATGTCGAGCACGCTCCTGCGCGGCAGTCTCAGGAGCAGCGCCTGAAACACAAGGAAGAGCGCCACCAACGGCAGCACTGCCTCCGCGACGCTCTCAGCGACGACGCGCGCTTCGTCGAGCCGGGCCTCGAGGCTCACCGCAGCAATATCCCGATCGCCATCATGGCGAAGATGGGGCCTATCGAGGCGAACCCCAGAAGTCCAAATCCGTCAGCGACCGCCGAACGGCCGACAAGGACGGAACTCAAGCCAATGGCGATCGAGATGACAATCGGCGCCGTCAACACGCCAGTCGTCACGCTGCCGGCGTCATACGCGAGCGGGATGAACTGCGCCGGCGCGAAAAAGGACAGAGCAAGCATCGCTCCATAGGCGAACGTCAGCAGACCTCTCAAAGAGAAGCCGAGAACGATGCGCGCCATAGCAATGCCGGTAAACGCCGCAACGCCGACAGCGATGGAGTAGAGGATCGTCTGCCGCGAAATGTCGCTCATGAAGCGGTTCACCTGGTTAGCCAGCACGAGCACGTCGGGCTCTGCAAGCGTCGTCGCGAAGCCTAAGGCAAAGGCGACCGCCACGATGAGCGAGATCGAGCCTTTCTCCGGCAAAGCGGCGCCGACATAACGCCCCATCGGCAGGATGCCGTAATCCACGCCAGTGAAGAGCAGAACCATTCCGGCGACGATCAAGACCGCTCCCGTCGCGAGATCGATGATCGTGGCCGTCGAGGCCCCGATCATCGTGAGCTGCAGCAGGGAAACGACCGCGAACAAGGGTAGCACCGCCCGCAGGGTCTCCAAGAGCTTTTCTTTTAGAAGCAATAGCATAGCTAAAGAAGCTAGTGTCGCGCCGCGTGCATGTCAACGAAAGCTAAAGCTCGCGCAGGCGGACCTCAAAACAAGGGCGTGACTCCAAATACGTTTGGGCGCTGACGCTCGCCGTTACCGCCGGAAGTTGGTTACCGGATCTGGCGCCGGCCTCATTCTTGATCTGCATGAAGACGGCAATACGCCAGGCGCCAAAAAGCCCTCGTGTTGCAAAGACGTTACAGAGAGAAGAAATCTTTGCTTGTGAACGCGAATTTGCGCCTAAAGTCGAGTGGGTCTTGTAGTGTTTAATACACGCGTCGGACCTCGGCGCGACAGGCGAATGCCCGCCAGTGGCGAGGCTTAAGAGACAGTTCGCCTCGGGACTCGCCGACAATGAAAAAATCGAATTCGCGCAGCTTCCTCTTCTCGCTAACCACAATCGCCGCGCTTGCGCCATCCTTCTCCTTTGCCGCCGACGGTTTTTTTGCGACGGGATACGGCCCGCGGCAGAGAGCGCTTGCCGGCGCCAGCGTGGCCGATGGCCGGGACGGCATGGCCGCCTCGGTCAATCCCGCGACCATTGTCGGCCTTGACCGGCAGTTTGCGTTTGGCGTCGCCGCCAATCTTGCTTATCGCGGTTACCGCACCGAAGGACTTCCGAGGCTCATCGCGGCGGGCGACGTGCGCAGCGGCCGTCCATGGACGCCAATCCCCAACTCGGGCAACATTCGCCCGATCGACGCCGACTCCGCGTGGAGCTTTGTCACCTATTCGAATGGCGGCATCAACAGCGCCTATGACGTGAGGCATGCTCGGCCGCCGCTGGGTGGACCGTTCGGCGGCGGCTTCGTTGGCCTAGACCTGAGACAAGCCTTCGCCAGCGTCGATTATGCGCGTCGCTTCCACACGGCGATCGGCCCTATTACGATTGGTCTCGCGCCGACGATCGCGGTGCAAATGTTGAACGTTCAGGGCGTGAAGACGTTCGCGCCCTTTTCAATAAATCAGTGGGAGATGTCAGACATGGGGTTTGACTGGTCCTACGGCGGCGGCTTTCGCTTAGGGTTGCTGTGGGGAATCACGGACAGCCTGCGCTTCGGCTTTTCCGGCTCGACGCCCATGTGGATGTCGCGTTTCGACAAATATTCGGGTCTTCTCGGCGGCCAGGGCAGTTTCGACATCCCCGCCCAATTGCAGGCCGGATTCGCCTACGACATCTTGCCCAACCTTACGCTCATGGCCGATTGGCGACATGTCTTCTATTCCGCCGTTCCCTCTTTAGGCAATTCCAACGCGCCCCTGTTCATGCGCTCGCTCGGCGACAGCGCCGGCATCAATATGAAGGATACGGATTCGGCATCCTTCGCCGCCGAGTGGCGCGCGACGCCGACGCTGGCGCTTCGCCTCGGTTATCATTACGCCACCAGCTCGCTGATTTCGCGTTCGTTGAACTTTGCGGTGCTCTCGCCGAGCGTGAACCGGCATCATCTCGGAGGCGGTTTCAACTACGCGATTACAAAAAACTCGTCGTTTGATTTTTCCGTCCTTTGGGCTTTCAAGAATTCCGTATCCGCCTTTGAGGCGATCCCGCAGTCAGCAGGGCGGCCTTTTGGCGGGTTCAATCCCGCCGCGACAATCAATGTGTGGGCCTATGGCGGCGCATTTTCAGTCGGCTACAATTACAAGTTCGACCAGGGGGACGATTCCTGGTTCCCGACGCATTTCTGAGCTCCCTGACGGCCGGGGTTGATCGGCCCGCCTGGCGCGCCTCCCTAAAAGCAGGCGCGATTTTTTTTGGATGCTCCCTCTCTATTCGACGCGGGTGGCGATCCACCAGGTCGTGCCGCCAGCGTCTTTGACGCCGCCGCGTTTGTCTTCGTCGTTTTTCTGCACGGGCGCCTGAACAGACGCGGCGCCAGCCTGCAGCGCGCGCGCATAAGTTTCGTCCACGGAGGACACATAGACGTGGACATGCGCTTCGATCGCTGGCCATTGCGGGGCAGCGTCGGCGAGCATGACGACAGTATCGTCGATACGCGCCTCCGCATGCATCAATCTCCCATCCGCATCAGGAAAGGTTCCAAGCACGGCGGCGTCGAAAACGGCCTGAAGGAATTTGATCGTCGCCGAGGCGTCGGCGACGATCAAATAGGGAGAGACGCTGTTTTGTCCTGAGGGCTTGAAGGACATTTCGAATCAACCTCCGTCAGTTTCAGCCGACGACGATCTTTGGCGCAGCGCGTGTTTTCTGCGTTTCGAGCAGCGCTTTCACCTTCGCCGCGAGATTGAGGTAGACGGCGGCTTGCGGACTGTCGGGCTCGGCGCCCACGACCGGACTCCCGGCGTCCGAGGTTTGACGGATCTTGATGTCGAGCGGCGCCTCGCCAAGAAAAGGCACGCCCATCTGTTCGGCGTCGTGGCGGGCGCCGCCATGCGCGAAAATTTCCGAGCGCCCGCCGCAGTGCGGGCACAGGAAGTAGCTCATATTTTCAATGACGCCGAGGATCGGCGCCTCGACTTTCTGGAACATCGACACGGCGCGCCGCGCGTCGATCAGCGCCAGATCCTGCGGCGTCGAGACGATCACCGCGCCGGCGAGCGGAACCTGCTGCGCGATGGTGAGCTGAACGTCGCCGGTGCCGGGCGGCATGTCGATGACGAGCGCGTCGAGCTCTCCCCAGGCGACTTCGCCGAGCATCTGCGAGATCGCCTGCGACACCATCGGCCCGCGCCAGACCATCGGCACGTTCTCGTCGACGAGAAAACCCATCGACATGATCTTCACGCCATAGGCTTCGAGCGGCGCGAGCTTGCCGCCTTCGACCTTGGGTTTGCCAGTCAAGCCGAAAAGCCGCGGCATCGAGGGGCCATAAATGTCGGCGTCAAGCAGGCCGACGCGCCAGCCCTGAGCGGCGAGGCCGAGCGCCAAATTGGCCGACGTCGTCGACTTGCCGACGCCGCCCTTGCCCGAGGCGACGGCGATGATGAAGCGGATTTTTTCCAGCGCCGGAATTCCGGCTTTTTGCTGAGGCGGCGGCGCGCCGGGTCCATGCGCATGGCCATGGGCTTGCGCTTGAGCCCGAGGCGGCGGCGCCTCGGGGCGCGAGGCGCGCTCGGCGGTCAAGGTCACGATCGCCTGTTCGATGCCGGGCGCCGCCTTGATCGCGCGCTCGGCCGCGACTCGCGCCGCCTCCCAGGCCTGCGTCTGGCTCGGATCGCCGGCCAGCGAAACGAAGGCTTTGGCGCCCGATAGGTTGACGCCGCTCACCGCGCCGGCGAGCGGCGCTCCGCCCGGCCCGTAGAGCCCCTCCAGAGCCTTCAAAATGTCAGCTTCCGTCGCCACGCGCCCGCTCCTTGCCTGTTTAGAGCTGTTCCAGGCAAGCCATATGCCGCGATTAGGGGCGCGCGTCCATCGGACGGCCGCAACAATCGCCCTCCTTCTGCACGGGCGGGCATGGAACGTCGCCATAGGAGCAGAACACGCAGCAGTCTCCCGTCTTTGGCGTCAGCCGCGCGCCGCAGCCGGCGCAGACATGCACGACGACGCAGGCGTCCTGCGGCATATCCAGCATTTCCGCGCGCGCGCAGTGCGGACAGGTGAGGGTCGATAGCAATTGCACCAACCACCTCGCGGTTATTCCTTCTCCCGTCGCAAACCGGGTGTTCCCGGTTTGCGCAGAAAATGCCGAAGTCGGCAATAGCCGACTTCGGTTCGGGAGACGGCGTCACGCGGAACGCGTGACGGGTAAGGGCCCTCATCCGACCCCGCTTCGCGGGGCCACCTTCTCCCGCTCGCGGGAGAAGGAATCCGCGCTATTCACGCGAACATCATCGCCGGATGTTCGATGACATGTTTGAATTCCGCCAAGAGCTCGGCGCCGAGCGCGCCGTCGACGGCGCGATGATCGCAGGAGAGCGTGACGCTCATCATTGTCGCCACAAGAGGCGCGCCGTTCTTGACGATCATGCGCTGCTCGCCCTGCCCGACCGCCAGGATCGTCGACTGCGGCGGATTGATCAGCGCCGTGAAACTCTGCACGCCATACATGCCGAGATTGGACACCGCCGACACGCCGCCTTCATATTCTTGCGGCTTCAGCTTGCGCGCGCGGGCGCGCCCGGCGAACTCCTTGATCTCCTCGGAAATCTCGCGGACCGACTTCCCCTCGGCGTTACGGATGATCGGCGTGACGAGTCCGCCGGGGATCGACACGGCGACGCCGATATCCGACGATTGATGGCGCAGCAACGCGTCCGGCGTGTAGGTGACATTCGCCTCGGGCTTGCGTTGCAGGGCGATGGCGAGCGCCTTGACGACGTAATCATTGACCGACGTTTTCCATGTCGGTTTGCCGTCGGGCCCCAGTGGCGCGGCGGCGTTGAAATCCTCGCGCAGCCGCAGCAGCGCGTCGATCTCGCAGTCGACGTTGAGATAGAAAAGCGGAATGGTCTGTATGGCCTCGGTCAGCCGTCTCGCGATGGCCTTGCGCACATTGTCGTGCGGGATTTCCTCGTAAGACCCGGCCTCGAAGAATTTGCGCGTTATGTCAGCCGAAGGCGCTGCGGCGAGCGGCGTCGCCTTGGCCGTCTCGCCGCGCGCGAGCGCCGATTTGACGTCGCGTTCGATGATCCGGCCATGCGGCCCGGAGCCTTGCAGCGCCGTGAGATCGAGCCCGCCCTCCTTCGCCAAACGGCGCGCGAGAGGCGAAGCGAAAATGCGCGGCGCGCCGCTGTCGGGAGTGACGAGCGCCATCACTAAGACCTGTAAAGGACGGCTTTCGCCGCCGTGACGACGTCCGCGACGCTCGGCAGCGCGAGCTTTTCGAGATTGGCGGCGTAGGGCATCGGCGTGTCCTTGCCGGTGACGCGCAGCACCGGCGCGTCGAGATAGTCAAAGGCTTCCTGCTGCACGCGCATGGCGATCTCGGCCGATACCCCGCACTGCGGCCAGCCTTCTTCAATCGCGACGCAGCGGCCGGTCTTCTTGACGGACTCGATGATCGTCGCCGTATCCATCGGACGCAGCGTGCGCAAATCGATCACCTCGGCGTCGATCCGCTCTTTGGCGAGTTGTTCGGCGGCCTGCAGCGCATAGGTCATGCCGATCGAGAAGGAGACGAGCGTCACGTCCTTGCCGGGCCGGGCGATGCGCGCCTTGCCGATCGGCAGGACGAAGTCCTCCAGCGCCGGCACTTCTGACGTCTTGCCGTAGAGAATCTCATTCTCAAGAAACACCACAGGATTGTCGTTACGGATCGCCGCCTTCAGCAGGCCTTTCGCGTCGCTCGCGTTTGACGGCGAAATCACGATCAGTCCGGGCACCTGCGAATACCAGGCGGAATAATCCTGGCTGTGCTGCGCGGCGACGCGCGCCGCCGCGCCGTTCGGTCCGCGGAAAACGATCGGACAGTTGATCTGTCCGCCGGACATGTAACGCGTCTTCGCCGCCGAATTGACGATGTGGTCGATGGCCTGCATCGAAAAATTGAAGGTCATGAATTCGAGGATCGGCCGCAATCCGGCGAAAGCCGCGCCGACGGCGACGCCGGCGAAGCCATATTCGGTGATCGGCGTATCGACGACGCGTCTGGCGCCGAATTCCTGCAGAAGACCCTGGGTAATCTTGTAGGCGCCCTGATATTCGGCGACCTCTTCTCCCATTACGAAGACGTTCGGATCGCGCCGCATTTCCTCGGCCATGGCGTCGCGCAAGGCTTCGCGCATGGTCATCGACACCATCGTCGTGCCTTCGGGCACCTCCGGCGCGACGGTCGCGGATGGTTCCTTAGCGACGCTCGTCGCCTTGGGCGCGGGCGTCGCGGCCTCGACGGCGGCTTTGGTGGCGGCCTTGTTGGCTTCGCCGGGTTCGTCCTGCGGCGCGGTCTGGCCTGGAACCGGCGGCGCCGCCTCGGCCTGCTTTTGCGCCTTGTCCTCTTCGCCGACGCGATCGGTCGGCGCGTGGTCGGCCGTATCGGCGACCTCCTCGCCCTCCTCGGCGATCACCGCGATCGGCGTGTTGACGGCGACATTCTCGGTGCCGCCGGGAACGAGGATGCGCGCCAGCACGCCTTCGTCGACCGCCTCGACCTCCATCGTCGCCTTGTCGGTCTCGATCTCTGCGATGACGTCGCCGGCTTTCACCGCGTCGCCTTCGTTCTTGAGCCATTTGGCGAGCTTGCCCTGCTCCATCGTGGGAGACAGCGCGGGCATGAGGACATTCACGGTCATTCAATCAATCTCTCACGCCAGCACGTCCGTCCACAACTCGCTCGGATCCGGCTCCTTGTCCGCAGTGGCGAAATCCGCGGCTTCGGCGACGATCTTGCGCGCATTGGCGTCGATCTTCTTGAGTTCGTCCTCGCTCATGCCGTCGGCGATCAGCCGCGCGCGGACTTGCTCGATCGGATCGTGCTCCTCGCGCATCTTCTGGACTTCTTCCTTCGAGCGGTATTTCGCGGGGTCGGACATCGAGTGGCCGCGGTAGCGATAGGTCTGCGCCTCTATGAGATAGGGGCCCTTGCCGGCGCGGCACCATTCGATCGCCTCGTCCGCCGTCGCCTTGACGATGCGCACGTCCATGCCGTCGATCTGCTTGCCCGGAATGCCGAAAGCCGCGCCGCGTTTGGAGAGGTCGATTTGCGCGGAGGCGCGGGAAATCTCCGTGCCCATCGCATAACGGTTGTTCTCGACAATGAAAACGACCGGCAGTTTCCAGAGCGACGCCATGTTGAAGGCCTCATAAACCTGGCCTTGGTTGGCGGCGCCTTCTCCGAAAAAGGTCAAAGATACGCGGCCGTCGCCGCGATAGGCGTTGGCGAAGGCCACCCCCGCGCCGATCGGCGCCGGCGCGCCGACGATGCCGTGCCCGCCGTAGAAATTCGCTTCGCGCGAAAACATGTGCATCGAGCCGCCCTTGCCCTTGGAATAGCCGCCGCGCTTTCCGGCGAGTTCCGCCATGACGCGCCTGGGCTCCATCCCTGAGGCGAGCATATGTCCGTGGTCGCGGTAGCTCGTGGTGAACTGGTCCCCGTCGCGCGCCGCCATCTTGACGCCGACGACCACGGCTTCCTGGCCGATGTAGAGGTGACAGAATCCGCCGATGACGCCCATGCCGTAAAGCTGTCCGGCCTTTTCCTCGAAGCGCCGGATGAGCAGCATTTCGCGAAAGGCGGTGAGCTCCTGCTCGCGCGTGAAAGGGGGAACCATTGACGCGCTTGCTGGAGCGACGCCGCTCTCCTCGACCATTTCACCGCTCCCGTCGCTAAGCTTTGCTGTGCAGCATAATCGAAGACGCCGCCGAAAACGAGCGTCTCGCCTGCCTTCAATTTGGGGAGCGCGCTAGCGTGCGTCGAGTTGCGACTGTAGTTCCTCGGCGAAAGCGGCGATTCTTTTGGCGTTCACGCCAAAGTCGTGGCGTCCGTAACGCGATGCTGAGCGCAGATCGATGCGCGTCTGGCCGGGCAGCGGCTTGAAGCGGACGGTGATGTCGTCGTCAAATCCCATGACGAGCGTTTTGTCGATGAAATCGATGTGGCCGTCGCCGCTGCGTCCGCCCGGCGGCCGCTTGTCGACGAGCGTCCAGCCGCGGGCTTTGGCGGTTTTCAGCACCAGTGCATAGGCCTCGTCCGTATCGAGATCGACGACGATCGGTTCGACGTCGGGATAGGCCGGCCGCTGCGCCTCCCGCGCGCGGGACGGGAGACCCGGAGGCTGGAAGCCGCTGCGCGCCTCGAAGGCGGCTTTGGAGAAGGAGAAATATGGAGGATCGGCGACGTCCGTCGAAATGTCGGAAAGCACCGGCAGACGCACCGCCTCGAAAGCCAGATAGGCGGGGTAGCCCAGCGTCAGCGCCGCGATGAAGAACGCGGTCGCCGCTGCGCCCGCCCCGCGCCGTCCTGTCCGCCAAATCACGTTGCATGCGGCGAAAAACAGAAGCAGCGAAACCAGCGCCAAGGCCATGGCCCCGCCAAGCGACGCGAGCGCGGAGGCCGGGTCAAGGGCGCCAAGTCGCCCCAGGAGGATCGCCAAAATCGCCACAGTCGCGGCGAAAATCGCGAACCGTCGGCTCCACAGCGCGACTTTCGACCAGGGCTCGGGCGGAAGATGACGTCGCATCGGTTCAAAGACTCGCGTGACCGCCGCCAAGGGGTCAAGGGGCCAAGGGGCGGCTCGGGCGCATTTTTCGCAATTTCACGGCGAATGCAACGACTCTCGCGCATTTGAAAAAAAGTCGGGCGAGCGCCGCCTCGGCCCCGGTTCCTTAGCGGCTCGTTAACTTGCGAAGGACAATCCTAGGAAAACGCCCCTTGAGTTTCCCTCCTGTCGTCGAGCGCGCCTATGTCCGACAAGTATTCCGTCGAGTTCAACGAGCCCCGATCCAGCGGCCATCCCCATGACCTTCTCGCGCGGCTTTACCGCGAGATCGGCATTTCCGCCGTCGCCGCGGCGCTTGAAGTCGAGCAGTTCGCTCCGCAGCCGACGGCCACGGTCGAGCGCCTCGACGATCGCCGCTTGCCTGCGGTGCTTCTGGGCGACGAACTCGCCGCCTGAGCTGGCGCTAAGCAGCCCTTTACGGCTGCCGCTCGCAGGGCTGCTTCCTTGTGGCCCCGGACGCCTATATGCTTCGGGCAGGAGGACAACGCCATGCGCAAGGCCGTCGCCCTATTCCTGCTCATCGCCGTCGCCACTGTTGGTCTGACAACCGCCGCCGCTGCCGACGTGCGCGTGCGCGGCGCGCATGCCCGGGTTCACCGCGTCGCGCCGCCGCCGCCATATACTGACGACGGCTATTTCGCAGACTATGTGACCGGACCGACGGGGAGCCCGACGCCCGTCATGCAAGTGCCGGGCTCCACCAGCGTCATCACCCGAAAAATGATGGACGACTTCCAGTCGCGCAATCTCTGCGACGCGCTGCGGCTCGCGCCCGGGGTCAGCGGCGGAGGCTGCTAGAGGCTCGCCGTCGTCGACATTTGTCGGCTGTGGCGGGCCATCCAGTCGACATGCGTCAGTCGAAGAGTTCAGGGCGACGAAGCTGCAACGCCTGAACGAGCACGAGCGTTTTCATGTCGACGACGCCGTCCGCCGCCATCAATGCGGCGAGTTCCTTGAGGCTCAATTCGACGACGCGAACCTCTTCGTCTTCATGCGCGACCCCGCCGCCGTCGCCGACGCGATCCTCGGCCCGGTATTCGGCCAGATAAAGCGCCATGCGCTCGGTCGAGACGCCGGGCATCGACCAGGCGGTCGCGACATGCTCCAACGCGCCGAGCCGCAATCCGCCTTCTTCAAGCGCCTCGCGTTTCGCCGTGGCCGCCGCGTCATCCTCGCCCTCGACGAGACCGGCGATCGCTTCGAGCGACTCCGTCGCGCCGACGGCGATCAGTTCCGCGGCGCGCAGCTGCTCGACGAGCAGCGCCGTCTTGCGCGCGGGATCGTATGGCAGCACGGCGGCCGCGCAGCCATGGTCCTCGACGTCGCGCAAGAATGTTTTTCCGTCCGGCATGCGGATGGTCGCGATGGACATCGTCGCCCAGCGCTGATGCGTGCGTTCGAGTTTGACGACGGTAGGCTTCATTAAGCGCTTATCCGAGAAGCGGCAGGGCGCGGCTGCCGCCTTTTACTTTTGCGACGCTTCAGCGTCGACTCCAATAAGCGATACGATGACGCCGGCGACGATGCATATCTTGACGCTGCGCGGATGCAGCGTATATCCTATTTGGATATACACTGCCTGCGAGGCGAAAATGACCACCGTCGCCACGACCATATTTCAAAACAATCGGACACAGGCCGTGCGCCTGCCGAAAGCCGTCGCCTTTCCTGATACGGTCAAGGAAGTGGAAATCGTCGTCGTCGGCGACTCGCGCATTGTGTCGCCTGCAGGCAAGAGATTTACCGAATGGGCGAAACGGCATCCGCCCTTCCCCGATTTCGAACGTCCCTCGCAGCTCCCGCTCGACGATGAAGCCATTTTTTGAATGCGCTATATGCTCGACACGAATATTTGCAGCGCTGTCATTAAGCGCCCGGATGCGCATGTGCTCGACAAGTTTGACGCCGAGGCGGGACGCATGTGCATCTCGGCGATTACTCTGAGCGAACTGCTGTTCGGCGCCGAAAAAAAGCGAAACGCGGCGCTCGACGCCGCGTTGCGAGACTTTGCCGCCTGCATTGGGGTGGTTCCCTATGACGAAGCGGCGGCGGCGCATTATGGGCAGTTGCGCGCCGAACTCGAAAGGATAGGATCCCCGCTCGGCGCGAACGATCTCTTCATCGCCGCGCATGCACGGTCCTTGGGGTTGGCGCTGGTGACGAATGACGCCGCCTTCGACCGCGCGCCGGGGCTGCGCGTGGAGAATTGGTTGCGAGGATGACGTCTCGCATCGCTTCCATCAATTTGAAAGCCAGCATCGAATTCTCTTAAGGCGGTCGAACTCCATCCTTTGAGGGCCGCTATCTAGTAGCGGGGAGGACGCCGCCCGGGCCCCTCCCCGACGTCCTCGCTTTACTCGATGATGCTGGCGACGACGCCGGCGCCGCATAGGAATGCGGTTGATCGCATTCCGTCGTCGCATCGATCATTCAATGATCGATGCGACCACTCCAGCTCCAACCGTTCTGCCGCCTTCGCGGATGGCGAAGCGCAGCTTCTCCTCCATGGCGATCGGCACGATCAGCGCGACTTCCATCGTCACATTGTCGCCCGGCATCACCATCTC
>WSXZ01000027.1 GCA_009773555.1 Methylocystaceae bacterium | reverse complement strand
TACTGCGGAAGCGGCGTGTCCTTGGTGCGCGGCGGCAGCACGGGATAGACCGCCTTAGGCTGGTCGCCATTCAGCGTCCCCAGGAACGCGACGATCGCCTTGACGTCCGGTTCGGAGAGATTTTCGCCAAGCTGGTCTTTGGCCATGAGGTCGACCGCCTCTTCCAGCGTCCAGACAGAGCCGGTGTGAAAGTAAGGCGCGCGCAGAGCCACGTTGCGCAACGGCGCCGAGCGGAAAACGAAGTCGTCCGCTACGTCATTGGTGACCTTGGAGCGGCCCTTGTCGGCGACGGGCATGATCTCGGCGCTTGGCTTCTGAGCGACGCCGAAGGGGAAATAGCCGTTGCCGCCGATGTTGACGCCGCCGTGACAAGCGGCGCAGCCCTTGTCGATGAAAAGACGCAGGCCTTTTTTCTCAACGTCATTGAGTGCGCTGACGTCGCCCTTCAGGAACTTGTCGAATGGCGCATTCGGAGTCGTCAGCGTCGCCTCAAAAGCCTCGATGGCCTTCGCCATGTTGTCGAAACTGACCGGTTTCGGGTCGGCCGGAAAGGCGGCCTTGAACTCCGCGACATAGGCCGGCATGCTATTCAGCATCTTTTCGACCTGCGCCGGCGTGTTGTTCATTTCGACGTCGGCCTGGACCGGGCCTTTTGCTTGCGCCTTAAGGTCGACGGCGCGCCCATCCCAAAATTGCGCGACGTTGAACACAGCGTTGAGAACCGTCGGCGCGCGGCGCGGTCCCTTCGCCCAGCCGTGACCGATCGACGTCGGGCCGGCGTCGACGCCGCCGGTTCCGAGATTGTGACAGCTGTTGCAGCTGATGATCTGACTCTTCGAAAGTCGCGGATCGAAAAAGAGCTTGCCGCCGAGGTCGATCTTGGCCGGCGTGATCTCGTTATTCTTGACGACGCCAGCGACGCTCGCGGCGTCGATCGGCTTGAAGACCGCATTGGCGTCGGCGCGCAAATCGCCCGCGGCGGCCATGGCCGGCGCCAGCAGAGTCGCTGCGAGCGCGGCGAACCTGGTCAAATACATCCCTTACTCCTGCAGTTGATTTGCGGAGGCGCTGTTTCGCGTCGCGACGAACGGCCTCTCTGCGGACGTCAGCTACCACAGCCGCGCGGGCGGCGGAAGGGCGCCTGGGGAGGGACCTGTTTAAAAACAGTCCAGTGTAGCATGAACACGACCTGAAGAGCGCAGCGCCGAACCGGAACTCCAAGCACAGGCCAAGCACCACATCGGGCGGTTTATTGCGCCTTTCTAATGCAATGCACAATGACTACTCGCCATGACGCAATATTCGTGCGGCGAGTTCTTTGACGGCTGCGCCGAGCGTCACAGCCATGACTTGCCCTGCCGCTAAAAGCAGAGCAAACTTAATGTGAAAACAAAAGCCGGCGAGAAGCCGAGCGGTCGCGGAGGGGCTCATGGCGCGCGTTGCTAATGTTTGGAAATCCGTTGAGACGACGCTTGTCGCGCTTCCGCTTGCGGCGCTGCTCGCCGCCGGCGGCTGGGCGATGGCAGAGCCGCTCGGCCTGCCAAAAGTCCCGGTTCCGGCGGACAATCCGCAGTCGCCTGAAAAGATCGCGCTCGGCGACAAGCTGTTCCATGACGCACGCTTCTCGATCGACGGCACGGTGAGCTGCGCGACCTGTCATAACGACAAAAAAGCTTTCACGGACAGTCCGCTGCGGGTTTCCGAGGGTCACCACAAGCTGACCGGCACGCGCAACGCCCCCTCGGTCATCAACGCGGCCTATTACACTTCGCAGTTCTGGGACGGGCGCTCGATTTCGCTGGAGGATCAGTCGCAGCATCCGATGGTCAATCCCGTGGAAATGGGGCTGCCCGATCACGAGCCGGTGCTCAAGATCGTTCGTGAAGATCCCGCCTATGTCGAGGGCTTCAAGAAGGCGTTCGGCAAGAGCGGCCGAGACGTGACGATGGATGACGTCAAGAAGGCGATCGCGAGCTTCGAGCGCACGGTCATCTCGGGCGATTCGCCGTTCGACAAGTGGTATTTCGGCGGCGACCGCAACGCCATCAGCGATCAGGCCAAACGCGGCTTCGACCTATACGTCGGTCAAGGACGATGCGTGTCCTGCCACGCCATCGAACAGACGCAGGCGCTCTTTACCGACAACAGGTTCCACAATATCGGCGTCGGCATTAACCGCATTCAAGGCGACGTGCCGCGTCTCGCCGCTGAATTCCTCAAGGCGAAAGCGGCGGGCGCGTCCGTCGACAAGACGGTGCTCGCCGACCCGATGGTCTCCGAACTCGGCCGGTTCGCGGTGACGAACTCCTTCGATGAAATCGGCGCCTTCAAGACCACGACGCTGCGCAATATCGCGGTGACCGCGCCTTATATGCACGACGGTTCGCTCAAGACGCTCAAAGACGTCATCAAGCATTACAACGAGGGCGGAAAGAGCCCCGGCGATCCGACGCCGGTCAATCCCTATCTCTCCGGCGGCATTCGGCCGCTGGATTTGAAGGATCAGCAGATCGACGATCTCGTCGCTTTCCTGGAGACGCTGACGAGTCCTGCTTATGTGACGGCGCAGACAAAATAGCCGCAAGACCAAAGCGCAGGAGAGAACAAGCGGCGTCGCCAAGAAAGCGCCAAGCCGCGAGGGAGGATAGAAATGACCAGACTCATCACCCGACGCAGCGTCATCGCCGCCGGCGCCGCCGCCGGAACGCTCACGACCCTGCCGATCTCCATGGTGCGCCTCGCCTTCGGCGGAACGCGCGAGGATTTCAGCTTCACCTATATTTCCGATTCGCACATTCAGCAGATCAAAGGCGCGACCTTCGTGCGCAACTGGGACATGGGCCTGAAGCGCGCCGTCGCCGAGGCCAATCTCATTACGCCGGAAGCCGATTTCGTGATGTTCGGCGGCGATCTCGCACAACTCGGCAAGAAGGAGGAGCTCGACCACGGCGCCGAGATGCTTTCGCATGTGAAGGGCAAGCTCCACAGCGTCATGGGCGAGCATGACTATTATCTCGACCTCGGCGAATATTGGTCGAAGCTCTATGGCCCGCAGTGGTACAGCTTCGATCACAAGGGCGTTCATTTCGTCGTGTTGAATTCGATTCTCACGACGGATGAATGGACGTTTCATCGTTGGCCGACGGCCGAGCAGCGCATGCTCGAAATGGCCGGACTCGATAATCCCAACGGCTCGCCGTTCATGGTCGGCGAAAAGCAGCGCGCCTGGCTCAAGGACGATCTCGACAAAGTGTCCAAGGACACGCCGCTCATCGTCTTCTCGCACTCGCCGCTGCAGAAGATCTATAAGGGCTGGAACTTCTGGACTGACGACGCCGAGCAGGTGCAGGCATTGTTGCAGCCGTTCAAGACCGTCAATGTGATCTACGGCCACGTGCACCAGATCCAGTACAATCAGATCGGCAACATCGCCTTCAATGCGGTGATGGCGACGGCCTGGCCCTGGCCCTACCCCGACACTTATGCGCAAGCCGGCGCGCATGTTCCTGTGCTGACGGTTCCGATGAACCGCGCCGACCCGTTCTTCGAACGCGACGCCACTGGCTGGCAGATGATCGACGTCAACTCCGGGCGCGTCACCGCGCGCTATCAGCTGTGGGACAATGGCGAGCGCGTCGTCGGCTACGATCCGAAGCTTGGGAAGCCCGTCGACAAGAAATATCAAGAGGCGATCGTCCGCAAGGCGCCGCAACTGCACTACTAGAGCTCTTCCCGATCACATGGAATCATGTGATCGATAAGGAATCGCTCAAAACCAATATGTCGGAGCAGGTTCTCATCGAAAAAGTCTGTCAACTTTTTCGGAACCTGCTCTAGGTCGAGGAGAATGACGATGCGCCGCTTTACGATTGCGCTTGTTTTGGGCGCTGTGCTGCTTTCGCCGGCAACGCTCGCCGACGAATTCACGGGGACAGACGTCGACCGTTGGCAGAGCGAATTTGATTCCGTGGCGAAGAAAGGCCGCGAGCTTTGGACCAGCGGAGCTTTGGGCACGAACGGCGTCGCCTGCGCGCAGTGCCATCCCAACGCCGCCAACACCCACCCGGAGACCTATCCGAAATTCCAAAAGCAGCTTGGAAAGGTCGCGCAGCTCTTCGAAATGGTCAACTGGTGCATCAGAAACCCGCTGCAGGGAGCAGCGCTTCCGGCCGATGATCCGAAGATGACGGCGCTCGTCGCTTATATCCATAAGGAGCGCAAAGGCGTCGCGATCGACGCCGGCAAGCACTGACCAAATTCGCGGCCGGCTGGAACCAACTTGCCGGCCGCACGTTTGCATACGGTTTATTTCAAAGCGCACGCGCCTTTAGCGCGACCGCCAGCAAGAGATATTGAAGATGGTTCAACAACTCATCGATCGTATTTACGAATGCTCCTTCGCGCCGGACATGTGGCCCGACGTGCTCGACGAGCTCTCACATCTTGCCGAGGCGCAGGGCGGCGTGCTCTTCGCGGCGCGCGAAAAAGTCTCCCGCTGGACCGCGTCTCCGGCGATCTGCGAACATGTCGAGAACTTTATGCGCGGGGACTGGCTCAGCAACTGCACGCGCGGCGGCAGGCTGTTCAGTCGCCGCCATCCGGGCTTCCTGACCGACGACGACGTCTATACAGCCGAGGAGCTTGAACGCGACACCAACTACAGCGACTTCCTGCGCCCGCGTGGGCTGGGGTTTAGCGCGGCGACCGCGATTTCGCTGCCGACAGGCGACACCGGCATCATCTGCCTCGAACGCGCGCATAACCGCGGACCCATCGAGCCGTCGGTCATTCGTCAGCTCGACGAATTGCGGCCGCACCTTGCGCGCGCCGCCTTCCTCGCCACGCGTCTGCAACTCGAGCGCGCCCGTGTCGCGGGCGAAACCTTCGCGCTCATCGGCCTCCCGGCGCTCGTGCTTGACGACGACGGGCGCGTGATCTCCGCGAACGACCCGAGCAATGCGCTGAACAAATACGTCCGCTGGCGCGCCCACGACCGCATATCGCTCGTCGACGCCGCGGCGGACGGACTGCTGCGTCAGGCGATGGACTCGCTCGACGATGATCTCGTCGGCGCGCCGAAATCCTTCGCCGCCCGCGCGGGCGAAGACGAAGGTCCGATGATCGCCAATCTGGTGCCGATCCGCGGCGCGGCGCGCGACATTTTCGTGCGTTGCGCGGCGATTCTGGTGATGACTCCGGTCGGCTCGCAGCAGGCGCCGGCGATCGAGCTGGTTCAGTCGCTCTACGACCTCACGCCAGCCGAGGCGCGCGTGGCGCGCGGCCTCGTGGCGTGCAAAACGCTAGAGGAAATCGCCACTGAGCAGTCGGTATCGCGCAACACCGTGCGCACGCATCTCCGCGGCGTGATGGAAAAGACCGGATGCAACCGCCAGGCGGAAGTGGTCGCGCTCCTGGGTGGACTCGCCCCGCTCGCCCCGTCAAAGGGCGAATAGCGTATACATTTGATTTCAAGGAATTGAGGGCTGGCCTCATCCGTTTGGATGATGCCGGCCCTTTTGTTTCGTCTTAACGTTTTCTCGAACGTCGGGGGGGCGGACGAAATTGCCGCGGACGCTTCAGCAACTCGGGGTTCGATACTACGCGCTCAATTTTCAGCCTGCCTTTTTGAGCCCGATTCTTTCAGCAGCCCTTTTGAGCTTAAATTTGGGGGGCCTTCGCGAGGCCCTCTGTTCCCTACGTCAGCTTGAGGGCGCGCCATCTGAGCGCTTCCTTCCCGATCCCATGGACCCATGTGATCGATAGGAATCGCTCAACATCAAAATGTTGGAGCAGGTTCTCATCGAAAAATCTGTCAACTTTTTCGGAACCTGCTCTCGGCGAATACTTGAGCCACGCTTCAAAAAAAATGCCGTCATCATCAATTCGAATGACGCGCAGAATCGTCTTTGGTCGTAGTTTTTTTATGAACAGTGAGAGGCGCAAGGAGTTAGACGAGCGCAAATGCTCTCATCGTTCGCTTATCTGGCGCTTACTTCTCAGGTGATACTTTTACCAGGATGTTTCCTCCCTTGACTTTTCTCCCACCTTTTAGGGGCCGTTGCGCGGCCCCATTTTTTTTGGCGTCTCACACGCCCGTCGGATAGTTTGGGCTCTCGCGGGTGATCGCGACGTCATGCACATGGCTCTCGCGCAATCCGGCGTTGGTGATGCGCACGAACTGCGCGCGCTCCTGGAACTCCTTGACCGTCGGCGCCCCCACATAGCCCATCGCCGCGCGCAGACCCCCGGCGAGCTGGTAGAGAATCGGCGCGATCGGGCCACGATAGGGCACCTGTCCTTCGATGCCCTCAGGCACAAGTTTGAGCTGTTCCTTCACGTCGCCCTGGAAATAGCGCGTCGCCGACCCTGCGGTCATCGCGCCCACCGAACCCATGCCGCGATAGGCCTTGAACGAGCGGCCCTGATACAAAAACACCTCGCCGGGCGATTCCTCGGTTCCCGCGAACAGCGAGCCGATCATGACGACGTCGGCGCCGGCCGCGATCGCCTTGGCGAGGTCGCCGGAATATTTGACGCCGCCGTCGCCGATCACCGGCACGTCGGCTTTGCGCGCTTCGTCCGCAGCCTCCATGATCGCGGTGAGCTGCGGCACGCCGACGCCCGCAACGATGCGCGTCGTGCAGATCGAGCCGGGGCCGATGCCGACTTTGATCGCGTCGGCGCCGGCGCCGATCAGCGCCTTGGCCGCTTCGGCGGTGGCGATGTTGCCGGCGATGATCGAGACCTTGTTCGACGCCTTCTTGACCCGCGTCACTTGGTCGATCACCGACTGCGAATGACCATGCGCGGTGTCGATCACCACGCAATCGACGCCGGCGTCGATGAGCTGAAGCGCGCGCTCGAAGCCGTGGTCGCCGACGGTCGAGGCGGCGGCGACGCGCAGCCGCCCTTCATGATCCTTGCAGGCGTAAGGATGTTGCGTCGCCTTCTCAATGTCCTTGACGGTGACGAGGCCGACGCAGCGGTAATCCTCGTCGACGACGAGCAGTTTCTCGATGCGATGTTCGTGAAGCAGCCGCTGCGCCTCCGCCTGCCCGACGCCTTCTTGGACCGTGACGAGCTTTTTCGTCATCAACTCGGCCACGGGATGGCTGCGGTCCTGGGCGAAGCGCACGTCGCGATTGGTCAGGATGCCGACGAGCTTGCCCCTGCCGCCGTCGCTGGCGCGCTCGACGACAGGAATTCCCGAAATGCCGTGGCCCGCCATCAGCGCAAGCGCGTCGGCGAGGGTTTCGTCGGGGAAAATGGTGATCGGATCGATCACCATGCCGCTTTCGTAGCGCTTGACCTTGCGCACCTCGGCGGCTTGCGCGGCGGGCGACAGGTTCTGGTGGATGACGCCGATGCCGCCCGCCTGCGCCATGGCGATCGCGAGACGCGCCTCGGTGACGGTGTCCATCGCGGCCGAAACGATCGGCAAATTGAGCGTGATCTCGCGCGTCAGCCGGGTCGTGACATCGACGGCGGAAGGCATCACCCGTGAATGGCCGGGCCGCAGCAACACGTCGTCGAAGGTCAATGCTTCGGTCAACGTGACGGGCGATATGGCCATTGGCGCCAACTCCTCTGAGCGGCGATGCAAGCGTCAGCCGCGGGATGGAAATTTGACGGCCTGCGCCGTCTGGGGTTGGCGCGTGCTCATAGCATTATTCAGGAGGAAGGCAAATGACAGGACATCAGCTTGCTTAGTCCTGAGGCTGGACCGGCCTCGTTGGCGCACGTTTGGCGTCGCGCGGGCCGGCAGCCGAGAAAATTTGGTATGCTTTTACGGTAATGATCCGAACGCGAGAAGATTATGCGCCTTATTCAACTTAGCTTTGCTTCGCGCCTGGTTGCGTTGGTCGCTGCGCTTAGCGTCGGCGCGACGCTGATGTCGTCGGTGTTGCTCTCCTGGTCCAACTATCGCGCTATGCTCGCCGAAGCCGAAGTTGAAGGCGAAAGCGTCGCGCGGCTTCTGGCGCGAAGCGCAAGCCTCGCGCGTGAACTTCCGCTGGAAGTCGAGCAAATGCTCTCGCAGCACATGATCGTCTCGGCCGAGCTTCTGGCGCAGTTTATCGACGCCGCGGAAAAGGCTGGCATGACATCGGCCGAGATAAAAAACCGGCTCAGCGCAATCACCGAGAAAACCGTTCTCGACGAGTTCTGGGTGACCGACGAAAAAGGCTACGCCTACATTCACCGCGACAACAACGCGGATTTCCAATTCAGCGCGTCCGCTGAGGAGCAGCCACAGGCGCATGAATTTTGGAAACTATTGAGCGGCAAGACGGACAAGGTCGTCCAGGACGCCAGGAAGCGCGAGATCGACAATGAGCGATTCAAATATGTCGGCGTGCGCGGCGCAGACAAGCCGCGGATCGTGCAGGTCGGCTACAATGCGCGCATTCTTGAGGACGTCGACGAGCAGATCGGCCTTCCGCGCGCCATCGACAATCTTCTGGGCAGCGGCGAAATCGACGCGATCTTCATCTTCAACAAGGATTCGAACCTGATCGCCAGTCCAAAGGCCGCGCGGCTCAATGATGGCCGCGATCGGCTGACGGACGAGGAGCTGGCGCCCGTCCGCACCGTTATCGCAAGCGGAAAGCCAAGGTCGGTGAATGGCGTCGGCAAACTCAGCGTCATCTCCCCGATCAATGCGGATAACGGCGGCGGCGCCATCGGCGCCGCTCTGATCAGAATGCCGACGGCGCGACTGAACAGCGTTATCGCTTCGCAGATCGAAACGGCGCTCGGGATCGCTTTGGCCGCAACCATGCTCGGCGGCGGCATGGCGGTCTGGATCGCGCGAAAACAAACGGCCCCTGTCGTGGCGATCACCAAAGCCGCGCACAATGTCGAGCGCAGAGCGTTTACGCCCGGCGAATTGTCGGATGTCGAGGAGCGCACCGACGAAATCGGACAATTGGCGCGCGTCTTCAAGAAAATGGCGCTCGACTTTCTCGATCGCGAGCGGACGCTCGACGCGCTCGTGACGCAACGAACCCAGGCGCTCCAAGAGAGAAATACGGAACTCGAAAGACTGTCGGCGCGCCTCTCGAAATATCTCTCGCCGCAGCTCTATGGCACGCTTTTCAAGAACAAAACTGTCGCATCCATTTCAGCAAAGCGGAAGAAGCTGACGATCTTTTTTTCCGATGTCGTCGGATTCAGCGAAATGGCCGAGCGGCTGGAATCCGAAGACATCACCCGCATGCTGAACGATTTCCTGAATGAAATGGCGAACCTCGCGCTGGCCTATGGCGCCACCATCGACAAATATATCGGCGACGCGGTCATGATTTTCTTCGGCGACCCGGAGACGCGCGGCGTCAAGGAAGACGCCGTGGCGTGCATTCTCATGGCGCTCGACATGCAGGCGATGACCCGACAATTGGAGCGCCGATGGCGCGAACAAGGCTTGGATCAGAGATTTCAGATCCGCATCGGCGTCAACACGGGCTATTGCACCGTCGGCGATTTCGGCAGCCAGGAGCGGATGGATTACACCATCGTCGGTCATCAGGTGAATGTGGCCGCTCGACTTGAGCAGTCGGCCGCGCCGGGCGCAGTCTTCATCTCGCATGAGACAATGACGCTTGTGAGCGACGTAATCGAAGTTGAAGAACAATCTCCGCTTCATGTGAAGGGCGTCAGCGGCCCGATCCGCACCTATAAAGCGACCGGTAAAAAGGCGCCCTCCATGACGGAGGTCATTCACGAGGAGCGTGAGGGCCTATGCGTCGACGTCGATCTCCTGAAAGCCGATAAGGACGAGGCGATCAGTCTGCTGAAGGCGACGATCGAGCGCATCCGTTCAAACGGCGGCGACACGTCAAAAGGCTAAGCTACATCTTCTCGCCAATTGAAAGCGCAACTATCGCTGATCAGGCCGGAGCGTTCGCTCGCGCGCCTTCCATCACCGCTGCGGTATCGTAATATTCGAAGAACTCGACCGCCTTTCCCGCCGCGTTGAAACGCCAAACGTCCACCTTGGGCGTTTCAACGACCTTGCCGGTGAGCTTGAATCGCCATGCGCAACGGCCAATGGCGACGACGCGTTCACCTTCCGCCACGAGATGATCGACGGCGTAATAGACCATCTCCCAGTCGCGCGTGAGCTCGCGCAGGTAGCACGCCACGCCATCGCGCGAATGCCGGGTCTTGGTGAAGGACAGCGCATCCGTGCGCCCCTGCGCCAATGAGCCGAAATTGATTTCGTCGGCAAGGAGGCTCAGCCAATGATCGACGCTGGCGCCCTTCGTTTCATCCCACGAACGATAGGCTTCCTTCAAAATCGCGGCGTTGCGCGCTTCTTGCGACATGACGAACGCTCCAGCTGAAATAAAACGCGAGGCTACGTCGTTTCAACTGGGTCAACAAGCCGCCCTCAGGCGGCGGCGCCGGCGCGGTCCGTGTCGAACTGCAATTTCGCCAGCCGCGCATAAAGGCCGCCGGCGGCGGTCAGGCTGGCGTGGGTGCCCTGCTCGACGATGCGGCCTTCGTCGATCACGATGATCCGATCGGCTTCCAACACCGTCGCGAGGCGATGGGCGATAACGAGGCTCGTGCGCCCCTGCATGACGTCATGCAGCGCCGCTTGCACCAAAGCCTCGTTCTCCGCGTCGAGCGCCGAGGTGGCTTCGTCCAGGAGCAGCACCGGCGCGTCGGCGAGGATTGCGCGCGCGATGGCGAGGCGCTGGCGCTGCCCGCCAGAAAGCGTAATCCCGCGTTCGCCGAGCAGCGTGTCGTAGCCCATCGGCAGCGCCATGATGAAGTCATGCGCCTGGGCGCGCTTCGCCGCGGCGACGATCTCCCCGCTCGACGCGTCGTCGCGGCCGTAGGCGATATTTTCAGCGACGGAGAGCCCGAAGATCACCGGATCCTGCGGAGCGAGCGCAATCGCCCTGCGCAGCGCCACGGGATCAAGTTCGCGCAGGTCGACGCCGTCCAGAGTAATGGAGCCGGAGTCGACGTCGTAGAAGCGAAGGAGCAGCGCAAAGGTTGTCGATTTGCCCGCGCCGGACGGCCCGACCAGCGCGACGCGCTCGCCGGGCGCAACGACGAGCGAGAAATCCTGCAGCGCGGGCTTATCCGGCGCCGTCGCATAGGCGAAGCGCACATGATCGAAGGCGATGCGTCCCTGCCAGCGCGCCGGCGGCGGAGTCGGCCGCGCCGGGGCCACGATGCGCGGTTGAATGGCAAGAATTTCGGCGATGCGGCCGGCGGCGCCGGCGGCGGCGGAGAGTTCGCTCCAGGTCTGAGTGAGCTCGCCGAGCGAGCTTGCGCCAAGCACCGCATAGAGAACGAACTGGGACAGAACGCCCGACGTCATATGTCCGGCGAGCACGTCCTGGGCTCCCAACCAGAGCACGCCGACAACGCTCGTGAAAACGACGAGAATGGCTCCGGCGGTCACGATGGCGCGAAGCAGCGTCGCGGCCTGCGCCGCGTCATAGGCGGCTGCCACCGCGCGCGTGAATCGCGCCGTCGTCGACGCCTGCGCGCCGTTCGCCTGCATGGCGCGCACGGCCGAGAGATTTTCCCCGGCATAGGCGGAAGCCTGCGCCAGCGTGTCCTGAGCGGAGCGGGAGCGCTGACGCACCGCCCGGCCCGACGCGATGAGTGGCAGAACGATGATCGGGATGGCCGCGAGCGTCATACCGGCAAGCTTGGGGCTCGTCGCCACCATCATGATGATCGCGCCAAAGAACATGAAGAGATTGCGCAGCGCGACCGACGCCGAGGAGCCAAAAGCGGATTTCAGCTGCGTCGTGTCGGCGGTCAGTCGCGAGAGAAGCTCGCCCGTCTTCGCCGTGTCGTAGAAGGCCGCATCGAGAACTGTGAGATGTTTGAAGAGGTCGGCGCGCAGGTCGGCCACCACATGCTCGCCGAGCGTCATGACGAAATAGTAGCGTGTGCCGGAGGCGATCGCGAGCGTCGCGGCGACCGCGATCATCGCGCCGAAATAGGCGTTCACCGCGCCGGCGCTGTCGGCCGAAAAGCCATGATCAATCATGCCGCGCACGGCTAGCGGCAAGGTGAGGGTCGCGCCCGCGGCCAGGAGGAGCGCAACAAAAGCGAACACAATCGTTTGCTTGTAGCGCAGCGCATAGGGCAGCAAGGGCCGAAGCGGAGAGAGTATGGCTTTCAAACCGCGATCCGGTTTGCGCGCCAGGGGATCGACGGAATCGACGTCAGCGTTCTTTTTTGTCATCGGCAGGGGGTATAACGTCCGTGTTCGACGAAAACGAATTGAAGCGAGCGCTCCGCGACCGAAACCGTCGCAGAAGCGCGGTGAAATCGAAATTTCTTTATCGCTATTGAACGGCGAAAATCGCAACGATCGCCGAACGATCTTATTTATCATTTAGTTACATGCGCGACATCCTGTCGCATGCGCAATTGACTCAGCGCCAACTTGTGCTAACCTCCGGCCTGCGTCGAAATGACGCGCCCATGGGAATGAGAATGCGCCGGCGGACAAGGCGCAACTCAGGGAACGAAAATTAAGAGGAGTGAAGAACAATGGCTGAGAAAGAACTCGAAATCACCACGAACACCTACATCTTCGCTGGCATCGGCGCCGTGATCCTCGGCGGTCTCGCCTCCGTCGCGCTCGGCGGCATCCCCAACACGATCGCGGCGGCTGTCGTCGGCGGTCTCGCGGGCGGCTGCCTCGGCCTCTTCTTCTAGATTCAAGCGACATAGCGGGGCGCGGAAAGTCTCGGCCTTCCGCCCCCGACGCGAAGCCGGCAGTCGTAAAGACTGCTGGCTTCTCTTTTTTTTTAGGGCCGTCCTTTTGGTTCCTCTAAAGGGACGCCGCCGTAGCGCTCGCCGGCCAGATTTCACGCGCGCGTTCGCGCAGAACATATTTGCGAATCTTGCCTGTCGAGGTCTTCGGCAGCTCGCAAAAGACGACGTGGCGCGGGCATTTAAAATGCGCCAAATGCTGGCGCGTCCACTCGATCAGCTCCTGCGCCGTCGCCTGTTCGCCATCCTTCAGCTCGACAAAGGCGCAAGGCGTTTCGCCCCATTTGTCGTCAGGGGCGGCGACAACCGCAGCCGCGCGAACCTTGGGATGACGAAACAGCGCGTCTTCGACCTCGATCGAGGAAATATTTTCGCCGCCCGAAATGATGATGTCCTTCGAACGGTCTTTCAGCTGGATGTATCCGTCGGGATGGCGCACGCCGAGATCGCCTGAATGGAACCAGCCGCCGTGGAAGGCTTTCTCGCAGGCGCTCTTGTTCTTCAGATAGCCCTTCATGACGACGTTGCCGCGGAACATGACTTCGCCCATCGTGGCGCCGTCGCGCGGCACCGGCTGCATGCTGTCCGGGTCGATCACGTCGAGATTTTCGAGGACGAGATAGCGGACGCCTTGACGCGCCTTCATCTGCGCCTGCGCGCCGCTGTCGAGCGAATCCCAATCGTCGTGCCATTCATTGACGGCGGCAGGGCCATAGGTTTCGGTCAGTCCATAAAGATGCGTGACTTCGAATCCGGCCGCCTTCATGCCGGCGAGCACCGCCTGCGGCGGCGGCGCGGCGGCGGTAAAGAAGCGCGCGGTTCGCGTCAGCGGCTTCTTTTCCGATTCGGTCGCGTTGAGAAGCGTCGACATGACGATGGGCGCGCCGCACAGATGCGAGACGCCGTGCTCGGCCATCAGCTCATAGATATGGCCGGCGCGCACCTGTCGCAGACAGACATGGGTTCCGGCGTTGACTGAAATCGACCAGGGGAAGCACCAGCCGTTGCAATGGAACATCGGCAGCGTCCACAGATAGACCGGGTGACGGCCCATGTCGCCGGTAAGCACATTGCCGAGCGCCGTGAGATAGGCGCCGCGATGATGATAGACGACGCCTTTCGGATCGCCCGTCGTTCCGGACGTGTAATTGAGCGAGATCGCGTCCCATTCGTCCCCCGGCGGCGACCATTGATAATCGGCGTCGCCCGAGCGCAGGAAGTCCTCATATTCGACACGGCCTAACGACTCGCCCGGCCCGTCATATTCGGGATCGCTGTAGTCGATGATCACGGGCGTCGCCTTCGCGAGCGAAAGCGCCTCGCGAATGACGGCTGAGAACTCCCGATCGACAATCAGCGCCTTCGTCTCGGCATGATCGAGCGTGAAGGCGAGGATCGAAGCGTCAAGCCGCGTATTCAGCGTGTTGAGCACCGCGCCCATCATCGGGACGGCGTAGTGGCATTCAAGCATCGCCGGCGTGTTGGCGAGCATGACGGAGACGGTGTCGCCGCGACCAAGCCCGGCCTTCTCAAGCGCGCTCGCGAGCCGCAGGCTGCGGGCGTAAAAATCACGATAATTGCGCCGCAGCTGGCCGTGCGCGATCGCGATGCGTTCTGGAAAGACGGCCGCGGCGCGCTCCAGAAAGGTGATCGGCGTCAGCGGCTGGAAATTGGCGGGATTTCGTTCGAGGTCGCGATCATAAGGCGAGTTGGTCATCCGGAGAGTCCAAAGGTTCGCCAGCGAGAATGTGAACACGGCGAAAGCGACGCTCGCCAGCGCGATGTGCGTCAGTCCGCGCGGCTAAGCTCTATGTGCAAGATACGCGCGAGCTACCGGTTGATCAATCGGCGCTCGCGCGAGACTGCCGTCGTCACTCGCCGAAATCGACGTCCTTGAGCCGTCCGAAGACGCGGTCGGCGTCAAAATTGTCTTCATCGTCCGGCGGCGCCGCTGGTTTGGCTTTGCCGAAGACGTCCTCGGTACCAGCGTCTGGCCATGATCCTCCACGGTCGCCGGCTTGTCCTTCGCCGCGCGATTGACTTCAAAGTCGAGATCAATCTGCGAGCAAAGCCCGAGCGTCACCGGGTCCATCGGCGTCAGCGCCGCGGAATTCCAATGGGTGCGCTCGCGGATCGCCTTCAGGGTCGTCTTTGTGGTGCCGACGAGACGCATGATCTGGGCGTCCTTCAGCTCCGGATGATTGCGCACCAGCCACAGAATCGCGTTCGGACGATCCTGACGGCGCGAGAGGGGCGTATAGCGCGGACCGCGCGCCTTTTTGACCTCCGGCACCACGACCTTGGAGACCGAGAGATGGAGGCGATGGCCCGAGTTTTTCTCAGCCTTTTCGATCTCCTCGCGCGTGAGCTGCCCGGAGGTGATCGGGTCATGGCCACGAATCCCGGCCGCGACCTCGCCGTCGGCGATGCCTTTCACCTCCAGCGGATGCAATTTGCAGAAATCGGCAATCTGATCGAACGTCAGCGATGTATTTTCGACGAGCCAAACGGCCGTGGCCTTCGGCATCAGCGGGGCGTTGCCCATCTGCAAACTCCTTGATCAGGCATGGGGGCGACGTCTGGCGCCGCGCCGCCCGGCGCCAGCGACCCACAGAACGACCGTCCATGTTGGGATTCTGCCTATATAATCCGCCGCCGCCTAAAGCGCAATCAATCCGGAAACTCCCGCTAAAGCGCCGCCAACTCGGCAAGCGCTCATCAAGCGCTCATGCGGAGTCCTGCTCGCGGGCATGCGCGGGGCGCAATCCGCGCAAATGCGCCGGCAACAATTCGCCGATCGTTTCGCCGATGGCGGCGCCATAGCGGTGAAACAACAGGCCGAAGACGATGAGCAGAACGCCGATGCCCGACAGCGCGAAGGGGAAAAGGATCGAATCCTTGAAAACGCTGCCGGCGAGATAGCTCAGATAGGTCGTGACCCCGACGGCGCCGAATACCGCATAGACGCGGCGCATCAGGAAGAGCGACAGAAAGATCAGTCCTACATTGATGGCGCAATAGAGCGCCTTGCCCAGTTCGTTACCGCTGTGCTGGGCTGTCAGCCCGCCCCAAAAGGCCAGCAGGCCGAAGAGATGCAGCCAGAAAGCGAAATCGCCATTCCGCCACCGCTTGAGATCGACGAGCCAGGCGACGGCGAGAACGGCGAGGCCAAAATACATGCTCACCGTCGCCCGCTGATCCCATGAAAATTCCGCGACGCCCATCAGCCAGGGCGTCAGATCCATCGACATGAACCAGAGCGCGAAGGCGATGATCATGACGAGGAAAGGAAAGGGAAAGGCGAGCAGCGCGACAGACGCCGCGCCGATCGTTCCAAGCTCCATGGGCAGCCAGCTCGATTGGATCCAAACATAGAAGTCGCGGTAAGGGCGGGCCTCCCCCGCCGGACTGGCGTCGTACATCGACTGCAGCGCGAAGATCGCGAGCGGCGCCATCCCCACTGCGCAGGCGATGAGCAGCCCGCCCGGCGTGTGCAAGCCGCGCCTATGCCAGAGATAAGCGCCGGCGAAGGCGAACATGACGGCGTAAACGATCGCGGTGACCAGCAGCGCCTTGTCGCCCCAAAGGCCAAAGGCCGTCGTCGAAAACATGCCCATGGCGCCGAGCACGATCAGCGCGCCGGCGTACCAAAGCAGATTGACGACGTCATAGCGCGGCGCTTGGGACGTCGCCTCCGTGAGGGCCGCACGCCGCGACGCAAGAAACTGTGACAGCCGCTCGAAGGACGCGGCGTCAATCGCTCCGGCGTCGCGGGCCGCCGCGATATCGTCAATGGTGAACCGAATCTTCATGGCGCTGCTCCCTTGCGGCGACATCAATATGCCGCGCTACGGAAAAAACTTTGTGCAAACGCACAAGAGCGTAGCCGTTCCGAGCGGATTTGACAGCCGCCGCCGCTTGCGCCCATCTAACGCCGGCGCCCACGACGCGAAAGATGAAATGCAACAGAGAAATTCGGGCCTTACCTACGCTGGCGCCGGCGTCGACATCGACGCAGGCAATCGGTTCGTCGACATGATCCGTCCCGCCGTGCGTTCGACGCGGCGCTCCGGCGCCGACGGCGAGATCGGCGGCTTTGGCGGCGTGTTCGATCTCAAAGCGGCCGGATTTTCCGATCCTGTCCTCGTCGCGGCGAACGACGGCGTCGGCACCAAGGTGAAGATCGCGATCGAATCCGGCCTGCATGAGACGATCGGAATCGATCTCGTCGCCATGTGCGTCAACGACCTGATCGTTCAGGGCGCCGAGCCGCTTTTCTTCCTTGATTATTACGCGGCGGGCAAACTCGACCCGAACGTCGCGACGTCGGTGGTGAAGGGCATCGCCGCCGGTTGCGTCGAGGCGGGTTGCGCCCTGCTTGGCGGCGAGACCGCCGAAATGCCCGGCCTCTATGCGCGCGGCGACTATGACCTCGCGGGCTTCGCGGTCGGCGCCGCGGAGCGCAATCGCCTTCTACCCCGCGACGTCAATGCCGGCGACGTGCTTTTCGGACTCCCTTCCTCCGGCGTCCACTCCAATGGCTATTCGCTCGTACGCAGCGTTGTGAAGCACGCCGGACTCGCGTGGAGCGCCACCGCGCCTTTCGCGCGAGACCTCAATCTGGCGAAGGCGCTGTTGACGCCGACCCGCATCTACGTGAAGCCCCTGCTCGCGGCCTTGAAGGCGACGCCGCATATCGTCGCCCTCGCCCATATCACTGGCGGCGGCTTTCCCGACAATCTCCCGCGCGTGCTGCCAAGCGGGCTCGGCGTCGCGCTTGATCTGTCGACGTTCGCGCCTCCGCCGGTTTTCCGTTGGCTCGCCGAGACGGGAGGCATCGCGGCAAGCGAGATGCTGCGCACCTTCAACTGCGGAATCGGCATGGTGGTGGTGGCCTCCGCGCCCGCCGCCGGCGAGGTGGAGTCGGCCTTGCGCGCTGTCGGCGAGAAGCCCGTGCGCATCGGCGAAGTCATCGAGACGGACGCCGAGCGGGTCGTTACGCACGGGACTCTGACGTTGTGACGCGGCTGCGCACCGCGATTCTCATCTCGGGTCGCGGCTCAAACATGGACGCGCTGATCGCCGCCGCCAGGGACCCCAGCTTTCCGGCTGAAATCGCCCTTGTGCTTTCCAATCGCCCCGATGCGCCGGGCCTCGCCAAGGCGAAGGCCGCCGGCGTCGCGACGGCCGCGGTCGACCACAAGATTTACGCCGGACGCGAGGAATTCGAGCGTTCGCTGCAATTGGTGCTGGAAACCTATCGCATCCAATTCATTTGCCTCGCCGGCTTTCTGCGCATGTTCACGCCCTGGTTCGTCGGCTTGTGGCGCGGGCGCATGCTCAATATCCACCCTGCCCTGCTGCCCTCCTATCGCGGACTCGACACGCATGAGCGTGCGCTCGCCGACGGCGTGAAGATTCACGGCGCCACCGTGCATTTCGTCGTGCCGGAAATGGACGAAGGTCCGATCGTCGCGCAGGCCGCTGTGCCCGTGCTCGACGATGACACGCCGCAGACGCTCGCCGCCCGTGTGCTTGCGCAGGAACATGTCATCTATCCGATGGCCCTGCGGCTGGTCGCGTCGGGCGCCGTACGGATCGAAGGCAATCGCGTGCTCGCGGCGCCGGCGCCCCGCGAAGCTGCGCTCATTGTTCCCGACGCAACCGCGCCGACCAAGGGAATTTCATGACGATCACGCTTTATTGCTTTCGCCCCGTGCCCGGACTGCCGGACGCATCGCCTTTCGTGACGAAAGCGATGGCGCTTTTGAAGATGGCTGGCCTCGACTATGTCGAAGACCGCAGCGGTTTTTCGAAAGCGCCAAAAGGCAAGCAGCCCTACATTAGCGACGACGGTGAAATTGTCGCCGATTCGACCTTCATCCGTTTTCATATCGAAAAGAAATACGGCGTGGACTTCGACGCGCAGTTGAGCGCCGAGCAAAAAGCGATCGGCTGGTGCGTTGAGAAGATGTGCGAAGAACATCTCTATTCGGTCATCGTCCATTCGCGCTGGATGGATGACGCTAATTTCAACCGCGGTCCCGCGCGTTTCTTCGAAAGCGTGCCCGCCATCGCGCGCCCGCTGGCGAAATGGTTCATTCGCCGCAAGATCGCCAAATCGCTATGGGCGCAGGGCATGGGCCGTCACAGCCCATCGGAAATCGACGCGCTCGGCGTGCGCGACATCGAGGCGCTCGCGACGCTGATCGGCGACAAGCCCTATCTCTTCGGCGATGCGCCCTGCGGCGCCGACGCTACGGTCTTCGCCTTTGTGGCGTCGATCTTATCGCCGATGTCGGAGAGCGCCGTTCGCAACGCGGCGCTCGCGAACGCCAACCTCCTCGCCTATCGCGACAGGATGTTGAAGCGGTATTTTCCTGAGAGCGCAGCGGCCTAATTTCCGCGCCGAGCCGTGATGTCCGGCTTGGCCCGGGCATCACGCCGTTACATCTCATGCCCGCGACAAGCGCGGGCATGACGCCTCGATTAGCCGACGATCTCGTTGCCGGAAAAGAACTGCGCGATTTCGACCGCCGCGGTTTCCGGCGCGTCGGAGCCATGCACCGAATTCTCGCCGACGCTCAATGCATGTTCCTTGCGAATTGTGCCCGGCGCGGCGTTCGCGGGATTGGTCGCGCCCATGACTTCGCGGTAGCGCGCGATGGCGTTCTCGCCTTCGAGCACCTGCACGACGACGGGCTCGGAAATCATGAAGTCGACGAGCTCGCCGAAAAAGGGGCGCTCCTTATGCACGGCGTAAAAAGCTTCCGCCTGTTCACGCGACATGCGGATGCGCTTCTGAGCGACGATGCGCAGGCCCGCCTCTTCGATCAGCGCGTTGATCTTGCCTGTGAGATTGCGCTTCGTCGCGTCGGGCTTGAGAATGGAAAAAGTGCGTTCGATCGCCATAGGAGCGCGTCGCCTCGTCGTTGGAGCATGGTATAGGCGTCGCGCTTATATCGGTCGCTTGGCGAGGCGGCAAGCCTACATCGCCTCGACTTTTTCCGCTTCGCCGCCCGTTGGCGAGGGCCGGAACCTGGTCGCCGGATCGTTGCGATCGATGCGCCAATTCGGATGGTGGAAATGCAGGACGCGATCGCCGTTGTAGGAGACGACGGCGTTGTCGAACGTCAGCGCGCCGATCCGCCGCCAATTGCGGAACGTTCCTTTCTTGAATCCGGTGCGGCCGGTCACTTCGCCATCCTCGGTGACCTCGATGGTGAAAACGATCTCGCGCTTCGGCGTCGGATCGCCCTTGTCGAACATCATCGCCAGCAATTCGTCGCGTGAATCGAGGTCCTCTCCTTCGATGCGCGGATGACCCGGCGCAAGCTTTAAGCGCATGAAGCGGGGAGCGCGGGTGGGAAGATCGCGAGGCTTGCCGAGCTCGGCGACTTCATGAAGCTGGCGCTCGGTCGGATCCTTATCGGTGATCGCGAACACGACGCCCGCCGTCATGACGATGGGCGAGGTCGCCCAATCGTTTGAGAGCGTGATGTTCGGCGCATTGACGAAATCGACATCGTTGATGTAGCGCGTCGACGCGCCGACGATATCGTCGATTGTGAAGAAGTTCGCCGTCTGCAACGGCTCTTTATGGTCGGGGTCGGTCGTCGGGAAGAGCTTGCCGGCGATGCCCTGCCCGCGCGGTTTGCCGCGCTTCACCGCCCCGCCGTTGGAATAGCGCGCGACGACGAGCGCCTTGCTGCCCTTTTGGAAATAGCCGGTGTAGCCGCTGTCCTCGGTGATTTCCCAGAAACCCGTCAGAACGACGCCCCAGGGATGCACGATGCGTCTGAAGCCCTTTTTATCAGGCCCCCACCGCAGATCACTGCGCGCATCGACCGATCGTTCGGCGGCTTGCGTCAAAAAGTGCCTGCCCCGCCAAAGCGCGCGCAACATGTCGAAAAAGGTCGGCATCACGAAGGGGAGCGGCGGCTCGCCCGATGCGCCCCAAACCTTTTGATAGGGATTGGCGAAAACTGCATCGCGCACTTCGCTGAATCGCGAGCCGGGATAGACGCGGTCTTCCTTGACCAATTCAATGGCGCCGAAATCATTCGGGCTCATGACACGCCCCTCTCAATCAATTTAGAGAAAACCAGTCTCTCTAATAAAGGGGACTTTATCTGCGCTGATCCGATTGTCCAGCTTCACGCGATCAGCGGTAGGCGCTCACGACGCCAATAAAATCCTTGGCCGTCAAACTCGCGCCGCCAACCAGCGCGCCGTCGACATTGGCGACATGCATCAATTCGCGGGCGTTCGACGGCTTGACCGAGCCGCCATAGAGAATGCGCACATCGCCGCTCTTGCCGCCGCCGAGCCTGGCTTCGATCCGCTCGCGCGCGAAGGCATGCATTTCGGCGACGTCCTCGGTCGTCGGCGTCAGCCCCGTGCCGATGGCCCACACCGGCTCATAGGCGACGACAATGTAAGGGGGCGCGTCGGCGGGGAGCGAGCCTTCGATCTGGGCGCCGACGACGCTCAGCGCGTCGCCCGCCTCCCGCTCGGCGCGCGTCTCGCCGACGCAGATGATTGGTGTGAGTCCCGCGCGCAGGGCGGCGGCGGCCTTCGCCTGAACGTCGGCGTCGGTCTCGCCATGGTCCGAACGGCGCTCGCTGTGGCCGACGATGACGTAGGACGCGCCGGCGTCCTTGAGCATCTCTGCGGAAATATCGCCCGTGTGAGCGCCGCTGGCGGCGGCATGGCAATCCTGCCCGCCAAGGCCCAAGCCTCCGCGCGCCGCGCTATCGCGCGCAACCGCAATCAAGGTGGCCGGCGGGCAGACGATGAGTTCGGCGCGCGCGCGCAGCGCATCGTCATAGGCGGCGCCGATCGCCTCGATCTCCTCAAGCGAGGCGCGCAGCCCGTTCATTTTCCAATTTCCGGCGACGAGCGGGCGACGGGTCATGCGAAATGCTCCTGATAATACGCTTGGGTAACAGAGCTACGGGCGCGCAACAATGTGGGCGCGCCTTACAGAAATGTCATTGCGCCGTCATTTATTTCGATATATCCTGTCTGTCCGCGCTTTCGCAGCCGACGCGGCTCGAGACCTTCCGTTTGCTCGTCCGGCACGAGCCCGAGGGTCTGCCGGCCGGCGACGTCGCGCGGGCGCTCTGCGTTCCACAAAACACGCTCTCCGCCCATTTCAACGTCCTTTCGCAGGCGAAGCTCGTCATCAGCGCCCGCACCGGCCGCAGCATCGTCTATCGGGCGGATCTGTCGCGGCTGAATGCGCTGGCGCGCTTCCTCGCCGAAGACTGTTGCGGCGGCGCGCCTTGCGCGCCCGCCGACTCTCTTGCACGCATCAAATGTGAGTCTCGCCCATGACCGACAGGATCTACAACGTGCTGTTCCTCTGCACCGGCAACAGTGCGCGTTCAATCTTGGCCGAAGCGCTGCTGCGCGCGCGCGGCGCCGGCCGGTTCAACGTTTTTTCCGCCGGCAGCCATCCCAAGGGCGAGGTGAACCCCTACGCGCTCTATACGCTGGAGACGATGGGCCTTCCTACCGAAGACTATCGGTCCAAAAGCTGGGACGAGTTCGCCCGCCCTGACGCGCCCCGCATGGATTTCGTCTTCACCGTCTGTGACAGCGCAGCGGGCGAAGCCTGTCCGGCGTGGCCCGGTCAGCCGATGACCGCGCATTGGGGCATCGAAGACCCTGCGGCGGTTGAAGGAAGCGACATAGAAAAGCAGCGCGCCTTCGCCACCGCCTTTCGCTATCTGCGCAACCGCGTCGATCAGTTCTGCGCGATTCCGCTGCATCGCCTCGACAAGCTCGCGCTCAGCCAGCGCCTGCGCGAGATCGGCGAGATGGAAGGCGCAACATCGCCGAACGCGGTCGCGGAGTAAGTCATGACTATTTTTGAACGATATCTCTCGCTCTGGGTGGCGCTCTGCATCGTCGCCGGCGTCGCGCTGGGCCATTTCTTGCCGGGCGCGTTTCACGCGATCGGCGCGATGGAGGTCGCAAAGGTCAATTTGCCCGTCGCGGCGCTCATCTGGCTGATGATCACGCCGATGCTGATGAAAATCGACTTCGCCGCGCTCAGTGAAGTCGGCAGCCATTGGCGCGGCATCGGTGTGACGCTCTTCGTGAACTGGGCGGTGAAGCCCTTCTCGATGGCGCTCCTGGGCTGGATTTTCATCGGCTATCTGTTTCGACCCTATCTGCCGGCGGACCAGATCGACTCTTATATCGCGGGCCTGATCCTTCTGGGAGCGGCGCCCTGCACCGCCATGGTGTTCGTCTGGTCAAACCTCACCAAGGGCGAGCCGCATTTCACATTGAGTCAGGTCGCCCTCAATGACGCCGTCATGGTGGTCGCCTTCGCGCCGATCGTCGCCCTGCTGCTGGGCCTTTCCGCGATCACCGTGCCGTGGAATACGCTTTTCCTGTCGGTCGTTCTCTACATTGTCGTGCCGCTAATCATCGCGCAGGCCGCGCGTCGGCGGCTGCTTGCCACGGGCGGCGAGAAGAGGCTCGCGCAAGCTCTCGAAAAGATCGGCCCGCTCTCGCTGGTCGCGCTGCTCGCGACGCTTGTGCTGCTCTTTGGTTTTCAGGGCGATCAAATCATCCGCCAGCCGGCGATCATCGCCCTGCTCGCGGTCCCGCTGCTGGTTCAGGTCTATTTCATTGCCGGACTCGGCTATCTGCTGAACCGCTTCGCGGGCGAACCGCATTGCATCGCCGGCCCATCCTCGCTGATCGGGGCCAGCAACTTCTTCGAGCTCGCCGTTGCGGCGGCGATCAGCCTGTTCGGCTTCGAATCGGGCGCTGCGCTCGCCACCGTCGTCGGCGTGCTCATCGAAGTGCCGGTGATGCTGAGCCTGGTCGCGATCGTGAACAGGAGCAAGGGTTGGTACGAGCGCGGAGCGCTGCGATCTCCCGATCAAGTCTCCGCGCCCATCGATCTACCCTAAATCAGCAGAGGCGATAGCCATACGCCGCGAGCTGGCGGCCGGTGATGCGCAGCATGGGCGCCGGAGCTTGATTGCCGTGGCGTCGCACGTGAGCCATGAAGGCCTGGCGCAGCCCGGGCTTATAGTGCGCGGCGAAGACCGCGGTCATGCGCGGATCGACGACGCCCCCCTCGGGCCCGCCAAACCAGGGCGCATGGAAGCCGAAAACCGCACCCTCGGAAACACAGGACTGGGGGTTCGCCAGATAAAGCGTGCATGATGAATCGCATTCAGTCGGGCCAATCCGGATTGGCTCGCCCCGGGCCCGCGCCCTCGCAAGCCTGGCTTCATATTGCTCCACGCGTCCGCCATAATCCGGGGCCATGACGTCGAAAGCGTTCGCGGGCGCAGTCAAAAGTACAGCCGTCATCATTCCTGCAAGACCAAGAGATCGCAGCATAGGATTTCCTTTTGGGGCGCTCGTAAGGGGCGGCCGCGCCGCCCACAGCTGTCAGGGCTCAGTCGACCGAGCGCGTGTCTCGGGCCCCTCGGACAACTCGCGCCTCTTCCAGCTTCAGCGTTCCTTTTCTAAACAAGCGATATCTGCAGTGCAAGCAGGGCCTTAACTTTATGGTGAATTTTTTTTGAAGACGACGCTTGGCGAAACGCCATCGCGCCCTAGCGCCTTCAGCCCAACGATACGTCGAGATCCAGGGCGCGCGGGACGTTCGCCGCCTAACGCAGCTAATCAATCTCCAGATCTGCTAAATTCATTTTCGAGCATTTTCTAAGGAGCGAAGGTTGCAACTCCCTCGATTTCGCGTCGCGCTCGCCGTTCTTCTTGGACTCGCTTTCGCGTGGCTGCAGTTTGCAGAGCCGGCCAGCCCGCCGCCCGCGCAGATCGACTGGCGCGAGGATGGCCAGCTGCATGTATTTTTCTCGCCCGACTGTCCGCATTGCCATGTAGCCATCGAGTTTCTCAAACAGCGGCGCAAGATCGCTTACGTGCTACATGACATTTCAAAGCCGTCGAGCGAGGCGCTCTTTCGAAGAGTGGTGAAGCACTACGGCATAAAAGACCCAGCCGTTCCCCTCTTCGTGCGCGGCTCGCGCTATGTCATCGGCTTTGACTCAGCGCAAACCACTGGGCGCGAAATTCTCGCGCTGCTTTCTGGCCAGGAAACCGTTGCGCGACGCGCCGCCGAATCGAAAATTACTATTCCGCTCATCGGCGAAGTTGATCCGACGCATCATTCCCTTCTTGCGCTGACAGCGCTCATGGGTTTGTCGGACGGGTTTAATCCGTGCGCGATGTGGGTGCTGATTTACCTGATATCTCTCATCGTGAATATTCAGGATCGACAAAAAATCTGGTGGCTGGTGGGCACGTTCGTGCTCGCTTCAGGAGTCCTGTACTTCCTGTTCATGACCGCGTGGCTCAACACTTTTCTTTTCATTGGATATATTCGTCCGCTCACGCAACTCATCGCGCTGACGGCGATCGGTTTCGGCCTCGACCATCTCATCGGCGTCGCGGCGTCGCGCGGAGAGGTCGTCTGCGACGTGGGCGACATGGAGCAGCGCCAGCGCACGATGCAGTGGGGGCGCAAGATCGTCGCCGCGCCCGTTGGGATCGCCAGCCTCGTCATGGTGATTGCGCTGGCCTTCGCGGTGAACGCGATCGAATTCATCTGCTCTGCGGCATTGCCGGCGATCTACACGCACTTGCTTGCGTTGACCGATCTGCCGATCGCTCTGCACTATGCCTACATCGGGCTCTATGTCGCCTTCTTCATGCTGGACGATCTCGTCATCTTCGGATTGGCGGCCTTCGCCGTGCAGAAAATTGTCAATACCCGATACGCCGCCATCAGCCGCCTGATCGGGGGAGTCGTTCTCATCGGCCTCGGCGGTTGGATGCTGGCGCGTTGAGTGAAGGACCGCTGCCTCTCTCAACGATCATGTTCAATCCAGGCTGAGCCGTGACGATAGCGGCAAAGACTCCCTGCAACCGCAATGCAAGGAAGAGCGCTCATACGCCGGATCGACGCTCCGCACAGCGGCGGAACGCCGGGAGGTGGCGCTGTTGCGAAGCCTGTTGAAGCCGCGTCAAGACATCGCGAACTCTTGCGTCGCTGACTTGCGCCAAAAGCCGCGCATACACCGCGGCGTTCTCGATCTCCGCCTCGACTCCCGCTTTGCACGCTTCGGCAAGACTCGAGGGCGCCGGGACCTGACCCGCCCATCTGTCCTTCGGCGGCTCAATGCCGAAGCGTTCAAAAAGACGGAGAAGCGCGTTCGCGTGGCGCTCTTCGGCTTCGATGATATTCGCAAAAGGTCTGATCGGCCCGAATCTGTCGATCACGCCTTGATAGGTCGCGCGAGCCTTGTACTCGTCGTCGAGCGCCTCACGCAGCGCTCCGATCGTCTTTTCGTCAACGGACATGCTGCCTTCTCCAACTTAGTGGCTTCAATTCAAATGGCGGCCATGAGTTTAAAATGGCGGCCATGAGCTCAAGACCAATAAGGCGTGACAACAAGTAGCGACGACCGCCCCAGCAGCGAGGCGTCGATTCGCCACGGCGGCGTTCGCCGCAATCGGCCAGCCGCGCGCTTGAAGTTCCGCGAGTCCACCCCTTATCCAAAAGATACGGCGTGGTTTGCGCTCGCCGGACAGCCCTTTTTCAAGGAGACGCGTTCATGACAATCGACGAAGAACAGAGTCAGACGCGCGAGGTCGTTGGCGTCTTCAACGACGCTGGCGCGCTTCAAGAGGCCATCGACGATCTTATGTCGTCGGGGTTCGATCGCGCTGAGATCAGTCTGCTCGCAAGCGAGGAGGCCGTCGATGAAAAGCTCGGTCATAAATACAAGAAGGTCACCGAGCTTGAAGACGAGGAGGCCGCGCCGCGAACGCATTACGTGTCGGTGGAATCGATCGGCGATGCGCAAGGCGGCGTGATCGGCGGGCTGGTGTATGTCGGCGCCGGCGCGGCGATCAGCGCCATATTCGCGTCAGGCGGCGCCCTGGCGACGGTGATCGCGGGCGCGCTGCTCGCGGGAGGAAGCGCAGGCGTGCTCGGCGCGGCTTTGGCCAGGCTGATCGGCGATCATCACGCGAAACACCTCGAAGAACAACTTCGCCATGGCGGACTCCTTCTCTGGGTGCGGACGCGGGATTCTCAGCGCGAACGCAAGGCACAGGAGATTTTGGCGCGGCATTCCGGGCGCGATGTCCATGCCCATACCGTAAAGCCCTAGCGGGTGCGCTTGCGCTTCTTATCGATATCCATCGCAAGCGACTTGCCCAAAATGTGCTCGTCGCGGCCGATAACGTGTGCGCTGGCCCCGACGATGAGCGGATCGGGCCCGTGTACGACGCTATGATCTCTATTCGGATAATCGAGGCTAGATAAAAAGTGCTGCATGCAATTAAGGCGCGCGCGCTTCTTGTCGTCCGATTTAATGACGATCCAGGGCGCGTCGGCCGTGTCGGAGAAGAAGAACATCGCCTCCTTCGCCTCGGTGTAATCGTCCCATTTGTCCATCGACGCGCGATCGATTGGCGAGAGTTTCCACTGCTTCAAGGGATCATTCATGCGCGAGCGGAAGCGGCGCTGCTGCTCCTCGCGCGTCACCGAGAACCAATATTTGTAGAGGCGAACGCCGGAATTGACGAACATGCGCTCAAGATCGGGACATTGGCGCATGAAGTCGAGATATTCGTTCGGGGTGCAGAAATTCATCACCCGCTCGACGCCGGCGCGATTGTACCAGGAGCGGTCGAAGAAAACGATCTCGCCGGCCGCCGGCAGGTGCTGGATGTAGCGCTGGAAATACCACTGGCTGCGCTCGCGCTCGGATGGCTTTTCCAAGGCGACGACCCGCGCGCCGCGCGGATTGAGATGTTCCATAAAGCGCTTGATGGTGCCGCCCTTGCCGGCGGCGTCGCGCCCCTCGAACAGCAGGACGATGCGTTGACCGGTCTCCTTCACCCAGTTTTGCGCCTTGAGGAGCTCTACCTGGAGGAGTTCCATGTGCCGCAGGTAGACCTTCTCGCTCAGACGGGTCTTGTAGGGAAATTCTCCTGACTCGAACGCCTTCCGGACCGCCTCGGCATCAGCCCGCAGGCGACGCACGTCCTGATGTGGCGCGTGGGGATGCGCCGCGGGCGCGGCCGCTTGGACGTCCGCGGGCTCAGCCGCGACTTTGGTGACGAGAGCCTCTACGCCGGTCTCACTGACGGCGTTAACGGTTTCATCCATTATCGGCTCTCATGTCCGGCGCGCGCTCCGAATTGGAACTGTTCAGCGGGGTTCTCGTCGGGGAGACTGCAGGCATTCGAAACACAGGGCAATAGCGCATTTCGACGCGTCGGCGGTTCCGTGCGGAGCGCATTGCCACGCGCCCGCCCCCTCCCTATAGTCCGCCGCCAAAACCGGGAAGCCGGATCCAACGCACCCAAGGAAGCAATACCCATGCTAGAAGGCCTGCGCGTCGCCTCGCAGAACTGGATCGGCCGCACCATCATGGCGCTGGTCATGGGCGTCATCGTCATCAGTTTTTCGATCTGGGGGGTCGGAGACGTGTTTCGCGGCATGACCGCCCAGCGGCTCGCCCGCGTCGGCAGCGGCGAAGTCACGGTCGAGACCTATCGCAGCGCGTATCAGAATGAGCTCCGCCGCATTCAGCAGCGGATGCGGCGCGCGATCACCAATGAAGAAGCGCATCAGGCGGGGCTGGACCTGCAGATCCTCGAGCGACTCGTCACGGAAGTCGCGCTTGACCAAAAGGCGCGGCAGCTCGGGCTGGCCGCAAGCGATGAGACCACCCAGCGTCTTCTCGCGTCCGAAAAGGTGTTTCAGGGGCCCGACGGCAAATTCGACGCCATGCGCTTCAAGCAGATCGCCAATGACTCCGGCTTCACCGAGCGGGGTTTCGTCGCGGATCAGAAGAACGCTTACCTGCGCAAGATGATTACCGACATCGCCGTCGCCGGAGTCGAGCCGCCCAAGTTGATGGTCGAGGCGATCTATCGTTTCCGCAATGAATCGCGAACGATCGACTACGTCATTCTGCCGCCGTCGCTGGCCGGCGCCGCGGCGACGCCATCCGACGAAGAGCTGAAAAAATACTTCGACGAACGCGAGCAGACCTTCCGCGCCAAGGAATACCGCAAGCTGACGGCGCTGGTCGTCAGCCCGTCCACGCTCGGGAAGCCGGAGAGCGTGCC
Organism: Methylocystaceae bacterium; assembly: GCA_009773555.1. Lineage (GTDB taxonomy): Bacteria > Pseudomonadota > Alphaproteobacteria > Rhizobiales > Beijerinckiaceae > Methylocystis. The sequence goes on along the minus strand of WSXZ01000027.1, from coordinate 44,847 downwards.
TGCCGAGCAGGCGCGCAAGCTTTATGACGAGGTCAAATCGAAGCGCTACGGCATGCCGGAAAAGCGTGACGTGCGGCAGATCGTGTTCAAGACCGACACGGAAGCCGAAGCTGCGCTCGCCAAGCTCAAAGCCGGCGCCGACATCGAGGCGATGGCGGCCGAGCTCAAACTCAATCCCAAGGACGTCAACCTCGGCCTCGTCGAGCAGCGCGACTTCGGCGATCCCAAAGTTGGCGCGGCGGTTTTTGCGCTTCCCAGTCCGGGGCTCACCGAGCCGGTTCATACCGCCTTCGGCGCCGTCGTCTCTCAGGTCAGGAGCATCGCCCCGGCGGTCTACAACAAGACTTTCGAGCAGGCCGAGCCGGAACTGCGCGCGGAAATCGCCGCGCAGGGCGCGATGCCTGAAGTGCGCCGGCTCCATGAGGCCATCGAGGATCAGCGCGCCTCTGGCAAAACTCTCGCTGAATCCGCAAAGGCCGTGGGGCTGGAGACGCAGGTCTATGACGGCGTCGACGATGCAGGCAATGACCGCAGCGGCAAGCCGATCGCCGGACTTCCTTCCGGTCCAGACCTCGTGAAGGCCGCCTTCGCGTCGGACATCGGCGTCGATAACGATACCGTCGCGACGCGTGACGGCGGCTATGTCTGGTACGAGGTCAACGGCATCGAGCCCGCCCGGCAGAAGACATTCGAAGAGGTGAAGGCGGCCGTCGTCGACGCCATGCGCAGCGACGCGGCGCAAAAGGCGCTCGCCGCCAAGGCTGATGAAATCGTCGCCAAGCTGAACGCGGGCCGGTCAATCGAAGACGTCGCCAAGGAAGTGGGCGTTCAGACCCAACGCGCCAATGACGTGAAGCGTGAAGCGCGGCCCGACTTCAACACCAACGTCATCGTTCGATTCTTCGATGTGGCGCCGCGCAACGCCGGCTCCGCCGTCGTCGACAATGGGCGGCTGGTGTTCTTCGTGCGCGACTCGACGACTCCCGTGTTCGACCCGAGCTCGATCGAAGCGAAGACGATCGCCCAGCAACTGAAGCCTGCATTTCACAACGACCTGCTGGAGCAATATGTCGGCGGCCTCGAGAAGGCGCTCGGCGTCGATATCAACCAGAAGGCTTTGGAAGCCGCGACCGGAGCGGAACGCGACAAGTGAGCGGCGCGCTGTTCGAGCCCGATTTCGACGCCTTCGGCGCCGAATACGACGCTGATCGGCCGCAGCTGGTCGTGACCCGGTTGGTCGCCGATCTCGAAACGCCGGTCTCCGCCTATCTCAAGCTCACGCGCGATCGGCGCGGCGCGGCTTTTCTGCTCGAATCCGTCGAAGGCGGCGCCGCCCGCGGCCGCTACTCGATGATCGGCCTCGACCCGGACGTGATTTTTCGCGTCGTCGGCGACAGAGCGGAAATTAATCGCGCCGCGCTCGACGACGCGAGCGTCTTCACGCCCTGCGAGGGGGCGCCGCTCGTCGCCTTGCGTCAGCTCATCGCCGAATCCGCCGTGCCGCAGGCCGTGCGGCTGCCGCCGATGGCGGCGGGAGTCTTCGGCTACCTCGGCTATGACATGGTGCGCCAGATGGAGCGCCTCGGACCGGCCAAGGAAGACAGGATCGGCGCGCCTGACGCGCTTTTCATGCGTCCGACGGTCATGATCGTCTTTGACACGGTTCGCGACGAAATCTCCATTGTCACGCCCGCTCGGCCAAAAGCCGGCGTTGCGGCGAAGGCGGCCTATGAAGCGGCGCTCGCGCGCCTCGACAAGGTCGTCGCGACGCTGGAGGCGCCGCTGGACCATCGCGACGGCGGGACCGACGCGCAGCTCCTCGCTCAGGAGCCGGTTTCGAATACGCCGCCATCTCGTTTTCTGGAGATGGTCGAGCGCGCGAAGGAATATATTCGCGCCGGCGACATCTTCCAGGTCGTGCTGTCGCAGCGGTTCACCGCGCCTTTCGCTTTGCCCGCCTTTGCGCTCTATCGCGCATTGCGCCGCGTGAACCCGGCGCCCTTTTTATGCTTTCTCGATTTCGGCGCGTTCCAGATCGTCTGTTCGAGTCCCGAGATCCTCGTGCGCGTCGCCGACGCCAAGGTCACGATTCGCCCGATCGCCGGCACGCGCTGGCGTAGCGAGGAGAAGGCGGAGGACGAGCGTCTGGCGGCGGATCTCCTCGCCGATGAAAAGGAACGCGCCGAACATCTCATGCTGCTCGACCTCGGCCGCAACGACGTCGGCCGCGTCGCAAAGACGGGCACGGTGCGCGTCACTGACAGTTTCACGATCGAGCGCTACAGTCACGTGATGCACATCGTCTCCAATGTTGAAGGCGAGCTCGATGCGCGCCACGACTGCATCGACGCGCTCGCTGCGGGTTTTCCCGCCGGCACCGTCTCCGGCGCGCCGAAAGTGCGCGCCATGGAGATCATTGACGAGCTTGAGACCGACAAGCGCGGCATCTATGGCGGCTGCATCGGCTATTTCGGCGCCGGCGGCCAAATGGACACCTGCATCGTGCTGCGCACGGCGATCGTGAAGGACGGCAAGATGCATGTGCAGGCAGGCGCCGGCGTCGTCTACGACAGCGAACCGGAATATGAACACCGCGAATGCGTCAACAAGGCGAAAGCGCTTTTCCGCGCCGCCGAGGAAGCGGTTCGCTTCGCAACGCGCGCGCGGCGGGGGCAGTAGCCATTTTCGCCACAGCGCACGGACAGCGAAACAAGCGGCGGCGCCTCTGATGGATGGCCCAACGATCTACGACGACGGCGACGATCCCTACCGCGCAATTCGCGTCGGCGAACCGAATGGCGGCGACGCCGCAAAATGGGGCGTGCTGCTCTCACGCTTCATGCGCATCGTCGCGTTATTTTGGCTCGTGCAAGGCTTGATGCAGTGGCGGATCATTCTCGCCGCGGAACGCTCGATCTTCGAAACCATGCCGCAGAGCGCCGCCTCCGCCGTAATTTTCTTCGCCGTGCTCGATCTCATCGCCGGCGTCGGCTTGTGGCTGGCGACGCCCTGGGGCGGCGTGCTGTGGCTTCTCGTTGCAAGCGCGCAGATTTTTCTTACGCTCAGCATGCCAGGGTTCTTCACCGGCGGTTATTGGCTGATCGGCGTCAACGCCGTGCTGATCGCCATGTATTTCGGGCTGACCTTCGAGGCCGGACGCGATATCGAGGCGCAGCGCATGCGCGAACGCCGCCGTCGCCGCAAATTCGACAGGAAACCGCCAAAGGCTTCCTGATGCGCAAGGCTTGTTAGAGAAATCATTAGCGTAAATCGAACGTTTAAGTTCATCTCTCATTCACCGCAAACAGTCCCTATCGGGGTAAACGCGCGATTCAGGCTGTTGTTTAAACTGCCTTTCACCTGCGCCGATCTAATTTGATCTCATCGAACGCCGATCAAGAGATGCGCGATGCATCCGCCCTGATGGAGAAGACGATGAGCGCCATGACCAAGACAGCCCCTGCCCGCGAGGATCGCGCCAGCGAGATCCGACCGGTTTATCTCGAAGCGCTCACGCTCGTCGAACGCCTTCACCGCCGTCTGCTCGACGTCATCAAGGACGAGTTCGACCGCCGGGATCTTGGCGACGTCAATTCCGTGCAGGCGCTGCTGCTCTACAACATCGGCGACAAGGAATTGACCGCAAGCGAATTGCGCACGCGCGGCTATTACCTCGGCTCCAATGTTTCATACAACGTCAAGAAGCTCGTCGACATGGGCTATATGCATCATGCGCGCTCGCGCCTTGATCGCCGTTCAGTGCGCATCAGCCTGACCCCGAAGGGCAAGCAAATCCACGATATCGTCGCGCAGCTTTATGAGAAGCACGCGCTGACGGTCGAGCAGATCGGCGGCGTCTCCTGCGACGAGTTTCGCACCCTCAATACCTCGCTTTCACGGCTGGAGCGCTTCTGGACCGATCAGGTCCGCTATCGCCTCTGACGCGATCTCGCTTTCTTCTCATCTCTCGCCTGTTGTCTCTCTATCTATCGCCGGCAAGCGCCCCAGGGCCGCTTCGCCGGCGTTTTTCGTGAGCGCCTCCGCGATTAGAGCAGGTCCCAGGGAAGCGCTCTAGCGCAAGCCGCCGCTCAGTCCTATCTTAACGGCTGTTAACCACGACCGCAGGAGCTCAAATGCGATGGTCCCTCACGATCGGCTCCTTCATGGGAACCGCCGTGCGCATTCACGTCACGTTCCTGCTGCTCCTGGGCTGGATCGGCTTTGCGGCTTACCAGCGCGGCGGCGCGGTCGCAGCGCGCGACAGCCTCCTGTTCATCGTCGCGATCTTTGTCTGCGTCGTGTTGCACGAGTTCGGCCACATTTTTATGGCGCGGCGCTATGGCATCGTCTCGCCGGTGATCACGCTGCTGCCGATCGGCGGCGTGGCCGACATGGAGAGCATGCCCGATAAGCCCCGCCAGGAACTGCTGATCGCGCTGGCGGGTCCGGCGGTCAATCTCGTCATTGCGGCTTTGCTGATCCTGTTTCTTGGCGCCGTCGATTTCTCAGACGCGATCCAGATCGGCGACCCATCCGTCAATCTTTTAAAACGTCTGGCGGCCGTGAATATCTTTCTCGCGGCGTTCAACTTGATCCCGGCCTTTCCGATGGATGGCGGTCGCGTGCTGCGGGCGGCGCTGTCGATCTGGATTGGCAAGGGCCGCGCCACGCGCATCGCCGCGCAAATCGGTCAGGGTTTCGCTTTCCTGCTCGGTTTCCTGGGGCTGTTCGGAAATCCGCTGCTGCTGTTCATCGCGATTTTCGTCTATATCGCGGCGGCGGGCGAAGCGCAGATGACGTCGATGTCCGAGGCGGCGCGTGGCCTGAAAGCCGCCGACGCGATGGAGACGCGCCTCGCCGTGATCGAACGCAGCGCAAGCGTGCGCGAAGCGGTGGATATCCTTCTGGCCACGTCTCAGGACGAATTCCCAGTCGTGGACGCCTCGCGCCGGCTCAGCGGCTTCCTGTCCCGCGCCAACATCATCGAAGCCTTGCGGGCTGCCGAACCCGGCGCGCCGATCGCGCCTTTCGTTCGCCCGGAGCCGGCGACGATCGATGGTCGCGAGAACATCGACGCCGCCCTGCCCATGCTCACGAGCGGAGAGGCGGTCGGCGTAACCGACGAGGATGGGCGGTTCTTGGGTCTTCTGACCCGTCAGTCGCTGGCTGAGATCATGATGATCAAAGATGTTCGGCCGGACTGGCGCTTCTCGCCGCGAGACGATCGCCGTCCGACGGTTGCTTAAGCCCGCCGCCCAGCCTATTGCACTGTCAAACCCGCGCCAGGAGGCTGGACAGCAGCCCAATGTCCAACGTCACGCTTATCGACAACTACGACAGCTTCACCTTCAACCTGGTTCACTATTTCGGCCAGCTGGGCGCGAACGTCACGGTTCACCGCAACGACGCCGTTTCGGTCGCCGAAGTGCTGGCCGGCGGACCGGACGCGATCGTGCTGTCGCCCGGCCCCTGCACGCCGCATGAGGCGGGCATCTGCATGGAGCTGATCTCAGCCGCCGCCGAGACCGTGCCGATTTTCGGCGTCTGCCTCGGCCATCAGTCGATCGGCGAGGTGTTTGGCGGCGACGTCATTCGGGCGCCGTTGCCGATCCACGGCAAGATGGCCACCATCCTCCACCACGGCGACGCCGTGTTTCGCGGCATCGAAGGGCCATTCCAGGCGACGCGCTACCACTCGCTGATCGTCAGCCGCGACACCCTTCCCGACTGCCTGCGGGTGACCGCCGAGACGCCGGACGGCCTCATCATGGCGCTGTCGCATAAGACGCTCCCAACGCATGGCGTGCAGTTCCATCCCGAGAGCATCACCTCACAGCACGGCCACAAAATTTTACAAAATTTCCTCGATCTCGCGCGGGAGTGGAACGAGGGCCCCCGGCGGCGTGAGAAGGCGGCGTGAGGACCGCTTCGAAGGTCGCCTGCAGCCCTCGGCCGGCGGCCCTCTCCTTGCGCAACGGCGCTGAACTGCAGTGAGCGAGGATTTCAAATCCTACATCGCCGCGCTGGTCTCCGGCGCGCCCCTTGCCCGCGACGAGGCGAGAGCGGCGTTTTCTCTGATTTTTCGTGGCGAAGCCACGCCCGCCCAGCTTGGCGCATTTCTCATGGGCCTGAGACTGCGCGGCGAGACAATCGACGAAATCATAGGCGCCGCCGAGGCGATGCGCGCCGCGATGACCCCCGTCGAAGCGCCGGCCGGCGCAATCGACATCGTCGGGACCGGCGGCGACGGCGCCGGCACTTACAATATTTCCACTCTTGCCGCGATCATCGCCGCAGCCGCCGGCGCGATCGTCGCCAAACATGGCGGCAAGGCGGCTTCGTCGCTGTCGGGTTCCTCCGACGTGCTCGGCGAACTCGGCGTCAAGGTCGGCGTTTCGCCGAACGCCGCCGCCGCATCGCTCCAGGAGGCCGGAATCTGCTTCATGGCCGCGACGACGCACCACCCCGCGATGCGCTACGCCGCGCCGGTAAGAAGCGAGCTGGGCGTGCGCACGATCTTCAATTTGCTTGGTCCTCTGTGCAACCCCGCGCGGGTCGAGCGGCAGATGATCGGAGTCTTCTCCCGCGACTGGCTCGAACCCTTGGCCCGCGCGCTTCGCGAGCTCGGCGCAAAGCGCGTCTGGTTGCTGCATGGCGACGACGGGCTCGATGAAGCGACGACGACGGCCTTGACCCATGTCGTCGCGCTGGAAGACGGCGAGATCCGCAGCTTTGATCTCTCGCCGGAGGACGCGGGATTGCCCCGCGCGACGATTCAGGCGCTTGTCGGCGGCGACGCGGCGCATAACGCCAAAGCCTTGCGCGCCGTTCTGGAGGGCGCAAAGAACGCCTACCGCGACGTCGCGGTCCTCAACGCCGGCGTTGCGCTTGTCGTCGCCGGGCGGGCCGCAAATGTGCGCGAAGGCGCGGCGCTCGCCGAGGCGGCGATCGATTCCGGCGCGGCGCGGGACAAGCTCGACGCGCTGATCCGCTGCTCCCATCGCGACGCCTGATCCGCCCTCCCCTTCGATCGGGATAGGATTGCGCCGGTTTATCGGCTATTCATGAGCAGCCGGCAGTCGGCGGAACAATTCGAGCGATGGCGGTCGCGGCCCGCCCGCCGTAGGCGAGAAGATGACCGACATCCTAAGAAAGATCGAAGCTTATAAGCGCACCGAGATTTCGGAGGCCAAGGTGCGCATGCCGTTCGCGACGCTCGAGCGCAACGTGCGCGATCATGATCCGCCGCGCGGCTTTGTCCATGCGATCGAGCAGAAACTGAACGAGCGTCGCATCGCGCTCATCGCCGAGATCAAGAAGGCGAGCCCATCCAAGGGAATCATTCGTCCAGACTTCGATCCGCCGAAATTGGCGCGCGCCTATGAAGCCGGCGGCGCGGCCTGTCTTTCAGTGCTGACCGACACGCCCTCGTTCAAAGGCAGACTCGAAGATCTTGAAGCCGCGCGAAAGGCGACGCATTTGCCGGCGCTCCGCAAGGATTTCATGTTCGATCCCTACCAGGTCTATGAGGCGCGGGCTTACGGCGCCGATTGCATTCTCATCATCATGGCCGCCGTCGACGACGACGAAGCCAAGGCGCTGAACACGGCCGCACATGATCTGCGCATGGACGTGCTCGTCGAAGTGCATGACGAGAGGGAGCTCGATCGCGCGCTGGCGCTGGAGACGCGTCTGATCGGCGTGAACAATCGCGATCTGCGCGACTTCAAAGTGTCGCTCGAAGTCAGCGAGAGGCTCGCCGAGAAGATTCCGCGCGACAAGATCATTGTCGCCGAAAGTGGAATCATGACGCATGACGACTGCGTCCGCCTGGAAAAATCGCACATCTTCACCTTTCTCGTCGGCGAAAGCCTGATGCGCAAACATGACGTCGAAGCGGCTACGCGCGAACTCCTGCAAGGCTCGGCAGGAAATCCCAAGTCTGACCCAGCAAGGTCACCGGCAGGGGCGTAAGGTGCGCGCGCCGCCAACGTAAGTGGTGAATTTAGTTACTTCCCCGCCTCAATCTTTTCCCGCGCTGCGCTCGCAAGGAAGGCCGAGCGCGTGAGGCCCCGATTCTTCGCCGCCGCATCGATCGATTCAAGTAGCCCCGCGTCGAAGGTCAGATTGGCGCGCACGACGCGGCCAGAGTCGAGCAGCAGTGGAATGAGCACAGTCGTCTCTCCCGGCGCGACTTCGCCGGATGCAAGAATTTGCGTAAGCGTTCGCGCCTTATTGATTTTGAACCCGCCACCGCGCTTATAGCTCATCACTTCGCGCAACGCCTCCGTCGCGCTGGCGATTGCCTCCTCCGGCGTCGCGCCGACGCCGACGCAACCGTCCACGTCCGGAAAACGCACGCCCCAATTCTTCCCGGCGCCGTCGATCACCCCAACGAAATGTGTCATTCCTATTGTTCCATCCATCCGGCGGCCTTGGCGATGGACCGCGCGGTTCCGGGCGTCAATTGCCGATGGCGCGGCACAGTGATCATGACGCCGGGCCGCTTTTCGTTGACGAAACGGTCATGGCGTCCGCCACCGATGTTTAGCCAGCCGTCCTTTTCCAGTCGCGCGACGATTTTACGGGCATTGGGTTCGACCTTTGCCATAAATCACCCTGTAATGCGCACTATTATACACACGATTGATCAATTATCAATGTGATCCGACCTTGCCTCGAACCCGCCAAAAGCGCAAAACGCGAGCGATGACCAAACTCACCCACCTCTCCGCCGCTGGAGAAGCGCATATGGTCGACGTGTCGGCGAAGACCGAGACGTCGCGCGTGGCGCTCGCGCGCGGCCAGGTGGTGATGGCGCGTGAAACTCTGCATCTAGCCATCGAAGGTCAGGCCAAGAAAGGCGATGTGTTCGGCGTCGCCCGCGTTGCGGGGATAATGGCGGCCAAGAAGACGAGCGACCTCATTCCGCTGTGCCATCCTCTGCCCTTGTCGAACATCTCGGTCGAGATCACGGCCGACGAGTCGTTGCCGGGTCTGCGCGTCCTCGCCGAAGCGTCGGTCACCGGCAGGACCGGCGTCGAGATGGAGGCGCTGACGGCCGTCTCAATCGCCTGTCTGACGATTTATGACATGCTGAAGGCCGCCGATCGCGGCATGCGCATCGAAGGCGTTGAACTCGTCGAAAAGCGGGGCGGCAAGTCGGGCGACTGGCGGCGCGCTGAATAGTTCGACGGCGGACGCAAGGCTCTATATCGTAACAATTGACATTTTGATGATTGTGGAGGCGCCGTCATGCGGCATTTTATTCTCGCCGTTGCGCTGCTGTTGATGAGCGCGCCAGCCCTCGCCGACCGGGCGACCGAATGCCGGAGCCAATGCGGCGAGGACGCGGCCTGCTACCGGCGCTGCATGGGCTATTCTTATCAACCTCACTCTGCCTGGGGTGGCCCCAATAGGCCGCGCGCCTACCGTCGCGCCCCATCTTCGTTCGACGCGCCAAGGGCTCAAGGACCTTCGGAGCCGAGCGGCGGCGCAGGCCCTGTCGCAAGGCCGAGCATTTTGGGCACGGCCTACGACTATCTTTACGCCCCCGGCGTGGAAACGGCGGGCTATGGCCTCTACTCCTATGTGATCCTGCCCCGGCCCAACGACCGCGCCGTCGCCTTCCTCCGCGAGCTCGTGGGCCGCTTCCCGGCGGCATCCGATGTCGCAGCGCCAAAGGAGCGGATCAACATCCTCTACATACCGACCAAGCGGGGTTCTGGCGGCCAAGCCGCCTTCCCCGCCGATGTCGATCCCGCGGTCCTTAAGACCTTCCTCAGCAAGAACTATGATTTCGCCATGGCGCAGCGCCTGCTGTTCCATTTGTGCGACAAGCCGGCGCCGGCGGTCGCGCAGCTTTGCGAGAACGATCTTTCGGGCGGTCCCTATCTCCTCACCTACGCGACGAAGATCAGCGATCTTTCGCCGTTGCCCCCGCCTTTTCTGTTCGTTGATCTGACCAATGTGCGCGCCCGCGCCTTTCCGCTGTTCGTCGCCGCCTACGCCGCCCAGGTGAAAAGGCCCGAGTTCGCGGACGGCGCGCGACTCGCCGATTTCAATCTGCAGGTCGCAAATATTCTTCTGACCGCCGCGGACTGGGTGCAACCTGTCAGCGCCGCGGTCGCGGACATCGCGCACTTCGCCGAGGCGAAGAAGAGCGATGGGGCGGCGCCGAAATGAAATTGTCCCTTCCTCGGATCGTCGCCGTTTTTCTGCTGGCGATCGCTCTTGGCGCAGCGTTCTCCTTCGCTTATCCCAGCGTCGACATCGACGCGGCGCTCGCGACAGTCATCGTGCTCGTCGCGCTCGCGTCCGAAAGCCTCGCGGCGTTCATCTATCGCCGCGTCGCGAACCGGGGATAAGTTTTGCGTGGATAAGCTTCTTTCCGTTCCCGACGCCCTTGCGCGGGTGCTCGCTGGGGCTTCACGGCTTGGCGAAGAACTGACGCCGCTGGCGCGGGCGCGCGGCCGCACGCTTGCCGCCGACCTTGTCGCCCGCCGCAGCCAGCCGCCCGTCGCCATCTCGGCCATGGACGGCTTTGCGCTGCGCGCGGCTGACTTTGCTTCGGGCCCGCTGCGCATCGCCGGCGAAAGCGCCGCAGGCCGCGGCTATGGCGCGGCGCTCCCTCCAGGTGAAGCCGTGCGTATCTTTACCGGCGCGCCGGTCCCGGAGGGCGCCGACGCGATATTGCTGCAGGAAGACGCTGTCGTCGCCGACGGCGCATTGACGGCAGGCGCGGCGCCCGGCCCGCATATTCGCGGCGCTGGCCTCGACTTTCGCGAAGGCGCGGTCGCGCTCTTCGCCGGCGTGCGCCTCGGCCCGTCCGAACTCGCGCTCGCCGCGGCGATGAATCACGCTGCAGTTCCAGTCGCGCGGCGCCCGCGCGTGGCGATCATCGCTTCGGGCGACGAACTTGTGCCGCCGGGCGCCGAGCCCGGCCCCTCGCAGATCATCTCCTGCAATAATCTCGCGGTCGCCGCCATCGCCGAAGACGCCGGCGCTGAAGTGATCGATCTCGGCATCTTCCGCGATGATCTTGCAGAGCTCGAACGCGGCATCGGCCTTGCCCGCGAGGCGCGCGCCGACGTTCTGGTGACGCTCGGCGGCGCGTCGGTCGGCGACCATGATCTGCTGCGCCCGGCGCTGGCGCGCCAGGGCATGTCGCTCGACTTCTGGAAAATCGCGATGCGCCCGGGCAAGCCCCTGATCCATGGCGCGCTGGGCGACGCGCGCATCCTCGGCCTGCCCGGCAATCCGGTCGCCTCCTACGTCTGCGCGCTGGTCTTCCTCGCGCCGCTCCTGCGCGCGCTGCAGGGCGATCCCGACGCCGGCGCCGATCGAACCGAACTGGCGATCGCAGGAAGCGCCCTTCCCGCCAACAAGGGGCGGCGCGACTATATGCGCGCGCGGCTCGCGCTGGACGAGAATGGCCGCCTCATCGCAACGCCGCAGCCGCTGCAGGACTCGTCGCTGCTCACCGAGCTGGCGCAATCGCAAGCGCTGCTGATCCGCGAGCCGGGCGCGCCGCCCCTGACAAAGGGCGACCCCTGCCGCATCCTTCGGCTGCCATGATCTGAAGCCGCGCATCCGTGACTTTGGCGCCGCAACATGGCAAAGGAAACGCGCGCGCTGATCAGCCCGCCACGAAAGCAGGCCCGCATGTCGATCATCGATTCCGTCCGTAAGTCGCTCGTTCCGATCCATCCGGAAGGCTACGTCTTCATCGCCGGTTTCGCCGCCGTTTCCTTCCTGCTCGACTGGCTGTCGCCGACGCTCGGCTGGATGGGTTTCATCGCCACCGCCTGGTGCGCTTATTTCTTCCGCAATCCGCCGCGGGTGACGCCGCTGCGCGAAGGGCTCGTCATCTCGCCCGCGGACGGCGTGGTCAGCGCGGTTGGCTTCTTTCTGCCGCCGGCCGAACTCGGCCTGGGAGCCGAGCCGATGCAGCGCATCTCCGTGTTCATGAGCGTCTTTGACGTGCATGTGAACCGTGCGCCGATCACCGGCCGCATTTCGAGAATTGCTTATAAGCCGGGCCTCTTCCTCAACGCCGACCTCGACAAGGCCAGCGACGACAATGAACGCAGCGGCATGGTCATCGAAGCGCCGTCGGGGCGCTTTGGAGTGGTGCAGATCGCAGGTCTTGTCGCGCGGCGCATTGTCGGATTCGTCAAGGAAGGCGAGCAGATCGGCGTCGGCGACCGTTTTGGCCTCATTCGTTTCGGCTCACGCGTCGACGTCTACATGCCGTCATCGGCCCGGCCCATGGTGGCTATTGGATCTCGCGCCATCGCCGGCGAGACGATCCTCGCCGACATGACCGCCGGCGCCCCTGCGCTGTCATTCAAGGCGGGTTAAACACGCCATGGCCGATCCCTTCTTCTCCGGGCGCGATTCACAAGAAGGAGCCCTGACGCCCTCCGAACAGCGTCGGCTGCGATTTCGCAACATTCCGTTGCGCATCGTTCTTCCCAATCTCGTGACGCTGCTCGCCCTGTGTATGGGGCTGACGGCGATCCGCTATGGAATCGAAGGACGATTTGAAACGGCCGTGACGGCGGTGATGGCCGCGGCGGTGCTCGACGGGCTGGACGGCCGCTTGGCGCGCGCCATCAAGGGCACGTCGCGCTTCGGGGCGGAGCTCGACTCGCTTTCGGATTTCGTCGATTTCGGCGTCGCGCCCGGCCTGCTGCTGTATCTGTGGACGCTGCACGAGATCAAAGGCCTCGGCTGGTTCGCCGTGCTCGTCTTCGCCATCGCCGGCGCACTACGGCTCGCCCGCTTCAATGTGACGATGGACGATCCGACGAAGCCCGCCTGGCACGCCGAATTCTTTGTCGGCATGCCGGCGCCCGCCGGCGCCGTGACGGTGTTGCTGCCGCTCTATCTGCATTTTTCCGTTTTGGAGCTGCCGGCCTCTAAGGCGATGACGCCGTTTTACATCGTCTATGTGCTCGGCATCGCCTTCCTGATGGCGAGTCGCATTCCGCATTTCTCAGGAAAACGCATCGGGCGCATACCGCGTGATCTCGTGATCCCGGTGCTTTTCGGCGTGGGCGTAACGGCGCTGCTGCTGGCGATCTACCCGATGGAGCTGCTTGCCGTGCTGAGCGTCGCGTTTCTGGCTGCCATTCCGCTCAGCGTGAGGCGCTATAACAAGCTCGCGAAAGCGGAAGCGGAAAAAGCGGCGGCGCTGAAAGAGGCGTGACGGTCTAGATAGCGGCTACGATTTGCTTTTCGCGACATAGAGGACGCCCTGCAAGGTTCTGAAGTGCGCGTCGCATGTCAGAACGTCTGCGCCATGTTCCAGCGCTGTGGCGTAGATGATGGCGTCGGCGGTGGCCAGATGGTGTTTGGCGCATAGCTCCGCAGCCGTGAGAGCGATTTTAGTGTCGAGCGCCGCCACTACACAAAGTTGGGTGAAAGCAATCACCTCGTCCGCCCGATCTTCACTTACTTCGCGGCTCATCCATTTGAAGAGTTCAAGCTGCACGATTGTCGGAACAAGCCAGTCATCACGGGAGGGAATGGCCGGTGACAACGCCTTTCCCGTCGGTGACCCGATCAGCCATTCAATCCACGCAGAAGTATCGACGAGACGCATCAAAAGCGGTCTGTGCGGTCGCGGTAGTTTTCTGGTTTTGCGCCCTTCGCGATCCCGGCCAGTTGATCGCGCTCAGGCACGGGAACGAGCAGCACACCAGATCCTTTGGGGATGAACGCAAACTCCTGGCCGGCCTTCCATTTGCGCGCTTCGCGAACGGCCTTTGGGATCGAGATCTGAAATTTTGCGGAAAGTGTAGCGGTGTCTGACATTCTTCATACGCTGAGCTGATCGATCATCGACTCGTAAGAAGGTAGTCATAAGATCGGAAAATGGCAAGCTCACCGAGCGGCGGCGAGCGGCGCCAGCGGCTGGCTCTCGACCTTCTGATTGAGTGGCGGCGGCCCGGCGGCGGCGGTTCCGCCGTTCGCGTCGATGACCGCCTGGGTGTCGGCCTCGGCAGGCCGCGGGGCTGTAAGCTGCGCGCCGATCTTTCGCACCACGTCGGGCGCTTCGGCGAATGCGCCGTGCCCGACGAAGTCGGTCGAAAACGATGAAATATCGTGCACGGCGACGCCCAATCGATCGAGCTCAGACTTGTCTTCAGGATTGGTGGGATTCATCGCGCCGAGGCGCGGCCGGTCGCCGGCGATGCGCGACGCGAGCGACAGCGCGCGATCATTGTTGGCGACGAAGATCGACACATGCCGAGGATCGACGCGCGCGACCTGTTGGCGGAAAACATTGAGATCTATGTCCGGCGCGGCCAGCATGACCTCGCCTAGTTTGCCGTCGAGGTCCGGATGGCCCGATTGCGCCACGCCGCGCAGCGTCTCCATCGTCAGCCACGCGCCCATCGAACTTCTCAAGCGCGTCGCGTGAGACTGTCGCCGCTTCCTTGTCGGACTCATAGTTGAACAGACCGCCTCGGGAATTCCAGGTAAAGAGCGCGGGAACGCCGGAGAAGCGTCCGTCGGCGACAATCTGCGCCAGCCGAAAGCGCGCCTCTTCGACTCCCGTGTTGAAGCCGTGCACGTAAAGCAGCACGTCGCGCGAATTGCCGACGCGACCCGAGACATGCGAGGCGACTTCGCCGTAGAACTCCCGTTCATCCATATTGCGCTTCGACAGCACGGTGAAATGCCGCCGCCGATCGGCGCCGCCAAAGCTTGGACGCTCGAGGCTTCCAGCACGATGGTTGAGCGGGACGCCAATCGAGGTCAGTGAAAAATGCGCGCGGCCGTCGTCTGTCGCGCCTTCGGAACGCCGCGTCGAAGCGACGAAAATGGCGACATCCGACGGCTCGCCCTGGGCTCCGGCGACAAGAGAAACGGCGTTGCCGACGTGGCCGTCGACCATGCGCATGCCGTCCGACACGCAGCCGGCAAGCGACGCCGCGATCAAGAGCGCGCTTAAGCGCGTCAGCTTTTTTCCATGAGTGCGCAAATTGATTGGCTCGATCCAGCGCCTGCTCGGAACTGAATCCTGAGCGGCGCGCTTCGACTGAGGCGCTTCGCCTCTCCACCATCGTTTCTGACAAAAGAAAGCGACCAAAGCGGGGCGACACGCCCGTCGCGATAGGGAAAAAGTCTCGACATTTCATGTAGCCCGCGCAAATCGGTCGCACTTGCGCGAATGTGGGTCGCCTGCGCATAGTGCCAAGAAAATAACATTCAGGGAGATCCGACGTGGCGGCGCGCCCGCTATGTCGAAAAGCCAATGCGGATCAGAATCTTGGGGTCGGGCGCCGGCGGCGGCTTCCCGCAATGGAATTGCAACTGCGCGAATTGCCGGGCTGTCCGCGCCGGAGCGCCCGGCTTTTTGCCGCGCACACAGTCCTCATTGGCGGTGAGCGTCAATGGCGCCGACTGGCTGCTGCTCAACGCCTCGCCCGATCTTCGCGAGCAAATCGCTGCCACGCCCGAGCTTGCTCCCGCCCCCGATGACGGTTTGCGCGCGAGCCCGATCAAGGCGGTCGCGCTGACAAATGGCGACGTGGACCATGTCGCGGGTCTCCTCAACATGCGAGAAGCGCAGCCGTTCAGCCTCTACGCCGCAGGACGCGTTCTCGATGCGCTCGGCGCCAATCCGATTTTCACGATCCTGCAGACGCAGTTCGTGCCACGCATTGAGCTGCACACAGAGGCAGCGGCGCCTGTCACCGGAGCGGGCATCGATCTTGGGCTGGCGATCCGCGCCTTTCCCGTTCCGGGAAAGATCGCGCTTTATCTCGAGAACGCCAATGCGCCGAATTTTGGCACAAGCGCTGGCGACACGCTGGGGCTTGAGATCATCGAAACCGCGACGGGCGACTCGTTTTTCTACATTCCCGGTTGCGCAAAGCTGGATGCGCCGCTCGCCGAACGCCTACGCGGCGCCAAGCTGGTGTTCTTCGACGGCACGCTTTTCCACGAAAACGAGATGATCGAGCAAGGCCTGCTCGGCAAGACAGGTTCGCGCATGGGCCATATCAACGTCAGCGGCGCCGACGGCTCCATCGCCGCGTTCGAGCCGCTCGACGTGAAGCGCAAAATCTACGTGCACATCAACAATTCCAATCCTCTGCTCAACGAATTCTCGGACGAATATGCGATCGCCCAAGCCGCCGGCTGGGAAATCGGCGAGGATGGCATGGAGGTCAACCTGTGAACGAGATCGTAGCCATTGATTGGCGGGGCGCCACGCCGCTTGCCCGCGACGAATTTGAACCCTCGATTCGCGCCGTCGGCGCCGAGCGCTATCACGACAAGCACGAGTTTCATAAGCTGCTGCACGGCGGCAAGCTCAACAAGGATCAGGTCGCCGCCTGGGCGCTGAACCGCTACTGCTACCAGGAGGCGGTGCCGCGCAAGGACGCCGCCTTTATGAGCCGCGTCCATGATCGCGAGCTGCGCCGCGAGTGGATCCATCGCATTCATGATCATGACGGCCTCGGCGAAGAAGGCGGCGGCATCGAGCGCTGGCTCGTGCTGACGGACGCGCTCGGCTTCTCGCGCGATTACGTGACCTCTCGGCGCGGCGCCCTGCCCGCGACAAAATTCGCCGTCGAAGCCTATGTGCGCTTTGTCGTCGAGCAGCCGCTCGTCGTCGCGGTCGCGTCTTCGCTGACCGAACTCTTCGCGCCGTCGATCCATCGCGAACGCATCGTCGGAATGCTTGAAAGCTACGACTTCGTCGACGAGCAGGTGATGGCCTATTTCAAGCGCCGACTGACCCAGGCGCCGCGCGATTCCGAGTTCGCGCTCGGCTATGTGCTCGATAACGCCAAGACCCGCGCCGAACAGGAAGCCTGCGTCGGCGCCGTGCGGTTCAAATGCGACGTCTTGTGGGCGCAGCTTGACGCATTACATCACGCCTACGTCACGCCCGGGCTGATCCCGCCCGGCGCATGGCGGCCAGGAGAAGCAAATGTCTGAGGCGCACGCCGCGCGGTTCGTGATTGCGCCGGACTCGCGTCCGGCCTTCACGCGCTACGCGCGGCTGCATGAAGACCGCGCGCGATCGCGAACGGTTGTTCTCGCGCCCGAGCGCGCCTATGAACTCGATCCGATTGGCCTCATCGTGCTGCGCGCGATTGATGGCGCAACACGCCTCGCCGATCTGTGCGCGCGCCTCGCGCAGCAATATTCCGCGCCCCTCGACGTTATCACGCGCGACGTTACCGCACTGCTGCAAGGCCTCGCCGACAAGCGGCTGCTGTGCGACGGAACCGACGAATTTGCGCCGCCGCCACCGTCCGCCTTCGCCGCGTCGATCGCGCCATTCACGGGCGGACCTGCGGGGCTGCTCGCCGAGCTTACGCATCGCTGCCCGCTGCAATGTCCGTACTGCTCTAATCCGCTTGAGCTCGAGCGCTCGAATACCGAACTCACCGCCGATGAATGGGGCGAGACCTTCCGTCAGGCGGCGTCGATCGGCGCGCTGCAACTGCATCTTTCCGGCGGCGAACCCACCGTGCGACGCGATCTTGAAGAGATCCTCGCACAGGCGGTCGACGCGGGGCTCTACACCAATCTCGTCACCTCCGCTGTTCTGCTTACGCGCGAGCGGTTGCAGCGTCTCGCCGAGATCGGCCTCGATCATGTGCAGGTCTCCATCCAGGATGTCGTTCCTGAGAGCGCCGACCGCATCTCGGGCTATCAGGGCGGCGTCGCCAAGAAGCGCGACGTCGCGCGATGGACGCGCGAATTCGGCATGGGATTGACGATCAATGCGCCGATGCACCGGCAGAACATTGCGCATCTGCCGCAGATCATCGAATTCGCCGTCGAGGTCGATGCGCAGCGCATCGAGATCGCGCATATTCAATATTACGCCTGGGCGCAGATGAACCGGGCCGCGCTCATCCCGACACGCGAAGCCTTCATGGAAACGGTCGGCATCGTCGACGAGGCGAAGAAGCGTCTTGCCGGCGTGCTCAATTTCGATTTCGTCATCCACGATCATTACGCGACGCGGCCGAAGGCCTGCACGGGCGGCTGGGGCCGATCGATCATAGCGGTGACGCCATCTGGCAAGGCCCTGCCCTGCCACGCCGCGCAGACCTTGCCGGGACTGACGTTCGACAATGTGCGCGAGAGGCCCCTCGGCGACATTTGGCGGAACGGCGCAGCCTTCAACGCGTTCCGCGGCACGGACTGGATGAAGGAGCCCTGCCGTTCTTGCGAGCGCCGCGAAATCGATTTCGGCGGTTGCCGCTGTCAGGCGTTCGCGATCGCCGGCGACGCAGCGGCGACGGACCCCGCCTGCCACCTCTCTCCGGACCATGCGCGCTTTGCCGCTTACGCGGAAGTCGAATCGCACGTCTCGGCCCCGGATTTTATCTACCGACGCTATGGCGGCGCCGCGGCGTCAACGGCGCGCGCCAAGGAGCCGGCGTGATCTACCGCTGAGCCGCGCGCGGATCGTCGCGCGGGTCAAGATAGGAGATGTTCCACGGCCCGACGCCAGTCACTTGTATCACCGTGTCGTCTTCGAAATTGACCCAATGGCCCGCTTCCGCGGGCGTCGCCGCAAAGCTGCCAGCGGCAAGCGTCTTCTCGGCGTTTGGGTCGACCTTGGCTCCCTGACCGTAACGGACGACCCCCGACAACACCGTCATCGTTTCCATCCCGTTGTGCTTATGAGGTCCAATTTTATAGCCCTTCGGCGCTCGCATGCGCAGGATGTAAGGTCCGCCTCCCGCAGGATCGCCGAACAGCATCGCGACTTCGGCGCCTCGCGGCAGTTCCGGCGGACCCGCCTTCCATTCGAGTTTATCTTGCGAAAAGACGGAGCCTGGAGCTTCCGCGAGGGCAGTCGAGGCTGCGAGGCTTATGGCCGCGCTCGCAAGAATTGCAGCAAGATTTCGCATAGCTTGGGCCTCCAAAGCGCGCCCCTGGCTTGAGATAGTGCGCCGAAGACACACAGCGACGAAGAATTCAAAAATTCGAATTCGGTAACAAACGAGCAACTTCCACAGGGCATATTGAGCCTTGTCTCGCGGAGTTAAGGATTTGTTTCGCATAAGTTGCGTAATGGAGCTTGTCGCATGAAGTCGCGGGATACGCTTGTCCGTCTCAAACGGTTCCAGGCCGAGGAAAAACGCCGGCGCGTCGTCCAATTGAATGCAATGATCGGCGAATTCACGCGCATGGCGAACGAGCTCGACCGGGAAATCGGTCAGGAAGAGCGGCGCGCCAACATCGACGACCCCAATCATTTCGCCTATCCGACTTATGCGCGGGCGGCGCGCACGCGACGCGACAACATCCTTGCGTCGATCGCGGAACTGCGCGGCCAACTCGAAGAAGCCGAAGCGCAGTTCAAAGAGGCCAGCGAAGACTTCGCCAAGGCGCAAAGCCAGGAAGCGCGGGATCGCGGCGCCGAGCGCATGGTCGATGTCGTCGCGGAGCGGCGCCACGCCGAAATGCCGGAAGTTTTGCGCAGGGTTTAAGGCTGAAATAGCCGCCAGCGCAGCCTGCCTCGAGGCGCGCGCACCCAAACGCCAAACGTTTTTCGGCGAACGGCGCTGATCTCTTCGCCTTTGGCGAGAGCCTGGGCGACCGATGCGACATCGAAGTCAAACGCTCGGAAAAAAAGCGTCGCGCCGGAACGCCCGGCATCGATGAAGGCCAATTCGAAACGCGCGAGGTCGGCGACCCAGCGCGGCTCCAATTCGCACTTTGCGACACGCGTATCGAGAAATGCGATCAGCGCCACAGCGTCCGAGCGACTTGTCGCCTCTCGCGCGGCGCCGCTGATCGCCTGCCGGAAAAGCGCCTCGAATCGATCGTCCAACGCGCGCGCCGTGAGCGGCAGCGCCCTGCGCGCATAAAGCGCGCGTTTGCCGATCAGGCTCTGGGCAAAGGCTTCGATTTCGCGATTGTCGATTCCGGCGAGGCGCTGCGTGTCATGCATGCTCAAGCCGAAACGCGTCGCCACCGCGACCGGCGCTTCAAAGAACTCCCGCCGCAGATCATGGTCGGTGAACAGGCGCGCGAGCAGCGCCTGCGTCTGCGCTAACGCCATCGCCCGTTCTCCACGAGGCTTCGACGCGCGCGCGCCACTTCATCGATGAGTTCGCCGAACGGCGGCATTTTCTCATCGCGCTCGAGAATGACGGCCTTGACTGGCGCCCGGGCGATGACGCGCTCATAGAGCCGCCAAACCGCATCGCTCGTCGCGGCGTCATGGCTGTCGATCAACAGGCCGTCTCGCTCGCGTCCGCCGGCGTAGTGGATTTGCACGAGCCTGTCCCATGGCCAGCGCTCGAAGTCACGTTCGAGATCGGCGCCGAAATTCGTTACATTCACATGCATGTTGGCGACGTCGCACAGCCAGCCGCATCCGGTCGCTTCGAGCGTGCGCGCCAAAAATTCAGGCTCGTCCATTTCGCCGCCTGGAATGCGCACCACGCAAGTGATATTTTCTAAAATCAGCGGCGTCTTGATGCGCCTGCGCACAACTTCGACATTGCGCGTGACGACGTCGATCGCTTCCTGCGTATAGGGCATAGACGCAAGATGGCCGATGCTGATTCCGCCCGCGCGCGTGAAGCAAAGATGTTCGCTCCACCAGGGCGGATCGATGCGTTCAATCAGCGCGGCGACTTTATCGAGATAGCATGTGTCGACGCCGTCCGCGCTTCCGATCGAGAGATCGAGACCATGCGCGACGAGCGGAAAATGCGCTCTTAAAAGCTCAAGTTCAGCGAGCTTTTCTTTCGATGCGTCGAGATAATGATCGGCGATGATCTCGATAAAATCGACCTCATCCCGGTGGGCGAAGAGATCGGCGCGAAACTGCGGACGATAGCCGAGTCCGGACCCGAGGGGCGGCGTCTCAATCGCGGACGCCACCATCGCTCGCTCCGCCGTCGCCGCAACTGCCGCCGCAACTTGTTCCGCAATCGGAGCCATCGCTTCCGGAACCGCGACTGAAGGCTTCGGCGAACATCGCCTCCGTCGGAGAAACAGCGCGGCGCCGTGGAAGGCGCGCGCTTCGGGTCCGGGCGATCCGATGTGACCGACGGCCTCTTTCAGACGGCCGCCATAGGCCAGCCGCATTGCGTCAAGATAGGCGTGGCCGCGACGGCTGGCGTGGGTTCTGGTCAGCACATAGGCGAGCGCGAAAAGCGACGCGACCGACGCAGCTGCGAGAAAGACCAGATAGGCGACATTCACGGCGCCCGCCGTCCATTCGACATAGATCTTGGCAAGCGCCAGACCGACGATGATCAGCGTTCCACCGATCTGCGCGCGCCGGCGCCAGATCTTCACGGACTTGGGCTTGATCAGCTCCTCCGCGGCGAGCTGGGCGCGCAGCGGCGCGAGCTGTTCCAGCAGCCAGCGCCGCAAGCCGCGATCTTCGAACAGCGCATGCGCCTTCGGCTTCGCCTGCACGGCTTCGAGCAGCCGCGTCTCCATGGCGGTGAGTTCGCCCGGCTCCGGCTGTTTCTCTGTGGGAATCACGTGATCCTCCGCGGCGAGGGCGACGAAGCCGCGCTGCGCAAGATCATAGATCAGCGTTCGGATGACCTGATTGACGCCGCCCTGCAGGAAGGCGACCTCCATCGCGTCGGGGCTCTGGGGCACGGGCGGCGGCGGGCGGCGATCGGTGCGATCCGCGAAGCGAATGCAAAGGTAAGTGGCCGCCAGCACGAGGATGACGACGAGGCCGAAGACGTTGAGAAATTCAGGCCCGGGAAGATTAAGGATTGCAAGATTCTGCACGCCAGCCGCCTCAGTTCGTGATCACGTCTTGCACAAGACGTCTCGCCTGCAGTGTCGCGACGCCCAACACCGCCATGCCGATCGCCTGATGCGCGAGCGCCAGCGCGAGATGCGGGTCGCCGGCGAAGGGCGGCTCGACGAGCACCAAGGTCGCAACGCCAAGCGCGATCTGCATGAGCACATGGCCGAACAGGATCACGGCGCCGCGCCGCACGCGTCCTTCCGCGTTCATCCACGCATCCAGAAGATGCCCGAGCGCCAGAGCGAAGATCAGATAGGCGATCATGCGGTGGAAGAATTGGACGGTGACCGGGTTGTCGACGAGATTGGTCCAGACTGGCTCCAATCGCCACAAGACGTCGGCTGGTGGAACGAAGACGCCATCCATCAACGGCCAAGTGTTATTGACGAGTCCCGCCCGCAGTCCCGCGACAAGGCCGCCGACGAAAATCTGCAGAAACACAAAAGCCAGAATCGTCAGCGCGGTCCCTTTGAGCCGACCTGCGCCCCCATGCACGAGAGAGACCGCGCGCGGTCCGAGGCCGCCAGCCACCCATAAACAGGCGGAGAAGATCAGCGCGGCGAGCAGCAAATGAATCGCGAGGCGCTCCTGCGCCACCTCGATGCGATTGACGAGGCCGGATGCGACCATCCACCAGCCGACGCCGCCCTGCAGCGCCCCGAGCGCGAGAATGCCGACGAGCTTCGGCTTCGCCGAACGCGGCAGCCGGCCGGTCGCCCAAAACCATATGAGCGGAACGGCGAAAACGACGCCGATCACCCGTCCGAGAAGACGATGCGCCCATTCCCAGGCGTAAATATATTTGAACCCGGCGACATCCATGTCCGGGAACAGTTCCCTATACTGCGGAATCTGCTTGTATGCCTCGAACGCCTCCTGCCACTCTTGCTGGGACAGCGGCGGCAGCACGCCGGTGACAGGCTTCCACTGCACGATCGATAGGCCCGATTCGGTCAACCGGGTCGCGCCGCCAACGATGACCATCAGAAAGACCAGCCCCGCGACGAGCCACAGCCAGTTGCGCACCGCTCGGGCGTTCGCCTCGGTCGCATGGTGCCTGATCGCCGGAACCGGTTGGGGAAAATGCAGCCAATCTTCCATGAGACGCCGGGGTTGGGGCGGATGACGGCGCCAGTTAAGGGATGCGGCCCTCGCTTGTCCACACCCAGCGGCCGTCTCCGGCACGTCGGGTCAATTTGGCTGAAAACTGCGCCGCTGCGGATGTTAGAGTAGCGCGGCTTGAGTCGAGGGATCAGGTGTCGGGCAAGAGCGATGAAGCGATGCGCACGATCGGCGAGGTCGCGGCGAGCCTCGACCTTCCCGCGCATGTGCTGCGCTTCTGGGAAACCCGTTTCAAGCAGATCAATCCTCTTAAGCGCGCAGGCGGGCGTCGCTTCTACCGGGAGCGCGACATTGAACTCGTGATCGCGATCCGCCGCCTGCTCTACGACGAAGGCTATACGATCAGGGGCGTGCAGCGCATCCTCAAGGAGGCTGGCGTCGAGGCGGTCCTGGCGGGCGCGGGGCGACGCCAAGGGGATCTGTCCGGAACTCCCTCCCCTTGCCGTCCGGGCGTGAGCGAGGGACGAATCGGGTCAGCGCGAGACGAAGACGAGACGGACGCCGCCCTCTCGGCCGACGAACTCGCCGCTCTACGCGCGCAAGATCCCGATCTTGCGGGAATGGGAGCCCAGGACGCGGCTCCCGCTGTCGAACTTGACGAGCCACTGGCGCCGCCTTCGGCCCACAGCGAGCCGCGCTCTCTTGCCGCGCCGCAAACGCGCCTCCTGCGCGAGGCGCTGGCCGAGATCGAGGAATGCAAACGCCTGCTCAGACTGACCAGGCGATAGCGACCCAGGCGTTGCCAGCGCCGCGTCGCCTCACTATAACGGCGCCAGTCGGAGTGTAGCGCAGCCCGGTTAGCGCACTTGTCTGGGGGACAAGGGGTCGTGGGTTCGAATCCCGCCACTCCGACCATTCCGGCGGCGATCAGTTCGGCAGCTGCGAGAAAAGCTTCGCGCGATCGGGCAGACCGGCGAACGAAGCGTCGAAGTTGAGCGGGCCGCTCAGCGTCACGCGCACAGCCGCAGGCTCCACCGGTTTGAAATGACGGTCCATGACGCCGACGCCGCAGACTTGGGCGGGGGCGATTCCAGCAGCGCATTGCAGGTAAAGCGGATCGCTCGGCAGGAGCGAGCCATATGCAAATGTAATTTGGTCGGAACGCGAGTTGAAAATATTGAAGGCGTCGACCTGCAGCCGCCAGCCGTCCGCCCATCGATAGCCAAGTCGCGCGTTCAACGTTCCGGTCGCCGGCGAATTGAAATAGCCGTCTTCGGTTAGGGCCCTGGACCCGAAGTAGCGATATTTCAGCGCCCCGAACCATCCGGTCGCCTCGCCCACCTCCAATCCGCCCATCGCCGTCACCGCAATCGCGTTCGGTAAATAGTTGCCGGGCGCATTGCCGAGAAATGTACCATAAGGCGCCGCGTCAGGCGTGATCAAATCGAGCCACGCAAGGGTCTGCGAAACGTCGACGCCCCGGTAGCGCGCATGCACGAGCGTGACATCGCCGTCAAATCTGATCCAGGAATTCGGGCGGTATCGATTGGCGAATTCGAGGCCATATTTGCGACTGGGGCGACCGAAGATCGTCGTGCCGCTGTCGCCAACGAACTGGTTTTCTGATTCGAGATTGAGCCAGAACAGGCTGATGCTGGAATCGAGTCCCTCGATGAATTTGGTGCGGGCGCCGATCTCGGCGCCGCGTGATTTTACGAGCAGCGGAATCGAAGCGGCCTGAACGAAGCCGTCATTGTCCGCAAGTTCGGCTGTGGAGAATCGCAGCACCGCGCCCCGTGCGTCCGTCGAGTGAAAACCTTCGCCGTAATTGGCGTAGAATTCCGTCTTGTAGAAGGGGCCGATGATGATCGACGCCTTTGGACTGAATAACACCGCGTTCTTGACGCCCTGATTGAACGGCCCCGCAAAAAGGAACGCCGGCAGACCGGCGCTCGTCACGAGTTTGGGCGCGTCCAACAGCGTCTGCCGCGAGCTGACGGCGGCGTTGTAATAGTCGAACCGCGCGCCGGCGACGGTCTTCAGCCAGGGCGTCCAGCGCACGGCCGTGTCTGTCCAGACGCCGATGCTGCCTTCGCCGACAGCATTGTTGCTGAGCGTGTCATAGAGCTGTCGACGGACGCTCTCCTGCAATCCAAGACGAATGTCGTCGTAGCGGCCCTGAAAGCCGATGCGCGTCTCGACTGGCGCGCCATTGACGTCGGCCCATTTGATCGCGTGCTGCGCGTTAACGCCGACGATGGTGCGATCGTCGAACTGACGGATCTGGTCGCCCAAATTCTGATGCGCCAGGAAATAGGTGTAAGTGCTGTAGAGATCCAAGGTCGAATGGACGACATAGGCTTCGACGCGTGTGGCCTGATCGCCCTCAATCTGACTCCAGCGCGACGAGAGCGAGAAGCGCGAGGTCGCGCCGCCGGCGGTCGGGTCCATCGTGCCCCATAGCGACAGCAACCCGGCGCTGACGGCGCGACTAGGAATTTGGTCCGTTCCGTACCATTTGTTGGCGTAGCCCATGAAGGTCACGGAGGCGCCGTCTTCCTGCGTGCCGCGCGACCAGCGCAACACGCTGTTGATACGGCGCATGTTGTCGCCGCGCTCCCAGGGTCCGTTGTAATATTGCGCTTCGACCGCGCCATAGGCGGAGCCGCCGGCGAAATCCTGGTAAGGCGCGACGGCGAGCACGCGCGCATAGCCGAAGCTGCCGCCGGTGAGCAGGAAGAAGCCTTTGTCGATCGTGTCTTTGTACTGCATGTAAATCGAGCCGGCCGACGAAAAGTCCCCGTCTTGAGCGTCATAGGGGCCCTTGCGCGCCAGCACGTAAGACAAGAGTTCGGGAATCAGGAAATTACTGTCCGCGTAACCCTGGGCATGGCCATGGGTGCGCAGGTTCAGCGGCATGCCGTCGAGATAGAGCGCCAGATCGGTGCCGTGGTCGAGATTGAAGCCGCGCAAAAAATACTGGTTCGCCTTGCCCTCCCCGCTGTGCTGCGTGACGACCAGTCCGGGCACGATCTCCAGCGCGTCGCCGGGGCGCGCGAAGGGCAGCGCGTTGACCTCCTTGCCGGTGAAGAACTTTTCGCTTGAAGCTGTGATCGGCGGCGGCTGGGGTCCGGAAGGCTCCGCCGGTGATCGACTGACCGCAGCGACGACCGGCGAAGCGCGCGGCGGCTGCGGAGTCGGACGAGCGCGCGCTACGGGTCCTGGCGCGGGCGCGTGAGAACGGGCTGCTGGAGCAGTCCGACGTCCGCCGACTTGGATTGTGGGAAGCGCGGTTTGCGCCTGTGCGGTGAACGAAGGCGGCGCCGCAAAGACTGCACCAAGAAAGCAGACCAAGGCTGAACGAGATGACATTGCAGACTCCGCAGCAAACATGGGCCATCACTGCGAAGAGTCATGCCGAACGGGCGCGAGCGCCATCAGCCGGCTTAACCGCGCCCTGCGGGAACGTCACTGACAGTATGCGTCAAACTTGCCTTTCAGCAAGTCGATGAAATGGTCTTTTCTCAGCAGTGATGCAGAAACATCACGGCTCGTCTTGAGGGCGTGCGCGCCTTGCGAGACACACCGCTCACTCACGTCATCTCAAGTGGAAGCGGGCGCTCCGG
Organism: Methylocystaceae bacterium; assembly: GCA_009773555.1. Classification (GTDB taxonomy): domain Bacteria; phylum Pseudomonadota; class Alphaproteobacteria; order Rhizobiales; family Beijerinckiaceae; genus Methylocystis. Next base: position 18,375 of record WSXZ01000027.1, on the reverse strand, counting down.
CGGCGCGGCTCGACGCAAGCTCCGCAACGGTGAAAGAAACGCCACGACGCAAGCTCTACGCTGGCCACACTCTCGAGCACGCGCACCAGGACGGCGCGGCGTTCCAAATTTCCTGCGCGAGATCGTCCGTATGCGCATTGTCGCTGCGCGCAGCCGCGCTAGGTAGCTTGCGGTTCCGCAACCTGAACATGTGAGGCGCGCCATGCCTCGGCTCGCAGAGACGGCACTGATCCTGTTCCTATTGGCGACGGTCAACGCCAGCCTGTTTGGCATCATCTATAAAATGCTGCGCTAGGCGGCCGCGCTGGTCGGCGTCGGCTTATGCGCTACTTTTGCCGACACGGATTGCGAGCGGCGGTTTGAACTCGGCGCGCTTTACGCAGACGCCTTGTTCGGGAGACGCTCTATATGAAACTCTACCATGGCTTGCGCCGCAGTGACGGCCGTTTCGTCTCGCGCGCATCGCACGATCAACATTATGATAGACCAGCCAAGGCGGCCCAATGAAAGTCCTTCTGATCGGCGCCACCGGCCTCATCGGCTCAAGCATTCTCGCAAAACTTCTCTCAGCCGGCCATGCGGTGATCGCCGTGTCGCGCGGACGCGCCAACGTCCGAAGGCAATTTCCGCAGGCGCAATGGGTGTCGATCGATCTGAGAAGCGTCGACTCCGCGCAAAAATGGACGCCCTATCTCGAAGGCGTCGACGCCGTCGTCAATTGCGCGGGCGTGCTTGGCGGAAGCAGCTCCGATTCCCCGGACGCCGCGCATAGCCGTGGCCCGGCCACCTTGTTCGCGGCTTGCGAACAGGCAGGCGTCAAGCGCGTCATTCATTTTTCCGCCGTGGGCGTCGACCGCGAGACGCCGAGCGAATTCTCAAAGAGCAAGGCGGAGGGCGACGCCGCCTTAAAGGCGACGGGACTCGACTGGGTCATTCTGCGGCCTTCCGTCGTCCTCGGGCGCCGCGCTTACGGCGGGAGCGCGCTGTTTCGGGGACTGGCGGCGTTGCCGCTTCTCCCCCGCTTCCGGGACGCGGGGGAACTGCAGATCGTCCAGCTCGACGACGTCGTGGCGACGGCGCTTTTCTTTCTCGCCCCCTCAGCTCCGGCGCGTGTGGAGCTGGAGATCGTCGGACCGCAGCGCCTGACCTTCAACGAGGTCGTCGCGATCTATCGCAAATGGCTCGGATCACGCCCTGCCCTGCTCGTCGACGTCCCTGACCGGTTGATCGACTGGATGTATCGCCTCGGAGATTTTCTCGCCTGGCTGGGATGGCGCACGCCGATCCGCAGCATCGCCAAACAGGAAATGGTCCGCGGCGCCATCGGCGATCCCACGCAATGGACAGACATAACGGGCATCAAACCGCAGTCGCTTGAAGCGGCGCTTATGGCCGAGCCCGCCGACGTGCGCGAAAAATGGTTTGCGCGCATCTACGCGCTCAAGCCGCTTATCTTCGCCGTTACGGCGCTGTTCTGGATTTCGACCGCGCTGGTGTCTTACGGACCGGGATGGGACATTGGGCTCGGGCTTTTGTACGAGGGCGGACTGTCGGGCCCCATCGTGCCGCTGGCCGTGATCGCGGGCGCAACATCCGATCTTATCATCGGCGTCGCCATCGCCTTTCGCCGCACATCGAAGATTGCGCTCGTCGCCGCGCTCGTCCTATCCTTCGTTTACCTCATCCTCGGCACCATCCTCGTGCCGCGACTCTGGAGGGAGCCGCTAGGGCCGATGTTGAAGATCTGGTCGGTGATGGTGCTCAACGTCGTTTCTCTGGCGATTGTCGACGACCGGTGATTTATCTCCTCCTCAAATACATTCACATCATCGGCGCCGCAGTTTTGCTTGGCACCGGCGCCGGAATCGCGTTCTTCATGCTGATGGCGCATTTCTCCCGCTCCGTGCCGGTCATCGCCGGGGTGGCGCGCATCGTTGTGATCGCGGACTTCGTCTTTACCACTTCGGCCGTGGTGGTTCAGCCCATCACCGGCGTCGCGCTCACCTGGCTGGCCGGCTATTCGCTCACGGAAGGCTGGGTCGCGCTTTCAATCGCGCTGTATCTTTTGACCGGCGCCTTTTGGTTGCCTGTCGTATGGATGCAGATGCGTATCCGCGACATTGCGCAAGCCGCGGCAGCGGCGAACCAGCCGCTACCGCAGATCTACCATCGATTTTTCTGGTGGTGGTTCGCTTTCGGCTTTCCGGCGTTCGGCGCCGTTATGACGATCATATGGCTGATGATCGCCAAGCCGCTGATCTTCTGACGCCGCGCGACCGTCCCCAGACGCGTGCGGGTTCCCCTATCGCGTGTACCAGACGTAGATGATGGAAAAGGCCAAAGCCAGCGCAAAGCCAATCATGACGTTGCGTATAAAGCCCCCGCCGAACTCATCCATGTTGCGTCTCCAATGGTCGCACGCCGCAGCGGACAATCTGGCGTAAGCCTGCGAATGGCGCAACAGCCGTCTCCCGCGGCGTCTGCATTTTGTCTCGCCACATTCTTCAGTATAGTCGCGCCCATCAGGCGCTATTTGGATTCCCGCCGCGCCCGCCTATTGACCCGCCCGGAAGGAAGGATGCCGCGATGAAGGACGATCTCGGCGCGCTGTCCGTCGTTCTCAACCGGAGCACGGAAACGCCGGGGCGACTCTCCGGTGCGAGCTTCGTCGTCAAGGAGAACATCGACGTCGCGGGAAACGTCTCGGCCAACGGCCATCCGAAATGGGCGGCGACCCACGCCCCTGCCGAGCGCGACGCCCCTGTCGTCGCCCGATTGCTCGATGCGGGCGCGCGGCTCGTCGGCAAGACGCACATGGACGAGATGGCCTATAGCCTGCTCGGCGCCAATCCGCATTACGGCACGCCGATCAATCCGGCCGCGCAAAATCGCCACCCCGGCGGCTCGTCTTCAGGCTCTGCGGTCGCTGTCGCCGCCGGCCTCGTCAATTTCGCCATCGGCACCGACACCGCCGGCTCCTGCCGCGCGCCGGCGGCCTTTTGCGGGGTTTTTGGCTTCCGCGCATCGCACGGCGCAGTTGCAATGGATGGAATCATTCCGCTTGCGCCGTCCTTCGACGCCATCGGCTGGTTCGCCCGCGACATCGGCGTCATGGCCTCTGTCGGCGAGGCATTGTTGCCGGAAAACGCGGAGAACGCCGAACTCAAAGAAGCCGTGCTGCTCACCGACGCCTTCTCGGGAGTCGGGATGGATTTCGCTTCGGCGGCGGCGGATCCCGTCGACGCTCTGAAGGCGTCCGGCCCCTGGCGCGAAGCGACGCTCGGCGACGACTTCTTCACGACGGCGCTCGGACATTTCCGCAACATGCAGGCATTCGAAGCCTGGGCCTCGCATGGCGCTTGGATTTCGGCGAACAGCCCGACGTTCGGCAAGGGCGTCGAGCAGCGTTTCGCCTATGCGGCGAAGGTCACGGCCGACCAAAAGAAGGCCGCTGAAAGTTTCCGCGAGGAGGCGCGCAAGCAAATCGACGCGCTCCTCGGTTCGCAAGGCTTCCTCGTGTCGCCGACGGCGCCGTTTCGCGCGCCGCTGCTCACCGAAAGCGAGGAGACGCTCGACGCCAAGCGCTATCAGATGATGCGGCTGTTTCTCATCGCGAGCTTCTTTGGCCTGCCGCAGCTCAGCATTCCCCTTCCGACAAGCGATTCGCCCGTTGCGCTCTCGTTCATCGGCCGACGCGGTTCGGACCATGCGCTGATCGCCCTCGCGCAGCGCTTCTGCGCACAGATGAAACAGTCTCTGTAGGTTTTTTCTATACGCAGCCGTTGTCCTTCCCGGCAGGCCGAAGGCCTGACCGGGAATCCAGAGCAAAGTCAAAACTGTGGATTCGCGATCGCGCTTCGCGCGTCGGGAATGACATAGCGCAAGCCGCCAGACACGCAATCAACCGCTCAGCGGCGGCCCGTGTCCGAGCAGATCCTTGATCCGCCCCGTCAGCCGCTCGCGCACGTCGCGATAGGCGTCGAGAATGGCCTCGCGCGAGCCCTGCGCGGCGGTCGCGTCGGGCGTCGGCCAGTAGACGACGTCGACCGCCATCGTGCGCGTAAACTCCAGCGCCTTGTGATGCGCCTCGGGCGACAGCGTCACGATCAGATCGAAATTGGAATCTTCGAGATCTTCGAACGTGTGCGGCTTATGCGCTGAAATGTCGACGCCGATCTCGTCCATCGCCGCGATGGCGAAAGGGTCAGGGGCGCCACGCTTCAGACCAGCGGAAGCGAAATAGGTTTCGCGGCCAAAATAATACCGCGCGATCGCCTCCGCCATCGGCGATCGCACAGTGTTCAGCGTGCAGGCGAAAAGAATGGATTGGGGGCGCGCCACGTTGCTCACGCATTCTCATCGCTGGCTTTGCGCTGACCGACGGTCTCGTTCGATGAACGCCGCTAGCTCCTTCGCTTGGTCCGTGAACAGTTGCAGTTCGTTGATGTCGAGCGGCTCGCTCACATGTTGCATCAGCAGCAGATCTCGGCCTTCGGAGAAGGCCGGCGCCAGCCCGCAATAGAAAAATCCCTGGCGGCGCGCGCTCTCGATCAGGAGCGGCAAGCCGGGGTCGTCGACATGCGCGGAAAGCTGCACGGCGCGCGCGCCGAGCCCGCTGACGTCGCTCACCGCCTGGCTCAATTCGATGCCGGCGTTCGATCCGATCGTCTCGAAGCGAATCCTGCCATAGCCCCATGGGTTGACCATGACGCTCGTCATTGACCGGGTCTCTGTTGGCGTTCCGCTCTCGCGTAGAGAAACGCCGACGCCGAGACGGCTGTATGTCGCCGTCATGACGTCGCGATACGCCGGAGGCGCGACGATCTCGCATGCCCGCGCCGTCTGCAGGAAGCGGAACGTCAGCAGAAAACTCTGGCGCTGTCCGGCCGTCGGCACAGGCAAGTCTTTGGAATGCAGCGACTCGGACGCCGCGCCGAGCAGGATCGCGCATGTCGGCATGCCGGCCCGCTCGTCGTTGCGCTGTGAGAATGTATGAGTCGTCACCGGCTCGGCGTAGATCCCGACGAGCCCGAGTCTCGTGGCTTCGTCCGTCAGCCGCTCGGTCATGTGCTCCAGGAGATGACGTCCCCGATAGGACGGAAGCACGACCGCTTCGCCGCGTTCGGCGATCGCCGCGCCGGGCTCGCGCTCGAGCGCGACATGCCCGATGACCTCGCCGCGCGCATCGCGGGTCACGACCGGAATGAGCTCTCCGCTTTCGACTTTCCGCCAATAGCGGTGCGGAGAAAAGACTTCGCGGTGAACGTAATTGTGTCCATAGACCGCCAGGAAGCAGCGCGCGATCGCCGCCGAGTCGCTCTGCTGAGGCACGTCGATCCGCACCGTTTCCGTGGTCTCCGCGGCTTCGGAAATCGGCTCTTCGTTATGTTCATCCGCTTCACGAGAGGGGTCGAAACCGCGATGGATCGTGATCTCCCATCCGTCGACGCCGCGTTCCCGGTAGGATAATCCCGCATCTCGCCGCAGCTGCGCGCTGAGCGAACCGACGACGGCGGAAAACCGGGAATGGCCGTTGAGAAGAATTCGTGCGCGCGCCTCGCCTTTGGAAGAGGAAAGAAGAACCGCCGCGCGCTCGGCGTTGGTGCGCGACCCGCAGAGAATCTGCCATGTTTGCGCGGCGTCGGCGGCGATCAGGCTCGCGGTCATTGGCGGAACCCCTTCGACCAGCGACGCTTCGCGAACGAAGGCGCGGAGCAATTCGCCGCCTTCCGCTTCCATCGACAGCCGCAGCTCGGCGAAATGATCCGAATTACCTTTGCCCATGCGGATGATTCCATAATGACAATGTGACAGCGCCGCGCGCTGCGCCGCGCAGCGCTCTCATCCTTGGCGACCGAGCGCGGCGCTCAGCCCTTCCAGTGCAGCGCCGTGATCAGCGTGAAGATACGGCGCGCCGTATCCTGATCGGTGTCGATCTTGCCTTTCAAGCGTTCGAGGAGAAGCTGCGCGCCTTCGTTATGGAGGCCGCGACGCCCCATGTCGATCGCCTCGATTCTGCTCGGGGTTGCATGGCGGATCGCCGCGTAATAGCTTTCGCAGATCATGAAATAATCTTTGAGAATACGCCTGAAAGGCGTCAGCGAGAGAATGTGCGTGACGAGACAGACGCCCTCCGCGTCGCAAATCTTAAAAACCAGTTTGGCGTCAACGAGCGAGATCAGCAGGTCATAAGGTCCGCCATGATGGCCAATCAGCGCGAAACTGTTTTCCTCGATGAGATCATAGATCGCGATCGCGCGCTCATGCTCCTGATCCGCCGAGCCGCGGCCGATCGAGTTTTCGTCGAGCGTGACGGAGATCAGCCGCTTCGACTCGCTTGAGTCCACCCTCACGCCTCGAGCTGATTGAGGCGGATCGACACCGAACGCGCATGGGCTTGCAAGCCTTCGGCTTCGCCGAGGGTGACGGCGGCGGCGCCGATGGCGCGCAGCGACTCCGCGTCGCATTTCAGGATCGACGTGCGCTTGACGAAGTCAAGCACGCTCAGACCCGACGAGAAGCGCGCCGAGCGCGCCGTCGGCAGCACATGGTTCGAGCCGCCGACATAATCGCCGACGGCTTCCGGCGTATAGGCGCCGATGAAGATGGCGCCGGCGTTGGAAACGCGCGCGGCGAGGTCCTCGGCGTCTTCGCTGATGATTTCGAGATGTTCGGCGGCGATGCGATCGGCGAGCGGAAGCGCGTCGGCGAGCGTCTTCACGACGATCGTCGCGCCATAGTCGCGCCAGGAGGCGCCGGCGATCTCCTTGCGCGAAAGCGTCGAAAGATGCCGTTCGACGGCGGCGACGACCGAGTCGGCCAGCGCGGCGTCGTCGGTGATCAGGATCGACTGCGCGGATTCGTCATGCTCGGCCTGCGCAAGCAGATCGGCGGCGATCCAGTCGGGATTGGCGGTCGCGTCGGCGAGGATCAGCACTTCAGAAGGGCCGGCGATCATGTCGATGCCGACCTGACCGAAGACGCGGCGCTTCGCCGCCGCCACCCAGGCGTTCCCCGGCCCGACGATCTTGACGACGGGCGCAATCGTCTTCGTGCCATAGGCCAGCGCCGCCACGGCTTGCGCGCCGCCGACGCGGTAGATCTCATCGATGCCGGAGCGTTTGGCGGCGGCGAGCACCAGCGGCTCCACATGGCCGCCGGGCGTCGGAACCACCATGACGATACGCTTCACGCCGGCGACCTTCGCCGGCACGACATTCATCAGCACGGAAGACGGATAGGCGGCGGTGCCGCCGGGCACGTAGAGGCCTACCGAGTCGAGCGGGGTCCAGCGCCAGCCGAGCTCTACGCCGGCGGCGTCCCGAAAGCGCAGATCCTGCGGCTTCTGCCGCTCGTGGAAGGTGGTGATGCGATCGAGCGCGAGATCGAGGGCCGCGAGCTGCTCGGCGGAGCATTTGGCTTCCGCCGCGGCGACCTCCTCGAGCGAGACGGCGATGCCGGTCGCCTCAAGGTCGATGCGGTCGAAGCGCTTGGAATAGTCGACAAGCGCCGCGTCGCCGCGGGCGATGACGTCCTCGATGATGCCGCGGACTGTGTCGTCGACATCCTGCGACGCCTCGCGCTTCATGGCGAGCAGCGACGCGAAACGCTGTTCGAAATCGGGCGCCGCGGCGTCCAAACGCAGGGTCATGATCCTCTCCAGCCGGGAAGTCCGGCTGTCATGGCCCTCGGGGAGCGTGCTCGTCAAGTTCGCCGCTGAAATCATGGCTCGGACGGGCGGCGACCTTCCAGCGCGGTCCCACGTCGCAAAGTTGCGCCTCGACGCATTCGACGTCGAGCGCGATCGACGCGCCCCCGGCGAAAAACAGCCGGACGACTCCCGACGGGGGTTCGGGGTCGGGCTCGAAGGTGACCGCCAGAAGTTCGAGGATCGCGTCGGGCTGGTCGCGGCAGATACGCTGGCAGCGCACGCGCTGCACGCCTTCGAAATGGAGGCCGCAGCGGCAGCGCTCCAGTCGCCCGTCAAGTTCAGCGGCCCAGTCGAACCGCGACCCTACCAAGGCGAACCGGCGCTTGTCGGCAAGAAATGCGATGTCGCCGACGCGCACCAGGGCGTCTTGCAGATGCGCCGAGAGGAGCGAAAGATCTTCGCTGTCGAGCGCGTGCAGGCGCAGGGCGAGCTCACAAGGCCGATTGGGTGGTTCCATATCCTCTCCTCCTTCGCCCGATATGGCGAAGGATGGGAGGGGCCGCAACCCTATGGGCGGCGGCAGCGTCATTATTGGCTAGCGCCCTGGGCGATATAGAAGAGACGAGCATTGTGCCGCGCAATTCCCTCCTCCTTACGGGGAGGGTGGCGAGCGAAGCGAGCCCGGTGGTTTTTTTGCGCCCCCACCCGATCGCCATCGGCGATCGACCTCCCCGCAAGGGGGAGGTAAATCCGCGCTCAATCCTGAAACGGATTGTGCACGAGAATCGTGTCGTCGCGTTCGGGACTCGTCGAGAGCAGAGCGACCGGCGCCTCGATCAGCGCGCGCCGCTCGTCGATTCCTTCCAGCCGGGGAAGCTCTCATAGACTGGCTGCACCCGCGCCTGCGCCGCTTGCGAGGCCGGCAGGCGCTCGATGCGCTTGTCGTCGAGCATGTAATGCGTGCAGATTTTGATTTCGTCGAAGCCGTCGAGAATGTCGAGTTTCGTCAGCGCGACGCCGTTGATGCCCGACGTCTTCACCGCCTGGCGGGTCAGCACGGCGTCGAACCAGCCGCAGCGGCGCCGCCGTCCGGTATTGGTGCCGAATTCGCGGCCGCGATCGCCGATCAACTGGCCGATCTCGTCATGGAGTTCCGTCGGAAACGGGCCGCCGCCGACGCGCGTCGTATAGGCCTTGGCGATGCCGAGCACATAGCCGATCGCGCCGGGGCCAAGTCCCGAGCCGCTCGCCGCCGAGGCGGCGACGGTGTTGGACGACGTCACGTAAGGATAGGTGCCGTGGTCGACGTCGAGCAGCACGCCCTGCGCGCCTTCGAAGAGGATGCGCTTGCCGGCGCGGCGATTGTCTTCGAGCAGCTCCCACACCGCGTCCATAAACGGCAGGATGCGGGGCGCGACGGACAACAGCTCCTCGCGCAGGGCGGCGGGGTCGACCTCGGGCAGGCCCAGACCGCGGCGCAGCGGATCGTGATGCGCGAGCACACGCGCGATCTTGTCGTCGAGCAGGTCCGGCTCGGCGAGATCCATGAGGCGAATCGAGCGGCGCCCGACCTTGTCCTCATAGGCGGGTCCGATGCCGCGCTTGGTGGTGCCGATCTTGGCGCCGCCGCCCGCCTCCTCGCGATGCGCGTCAAGCTCTCGGTGCAGCGAAAGGATCAGCGGCGCGTTTTCCGCGATCTTGAGATTCATCGGCGAAATGGCGACGCCCTGCTCCCGCAGCCGGTCGATCTCGCCGAGAAGGAAATGCGGGTCGACGACGACGCCATTGCCGATGACGGAAAGCTTGCCCGGCCGCACGATGCCCGAAGGCAATAACGCAAGCTTATAGGTCACGCCGTCGATGACGAGCGTGTGCCCGGCGTTATGGCCGCCCTGGAAGCGCACGACGACGTCGGCCTCAAGCGACAGCCAGTCGACGATTTTGCCCTTGCCCTCGTCGCCCCACTGGGCGCCGACCACCGCCACATTCGCCATGGCCGTATCTCGATCTCCAAATAGAAAAAGCCCCGCGCGTAACGCCGGGGCTCGTTACCGCCGGGGTTTAGCGCATGCCGCAGGGTCGGTAAAGGCCCGGCCAACCGACCCGCGAGCAGGAACTTCGAGCCGCCTTTTCGGTTGGAAACAAATAAGGGAGGTAGAATGCATGCCGACCACGGTCGCTCGCGTTGCACAAAACACCGATGAGGACATCAATCGCGCCATTCGCAAGGAAACGCAGGCGCGGCTGTCCTATTTCGCCAAACACCCGGAGAAGATCGACGAACGTCTCGAGGAGCTTGATCGGGAGTGGGACATCGAGCGGGCGCTCGAAGCCAACGCCTCCTCTTTGGCGCTCGTTGGACTTGCCCTTGGCCTGACGTCGGATCGTCGCTGGCTGGCGCTGCCGGTTCTCGTCAGTGGCTTTCTGCTCCAGCACGCGCTGCAAGGCTGGTGCCCGCCCTTGCCGCTCCTGCGTCGAATGTCGTTCCGAACCGCCGAGGAAATCAGTCAGGAGCGCAACGCGCTCAAGGCGCTGCGCGGCGATTTCGACAAGGTGAAAAAGGCCGGCGACAGGGTGCAGGAGGCGGCGCGCGCGGCCGGGCTTGGCTGCGAGATGCACGGGCGGACCGTGCATTAAGATCTATCGCCGCTGGTCTGGACGGGATTATTGCGGATCTTGAGCCGCGTCTGTGCGACGCGCCTGCGACGTCAACGCCACGGCTGGGGCAAATATGCGATCTGTCAACGGAGAATCGCTTCCGTTCCAGCTGGCCGGCTCCGCGAAGGGAAACGCATGCTAAGCCGAGGTCTCGCCGTCGTCGCCGCGCTCGCTGTGTTGACGCTTCCGATGCTCGCCACTGCGCGGGACAATGCGCGGATGGAGCGCGTGACGTTCAGGGATGGACGCGCAACGTTGAACGGCCGCATCAAGGGCTACGACTACGTCGACTATGTGTTTCCTGTCGGCGCGGGAGAATCCATGCGGCTCAGCCTGAAGACCGACAGGCTCAGCAACTACTTCAACCTGAGCGCCCCTGGCGCCCAACAGGCGATGTTCATCGGCTCGGTGTCAGGGACGGATTTCGCTGGAACGGCGCCGCTCGCCGGCGATTACACCGCGCGCGTCTATCTGATGCGCAGCGCGGCGCGGCGCGGAACCGTCGCACACTATGCGCTCTCCATTGAGTTGGGACAGAAGAGCGCGACTGCGCCTAACGGCCCGGACTATGCGGACGGACTGACCGGCGGGCCGGATCACTGGGAAGTCTTCGGCGTCCTCTCCGGTGAAGCCCTCGCACTGCGCGAGCGCCCTTCGGCCAAGGCGAAGCGCGTCGCCGAACTGGCGAACGGCGCCGTCCTAACAAATCTCGGCTGCAGGAATACTGGCGGCGAACGCTGGTGTCAGGTCAAAGACCAGGCCGGCAAAAGGCGCGGTTGGGTGAAGGGCGGACATCTGCGGGAGTCCGCGGGACCGAAATAATCAGGCGCGATGGTACGGATGGCCGGACAGGATCGTCATCGCCCGGTAAATCTGCTCGGCCGCCAGAATGCGCGCCAGCTGATGCGGCAGCGTCATCGCGCCGAAGGAGAAGACGGCCGTCGCTCGCGCGCGGACGCTCTCATCGAGCCCCTCGGCGCCGCCGATCGCAAACCACAGCGCCTTGCAGCCTCTGTCGCGTTCGGAGGCGATGAATTGCGCGAAGGCTGCGCTTGTCTCCGCCCTGCCTCGCTCGTCAAACGCCGCCAGCCGCGATTCGGCAGGCAGCGCCGCAAGCAGTTCCATCGCTTCGCGCGATGACCGCTCGGCGCTCGAGGAGGCCTTGCTCTCATCGATCTCTTTAAGTTCGAGACCTTCGAGGCCCAGCCGCCGCAAGGCGCGGATGCGCTCGGCGTAGCGCGCGAAAAGCTCTCGCTCGGGACCCGCCTTCAGGCGGCCGACGCAGATCAGTCCCAGTTTCATCCAAGCCAGGCACGACCAGAGGGTACAAGCGATCCCAAGGGCGCGCTTGCGTCCGCTCCCGTCAGACCAGGCGAATTTCCAGCGGTCGGTCGCCGCCCCACATCTTTTCGAGATTGTAGAACTGGCGCACCTCGGGCCGGAAGATGTGGACGATGACGTCGCCGGCGTCGATCAGCACCCAGTCGCACTGGGACAGGCCTTCGACCCGCGGGGCAACGACGCCCGCCGCCTTCAGGGCCTTGATCGCTCTGTCGGCGATGGCGCCGACATGCACGGTCGAACGACCCGTCGCGATGATCATGTCATCGGCGAGCGCCGTTTTTCCACGCAGATCGATGGAGACGATGTCCTCGGCCTTGGTTTCGTCCAGGCTGGCGAGAACCTTTTGCACGATTGAGCCGGTCAAATGGGCGCTTGCGCCAATTTCCGGTCGGAGCGGACCACGAGCCGCACCCGGATGAACACCTGTCGACAGCGTTGCAACCCTCATGCTTCGCGGCCCAAAGCCCGGAAGAGAGCCCGCCGCCAAACAAGGATGGGGCTGTTGCTGAAAAATTGCAATAGAAACTGCGGGGTTGCCGAGGGAGACTAAGAAAAAAGCCCGGCTCAAGCGCCGGGCTTTGGAAGGCGGTTCGGGCTAATCGAGAGGCGGGAGGAACCTCAAAGCCGGAACAAGGAAAGCATAATCGATTTGCGCCGAAAGCGTAGGACGAAATTGCCGACACGCCAGTCGGCGGCGCGAAAAGCGGGGAAAAACTGCTGAATTCGTGCCGCGAGAGGCGCGCCGGGGGCGTCCGATTCGGCTAAGTTAACAAAGCGTTGCGAAGCACAGCGATCGGCCCAGTGCTCAAATTACAACACATGTCAAGTTTGTCTCCGGAGCGCCTGTTGAGCCCTGCTTTCGCCGGTCCCTTTATGGCGAAATCAGGGAATGAGGACCATCGACCCGCTGGTGGCGCGCGATTCGAGCGCGGCATGCACCTTGGCCGCGTCGGCGAGCGGAAAACGCGCTGGCTCGGCGATTTTCACGAAGCCTCGCTTCGCCGCATGGACGAGATCGTCCATCATCTCCTCATAGTCGCGCCGACGCGCGATATGGGTGAAAAGCGAGGGGCGGGTCGCGAAGAGCGATCCTTTCAGCGCCAGAAGGCCGAGATCGAAAGCCGCGATCGGACCGGAGGCTGAGCCAAAACTCACGAACATGCCGAACGGCTTCAGGCAGTCGAGCGAAGCTGGAAAGGTCGCGCGCCCGACGCCGTCATAGACCACATCGCACAGCTTGCCCTTGGTGATGTCGCGCACGCGCTCGACGAAGTTCTCCTCGCGATAAAGAATCGTATGCTTGGCGCCGGCCTCCTCCGCGATTTTCGCCTTTTCAGGAGAGCCGACGGTGGCGATGACCTTCGCCCCGAGCGCATTCGCCCATTGGCAGAGGATCTGCCCCACGCCGCCGGCGCCGGCATGGACGAGAACGCGATGGCCTTTCTTTACCTTGAACGTCCTGCGCAGCAGATATTGCGCCGTCAGCCCTTTCAGCATCATCACCGCGCCCTGCTCATAGCTGAAGGATTTCGGCAGATGGACCACTGAGCCGGCGGCGATGTTGCGCGCCTCCGAATAGCCGCCAAGCGCGCCGACATAAGCGACCCGATCCCCGACCTTGAAGTTCTTCACATTCTCGCCGACGGCGATCACTTCGCCGGCGCCTTCATGTCCGGGGACAAACGGATATTCCGCCGGATAAGCGCCGGTACGGCGGTAGACGTCTATGAAATTAACGCCAATGGCGCCGTGGCGAATCTGCACGTCGTCCGCGGCCGGAGCCGGCAGATCGACGTCTTCCATGACGAGCGCATCCGGCCCGCCGGGCTGATGCACGCGAATCGCCTTAACCATCACCTTCCCCTTTCGCGATCGCGCCGCCCTCGCGAAAAAGCGGCACAGCCAGAAAATAGCACCCCGTCGCGACCAGAGCCGCCTTTACGGTGAAAGAGGCCGCCGCGAGATCCTGTGCGACGGCCGCGATGGCCGCCGCGCTCCAGACGCCGGTGACGACGAGCGTTACCAGTCGCAGCCGCTGAACGCGCAGCGGATGAACAAAGGCGACCGGAACGAACATGAAAGCCGCCGTCACGAGAACGACCGCGAGGCTGGCGCCCGCCGGCGGCCGCAGCACGAGAAGATAGAAGACCGCGATGTTCCACAGCGACGGAAATCCGCGAAACCAGTAGTCCGCCGTCTTCATTCGCCGATCCGCGAAATAGAGCGCCGAACAGGCGCAGACCGCGGCGCAAACGGGCGCAGCGAGCGCTGGGTCCAAGAGGTCGGAGCGCCACAGCGCCACAAGCGGCGTGACCACATAGTTGAGGAAGTCGACGACGAGGTCGAGCGCGGCGCCGTCGATGAAGGGCGCCGTTTCAGTCACTCTGAAATGCCGCGCCAGCGTTCCGTCGACGGCGTCCACGACGAGCGCCGCGCCAAGCCAGGCGAACATCGCCGCAAAGCGGCCGTCCGCCGCAAGGAACAGCGCGATCAGGCCGAGCGCAGCGCCGCTCGCCGTGAACAGGTGAACAGAAAGGCCAATGAGGCGAGAAGACGTCACGAGGCGCGGCGACCGGAGAAGCGGGACGTCAGCCTACCACCGCCCTCGCGCCGAGCCAAAGCCATCCTGTTTGTCCGTGCTGCTCGCGCTCCGAAGACTCTCCCGCTATAACAGGCAAAGGAGACGGATGAGATGACAGCGGCGCACGAAAACATCAGATCGGACATTCTCGTCGCCGGCGCCGGGGCGACCGGCCTTGCAGCGGCGCTGGCCTTCGCCCGCGGAGGATTCAAGACGACGCTCGCCGGGCGAGTTCCGCCGCCGCTGCCAGGCCGCACCGTCGCCTTGTTCGAATCGTCCGTCAGATTTCTCGATGCGCTCGGCGCGCTGGAGCGCGTCAGAGCGCGCGGCTGCGCCGTCGAAGCGATCCGCATGATCGACGACACCGATCAGTTTCTGCCGGTGCCGGAACTCAGCCTGCGGGCGCGCGAAATCGGTCTGCCGGCGCTCGGCGTCAATGTGTCGAACGACGACCTCGTCGCCATTCTGCTGGATCTTTGTCGCGGCCGCTCTGAGATCGCGTTCGTCGACGCCGACATCGCGGATTACGAATTCAACAGCGACGGCGCCGTCGCCGTTCTCGCGGACGGACGCCGGCTCCAGTCGGACTTCATCGTTGCGGCGGATGGGCGCAACAGCCGCGCCCGCGCGGTCGCTGGCATCGACGTGAAGGAATGGACCTATCCGCAGATCGCGCTCACCATGATGCTGCGCCACGAGTTCCCGCACGAAAATGTCTCGACGGAATATCACACGCGCTCGGGCCCTTTCACGCTGGTGCCGCTGCCCGCGCGAGAGGATGCGCCGAATCGTTCGAGCCTCGTCTGGCTGATGAGCGTCGCCGACGCGCGGCGGCGTCTCGCCAAGCCCCGCGAAGAGCTCGAATATGAAATCGAGGATTACGCCAAGTCGGAACTCGGCGCGATGCGCATCGAAGGCGACATCGGGCAGTTCCGCATGGGCGGCATGCAGGTGTCGAAACACGCCACGGGTCGTCTCGCGCTCGTCGGCGAGACCTGTCACATTTTTCCGCCGATCGGCGCGCAAGGACTGAACCTAAGTCTGCGCGACGTCGCCGATCTTGAGGATTGTCTCGCCAGCGTCGATCTCAAGAATCCGCGTGAATTGTCGCGGGCGCTGGCGCGCTACGACCGTCACAGACACGCCGACATCGGCTTCAGAACGCATGGCGTCGACCTGCTCAACCGCTCTCTCATCATTCCCTATCTGCCGGTGGATTTGCTTCGCGGCGCGAGCTTCATCGCGATGGCGGCGCTCGGGCCGCTGCGGCGCGCGGTCATTCGCGAGGGCGTGTTGCCGCATCTCGTTCTGCCGCGCCTGATGCGCCGGCCGACGCAGAAGTCCGAAGTCGCCGGCGCTCCGCACGGACGCGCCGGCCTGCGCTCTTAGAGGCTGCGCTTAAGCAGCGCGGCGCGACTTCGCTGCAATCTCGATCTTCGCTTTCCTCGTCTCAGAGGCGTCGACGTGGGGACGTCGAAGGTGTGACTTCAAGCAGCGCATTTGCGCCAGTTTGTCGCGATCATTCATCGGATTCTCCGAGCGACAACAGTCCTGCGTCACCACCCGAAGACGCGGTGTTGATCGTCAGCGTCGTCTCATGAAGAAATCGCAGCAGATAATCCGGCCCGCCCGCCTTGGGACCGGTGCCGCTCAAGCCAAACCCGCCGAAGGGCTGACTGCCGACGACTGCGCCGATCATGTTGCGATTGATGTAGATATTGCCGGCGGACGCTTTGCGCGACAACGCGCGAATGCGCTGTTCAATGCGCGTATGCATGCCGATCGTGAGCCCGTATCCGACCGCCTCGATGTCAGTGAGCAGTTGCGGCAGGCGATCGGAACGCCACGTCGCCACATGCAGGACGGGTCCGAAGATCTCTTCCTGCAAATCCTCGACGCGATCGAGCCTGACGATGTGCGGCGCGACAAAGCTTCCTGTCGATGGCGCGACGCCGGCGTAAAGAATTCGCCCCGCGGCGCGCTGACGCGAAAGATAGGCGTCGAGTTTGCCTTTCGCCTCGGCGTCGATCGCCGGGCCGACATGCGCGCCGATCTCGCGCGGATCGCCGACCCGTAACTCGCGCGCCGCGCCGATGAGCGTCGTAAGACAGGCGGGCGCGATTTCCTCTTGCAGGCATAAGAGCCGCAAGGCTGAGCACCGCTGGCCGGCCGATCGGAACGCGGACGTCATGACGTCGTCGACGACCTGTTCGATCAGCGCCGTCGAATCGACGATCATCGCATTGATCCCGCCTGTTTCGGCGATGAGCGGCGCAATCGCGCCATCTCGCTCGGCAAGCGTGCGATTGATCCGATGGGCGACTTCGACCGAGCCGGTAAAAACGACGCCGGCAGTCAGCGGATCGGCGACGAGCGCGGCGCCGATCGCGCCATCGCCCGGCGCAAAGAGCAGCACGTCCTTCGGAACGCCGGCTTCCTGCAGGAGTGCGATCGTCACGGCGGCGACGAGCGGCGTCTGCTCCGCCGGCTTGGCGACGACGCAGTTTCCCGCGACGAGCGCCGCTGCGATCTGGCCGATGAAAATCGCGAGCGGGAAATTCCAGGGCGAAATGCAGATAAAGACGCCGCGTCCATGCCGGCGCAGGACATTGGCTTCACCCGTCGGGCCTGGCAGTGGCATGTCGGCGCAGAGAATGCGCGCTTGGCCAGCATAGTAGCGACAAAGATCGGCCGCCTCGCGCACCTCGGCGAGCGCATCGTCGAGAGTCTTGCCGCCTTCGCTTTGCAACAAGGCGATCAGCGGGCCGCGCCGCGCCTCAATGAGATCGGCCGCGCGTTCGATCATCCGCGCTCGCGCCTCGAATGGAGTCCTGGACCATTCTGTGAATGCGCGCGCCGCCGTCGCAATCGCAGCATGCGCCGCAGCTTCATCCGCTTCGACGACGTGACCGACGACGGCGCCGTCGATCGGCGACAGGACCGGGCGCGCCGCAGCGCGCGACTCGACGCTCGGTCGCGCGGCGGGCGGCGGAAAAGGCGCGCGCATTTCGTCGATCAGCGCGGCAAGCGCAGTCCGATCGCCAAATTCAACGCCTTTCGAATTGGCGCGTAGCGGCAGGTAAATCTCGCTTGGCGGCGGAAGACGGGGATGGCGCGCGCGATTTGGCGCGCCGAGCGCGTCATAAGGGTCCGCGACGAGCGCGCTCTCCGGCGTCTCGGGATCGGCGGCGCGCGCGACGAAAGAGGAGTTGGCGCCGTTCTCGATCAAACGCCGCACGAGATAGGCGAGAAGATCGCGGTGCGGACCGACCGGCGCATAGATTCGAACCGCGGCGTCGCTCCTTTCCGCCAGCGACTCATAGAGCGACTCGCCCATGCCGTGCAGGCGCTGAAACTCGAAGTCGCGCCGCGCGCCCGCCATCGTCAAAACGGCGGCGACGCTCCGCGCGTTATGCGTGGCGATCTGCGGGAAGAGACGCGGTTGATCGAAGAGCCGCGCCGCGCAGGCGTCGAAATTGAGATCGGTCATCGCCTTGCGCGTGAACACGGGATAATCGGCGAGACCGCGCTCCTGGGCGCGCTTGATTTCGCTGTCCCAATAGGCGCCCTTGACGAGACGCACCATGAAGCGTCGATGGTTCGCTTCCGCGAGCGAAGCGACATAGTCGATCGCGGCCATCGCGCGCTTCAGATAGGCCTGCACCGCGAGCCCGAATCCGTCCCAGCCGGAAAGCGAAGGGTCTTCGACGACGCATGCGAACACGTCCAGCGAAAGTTCGAGTCGATCCGCCTCCTCCGCATCGATGGTGAAAACGAGATCGCGATCCTTGGCGAGGCGCGCGAGGTCAAGCAACCGCGGCGGCAATTCCCGCAAGACGCGTTCGCGCGAAATCGCCTCATAACGGGGATGCAGCGCCGAAAGTTTGATCGAAATTCCGGGGCGCATAGGAAGGCCGGAACTCCCGGCCGAGTCGCCGATGGCGCGAATGGCGTGGGCGTAGGCCTCAAAATAGCGCTCGGCGTCTTCCGCCGTCCGCGCGCCTTCGCCAAGCATGTCGTAAGAGAAGCGCTCGCGCCGTCCCTGCTCCCGTCTGATCGCCGCTTCGATGGTTTCGCCGAAGACGAAATGAGCGCCCATCAGCCGCATCGCCTGACGCGCGGCGGCGCGCAGCGCCGGCAG
>WSXZ01000140.1 GCA_009773555.1 Methylocystaceae bacterium | reverse complement strand
CGGATGCGCGGGCATTTTCAACGCTCCCGTGGCGTTAGAAACCTACGCGGCGGTTTTCGAGGAGGAAGGCGCGCTGGAGAGACTGGAAGCCTTCGCCGCCGAACATGGCCCCCGCTTCTACGGTCTTTCCCTCAATACGGGCTCCGTCGTCCTCGAACGAATACCGCGACGAGTGCTCTCAACCATGGCTGTCGCCAACACTCGCATCATACCATTTCAGGCGAACGCTACCCTCGCCTGGACGTTTCGCGGACGATCCATCGGCGGTTACTAGCATGGCCGAATCGCGCCATCCCTACGCGGGTCGAACGGCCGTGATCGCCACGATGCACCGCAAGGAAGAGACCGTGGCGCCCGCGCTCATGTCGACGCTCGGCTTAATCGTCACGTCAACGCCTGGACTAGATACTGATCAACTTGGCACGTTCTCTGGAGAGATTCCGCGCGATGGCACGATGCTCGACGTTGCATTGCGTAAAGCGCGTTTGGGCATGAGCGCCGCAGGCGTGGGCATGAGCGCCGCAGGCGTGCCGCTTGGGCTTGCGAGTGAAGGCTCATTTGGTCCGCATCCCGCCATTCCGTATATTCCTGCGGGCATGGAGCTCCTGGTTTTTGTCGATGACGAGAGGGGGATTGTTGTCACCGAAAGCTTAATCACGGAGAAAACGAATTATGATCGTCTGGTCGTCTTGCCCGGGGCAGCATCCGACGAGTTTTTGCAAAAGATCGATTTTCCGACCCATGGGCTGATCGTGCGGCCGAACGAAGGTGAGGTGGCGTCTGCTCTCGCTAAGGGCATTGTCGACCCCGACAGCTTAAGGCGCGCCATTGAAGCAGCCGCTGCTGTATCATCGGATGGCCGGGCGCGCATGGAGACGGACATGCGCGCCCACTTCAACCCGACGCGGATGGAGAGTCTTGCCATATTGGCCGAACGCCTGGCGCAGCGCCTGGCGCGGCAATGCCCGGCCTGCGGCGCGCCGGGTTTTGGTCGGACCGGATCTCGCGCCGGCTTGCTCTGCGAAGATTGCGGCGCGCCCACTGAGTTGGTCCTTGCGGAAATATTAGGGTGTCCCGCTTGCGATTATACGGAAGAGCGCTCTCGAGGCGATGGATTGCAGCGCGCGCCGGTTCAGCACTGCCCTCTGTGCAATCCATGATGCATTGTGAGAATCCCCAGCTCCCGGACCTTCCGGTGACACTGACCCAGTGTCACTTTCCTCGCAGGATTCTCCGTGAGGCGGAGAGCAAGCTTCGCCAGTGACGCGGTCACGCGCACCGTTTCAGAACGAGGATCTGTGGTCTTGCGGGATCGAACCTATTGACGGACCATCTTCCACCTCGTGACTTCGCACAGAGGCGGCCGGGCGTGCTGCATCCGCAGAAGATCGAACTTTCGCTTCATCGAATGGAGCATCTTCGCGAGATCGGCGCCGGTTACGACCCTATGCGAGTTTTTTTGAAACAAATTCTTAGACATTTTGAAATTTTGCAACGCTGGAAATCCGCCTAGATTGGCAAGGTCATGAAATCCTCTACGCACCCGGACGCCAAAGTAATGGCTGGAATGAATCGCGTAAAGTTGAGGAGCGGACATCGCGACGAGGGATGGAGGCCAAATGAAGAGCATTTGCGATGGATTTGCGCAACATATGTTGAATCTCAGGAGATTTTGGCGGTCGAATCGAACTGCTGCTCGATCACGGCTCGTTCGAAGAATTCGACATGTTCGTCGCCCATCGCTGCACCGATTTCGGCATGGATCAGGGCGAGAAAATCTCCGGCGACGGCGTCGTCACGGGATGGGGCACGGTCAACGGCCGCGCCGTGTTCGTCTTCGCCAAGGATTTTACCGTCTTCGGCGGCTCGCTTTCCGAAACTCACGCGCAAAAGATCACCAAGCTGCAGGACATGGCGCTGAAAAATCGCGCGCCGATCATCGGCCTGTTCGACGCAGGCGGCGCGCGCATCCAGGAAGGCGTCGCGGCGCTCGGCGGCTATGGCGAAGTCTTCCAGCGCAATGTGCTGGCCTCGGGCGTCATTCCGCAAATATCGGTCATCATGGGCCCCTGCGCCGGCGGCGACGTCTATTCGCCGGCGATGACCGACTTCATCTTCATGGTGCGCGACACGAGCTATATGTTCGTGACCGGGCCCGACGTCGTCAAGACGGTGACGAACGAGACGGTCACGGCGGAAGAGCTCGGCGGCGCCTCGGTGCATACGACCAAAAGCTCGATCGCCGATCGCGCATACGACAACGACGTCGAAGCGCTGCTGCAGATGCGCCGGCTTATTGACTTCCTGCCCTCCTCAAATCTGGAGGAGCCGCCGGAATGGCCGGCGTTCGACGAGGCGGACCGCATGGACGATTCGCTCGATACGATTGTTCCGGACAATCCCAACAAGCCATACGACATCAAGGAGCTCATCCATAAGGTCGTCGACGAGGCCGACTTCTTCG
Source organism: Methylocystaceae bacterium (assembly GCA_009773555.1). Taxonomy (GTDB): domain Bacteria; phylum Pseudomonadota; class Alphaproteobacteria; order Rhizobiales; family Beijerinckiaceae; genus Methylocystis. The sequence continues at coordinate 1,268 of WSXZ01000140.1, read as the reverse complement.
AGATTCAAGAAGCGCACGCCCGCAATATCGTGATCGGCTTCGGCCGCATCGAAGGGCGCACCGTCGGCTTTGTCGCCAATCAGCCTCTCGTGCTCGCCGGCGTGCTCGATATCGACGCCTCCAAGAAGGCGGCGCGTTTCGTGCGCTTTTGCGACTGCTTCAACATTCCGATCGTCACCTTTGTCGACGTGCCGGGATTTCTGCCCGGCACCGCCCAGGAATATGGCGGACTGATCAAGCATGGCGCGAAGCTGCTTTTCGCTTACGCCGAAGCGACGGTGCCCAAGGTGACCCTTATCACGCGCAAGGCGTTCGGCGGCGCCTATGCCGTCATGTCCTCGAAACATCTTCGCGGCGACGTCAATTACGCGTGGCCGTCGGCGCAGATCGCCGTCATGGGCGCGAAGGGCGCCGTCGAGATCATCTTCCGCGCCGACATTGGCGACGTAGATAAAATGGCCCGCCGCATCAGCGAGTATGAACAGCAATTTCTGTCGCCTTTTGCGGCGGCGGAAAGAGGTTACGTCGATGCCGTGGTTGCGCCGCGGGACACGCGAAAGCGAATCGCTCGCTCACTCGCCCTGCTCCGTGGAAAGGGTTTTGAAAAGCCGGGGAAGAAGCATGATAATATCCCGCTATAGCATCTGTTTTGGCTCGAATATATTCAGTTATTTGCCCTGACGCTACAAAACCGCGGTCAAATTGCTCTCGCAACTTGAAGCTTCTCCGAACTTGAAGCAGCTTATTGGTTCTTTCCTCCTAGTTGGCCGTGAAGACGCCAAGCGCGCGGCGCGGGCATGATTTTCTAGCCGGCTGGTAACGCCGATTACGGTAAGGCACACAAGCGGCGGGCGCCAACTTCGCATATTTGGGAGTGACGCTCTTCCGGGCCAAGGTATCGCCTCACCAAGGCGGCCGGCAATGCGCGACCGAGACGCGGCCTGATGGAGGGCGCCTGAGGACCTATCGGCTGCCGGCGCGGACGGGAGTCGAGACCCTCAAACGCAACGAAACCTTGCCGCAGCCGATCAAGTACATCGCCTGGAAGCGCAGGCGCGTCTGTACGGCAGATATCGCCGGCTCGTTCGAACGGGGAAGCCAAATAACGTTGTCTGCGTTGCGATCGCGCGCGAACTCTCCGCCTTCGTTTGGTGATCGCGACGAATGACGCCCTCTTCGCCGTCGCCTGACGGCTTGGCCCGTAAAGGCATGGCGGAACCACGCACGCGAGCACGAACATCTGCGCCTGGCGGAGACGGTGGCGCGGT
>WSXZ01000026.1 GCA_009773555.1 Methylocystaceae bacterium | reverse complement strand
CCTTTGCGACATGTGCTTCATGTCGAAGTGCCCCTATGTGCCGCCACATGAGTTCAACATCGACTTTCCGCATCTGATCCTGCGCTACCGCGCGGTCGAAGCGAAGAAGAACGGCGTGCCCGCCGTCGATCGCGCGCTCGCCGACACTGACCGCTACGGCAAATGGGCGACGCTGATCTCAGGCGCGGCCAATTGGGCGACGCGCCGCGACAACACGATGATGCGCGGCCTCGAAGAGAAAGTCGCGGGCGTCGATCGCAACGCCGAGCTGCCAAAATACGCCAGCAAGACGCTTGAAGCGCAGGCCGCGTCGCATCCGCCGATGCGCGACGAGTCGGCGCCGGCCAAGGCGCGCAAGGCCGTGCTCTACGCCACCTGCTACGGCGACTACAACGATACGTCGATCGGCATGTCGGCGCTGGCCGTGCTCGCGAGAAACGGCGTCGAGACCAAAGTCGTGCACCCGGCCTGCTGCGGCATGCCGAAGCTCGAACAGGGGATGCTCGATGAAGTGGCGGAGGCGGCGCGCAAGGTCGCCGCGGCCTTCGCGCCCTATATCGACCAGGGCTACGACATTGTCGCGCCGGTGCCGTCCTGCGCGCTGATGCTGAAATTCGAATGGCCGCTGATTCTGCCGGAGGACGAGAGCGTCAAGCGTTTGGCTGAGGCGACATTCGACCTCTCCGAATATGTCGTCGACATCGCGCGCAAAGAGGGGCTGGCCGAAGGCATGGCGCCACTCGATGGCGGCGTCGCCTTCCATGTCTCCTGTCATTCGCGCGCCCAGAATATCGGCCAGAAAGGCGCGGAGCTGCTTGCGCTGATCCCTGAAGCCGATGTCGCCGTGGTCGAGCGCTGCTCGGGTCATGGCGGCGCCTGGGGCTACAAGAAGGGCAATTTCGAAACGGCGATGAAGGTGGGCAAGCCCGCCGCGCGGCAGTTGCAGAACGCCGACAAGAAGCACGTCGTTTCCGAATGCCCGCTTGCCGGACTGCATATCGAACAGGAGATCGAGACGCTGGGCGGCGAGACGCCGAGACCGGAACGCGTCGGTCATCCGATCGTGCTGATGGCGAGAGCCTATGGACTTACAGGCGCGTAAACGTTTGGTTTTTTCCTCATCCTGAGGCGCGAGCGAAGCTCGCGTCTCGAAGGACGAGGAATTTGCGTAGGATGCCTCGCCCTCGTGCTTCGAGACGCATCCCCTGGATGTTCCTCAGCACGAGGCTCAGGCTGATGGAGCACCAAGAAGATGACGAGCCGTCACGAACTGACCCGCGCCGATATCCTCCCCTGGGCGGAATATGCCAAGGACCGCGCCGAGCATCGCAAGCGCCTCACCGCGATCAAGCGCAACCGCCGGGTCGAGGTCGGACCTTACGTCACCTTCTACTTCGAGAATTTCGACACGATGTGGATACAGGTGCAGGAGATGCTGCACATTGAAAAAGGCGGCGAGACGCAGATCGCCGATGAGCTTGCGGCCTATAATCCGCTGGTGCCGAAAGGCAAGGAACTCGTCGCGACGTTCATGATTGAGATCGACGACGCATTGCGGCGGGCGCGCGTATTGTCGCAACTCGGCGGCGTCGAGGAGACGGCCTCCATCGAAGTCGGCGGCGAGCGCGTCGTCGGCAAGGCCGAGCAGGATCAGGATCGCACCACGGCTGAAGGCAAGGCCAGCAGCGTGCAATTCGTGCACTTTCCCTTTACGGAGGCGCAGATTGCGGCGTTCAGGGAGCCGAACACGCGGGTGATTTTGGGCCTGTCGCATCCCAACTACAGCCATATGGCTGTTTTGTCGGAAGCGACGCGCGCATCGCTGGCGGCGGATTTTGCCTGAAGGCGCGCTTGGCAGCGATCGATGATGCCTCGGCCTCTAATGAAGCAAGATTGCAGTGAGCCTCGCTTGCCATTAAGTCGTCTTCAAGCGTTTCCCTCACAACCGACAGTGCATTGACAACCCCCGCCAACGATCCCGTTTCACGCCGACGCACCTTCGCGATCATCTCGCATCCCGACGCCGGCAAGACGACGCTCACCGAAAAGCTTCTGCTCTTCGGCGGCGCGATCCAGCTTGCCGGCGCCGTCAAGGCCAAGCGCAACGCTCAGCAGACGCGCTCGGACTGGATGAGCATCGAGCGCGAGCGCGGAATCTCGGTCGTCACCTCGGTGATGACCTTCGAATACGGCGGTTGCGTCTTCAATCTCTTGGATACGCCGGGCCACGAGGACTTTTCGGAAGACACCTATCGCACGCTGTCCGCCGTCGACGCCGCGGTGATGGTGATCGACGCCGCCAAGGGCATCGAGGCGCGCACGCGCAAGCTCTTTGAAGTCTGCCGCCTGCGCGACATTCCGATCGTCACCTTCATCAACAAGCTCGACCGCGAGGCGCGCGATCCTTTCGATCTCATCGACGAAATCGAGAAGACTCTCGCGCTTGACGCGACGCCGATCACCTGGCCGATCGGTTCGGGCAGAAGCTTCGCCGGCACCTATCGTTTCGCCACGAAAACCGTGCGCCGGATCGATGAGGACGCCGAGCTGCTGCAAACCAGCGGGCTCGATGATCCGCTCTTCGACACGCTCCTGCCAGGCGGCGCGGATGCATGGCGAGAGGAGGCGATGCTCGCCGAAGAAGGCAACAAGCCCTTCGATCTTTCGGCGTTCCGCGAGGGACATCTGACGCCGGTCTTTTTCGGCAGCGCGCTGCGCAACTTTGGCGTCCGCGATCTGATCGACGCCATGGCTGAATATGCGCCGAGCCCGCGCGCGCAGGAGGCGGACAAGCGTCTGGTGGAGGCGAAGGAGCCGAAGATGACCGGCTTCGTCTTCAAGATCCAGGCGAACATGGACCCCAACCATCGCGATCGCATCGCCTTCATGCGCGTCTGCTCGGGCAGGCTCACGCGCGGCATGAAGGCGAAGCTCATTCGCACCGGCAAGAACATTCCAATCAACGCGCCGCAATTCTTTTTCGCGCGCGATCGCTCGATCGCCGACGAAGCATACGCCGGCGACGTTGTGGGCCTGCCCAATCACGGACAACTGCGCATCGGCGACACGCTGACCGAGGGCGAGGAGATCGTCTTTCGCGGCGTGCCGAGCTTCGCGCCGGAAATTCTGCGCCGCATTCTCATCGGCGACGCCATGAAGGCCAAGAAGCTGCGTGAAGCCTTGCAGCAGCTTGCGGAAGAGGGCGTCGTGCAGGTCTTCACGCCACATGACGGCTCGGGTTCGATCGTCGGCGTCGTCGGCGCGCTGCAGCTCGATGTGCTCGCGACGCGGCTCGAGGGGGAATATGGATTGCAGACGCGCTATGAGCAGTCGCGCTTCGCCATCTGCCGCTGGATCGCATCTGACGACCCGGCGAAGCTGAAAAGCTTCATCGATTCGAACGGCTCCAGCATTGCCGACGATCTCGACGGGTCGCCGGTGTTCATGAGTTCGTCGGCGTTCCAGCTCAACTATGACGCCGAACGCAATCCGGCGATCACATTCTCGGATGTGAAGGACTATCAGAAGCGAGCGGCGTAGGCCGCCAACAGCGGCGAAGAAAAACCGCTCACCTGCAGTAATCGATCGCGAAGACGTCGTTGGTGAAGGCGCCCGAATAAAGGATTTGCCTCGGAAGCGAAGTGATCAGCGTAATGTGCGCGTTCAGCAGCTTGCCATAGGCCTGAATGATGTATCCCCCGTTGTCTCTTGTCACGTCTTCGACGGCGTATGCGTCGGTTCGTCCATCGTCCACTATCGCGAGCGTCGAACTGATCGGGGAATAGGCCACCATATAAGGGGCTGCATAGAGATTGTCGCTATGGCGGCAGAGCAGCGTCAAAGGCTTCGCTTGCGCCAAGTTTGCAAAAACCGAGGCGGTCGCAACCGCTAACAACGTCGCTGCAATGTTCACTTTCATCACCCATGTGTTGCTTGGGGCGAGTTGAAACATGCCTTGTTTGCGCGACGACGACAAGAACGCGGCGCCCGGCCGGCGCAAAGGGCTAGGCGCCCTTGATCAGCGCCAAGAACGCCCCGACGAGCGCCACGGTCGCGGCGAGAATGAGGACGTTTGCGGAGAACTCCAGAGCCTTTTGGGTCTCGGTCAGGACCGCGGAGAAATAATTGCTGTGCAGCAGAGCTGTCATGTTTGTTCCCTTAAGACGCGCCGCGAGCGGACGGGAGCGATTGGTCAGGTTTAGACTCCGGCGAGTCCACGAAGACTTAAGCCCGCCAGCGTGTCGACGAGCCGCTCGAGCGCGTCTTCGTCGAATTTGAGCGAGAAGGGCGGCTGCGCCAGCCGCTCCGCGTCTCGCACGAAGAACATCGGCTGCTGGGCGAGCCACAGCATCGCGAATGTGACGGTCTCCGCAGAGGCGTCTTGCGGCAGGAATCGCCGTACGACCCGTTCCGCCAAACGAAAGATGCGGGGCGGCGAATGCGCGATGAAGGCGCTGAAGACTTCGCTCGGCTGCACGCTTTCCCAGGCGAAGATGCGCAGAAAGCGGCTGACGCGATCGCGCTTGACGAGCGGCAGCAGAAATTGATGCAGATAGCGCCGGAGCGCGTCATCAGGCGAAAGCGCGTCGAGTTCTTCGGGGTCCAAGAACGCATTCTCTTCGAAGGCCCGCGTCGCAGCGATCAGCACCTCGCGATAAAGTCCGGGCCGCCTGGTTGGCCATCGCCCTTTGGGTGATGAGCCGCACCGAGCCGCCGTCATACCCATATTCCGCGAAGACCGACGTCGCCGCTTTGATGAGCGCAGCGCGAGTCGTCTCAGTCGAGCGAGACGCGACGCGCGTCTGATCCAGATTACTCAAGGCGTCATCCTCAAAAAGGATATATGTTGACGAGGCTAGACACTGCGCCGCCGAGCGATGTTGCGCTATTCCACGCCTTGCGGCCGAGCGGAGCCAATTTGGATGAGAGCCCTGTCGGGTCGAGCTTGGCCAACAGGTTCCGTTCCTGGTGCTCCGCTTTCTCGTCCATGGTCTGGGGAGAGGCGGGCGGCTCGGCGTTTGTGGTCGGGGGCGCAGGGATCGTCTCCGTCTTTTCAGCGGCGGCTTCGATCGACCAATCCGAGATGCGCTCCTGCGGATAGACGGCGAACAGCGCCGGAGCCGGCGAAGCGTTTTTCAACTTCAAGGATGGGCGCTCCGTCTCCGCGGAATCGATCCGGTCGATGATTTTGCCGCTCACCGGGTCGGTCGTGAAAGCGATTTCCTTCAGCGCTTCGCCATTCTTCCATTGTGGCGGCAGGAAAGCGATAAGCCAGGTCGCGACGAAGCAGACCGCGGCATCGATGAGCAGCCTGCGCGACTTGGCGCTAAGCGCTGCAAATTTTGTTTCCAGATGATCGCTCATCATGACGAACCTCCGTTTAAAACGACTGATTGAAATTCAAACGCTCGTTTGAAGCGAAAATATGGCGACGCGGCAACGCGTTATTTCTGGCTTTTGTGGGCGAGCGCAACATGCGTCATTTTGGCGCTTCAGGAAACGGAGACGCTGGCGCGCGAAGCTTGCGCGGCCCACCCAAAGCCCCCACAACAAAACTGGGCTGACGAAGCCCGCGCGAGACTTGCCGTGGCCTTAGACCGCGACGACGGCCGCTCTTCCCGTCGCGGCTTCGCCGTGATAAGCGACGCGTCTCACGATGCGCGTCCTAAGAACCGGCTTCGCCGATTAAGACCGGGAGCCGGTTTTTGTTTTCGTTCAGCGCCGTTCGGCATAGAGGTCCATTCCAATGAGCCAATCCGGTTTCTTCACCGCCTCCCTCAGCGCTTCCGATCCGGAAATCGCGAAGGCGATCGAACTCGAACTCGGCCGCCAGAGGCACGAGATCGAACTGATCGCGTCGGAGAACATTGTCTCCAAGGCGGTGCTGGAGGCCCAAGGCTCGGTTCTTACCAACAAATATGCCGAGGGCTATCCCGGAAAGCGCTATTACGGCGGCTGCCAATTTGTCGACATCGCCGAGAATCTCGCGATCGACCGCGCCAAGAAGCTGTTCGACTGCGGTTTCGCCAATGTGCAGCCCAACTCCGGCTCGCAGGCCAATCAGGCGGTGTTCCTCGCGCTTCTTCAGCCGGGCGACGTCTTCATGGGGCTGGATCTCGCCGCCGGCGGTCATCTGACGCATGGGTCGCCGGTCAATGTCTCCGGCCGCTGGTTCAAGCCGGTGAGCTACACGGTGCGCAAGGACGATCAGCGCATCGATATGGAGCAGGTCGCCGCGCTCGCCCAGGAGCATAAGCCGAAGCTCATCATCGCGGGCGGCTCCGGCTATTCCCGTATCTGGGACTTCGAAGGCTTCCGCAAGATCGCCGACAGCGTCGGCGCCTATTTCATGGTGGACATGGCGCATTTCGCTGGTCTGGTCGCTGCGGGACTTCATCCGTCGCCGCTGCCGCATGCGCATGTCGTCACCACCACGACGCATAAGACGCTGCGCGGTCCGCGCGGCGGCATGGTGCTGACAAACGACGAGGCCATCGCCAAGAAGATCAACTCGGCGGTCTTCCCCGGCCTGCAGGGCGGTCCGCTGATGCATGTCATCGCCGGAAAGGCCGTGGCGTTCGGCGAGGCGCTGACCCCGCAGTTCAAGACCTATCAGCAGCAGGTCAAGGACAATGCGCAAATGCTCGCGCAGACGCTCGTCGACGCGGGCCTTGCGATCGTCTCGGGCGGCACCGACAATCATCTGATGCTCGTCGATCTGCGTCCCAAGAAGATCACCGGCAAGGCGGCGGAAGCCGCGCTGGGCCGCGCCCACATCACCTGCAACAAGAACGGCATTCCCTTCGATCCGGAAAAGCCCTTCGTCACCTCCGGCATTCGTCTCGGCTCGCCTGCGGCGACGTCGCGCGGCTTTGGCCAGAACGAGTTCAAACAGGTCGGGTCGACGGCCTCTCCTCGAAGGGCGAAGAAGGCAACGCCGCGACGGAAGCCGCGGTGAAGGAAAAGGTTCACACGCTGACCGCGAAGTTCCCGATCTATTGAGCGGGGTGTCCCACCTTTTCCCGCTTGCGGGAGAAGGCGCCACGTCGAAGGCGCGACGGATGAGAGTTCTCTCCGTCGCATGGACTGTGATAGCCCTCACCCGACCCCGCTCCGCGGGGCCACCCTCTCCCGCATGCGGGAGAGGGGAAAGGCGCCCGACATGCGCTGTCCCTATTGCGGTTCCGTCGACACGCAGGTGAAGGACTCCCGTCCTGCCGAGGACTCGTCCTGCATTCGGCGTCGCCGCGTCTGTCCGACTTGCGGCGGCCGCTTCACGACCTTTGAGCGCGTGCAGCTGCGCGAAATCATCGTCGTCAAGAAGTCGGGTCGGCGGGCGCCATTCAATCGCGACAAGCTGACGCGCTCGGTTGAAATCGCCTTGCGCAAGCGTCCGGTCGAGGCGGACCGCGTCGAGCAGATGATTTCCGGAATCGTTCGTCAGCTCGAAAGCCTCGGCGAAGTCGAGGTGGAAAGTCAGCGGATCGGCGAATTGGTCATCGAAGGCCTGCGTTCGCTGGACCCCGTCGCCTATGTGCGTTTCGCCTCGGTGTATCGCGACTTCCGCGAAGTTCGCGACTTCTCCGCGGTGATCGACGAATTGGAGAGCGGCGGCGACGGCGCGGCTTTTGCACCGGACGCCGACGACCCAGAGAAGGCATGACGATCCACGAGGCCTTTCCGCAAAGCGCGACCGACGACGCCTATATGGCGGCGGCGCTTGCGCTCGGCCGGCGCAATTTGGGCCGCACCGCGCCCAATCCCGCGGTCGGCGCGCTGCTTGTGCGCGACGGCGTCGTGATCGCCCGCGGCTGGACCGCGCCGGGCGGGCGCCCGCATGCGGAGGCGATCGCCATGGCCGCGGCGGGCGAGGCGGCGCGCGGCGCGACGCTTTACGTCACTTTGGAGCCCTGCGCGCATCATGGGGCGACGCCGCCTTGCGTCGACTCGATCATCGCCGGCGGCGTCGCGCGCGTCGTCACCGCCCTCGAGGACCCGGACCCGCGCGTCTCTGGCGACGGCTTCGCCCGGCTGCGCGCAGCGGGAATCGACGTCCTTATTGGTCCCGGCGCCGCTGCGGCGCGCGCCGATCATCTCGGGCACGTTTTACGCGTCACCCGTCGCCGCCCGATGATGACGCTTAAGTTGGCCATGACTGCGGACGGCTACGCCGCAGGCGCCGCGCATGATCCGCGCCTGCACATCACCGGACCTATCGCTGACGCCTTCACCCATGTGCAGCGATCGCTGCACGACGCGATCATGATCGGCGGCGGCACGGCGCGCGACGACGATCCGCTGATGACCGTGCGCCTGCCGGGCATGCAGCGGCTCAAGCCGCTCCGCGTCGTGCTCGACGAGAAGCTGTCGCTGTCGCCGCGATCGCGCCTGGCGTCGACGGCGCGTGAAACGCCGCTGCTCGTGATCGCTGGAGCGGCCGTCGCCGATGAAGCGGCCAAAGCGTTTGAAAACGCCACCGGCGCAGAGGTTGTCCGCATCGCGACGCGGGAAGGCCTGCTTGATCTTACCAGCGCCCTAAGACTTTTGGCAGATCGTGGCGTCACCCGCGTCTTCAGCGAAGGCGGGCCGCGCGTCGCCGAAAGTCTGCTCGCCGCGGATCTTGCCGATGAGGTCATCCTGCACACTGCGGTCAAGCCGCTCGGGAGGGCAGGCCGTCCGGCGCTGACCCCTGCGGCGCGCGCCGCTCTCGAGGACGACTCTCGCTACCGTCTGATCGAAACGCGCGCGCTCGGCGCCGACACGATGACCCGATACGCGCGGGTCGACTGATGTTCACCGGCATCGTCACCGATGTGGGCGAAGTTATTGCGATGACGCCGCGCGGCGAACTGCGCCGTCTGCGCATCGCCTGTTCATACGATGCCGACGGCATCGCTCTGGGCGCCTCCATCGCCTGCTCGGGCGTGTGCCTGACGGTCGTCGCTGTCGCGCGCGAGGGCGCGCGCACGATCTTCGAGATCGACGCCGCCGCCGAGACGCTCGCGGTGACGACGGTCGGAACATGGGCCTGCGGAACGCGCGTCAATCTCGAACGCGCGTTGAAGATCGGCGACGAACTCGGCGGCCATATCGTCACCGGCCATGTCGATGGCGTCGCGCGCATCATTTCGCGCGACGATTTCTGCGATAGGGCGCCCGAAGGACGCCCGTTTGAAGAAGCAAGCATGTCCAGATTCTGGGTCGAGGCGCCGCGAGAGCTGTCGCGCTTCATCGCCAAGAAGGGCTCCGTGGCGCTCGACGGCGTTTCGCTCACGGTGAATGACGTCGAAGGCGAGCGGTTTTCCGTGCTGCTCATTCCGCATACGCTTAGCGTTACGACGCTCGGCGCGCGCAGAGCAGGGGATGCGCTCAATATCGAAGTCGATCTGATGGCGCGCTATGCGGCAAGGTTGAGCGAAGCGCGGTAGTCTGAGTTTGACGCGAGGATGTGTATAACGGCCATATCGGCTGACAGAGCGTCGCTCCTGTGACATAACGCGCCCATAATCGGTTCGCGGCGTCCCCCTCCCACAGGGAGAGGGATCCGGCCAAAGGGCGTCTGTAAGGACGCCCGTCGTCAACGACGGGCTTTTGGCAGTGTCGGGTGAGGGGTTTGCGCCTCGGCGTTAATGCGTTCGCTGTGGCGGCGCGTCCCGCACCTTTGCAATTGAGAACGCTAACCCTCGCTTGGCTGCTTCGCAGCCCAACCCTCTCCCCGCGGGAGAGGGTTGCGTGCACTCCTGGAGTCGCCTGAATGGCTGGTTTTGCACCCGACGACGCTGACGTCGCGCCCGTGCCCGGCGCGCATATTCTCGTCGTCACGACGAAGTTCAACGGCCAAATCGTCGCGCTGCTGCGTGAAGGCGCGCTTGACGCGTTGCGCGCGCTGCAGGCGCAGGCGACGGTGATCGAAGTCCCCGGCGCGCTGGAGATCGCCACAGCGGCCGCGATCGCGCTCGACGACGCTGAGCTCGCCGGCGCGCCCTATGACGGCGTCGTTGCGCTTGGATGCGTCATCCGCGGCGAGACCTATCATTTCGAACTCGTCGCCAATGAAAGCACGCGCGCGCTGATGAATCTTTCCGTCTCGCGCCGCCTGCCGCTCGGCAACGGCGTGCTCACCGTCGAGAACGAGGCGCAGGCCATCGTGCGCGCCGATCCCAAGCAGGGCGACAAGGGCGCCGACGCGGCGCGCGCGGCGCTCGCGCTCGTGCGCCTCAAACGGGGCGTCGTATGAGCGTCGATCAACGCTCGGCGTCGCGTCTGGCGATCGTGCAGGCGCTTTACCAAATGGAAGTCGCCGGCAAAGGGCTCAACGAAATTTTCGCCGAGTTCGAGTCTCACTGGATTGGACGCGAGATCGAAGGCGCGCAATATAAGCCGGCGGACGCCGCCTTTTTTCGCGACGTGCTGCAAGGAGTCCTGACCGACCAGGTCGCGATCGACCGGCAGATTGATCGCGCGCTTTCCGGCGGCTGGCCGCTGTCGCGATTGGAGTCCGTCATGCGCGCCGCCCTGCGCGCCGGCGTCTATGAACTGCGGTCGCGCAAGGACGTCCCGGCGCGCGTCGTCATCAAGGAATATGTCGATGTCGCCGGCGCCTTTTTCGGGCCGACCGAGTCGGGGATGGTGAACGCCGTGCTCGACAGGATCGCGCATGAGGAGCGCGCCGAAGAGTTGAGTTGACAGGAACGCAGCCTGCGGCTTCCTCCTCCTTCGAGACGCCCGCTGCGCGGGCTCCTCAGGATGAGGAAGCCGGCGGCGCCCAAACCTCGCCCTCATGCTGAGGAGCGAGAGAAGCTCGCGTCTCGAAGCACGAGGGCGAAGCCATGCCGCGCTACAGCGAAGATGACATCATCGCCCGCGTCTTCGCGCCGATCGCGGGCGCGGCGGCGCTTGGACTCAAGGACGACGCCGCGCTTCTCGCGCCGGAAAGCGCGCCGCTCGTCGTCACGACCGACATGGTTGTCGCGGGCGTGCATTTCTTCGCGGACGATGACCCTTCGCTGATCGCCAAGAAAGCCCTGCGCGTCAATCTCTCCGACCTCGCCGCCAAAGGCGCGGAGCCGATCGGCTTTCTGTTGGCCTTGGCGCTCCCCGCCAACTGGACCAACGACTGGCTGGACGCTTTCGCCGCCGGGCTCGCCGAGGATGCGCGCGCTTATGGCGCGCCGCTCATCGGCGGCGACACGGCTGCGACTCCGGGTCCCCTGACCATTTCGATCACGGCGCTCGGTCGCACGCGGCGCTTCGTGCCCCGCACCGGCGCCAAGCCAGGAGACGCCATCTTGGTCTCGGGCCCGATCGGCGACGCCGCGCTGGGTCTCGCGCTGCGCCGCGACCCGGCGCTGGCGCGACGGCTGTCGGATGAGGCGCGCGACTATCTGATCAGGCGCTATCTGCTGCCACAGCCGCGCCTCGATCTCTCGGCGTGGCTTTGCGCCAACGCCAGCGCCGCGATGGACATTTCGGACGGACTCGCCGGCGATCTTGCAAAGCTTTGCCGCGCCTCTGGCGTGAGCGCGATTGTCGATCTCGCTTCGGCGCCGCTTTCAGCGGCGGCGCGAGAGGCGATGGCCATCGATTCCGCGCTCTTCGAAACGGCGATAACCGGTGGAGACGACTACGAAATCCTCATCGCCGCAGGAAGCGAAGCGGCGCCTGCCGCGCCGGCCTGTCGGATCGGCGAATTTGTAGCGGGAAGCGCGCCGCCGATTTTTCTCGACGGACACAAAAAGCCCGTCTTTTTCAAAAAATTGTCCTTCCAACACTTCTGAAAAATACGGGATCGGGCAGCATTGCCGTGCGGCCACGTTTCTGGCAGAAAGCCCGCTGGAAAGCTGCTGTCCCCGCCAGATTCGCTCGGCGGGGCCGCTGCTCCTTTTTTTGTTGCGCGACTCCGTTCGCGGCGACGCGACCAATTCGGCCATTCCCCGGTCGAGGAACGAAAAGGCGAAGCCAAAATGGTTCTGTTTCTAACCATCGTCTTCGGATTGATGTCTATCGTCTATGGCGTGAAGACCTCGCAGGAATTGCTCGCAGCCGATCCGGGGTCGGCGCGGATGCAGGAAATTTCGGGCGCCGTCGCCGAGGGCGCGCAGGCCTATCTCAACCGCCAATACAAGACCATCGCCATGGTTGGCGGCGTGATCTTCGTCATCCTCGTCATTCTGCTCGGGTGGGCCGTCGCCTTCGGATTCCTGCTCGGCGCGGTGCTCTCCGGCGCGGCCGGCTATATCGGCATGAACGTCTCGGTGCGCGCCAATGTCCGCACCGCGCAGGCGGCGACGAAATCGCTCGCCGGCGGCCTCGACATCGCCTTCAAGGCCGGCGCGGTCACCGGACTTCTGGTCGCCGGCCTCGCGCTGCTTGGCGTCGCCGTCTATTACGCGATCCTCACCTGGTTCGCCGGCTATGCGCCTTCGGATCGCACGGTCGTCGACGCGCTGGTGGCGCTAGGCTTCGGCGGGTCGCTGATCTCGATTTTCGCTCGTCTGGGCGGCGGCATCTTCACCAAGGGCGCCGACGTCGGCGCCGATCTCGTCGGCAAGGTTGAAGCCGGCATTCCCGAGGACGACCCACGCAATCCCGCCACGATCGCCGACAACGTCGGCGACAATGTCGGCGATTGCGCCGGCATGGCGGCCGACCTCTTCGAGACCTATGCGGTGACGGTCGTCGCCACCATGGTGCTCGCCTCGATCTTCTTCGCCGGTCAGGAAGGCCTGTCGTCGGCGATGATCTATCCGCTCGCGATCGGCGGCCTTTCGATCCTCACGTCGATCGCCGGCACCTATTTCGTGAAGATGGGCGACGACGATACGGAATGGGGCAAGTTCGCCGCGCCCTATTTCAAGAAGCTCGGCATTGACGATTCCATCATGGGCGCGCTTTACAAGGGCCTCATCGCCGCTGGCGTGCTGTCGGTCGGAGGGCTCTTTCTGGCGACGACCTTTACCGTCGGCTGGGGCGAGATCGGCAAGGCGAATGGCGAAGCCATCCACGGCTACGGCCTGTTCCTCTCGGGCATTCTGGGCCTGATCGTCACCGGCGCCATCGTCTATATCACCGAATATTACACCGGCACGGGCAAGCGCCCGGTGGTGTCCATCGCGCAAGCCTCGGTGACCGGCCATGGCACCAACGTCATCCAGGGCCTCGCCGTGTCGCTGGAATCGACGGCGGCGCCGGCGCTCGTCATCGTGCTCGGCATCATCCTCACCTATGAGCTCGGCGGGCTCTATGGCACGGCGATCGCGGTGACGACGATGCTCGGCCTCGCCGGCATGGTCGTGGCCCTCGACGCCTTCGGCCCCGTCACCGACAACGCCGGCGGCATCGCCGAAATGGCGGGCCTGCCGAAGGAAGTGCGTCGCAACACCGACGCGCTCGACGCCGTGGGCAATACGACGAAGGCCGTCACCAAGGGCTACGCCATCGGCTCGGCGGGCCTTGGCGCGCTGGTGCTCTTCGCCGCCTACACGAACGATCTGAAGCATTTCATCGACACCGACGTGCCGTTTTTCAAAGGGCTGGGGAAGATCGACTTCGAACTCTCCAATCCCTATGTCGTCGCAGGCCTCATCTTTGGCGGCCTCATTCCCTATCTCTTCGGCGGCATCGCGATGACGGCGGTGGGTCGCGCGGCTGGCTCGGTGGTCGTCGAGGTGCGCCGTCAGTTCAAGGAAAAGCCCGGCATCATGGCGGGCACCGACCGGCCGGATTACGGCCGCGCCGTCGATATGCTGACGCAGGCGGCGATCAAGGAAATGATCGTGCCCTCGCTGCTGCCGGTGCTAGCGCCGATCGTCGCCTTCGTCGTCGCCTGGATCCTTGGCGGCAAGGCCAACGCCTTCGCGGCGCTGGGCGCGTTGCTGCTGGGCGTCATCGTCAACGGGCTCTTCGTCGCCATTTCGATGACGTCGGGCGGCGGCGCCTGGGACAACGCCAAGAAATCCTTCGAAGACGGCTTCATCGACAAGGACGGCGTGAAGCATGAGAAGGGCTCCGAGGCCCATAAGGCGGCGGTGACCGGCGACACGGTCGGCGACCCCTATAAGGACACCGCGGGCCCCGCCGTGAATCCGGCGATCAAAATCACCAATATCGTGGCGCTGCTGATGCTGGCGATCTTGGCGCGCTGAGAGATCGCTTAAAGCAGTTTTGCGAAGGGCGGGGGAGACCTCGCCCTTTTGCTTTGTTTGGTGAAGGTCTGCGAATTTTGCGGCGAACGCTGTATGATCGCGTCATGACCCATCCTTTCTATTGTCTGCACACGCATGGCTTCATCCGAGTCGCCGTCGCGACGCCGAACGTGCGAGTCGCCGATCCGGCTTTCAACGTTGCGCGGACGATCGAACTGGCGCGCGAGGCCAATCACCACGGCGCTTCGCTGGCGCTGTTTCCCGAGTTGGGGATCTCCTCTTATGCCATCGACGATCTCTTGCAGCAGGAGGCGTTGCTCGAGGCCGTCGACGTGGCGCTCGTCGACCTCGTCGAGGCTTCTTGCGGCATTCATCCGCTGATCGTCGTCGGCGCGCCGCTGCGTCATCGCGGCCGTCTCTACAATTGCGCCGTGGCGATACTGCGCGGCCGCGTGCTCGCCGTGACGCCCAAGGTCTATCTGCCGAACTATCGCGAGTTTTACGAACAGCGCCACTTCGCGTCCGGCGTTTTCATTTCGGGCGAGGACATCGCCGTCGCCGGACAATGCGCGCCTTTCGGCTCCGATACGCTTCTCGAAGCGACGGATTTTCACGGACTCGTGATCCACACGGAGATTTGCGAGGACGTATGGGTTCCCATTCCCCCTTCGGCGCGCGCCGCGCTCGCGGGCGCGACCGTGCTGCTCAATCTTTCGGCGTCGAACGCGATCGTCGGCAAATCCGACTATCGCGAGACGCTCTGCGCGGCGCATTCCGCGCGCTGTCTTTCGGCCTATCTCTATTCGGCGGCGGGGCAGGGCGAGTCGACGACGGACCTCGCCTGGGACGGAGAAGCGCTGATCTGCGAGAAGGGCGAGGTCCTCGCCAAGGCGCCGCGCTTCTCCGACGAACCGCAGCTGGCGCTCGCGGATGTCGATATCGGCCGCTTGCTCGCTGAGCGGATGCGGCAAGGCACGTTCGGGGCCTGCGCCGACGTGGAGCGGGGCGCGACGCACTATCGCCGCATCGCCTTCGAACTCGCTCCCGTCTGCGACCGCGATCTTGGGTTTCTGCGCGAGGTCGGACGCTTTCCCTTCGTCCCGGCGGACGAGACGCGGCTCGCCGAGCTATGTTTCGAGGCGTTCAACATACAATCGCACGGCCTCGAACAACGGCTGCGCGCCACGAAAATCAAAAAGGCGGTGATCGGCGTCTCTGGCGGACTCGACTCCACTCAGGCGCTGCTCGTCGCGGTGACGGCGATGGATGCGCTCGGTCTTCCGCGCGAAAATGTGCTCGGCTTCACGCTGCCGGCCTTCGCCACGAGCGAAAGCACCAAGGCCAACGCCTGGCGGCTGATGCGCGCGCTCGGCGTCACCGCGCAGGAAATCGATGTCACCGCCGCGTGCAAGCAAATGCTCGCCGACATCGATCACCCGGCTGCGCGCGGTGAGGCGGCTTACGACTCGACTTACGAGAATGTGCAGGCGGGCGCGCGCACATCGCTGCTGTTTCGTCTTGCCAACCGCCACGGCGCGCTGGTCATCGGCACTGGCGACCTGTCCGAACTCGCCCTCGGTTGGTCCACCTATGGCGTTGGCGATCAGATGTCGCATTACAACGTCAACGCCTCTGTCCCCAAGACGCTTATTCAGCACCTCATCCGCTGGTGCGCGCGTGACGCGCGATTTGGCGCGGAAACGGCGGCGGTGCTTGAGGACGTTCTCGCGACGGAAATTTCCCCTGAGCTTGTGCCCGGAGAAGCGAGACAGCGGACCGAGGATACGGTCGGGCCATATGCGCTGCAGGACTTCAATCTTTATTACGCTACGCGATACGGATTTGCGCCCGCGAAGATCGCTTTTCTCGCTTGGCGCGCCTGGCGGCATGCGGCCGCGGGATCATGGCCTGCAGGGATCGCGCACGAGGACAAGATTGCCTATGACCTCTCGACGATCAAACATTGGCTCGGCGTTTTCGTGAAGCGATTCTTTGAGGGAAGCCAGTTCAAGCGCTCGGCGATGCCAAACGGTCCGAAAGTCAGTTCGGGAGGGTCGCTGTCGCCGCGCGGCGATTGGCGCGCGCCGTCGGATTCGGTTGCGGACGCGTGGCTTAGTTCGCTCGACGACATTCCCTGACGTGCAAAGTTGAGCCGGCCACTCAAAAGAGCGTCCGGCTCATTTACGACTGCGAGATTGCGCAACGACCGTTAGGCGCGCCGGACGAGTCCGAGCACAACCGATACGACCAGCAGAACCAACGCCAGCCAGAACAATATCCGGGCGCCGTCCACCGCGACGCCGGCGACGCCGCCAAAGCCCAGAAAGCCGGCGATGAGAGCGACGACCAGAAACACGATGGCCCAATACAGAAGGTTGCCCATTTTTGACCTCCGCTTGTGAACTCTCGTCCTAAAACGCGTCTGCTGCATACATGTTCCGACGCGAACGCATCCCCGCGATTGCTTAGGTCTCGACGCGCGCGAAATCTGCATTAAGATAGCCAAAGCGTTACCTGCACAGTGACCGTGATCTATGTGCTATTCGCTTGAGGCAAGCATTACGGCTGGGCTCGGCCTGGGGTTGGCGGGCTACGGAATGGTTGCAAAAGCGCTGCGCCACGACCGGCGCATGTTGCTTTTCGCGGCATTCCCGCTGGTGTTCTCGGCGCACCAGTTCGTCGAAGCTGCGGTATGGCTCACGCGAGCCGATCCCGTCGCCGGGCAGCCTTATCGTTATGTCTACACCTTACGCTTTTACGATGTGGCCCGTGCTGACGCCTGCGGCAGCCGCCTATGCGGAATCGGATCCGGAGCGAAATCGTCTTTGGTGGACCATGGGCGGCGTAGGCATTGTCCTGGCCGCCTATCTTGTCGCCAAACTCGCGGGCGCCGACGGCATCGACCTGTCGGTGTATCGGCATTCGCTCGCTTACGATCCGCTGTTCGAGCGTCCGCCGCTCGTGACGGATTTTCTCTATCTCGTACTGACCGTGTCGCCGCTCATTTTCAGCCAGCGAAGGGCGATCAATGTATTCGGCGTCGCGGTGTTGGCGACGTTTTTCTTGGCGCTCGCCGCTAACCGGCCGGCTTGGTATTCGGTTTGGTGTCTCGCTGCTGCGCTGTTCAGCCTGATCATCGCGCTCGCGATTGAAGAAGAGCGCAGCTCCGACTTCGACGGACTGGAAATGCAGCGCTAGCGAGCGCTGGCCGCGTTCGTCGCCCATTCGATGTAGCGCTTGCGCAGCAGGCGACTCGTGTCGCCCGGCGCGCCAGATCCGATGGGGCGGCCATCGAGCGAGACAACCGGCAGCACGAGATTGGAGGCGCTCGTGAGGAAGGCTTCCTTCGCCTCATAGGCCTCGGCGACTGAGAAACTGCGCTCCTCGACGGTCAATCCTTCCCGCTCCGCGATCACCTGCACGGCTCTCCGTGTGCAGCCCGGCAGAACCGCGGAGGAGTTTAGACGCGTCACCAGCACATTGGCGCGGGTGAGGATGAAGGCGGTCGAGGATGAGCCTTCGGTCACGAAACCGTCCTGATCAATCATCCAAGCTTCCTGGCAGCCGCCCTCGAGCGCCGCCTGCTTCGCCAGCACCTGCGCGAGCAACGCCGTGCTCTTGATGTCGCGTCGCGCCCATCGAAGATCAGGAACGGTGAGCACCTTCACGCCGGTTTCGGCGGCGGGCGAGGCGATGATGTTTTTCTTCTGAGCGAAGGCGACGAACGTCGGCGCCGCTTGCGTCGGAAATCCGAACTCACGCTCGGCGGCGGCGCCTCTGGTGATCTGCAGATAGACGAGGCCTTCGCTCAAGCCATTCTTGGCGATAAGTTCGGCCTCGATTTCCGCGATGCCCGCCATCGGAACAGGATTTTCGATACGTAGTTCGCGCAGCGAACGCTCGAGACGCGAAAGATGCGAGTCATTGTCGATCAGCCTTCCGCCGATGACGGCCGCAACCTCATAAACGCCGTCGGCGAACAGGAAGCCGCGGTCGAGAATCGACACGCGCGCCTCGTCGAGGGGGATGTAAGCGCCGTTCACGTAAGCGATATCAGACACGGTCGGCTCCCGGGAGAAGGGAGCGCAATCTACAGCAGCGCTCGCGGCTTGTCCTGCCGAGGCTTCTGGCTCTATCGATACGGCCGGGAAGAACTAGATAGATAATCTGCGGCGGATCGCCCTTGAGGGCTCCTCGCGACCTCGGTCGCGGACGCCGTTGCGCTGGCGCGCTTTGAGAAGCGGATAACTGCGCTTACGAGCGGAAGGAGGATCCTTGGGCGAGGATATCAAAACCACGGGCTTCACGCCCGCCGACAAGGCGCGCTTCGCCGACCGGCTCGCGCAGGAAACGGATCTCGCACGCGCTCTGTTTGAACAGGAGAAATTTTCGCGCGACGGCCACATGGTCGGCTTCGAAGTCGAAACCTGGATCGTGGATCACAATTATGCGCCGTCCTCGATCAACCAGGATGTCCTCGAAACCCTCAATGATCCGCTCGTCGTGCCGGAGCTGTCGCGCTTTAACGTCGAGTTGAATTGCGCGCCGTTCCACCTCAAAGGCGATGCGCTGACGCAAGCGCACAGGTCGCTGACGGATCTTTGGACGAAATGCAACGACGTGGCCCACCAGCTCGACGCCAATCTGGTGATGATCGGCACGCTGCCCACGATCCGCGACAGCGATCTGACGATTGCCAATATGTCGCCGCTCAACCGCTACTATGCGCTCAACCAGGAAGTGCTTCGTCTGCGCGGCGGGCAGCCGTTGCACGTCAATATCGCGGGCCGCGATCGCCTTGCGTCCGAGCACAAGGATGTGATGCTCGAGGCTGCGACGACCTCGTTTCAAATCCATCTCAAGGCCCCGGCCGATCTGGCGCATCTCTATTACAACGCCTCGGTGGCGGCGTCGGCGCCAATCCTCGCCGCCAGCGGCAACGCGCCTTTTCTTTTCGGCAAGGCGTTGTGGGAGGAAACGCGCATTCCGCTGTTTGAACAAGCGGTGAAGATGCCGGGCCCGGCCAGGGTCTGCATGGGCTCCGGCTACGCCGAGCGGTCTCTCATCGAGATCTTCGAGGAAAATCTTCGCGACTATGAGGCGCTGCTTCCCGTGGCCTATGACGACCCGCCCGAGGCGATGCGCCACCTGCGGTTGCATAATGGCGTCATCTGGCGCTGGAATCGTCCGCTGATCGGCTTCGACGAAAGCGGGGCGCCGCATCTGCGGGTCGAACACCGCATTCTGCCCGCGGGACCGACCTTCATCGATATGATGGCCAACGCCGCGCTTTACCTGGGCCTCGCGCGCGCCATCGCCATGAGCGGGGACGGCGGCGCCGGCGGCCTCGCCTTCGCTGACGCCACGCGAAATTTTTACGCCGCGGCGCGCTTTGGCCTCGACGCCAAGCTCGAATGGCCGGGCGAAGGCGAGATCGCCGCCGATCGCCTGCTGCTCGATCGGCTCATTCCCGACGCCAGGGCGGGGCTTCGCGACCTGGGCGTCGCGGAAGCCGATTTCCTCGATATCGTCGAAGCTCGGGTGCAGACGCGGCAGACCGGCGCGGCTTGGCAGCGAAAAGCGCTTGAGGCGCGCGGCGGGGACCTTTATGCCCTGATGGCGGCCTATTGCGAGCGCCAGCGGAGCGGCGCCCCCGTCCATCAGTGGGAAACATGAGGAGAACAGTGACCGACGCGCCTTGCGCCTTGCTCGACCGGCTGCCTGACGGATTTCTCGACTGCCCCGCCAATCGCCTGAAGGACATCCTTCCCCGACCGACGCTGTTCGACCTTCCGGGCCGCGACCCGCAACCGCTGTTCGTGTCCACGCTGCTGCACGGAAACGAGACGAGCGGGCTCGCCGCCGTGCAGGAGACTTTGCGTCGTCACGCGGCGCGCGGGCTCAATCGATCGCTCATTCTGTTCATCGGCAATGTCGACGCCGCGGCGGCGAATGTGCGCACGCTGCCGCACCAGCGCGACTTCAACCGGGTGTGGCCCGGCACGGCCTTTCCCGATGATCCGCTCGCGCATATGGCGCGCTGGATTTACGAATACGTCGAAAGGCGCCGAGCATTCGCCGCCGTCGACATCCACAACAACACCGGCTTCAATCCTCACTACAGCTGCATCACCAGGCTTGAGCCGAAATATGTCGCCCTCGCGCAGCTTTTCTCCCGCATTGTCGTGCATTTTCAGCGCCCGCGCGGCACCAGCGCAGCGGCCTTCGCCGAACTATGTCCGGCGATCACGGTCGAATGCGGTAAGTCGGGCGCCGATGCGGGCGTGGCGCATGCCGTCGAATTGCTCGACGCCTGCCTCTCGATCGCAGAGCTTCCCGACCACGCGCCGGCCCCGCAGGACATCGAGTTGCTGCGCACATGCGCCATCGTGAAGCCGCCCGCCGGCGCAAGCTTTTCCTTCGACGGAACGCCGGCGGACTTTGTCTTCCGCCCCGATATCGACCATCTGAATTTCAGCGAATTGGGCGCTGGCGCCTCTTTCGGCGCGTTGGGCCACGAAGACGCGCGTCTCGAAGTCCTCTCCGGCGAGGGGTTCGACACGCAACCGATCAACTATTTCGATTACGCGGGTGGCCAAATCAGGCTCGCGCGCCCCGCCATTCCGGCGATGCTGACAGTTGACCCACGCGCCGTGCAGCAGGATTGTCTATGCTATCTGATGCACCGCATCGGCATGGACGGCCTGGGATATAGCCGCACTGACGCGAACGCGCATTAGGGCTTCTCCGGCCGCACGTCCTCAATGACATAGAGGCCCTTCGCGTCGCGACTGATCGTGAATTTGATCTTCATGCCCTTCGACAGGCTGGAGAGATCCACGTTTGGCGCCACGTGAAACGCCATTGTCATGGGCGACATTTCCAACGGACC
Source organism: Methylocystaceae bacterium (assembly GCA_009773555.1). Lineage (GTDB taxonomy): Bacteria > Pseudomonadota > Alphaproteobacteria > Rhizobiales > Beijerinckiaceae > Methylocystis. The sequence goes on along the minus strand of WSXZ01000026.1, from coordinate 26,023 downwards.
CGAGACCGGACCATGCGTGATCATGATCCGTCGCTCGTCCGCGTCGACCGCTCTTACGACGCCCTCGCCTTGGCCCGTCGTCTTCTCCGCGTTTTCCGTCGCCTGGGCGACAGGGCCGCGCGGCGCGCCCTGGTCTGCCGCGCTGGCCGAGGCGCCGCCAATCCCGATGGAGATGGCGGCGCAAGCGGCGACGCGCGCGAATGCGTATCGCGTGGTCTTCATCGAAGCTCCCGACTTGCTGCTTGGAGTCGGCTAGACCTTACGGCATTCGTCGGCGCACTTCTGGCACGATTTGCCGCACTCCACGCATTCCTTGACCTTAGGGAATTTGTCGCATTGTTTTTTGCAGTCATCGCAAATCATGGCCACCGTTTTCGCCAGCGCACCGACATGCGAGGAGTTGACCGCCGCAAGCGACGCCAGCGCGTTACAGGCCGCGACAAGCTGGTAAGCGGCGTCCGCACACTCAGCCATGCTGGTGTCTTTCATCGCGAACATGCCGAAACAGTGGCGAAGGCAGTCGTTGCCCGTGGAGACGCATTCGATGCTCGCGTTTTCCAGGTTTTTATAGAGCGGCGGATGCATATCCTCCATTTTGGCCGCGCTGTCCTGTTGGCCGGTTGCCTGAGCAAACGCTTGGGTGGCGGACACGACGGCGGCGGCGGTTCCGACTGCGATGAATTCGCGACGTTCCATGATCTTTCTCCAGTGAGTTCCTGACGCCAAATGCCGAAGGAACTTTTCCGCCGGCATGGCTGGCTCATGTCATCTTTTCGCGACCCGCTGCGGAGCGGTCGCCAAGCAACTCGGGCTCAAGGCCCATGCGCATCGACGTTTTCCTTACCTGCGAAAGATGACGCTGAGATTGTTGGCGGGCATTTCCACGACCTGAGGCTTCCCAAACCCTTTCTCTCGCGCGCATGCCGCAACATCGTCGAGATCGCGGACGCCCCACGCCGCGTCGCGCGCGCGAAGGCTCTTATCGAACTCTGCGTTGCTGAGCGCGGTGTGCGCGCCGCCGCATCTGTATGGACCGTATAAATAGAGCGGGGCGCCCTTGCGCAAAGCCCTGCTCCCGCCCTCGAACAACGCCTCGGTCGCGCTCCAGGGCGAAATGTGGGTCATGTTGATGCAGATGATGGCGTCCGCCGTGTTGATAGGCCAAGGAAATTCCTCGACGTTCAGCGCAAGCGGCGCATCCACATTGGCGAGTCGCGTGGAGGCGATCCAGGCCGAAATGCTCTCGCGCGCTTCAGCGTTCGGGTCCGACGGACAGAATGTCAGTCCGGGCAGATGCTGCGCGAAAAATGTGACATGTTCTCCCGCGCCGCTCGCAATCTCGAGCGCGACCCCATTTGCCGGCAAGACGTTGCGCAGGACGTCGAGGATCGGGCCGCGATTGCGCGCGGTCGATGGCGCGAAGAGGCGCTTGTCATTCATCTGTTTCGCTCACGGCGAGACCCTTGGCTGGATCGTAGGCATGAAATTTGATGCGCTTCATGTATGAGGGCTCCTGACTGCGCGACGGCCTCCAAAAAACTCGTCTCTTGCTGTGTTGAACTGCCGATGGGGTCTTGAAAATGTCTCAGCTCTTCGAGCTTGTCGCCTCACAGCATCGATCATTTGTCGTATTGGCGACGCTCCGCCTTCCCGGCCACCCCCTGCGGCGCTTTACCAAAGAAGAGGCGGCGATCCTTTCGCGCGCCCTCGACTCCGTCGCGATGGGGGACCGCGGCGAACAGCAAATCTATATGAGCCCCATCGCCAGCGATCATGACTTCGACGCGAGGGTCGAGCAGAGCGGCATCATCGTCTCCTCCGAAGGTCAAGCGGACGTTGAACTGGACTGGCGCGAAGCGCGCGCCTTGGCCGAACAGTTGAGATCGTTCGCCTCCGTGTGACAGGCCGCCTTACGCTTGAGCGGCGCGTTCGGTTTCACAAGCGGCGCCGCGGTCATTTTGCGACCAGCTCAAATCGAGCGCACACGGGCGCGTGAAGCGATCCCTCGACAGGCTCTGTCGCGTAGACTTCGTCCTGCAGCCCTTCGTTCAGTATCGTGGTCTCGCGCCAATTGGCGGCCAATGCGCGTGAGGCAAGGAGGTGGTCGATCAGCGTTGGACGTCCCGCATGCAGCACGGTGAAGCGCCGCGACGGCGCGACGCGCTCTTCCAAGGCGACGAGGGCCCGGTCGCCTTCCGCCGCTTCATCTCCGCCGCCGCGCAAGAGTCGGGTCGGCGCGTCATGCTCGTCGGCGTTGAAGTCGCCGACAATTGCGATCTGCGCCTGCGGCTCCGCGTCAAAAAGAGTCTCGGCGAACAGCCGGGCCTCCAGCGCCTGGCCTTCGCGCTTGAGCGCCGCCACGAACTGGCCCTCGATTTGTGCGCGGCTCGACCCGAAACCGCGCGCCGTCGCGATAGGAATGGCGCGCGGCGCGCGTAGATGCAGATTGACGACGTGGAGCGCGCCTCCGTTGGGAAGCTCGACAGCAGCGTAGAGCAGGGGCCTGTCCCAAGCGATCTCCACCGGCTCCGGCTGAGAGCCGTCGGCGTCCCGCGGCGGCGGCCAGACCCATCGCGCCACGATGTCGTGATGGATCTGCCGTTGCGCGCGCATCGGCCATCGTGAAAGGATTGCCAGATTATGCACGTCGGCGGGGGCGTCGCCGCCCGGCCTAACGGTCGTCGCCCGATGAAAATTCGCGTATCTGGTCGTCGCAAGCAACCGGTCGAGCGCGATATATTGCCGCGCGTCATGCTTGTGACGCCTCTGCGCATGTATTTCCTGCAGGCACAATATATCGGCGTCGAGCGTCTCCAGCAGGGGGCGTAGCGCGTCGGTTCGGCGCGCAAACGCCTCCGGTTTGGTGCCCGACCAATCGAGATTTTCCAGATTGAAGGTCGCGAGTCGGAACGCTTGCATCATCAATCATCGCCCGAAGAGTCTGCGTCCGCCAGCAGATTGCGCCTCGACGACGTCGACATTTAGCGTCAATATCGGCGCTATTTCCAATTCAGGAGCGCGATGTGTCCCTATTTGACGGGATTCCTTTCTTTGTTGGCCTTGACCCGACGCGCGGCGAGCAGCTGGCGCGCCACTGCGTGCGCAGGCGCTACGCCGAGCATGAGCTGGTCCTGGATTTCGACGATCCTTCGACTGACGTGTATTTCATCGTCAGCGGCGACGTTCGGGTGCTGATACGCACCGCCGCCGGCAAAGAAATGATCTTCGGGGACTTCGGACCAGGCAAATTCTTCGGCGAGATGGCGGCGGTCGACGGGGCCAAGCGCTCCGCCAATGTGACGGCGCTTACCAACGCAGAACTTTTGCTGGTGCCGCCAGTGGTCTTCAAGGAGATCCTGTTCGGCGAGCCGGAGATTTGCGAGCGGCTGTTGCGTCTGTTGACGGCGCGGGTGCGGGAACTGAATACGCGCCTGTTCGAGCGCTCGGTGCTCGACCTCAAGCATCGGCTCTATTCCGAATTGTTGCGCATGTCGGCGCCGCGCAAGGGGTCAACAGGACAGTCGATCGTATCGCCGCCGCCGTTTCAGCATGATCTCGCCGCCCGTATCGGTTGTCGGCGCGAACAGGTCAGCCGCGAACTCTCGGCCATGATCGACGAAGGCCTCGCCGAAAAAATTCGCGGCGGTCTCGTGTTGTTGCGCCCGTCGGTCTTGGAGAAGCGAGTTCAAGAGGCGCTCAACGAAGCCGAATGATCCGTGTGCGTTCTCGCACAAACAGATGAGGAACAGGGCGCTACCGTCGCTATGCTGCCGACAAGAGGCAAAGAACCCGTGGCAGAGCAAGCGACTGGAGAACCCGAAATGATTCCCGAATTGACGCCGATCGAGCGTTGCGCCGAAGTGGCGGGCCTGCGCGGCCATGAACTCATCCTGGGCGTGAGCCCCAGCGACAAGCACCATCGCATGCTGGCGCGATACCGCCGGGCCGTCTCGATCGACGCCGCACGGGGGCGAGTCGTCGCCGACATCCGCAACGCGGTGGAGATCGGCGCGTCGCGCCGCGCCGCCGACTTGCTGATCGTGCTGCGCTGGCTCCTCGCGCCGGGCGCGTCTTGCGAGGATTCACGCGCCATCGCGCGTCCGCGCCGCCGCGTGGTCTCGGCGCGCTGGCGTAGGGGCGTCATTCTTTCGTCGGTCGCGGAGCGGTCGTCGATTGAAAGCGGCGAAGTTGTCTCTCTCTTCGATGGCGGGCTCCGGCGTTAGCCGCGCGTCGCGCCTGTGCTTTCAAGGCAACACCCGAGAATTTGTTGTATCCGCCGTTTGTGCAAGGAGGATGGGCACAAAAGGCCATAAACCGTTGCTGCATAGGATTAATTCGTAGCAGACACATTGCGCCGTCGTGTCGTTCGCATCGGCGCATCGTCCGGCGCTAGCTTGCTACTCCAAGCGACATGAGTCAGCTTCCGGTTCAGCTGACGGTCCGGGCTTCGATCGCCGTTTTCCGATTTTTTACGGGGGCTTGCCATTTATGTTCGCATATAAAGCGGCGCCGAGGCTTTTGGGCGCACTGATTGCCGCATTCGCACTTTTCAGTCCGGCTCTGGCGCAGGAGGATCCGCGCGCCGAACAGGAGCGCCTCGCAGCCTATATTCAGCATAATCCAACCGACTATGACGCGACCTATCGCTACGTCCTGCTGTCGACGGAGCTACGCGACTATGAAGCGGGAATCGGCGCGCTTGAACGCATGCTGATGTTCAACCCGAACTTGTCGCGCGCCCGAAAGGAGCTTGGTTTCCTTTATGCGCGGCTCGGCGCCTATGAACTCTCGGCGCAGCATTTGCGCAACGCGCTCGCCGAAGGCGGCCTCGATCCGGTTCAGGTGGCTCAAGTCGAAGCGCAGCTGCCCGATATCGAGAAGCGCACGCAAGCCAACCGGCTTTATCTGCGGATGCACGTCGGCCTGCGGGCGCAATCGAACGCCAATTTCTTCCCGACCAAATAATCTCTTCCAGGTCGGCGGCGTCGGCGTTGCGTCGGCCGCCTCGCGCAAGGGCGACATCAACAGCTTTCAGTTGGTGCAGGCCGCGCATGATCTGGATTTTCAGAATGCGCGCGGCGACCAGCTCGAGACGCGCGTGACGGGCTACGCCACCGAGCAATTTCGCCTGCCGCAATATAGCGTCGCGCTGTTCGCCGGCTCCGTAGGACCACGCATCCATATCGCGCCCGACCTTTATCCGGGCCTCTCCATCAAGCCATATGTGACCGGCGCGGTGGCGCTGCTCGGCGGCAGCAATTATTTGAACGCCGGGGGCGCGGGCATGAGTTTGCGATCTGGGTTGATCCCTCGCCGGGCTTCCTCGGCTATACCGGTTTTTCGCCCTATTCGACAGTATCGACGTTGGCGACTGGCGACGTCGTCACCGGCTACTTGAGCAGCTCCTACAGACTGACAAACGACCTGAGGCTTGAAGGTCGCGTCGCCTATACGCGCGCATGGGCGGGCAATCCGCAGCAATCTTCCGATCAGGTGGACGTTCAGGCGATGCTGCGGCTCGAGGTCGACCCGCCATTTCCAATCATTCCGCGCCGATGGACCCTCGCGCCTTATGGCCGCTTTACGCATCTTGCCTTCGACGCCGCCAATCCGGTGATCAATCCCTTCGTCGCGCGTCGAGACACCGTCTGGATCGGCGGCCTGATGGTGGACTTGCCGATTACCCCGTATTTCGGTTTCGCCGGCAACGTCGAGTATGCGCGTAACGATTCGAATCTACCGAATTTCAAGACTGACAACGTGTCCGTCAGTTTCGGGCCAACGGCAAAGTTCTGACGGAGACGATAAATGAAAAAGTTCTCCGCGGCCGCCACAACCGCTCTCGCGCTCGTCGCAGGCCCCGCGCTCGCAGATAACGTCGGGAACGTCGGCGCGGTCAATCAGAGCGCGCACGGCACGCCGCCGGGCGCCGCGAAGCGCTCGCTATCGGTCGGCCTTGGCGTGCAACGGCGCGAACGCATCGAGACGAGTCCGTACGGCAGCGCCCAGATCGTCTTTAACGACACATCGACGATGACCGTCGGTCGCAACAGCGCCGTCACCGTTGACGATTTTGTCTATTCACAAGGCGGCGGCGGTCAACAGGGCGTGTCGATGGCGAAGGGCGTCATGCGCTTCGTCGGCGGCGGCGTCAGCCACGAAGGCGGCACAAAGCTGCGCACGCCGACGGCGTCCATCGGCGTGCGCGGCGGGACGGCGCTGGTTCGTGTCGGCGGCTCATGCGGCACGCTCGTCGTGCATCAATATGGTTTCATCGACGTCGGCGGCCAGGCGCTCACGCGCCCCGGCTATGGCGTCTGCGCGCCGAGCGGCGGGCCGGTGTCGGAGCCTTTCCTCGTGCCGCCTGAGACGATCGCGCAAATCGTCGCGGCATTGGAGAGCGGTAAAGGACAGCGTGGCGGCGCCAAGCGCGAGCCGACGAACGAAGAGGCGAATCTTGCCCTCGGCAATGATCGTCCGCCGGACGTCGTCAGTCCGCCGGGCCTCGACGCGCTGGGTCCGGTTTGGTTCGGCAATGCGATCGTGCAGAGTCGCGCCAATGTCGACAATCAGCCTGCGCCGCTGCCGACGCCAGCGCGCCAGGGCGGAGATGACGGCCACCACGACGATCATGATCACGGCGGCCATGGCGGACATGGCGGCCATGATCACGGTGGTCATGAAGGCGGCCACGGCGAGGGCGGTCACGGCGGACATGGCGAGGGCGGCCACGGCGGACATGGCGAGGGCGGCCACGGCGGACATGGCGAGGGCGGCCACGGCGGACATGGCGAAGGTGGTCACGGCGGCGAAGGCGGCTACGGCGGCGGTTATGGCGGCGGCCATGGCGAAGGCGGTCATGGCGGCGGTCATGGCGGCGGCTATGAAGGCGGTGAGGGCGGTCAGTACAGCGGCGGCGGCCAAGGGAGTCACGGAAACAGCGGTCATGGGAGCGGCGGTCATGGGAGCGGCGGTCACGGAGGCGGGCCTGTTGCGATTGACGGTCCGGGCGACTAGTTCTGCGGCGTCGCCAGCCTCGCCGATCGCCCCGGCGGCGGCGTGACCGTCACGCGAGGTGGAGATGTTGAAGCGGCGTCGCGCCTACCTTCTCGCGATCGTCGCCGCTGCGGTTCTCATTTTTCCCTGGGGCGTCATTCAGCCCCGGGCGCTGGACGATCTTCGCAACTTTGTCTTCGACACGTTTCAGCGTCTGGCTCCTCGCGCTTATGATCCCGAGGCGCCGACGCGGGTCGTCGGCGTCGACGAAAAAAGCCTCAGCGCCTATGGGCAATGGCCTTGGCCGCGCGCCCGGCTCGCCGAACTTCTTGACCGCCTGCGCGAACTCGGCGCGGCGTCCATCGCCTTCGACTTCATCTTCGCGGAGGCCGATCGCGCCGGAGCGTCTCAGCTCATCGAGGCGATCGCTGACCCCCGCGCCCGCGCCCAGGTGGCGAAGCTCGTCGCAAAAGCGCCGAGCGGCGATCAAATCTTGGCTCAGGCGGTCTCGAAGGCGCCCGTCACGCTTGGAGTGACGCTGACGAACGCCGTTACCGCGCCGCCGCCGGCGAAGTCGGGAGTCGTCACCGCCGGCGACGACCCCGCCCCCTTCCTCGCCGCGTTCGCTGGGGCGGTCGGCCCGGAGCGAAGGCTTGCGGAAGCGGCGCGAGGGCTTGGCGCGACAAACTGGCTGCCGGACCACGACCAGATCGTTCGTCGGGTGCCGCTGGTGACGCGCGCCGGCGACGTTCTCATGCCTTCCCTGGCGCTCGAAGCCCTGCGTATCGCCCAGGGTGAGCCGGCCATCATCATTCGCTCTTCAAACGCCAGCGGACAAACGGCTTTCGGCAAGCAGACGGGCGTCAACGCGATCAAGGTCGGCGCCTTCGAAATTGCGACCGGCCCCAGTGCGGAGGTCCGGCCACGCTATTCGCATACCGCCGCTGCGCGAGATATTTCAGCTAAGGACGTGCTCGAGGGGCGCGTTGCGCGCGACGAGATCGAGGGGCGCATCATCTTCGTCGGCGCGTTGGCGACGGGTCTCGGCGACGTCCGCGCGACGCCCCTGGAGCCGGTCGTTCCCGGCGTCGACGTGCATGCTCAGATCGTCGAATCGATCGCATCGGGCTCGCTGCTCGCGCGCCCGGACTGGGCGCCCGGATTGGAGTTCGTCGTCGCCGCATTCTCGTTTTTGCTGATCATGAGCCTGCTCTTCATCGCGCCGCCGCTCGTCTCGGCGGCGGCGGCGCCGCTCGCCGTCGCGGGGCTATTCGCCGGCGCCTTTTATCTGTTCGATCGCCGCGGCGTGCTACTCGATCCCTCTTATCCGAGTCTTGCGATTATTGGCGGGTATCTCTTCGGCGCAGTGACGCTCTGGCGGTCCGAAACCTCCGCGCGTCGCCATGTCCGTCAGGCCTTCGGTAAGTTCGTCTCGCCCGCCGTCGTCGATCGCCTCGCCGAACATCCGGAGCGGCTGGTGCTCGGCGGCGAGACGCGCGAATTGACCGTGCTGTTTTCCGATCTGCGCAATTTCTCGGGGATTTCGGAAGGCATGAGCGCGCGCGAACTCACGCAGTTCATGAATGAATATTTGACCCCGATGACCGACGCCATCCTCGAACAGGAAGGCACGATCGACAAATATATGGGCGATGCGGTGCTCGCCTTCTGGAACGCGCCGCTCGATATCGACGACCATCCGCGCAAGGCCGTTCAGGCCGCCCTGACGATGCGCGAGGCTCTCGTCAGCCTCAATAAAAGGCGCGCCGAGGCCGCTGCGTCGTCGGGCAATGATGGGCAGCCGGCGGCGATGGGGCTTGGCCTCCATCTCGGGCCTTGCAGCGTCGGCAACATGGGGTCCATCCGCCGCTTCGATTATTCGATTCTTGGCGACACGGTGAATCTCGCGTCGCGGCTCGAAGGGGCGAGCAAGGCGTTTCAGACGGACATTGTGGCGTCTGGCGCGGTCCACGACGCCGCGCCAGACTTCGCCTGGCTTGACCTTGGGCGTGTCCGCGTCGTCGGAAAGAGCGAACCGACGAGGGTTTTCGCGCTCGTCGGCGACAGCGAGGTGGTTGTCTCGGACTCGTATGTGCGCTGGCGCAAGTCGCATGACCTCATGCGCCAGGAGCCTCGGCGTTGGCGCGATCGGTTCCCGAGCCCTGGCCCGCGCTCTATGTCGTCTTGGAGCAGCGGTATCGAGGTCTCGCCAGGGAGGGGTCGCAGGATAACTGGTCTTCGGTATGGAATCTTTCGAGCAAGTGACGTCTTCGTCCGAGCGCGACTGCTGTCCAGCCGCATAGCCGCACGTATTATGGGTTTCGCTTATGATCGCTACTCGCGCATGATCTCACATCCGGTGCAGAATTATTGGGCCCTGATCGCCGGGCGTCACGACGCGGATGCTTTTTCGGTTATCGACGCCGCCTATCGCGAACCGCAACGCAGGTACCATGATTGGGGCCATATCGTCGATTTGCTGACGAAGCTCGACTGCTTGAAGGCGCTCGCCGTACGGCCCGATCTGATCGGCGCAGCGATCTTCTGGCATGACGCTGTCTATGTGACGCGCGACGACGACGGTCTGCTTCGTCCCGACGCCGAAAATGTTCGCGCGAGCGCAACGCTCTTCGAACGTCACTCGAAATTCGACGAAACGGATGCTCAGGCCATCCATGACCTGATCATGGCGACAGCGAACCACCTCAACGCGCGCGCGAAGGTTGAGCATTATCCCGGTTTTTCGCGCGATCTGGACCTCTTCCTCGACCTCGATCTTTCCTCGCTCGGCGCGTCCTGGTCCGAGTTCGAGCAAAATCTGGCGCGGCTTCGTTTCGAATACGCCTGGATCCCCGAGCCGCTCTTTTGCCTTGGGCGGCTCCAGATGATCGACACATTCGCCGCGCACGGAGACGCGCTTTACCGCCTCGACGAGACGCGCAAACTCTGGTCCGCGCGGGCGCATCAAAATCTCGCGCGCGCTCAGGAGCAATTGCGCCGGCAGGTGGCGCGGCTCGCCTCGTCGGCCTAGAGCGCTTCCCGATCACATGGAATCATGTGATCGATTAGGAATCGCTCAAAATCAAAACATTGGAGCAGGTTCTCATCGAAAAAGTCTGTCAACTTTTTCGGAGCCTGCTCCAATTACAATGCGAGCGCCGAGCGCACCTTCGCCGAATAACCGTAGATGTCGTCGTAAAGCTTCAGCGCGCCGTCGTCGTTGACCACGGCCGTGAAATATTCGATGTGCACCGGAATCGGCTTCGCCAGATTGATGCGGCGCTCCTTCTTGCCGATCAGCGCCTTTAGGCGCTTTTCGTCATAGTCAGGACGCCCGATGACTTCTTCCGCGAGCTTGAACGGATTCTGGACACGTACGCATCCGTGACTGTAGGCGCGCTTGGCGCGGGCGAAGAGTTTCTTCTGCGGCGTGTCGTGCATGTAAATCAAGAGATCGTTCGGAAAGACGAATTTGAGCCGCCCAAGCGCGTTCTTCTCGCCGGGCTCCTGCTGAACGAATGGCTTTCCATTGCGGTAGGTCACTTTGTATCCGCGCGTGCGAAGCTTGGAGAGCTTGCCGCCGGTTTTGGGCTCCAGCTCCTTCTCGATGATCGACTCCGGAACGGTCCAGGTCGGATTGACGACGATATATGGCATCACGTCGGAAAACACCGGCGTCGGCGACGTCTTCTTGCCCACGACAACGCGCCCGCGAAACACAATTTGATTATCTCGCGTGAATGTCGTCTCGAACTGCGGAATATTGACTTCAAGGCGCGTCGCGCCCATGTCGCGCGGCTCCCAGCGCCACCGCTCCATATTGGCGATGATTTCCGCCTCGACGCGCTTCGCCTTGGCTTCGGGCAGCGACGCAAAATTCGTGATGGGCCGCGCATCCGACCCGTGAGCCGCAGTGGCCTCGCGGCGCGGATGGCCGCGCGCGGCGCGCAGTTCTGCGAGCTTCTCGCGTAAGGCGGCATAGGCCGGGTGCGGCGGATTGAAGGCGGCAAGCCGCGCGCCGGCCCCGTCTCCAGCCTCGGCGATCGCGTCGAGCGCTTGCGCCGGCTTCACCACCGATGGCCGCTCCTCGATGTCAGGCGAAATCGTTGCGGGATTGACCCGGGCGCCGCTCGCTTGCGCGGCATAATCGGCCACGGCCTCCGATAGCGCCAATTCGCCCTTGGCGCTCCAGGACGACTCTTCGGCAGGCGCCTTTACGCGCAGGCCGTCGCGGCCGGCGTCGCGCAGAGTGTCCAGCGCGCTTTTCGCCGTTTTGGTGAAGCCGTCCGCATCGCGCCAGATCGGCGCATAATCGCGGTTCTTGTAATAAGCGGCGATTTCCGAACGCTGGACGCTTCGGCTGTCGTCGGGCTCCTCATTCGACCAGTCGCGCAGCGCCCGCGCCATGCTTTCGTGTGCATCGGTTGCTTGCCGCTCATCGGCCCGCTGCTGTTCATCGACGCCTTGCGGCGCGTCGGCTTCCTTCTGCTTTTCGAGCCCTTGGTCGAGCTCTTGGCGCTCATCGCTCTGCTGGTGCTCATCTGCTTCCCGCGGCGCGTCGGCCGGCGGCCGGTTGACGTTCTCGCGTTCTGACGACGGCCTCGCCCTGCGCTCGGCGGCCGCCGGCAAGTCGGGCGCATCGTTTTGCGGGCTCGACATTTGCGCGATGGCCGGGGCGGCGAGCAGGGCGCCTGCGATGACGAAAGGAGCAGCCCGAGGGAGGAACGAAACGCGCAACATGACTCGTACTCCTGGGACCCTCTTACAGGGCCTTGTTACAGGGCCTTGCGGCAAACGAAACGGATCGTTTGTCCGCGCACGCCATAGCCCTCGTCGGTCTCGACGGTGACGCCATGGCAATTCTGCGTAGGATCTGACTGCGCGACGGCGGTCGATTCCTGCCAGTCGATGGGGAGGATGAAGGGCTTCACCGACGAGGCGTCGGCGGCGACGCGCGCAGGCTGCATGTCCGGCGCCTTGACGAGGAGCGCCTTGGCGGCGGCGAAGCTGACATTGGCGGCGAGGATCGCGAAGGCGATCTTCATGGCCAGCGCGACGCGAACCGGTCGCGAAGCGAAGCTGGTCTTGGTCGTGCGGTTCGTCGTGTCGTTCATTGAACGGTTCATGGCGAGTTCCCCGTGGTCCGTCCGCTCGATCAGCGGATGATCGGACCCTAGAACGCCGCATGGGGAGTCGCGGTGCGCTGGCGCACAGGGCGCCAGATGCGAGAACTCCCGGCCCTTGTGGGGCCGGGAGCCAAACTGCATCAGACGTCGAAGCCGCCGTCGCCGCCGCTGTCGAAGCCGCCGCCGTCATCGAAGCCGGGGTCCGCGCCATAATCTGCGTCCTCCACCCCTCCTGCGTGGTCGCCGGAGTCATAACCGGCGTCCGCGGCGCCCGACTGCTGGTCGCCGTAATAGTTGTTGATCACCGTATCGCCGCCGGCCGGCGTAAAGCCGGAGCCGATGCCGAGATTTCCCATCCCGCCATAGCCGGCGCCATGTGAAAACAGGTTGCGGATGCCGTCGGCGAGCAGCACGCCGCCCGCGACGCCCGCGGCGGTGCCGAGCGCGCCCTTGAGAAATCCGCCGGTTTCAGGCGCAGGCGGCTGCTGTTGGCCCCAGCCCTGCGGCGCGTAGCCGCCGGCCACGGGATTCATGCCGCCCTGCTGGGCGCCGCCCCAAGGTCCGCCCGGACGAGCCTGCTGGGGAGGACGCGGCGGCTCCGGACGGGAACCACCCCCGAACAGGCCGCCAAGGAAACCGCCGGCGGGCTTCGACTCAAGCTCCTGCACGCGGGCTTCAAGCTCCTCGATGCGCGCATTGGCGCCTTGCAGCGCCTGATCCTGCACGATCACGGTCTGCGCCAGGAGATAGGGCGCCGCCGGCTGAGCCTTGATCTGTTCGCTGATGAAAGCTTCCGCCGCCTGGTCGCGCGGCGTCGAGGCGGCGCTCTTGGTGCGCTCGAACAGTCCAGCGATGAGTTGGCGTTCTTCCGGTGACATAGGGTTCTCCATCGTTGCCGCCCTCGAAGGCGCGGCGCAGGAAGATATGGCCCCGGCGCAAAACGCCGCCAAGCCCCAAGCGCGAACGCGGCCGATTAAACTTTCGAAATCTGGCGGTAAAGTGGGACGCGTCCCACTTCTTCCGCGCTATGCGTGCGGCCAGCGGCGTTCGCGGAACCAGTTGCGATAGTCCGTCATCTTCGCGCGCTGCGCGGCCGGCGCGCGCCGGCTGCATGTCGCCGCCTCGGCGCTCCCGTCAGAAGCGCCCCACCGCAGCTCGACGCAGTCATTGGGATTGTAGCCCATCTCAAGGTCCGCCGCGCGGTCCATCACGTCTTTGAGCGAGAGCGTCCAGGCGGAGCCGTCGCTGCGAGTATAGGAAAAGGTGCGGCCCGCGAGTTCGCTCGCCAGCGCGCTTTGCAGTTGGGCCTGAACGCCCGCTGGACCTCTGCCAAACGGCATGGCGTAGCGATCGCTGCGTCGAGCGACACGATCTGGAAATCCGCGCACAACATCGATCGCAATCAGCAGGCGGAGATCGCGCGCCGGCGTCGAGAAGTCCTCCCAAGCGCCACTGGTCGCGAAGATCGCCGGGCCGTTGGGCATCGATGCCTCGCCACGCCCGCCGTTCTGGAACTTTCGACCGTTTTCAACCGCCGTCGCGCGCGTCTTCACCTGCTCTTCAAGCGCCGTGATGGCCGCCATCATCGCGCGCGTCGGATCGAGCGGCTCAGGCGACATCACCTCATCCATGCGATCGTAGAATTCCTCGGCGCCGAACTGCGACTGCTCCAGGGAGAAATCGCCGTAATCCGAGTTCTTGGCGATCTCGGCATTGGTGAGCGCCCGCAACCCGCCGTTTTCCCGCACGATCGGTCGGAAGCGCTTGAAGCCGGGGCTGCCGAGGGAAGCTTCGTTCGCGAACAGGAAGTTGCCGCGCCAGAACCGCTTGCGCGTGACCGTGCCATCCGGCTCGGCGTCGACGGCGAGAAAGACGCCGGCGGCGTCCGCCGTCTGCGGGACGCGTTGCACCAGCATCATGACGTGCCCATACGGATCGGCGTAGGCGGTTCCGGGACGCAGCGTCTCCTGCGTCAGCGGAATGGTGTAAAAATCGGATTTATCGCTGTTTGCCGGCGCGCGCACCGAACCCGAATGCACGACGTCGCCCACAGCTCGAAAATATCCGGCGACGCCGGCCGGCCGCTTGGGGGCAGGCGGTTTCGCGGGAGCGACCGGCGCAGTCGTCGGCGCCGCGGCCGGCTGGGCCTGCTGAGGCTGTGCAAATAGCTGCTGTAAAAAGTTCGTGGGAGGAGCCGCTATGCGGGTAGGGGCTGGCGGAGCGGCGGCCGACGCCACGGCTTGCTCCGGCGGCGGCGCGGGTCGGGTCAGTTGGGGATGCAGTATATCGAATCGTTCATTGCAGCGCGGCGGCGCGCCGCCGCCTCCGCGCGAGCAATTCGAATAGGCGAAAGGCAAGCCCATCTTGAAGGCGAAATAGGCGCGCAAGAAGTAGACGAAATCGGCGCAGTCGGGCTTCAGCGATAGGGTGAGGCTGTCTTCGCCCGCGCCGAGATGATTGAACAGGACATTGCGCGACGGATTGCGCAGCACCTCATGCCACGTCTTCCATGACTGCTCCGCTTCGAGCGGCGCGTCAAAAAGCTTGGCGACCCATGCCGAATACAAATTCTCCGTCGCGCGGTTCCATGTGTTGTGCACCTGCCAGACGCTGCCTTCCGCCGCTTGCGACGCGGACGATTTGCGCGCGCTCACAGCGATGTCCTTCGTAATCGTGCCGCAAGTGGACGAAGTGGTGTTGAGCGTCGCATGCCACGCGCCGGCGGCCGGCGACGCAACTTCGGCGAACCAGACATACGGCGGTCCGCCCCGCTGTCCGTGCGATCTGGCCGCGACCCTTCCATCAGGCCCAACCAGCGAAAGCTCGCCGTCGAGCGGCTTTTCCGCGGCGACGAGGATACGCAAGGGCGCGCCTGCCCAAGGCGACGCCGGCGACGTTAAAACCGCGACCTCAGCCGATTCCTCGCAGAGCGAATCTTGAGCCTGGGCGTTTGAGAAGGGAAAGAGAAAGGCGAATAAAGCGCCTGCAACAGGCAAGGATGCAGCGAATCGGCGCGCTGAAAACATTTGTGACCCTCTCTTGGACCGCCCTCGAATGGTTTTCTTCGTCAGAAGCCGGATCGCAGGGCACGGAGTTGGCGGCAATCCGGCTGGGGACTTGCGGCGCGACTTTCGTTCAGCGGCCCATTGCTTACGGCCCATTGTTTGGAAGAAATGGGTCAAAATGGCGACATCATCCGCGCGCCACTTTCCAGGTGTAGCGCTCGTCCGGTCGAGCTTCCGCGCAGGGAGCAACGGCTCCGTTGCGGGGGGCGATGGGGGCGCCGGGCCTCTTTGGCATGGCTTTACGTCGGCGGCGCGCCTCAACCTTGCACGGCGGCGGCTATCGTCAGGACGCCACCTTTCAGCGTCATGCCCGCGCTTGTCGCGGGTATCCACGCGGCGTCGCTGCGCTGGACTTTCAGCATTGGCGCAATGTCCCGGCGTGGATGGCCGGGACAAGCCCGGCCATGACGCGGAGGATTAGCGGTCAGAGCTCCCCTCACGCCGCCGTAAACTTCTCGCTGAAGATGCGATCATGCGAGACGCCGGCGGAACGGCCAGCTTCCTCGGTCGCGGCGATCAGCGCCGGGGGGCCGCAGGCGTAAATGTCCGGCGTCTCGGGCGCGCTCGACAGCGCCTGCGCGAGCGCTTCTACCGGCGTGCCGGTAAACTCGCGCCATTCCTGTTCCGGCTTCCACACGCAGAGCGTCACGACGAGCTGCGGCAACGCCGCTTTCAGTGCGTCGAGCGCGTCGAGCGCGAAAAGCTCATGGACTTTGTTAACGCCGAAAAACAGCCGGCAGGGGCGCTGATCGGCGAATTCGGCCATTTGCCGCAGCATCGAGAGCGCCGGCGCGAGGCCGGTGCCGCCAACGACAAACCAGCGCGGCGCCGCGCTCGACTCATCGAGTGTGAACTGACCCTGCGGACCGCGCACAAGCAGCGTGTCGCCGATGGCGCCGCCATCACGAAGATAATCCGAAAAGGCGCCGTGCGGCTGAAGGCGAATGAACAATTCGAGCGTTCCGTCCCAGTTCGGCGCATTGGCGAGCGAATAGGAACGCTTCGCGGAGCCGTCGGGAAGCGTGAGTTCGATGAATTGGCCGGCCGTGAACTGCGCCGCGCGCCCGAATGTCGGATCGTCTTCATATTGAAGCTGCAGGCGCAGCGTTCCAGAGCCGACGGGCTCGATCGCCACAATCGTTGCCCGCCGCTCGGGAACCGGCGCAAAGCCGACCGCCGCTTCGTCGAACGGCGCCCGCAAAGCGAGATCGCTGCGCGGCTGCGCGCGGCACAGCAATATATCGCCCGCCATGCGCTCGTCCTCGCTTAGCGCTACGCTGCTGTAGGCCATGAGTTCGACGTCTCCGCTTTCGCGAGAAACGCGGCAGGCGCCGCAGCCGCCCTCCCGGCAGGAGGAGGGAAGATAAATGCTCGCGCGTTCGGCGGCGTCCAGTAGCGTGTCGGAGGGTTCAGCGTCGAAGGCGATCGTCGCGCCGTCGCGCGTGAGCAGGCTGACCTTGTACATGGCGGATTCCGGCGAAGGGGCGGACGCCTGAAGTCGGGCGTCCGCCGTATAAGGGCTAGGCGGCGCGGGCGAGCGAGGCTGCGATGTCGGCCTTGGCGTCGCCGACCGGTTGGACGCCAAACTTTTCGACCAACACAGCCACGAGCGCCGGCGTAAGGAAGGCCGGCAGCGTCGGGCCGATGCGCACATTGCGCACGCCGAGCGCGAGCAGCGTGAGAAGAACGGCGGCGGCCTTCTGCTCGAACCAGGAAACGATGAGCGACAGCGGCAGTTCATTGACGCCGACGCCGAAGGCTTCAGCGAGTTTCGTCGCGACAACGAGCGCCGAATAGGCGTCGTTGCACTGGCCCATGTCGAGAAGCCGCGGCAGACCGTCGATCGTCCCGAAGTCATGCTTGTTGAAGCGATATTTGCCGCAACCGAGCGTGAGGATCACCGTATCCTTCGGCGCTTCGTCGGCAAAGTCCGTGTAGTAGTTGCGGCCCGGCGCCGCGCCGTCGCAGCCGCCGACGAGGAAGAAGTGGCGGATGGCGCCGCTCTTCACGGCGTCGATCACCTTGTCGGCGACTCCAAGCACGGCCTCGCGCCCAAAGCCGATGGTGATGGTCTGTTCCGGCGCGTCTTCAGTAAAGCCGGGCAGGGCCTGCGCCGCCTGCGCGACGACCGCGAAATTCTCATCGGCGATGTGGCGCACGCCCGCCCAGCCGACAGGTCCCGCCGTGAAGATGCGTCCGCGATAGCGCGGCTGCGGCTCGATCAGGCAGTTGGAGGTCATGACGATCGGGCCGGGGAAGTCCGCGAATTCCTTCTGCTGCTCCTGCCAGGCGCCGCCGTAATTGCCGGCGAGATGCGGATAGGCCTTGAGCTTGGGATAGGAATGCGCCGGCAGCATTTCGCCATGCGTATAGATGTTGATCCCCTTGTCCTTCGTCGCTTCGAGGATCGCGTGCAGATCCTTCAGATCATGGCCGGAGACGAGGATCGCCTTTCCCTTGATCGGCGTCACGCGCACGCTCGTCGGCGTCGGCGCGCCAAACGTGCCGGTGTTGGCGGCGTCGAGCGCCTCCATGGCGAGGAAGTTGGCGCGGCCAAGCGCCAGCGCCTCGTCGAGGAGCGTCGCGACGTCACGCTCTTCGCGCGCCAGCATATCGAGCGCATGTTCGACGGTTGCATAGATCGCGTCGCGCTCTTCTCCGAGCACGCGCGCGTGATGCGCATAGGCGCAAACACCCTTGAGGCCGTAGAGAATGAGCGCACGCGCGCCGACCGCGTCTTCGCCGAGGATCGCTGCGTCTTTGCGCACCGCCGCCTCGGATGCTTGCGCGAGAAGTCCGGCCATATTGTCGGCTGGCGCGAAAGCGGCGGGGCCGGAGAGACGTTCGGGCGTCTTGCCGGCGGCGCGCGCGGCGTCTTCGTAAAGCGCCTTGGCGCGATTGCGGATCTGCGAGGCCCGCTGGATCAGTTCGACGAATTTCACCGCGTTGAAATTGACGTTGGTAAGGGTGGTGAAGAAGGCGAAGAGAATGAAGCGGTCGGCGTCGATGTCGGTCGCGCCAAGCTGGCGCGCGCGATGCAGATATTGGCCGACGCCCTCGCAGACATAGAGCAGAATGTCCTGCAGATCGGCGGTCGTCGCGTCCTTGCCGCACATGCCCTTCGCGCCCGCGCAGCCGGCGCCCGCGTCCGACCGGTAAGTCTGCTCGCATTGGTAACAGAACATGTCGCTCCCTCCTGCTTAATAGGTATTTAGAATGCGTATTAAAAAGGTCGGAAGTCAAGCCGTGACGAGCAATGCTCGCGGCGCATGTTCAGGCGGAGAGATCGGCGAGCGGAAAGGCGGCGGTTTTTTCGAGGCAGTCGTGCAGGGTGTAGCGATCGAGTTCGCGCATAAATCCCTGTTCGGCGCGCGCCAGCATGCCCTTCAGTCGGCAGCGCGGCAAAAGCGCGCAGTTGCTGCCCTGCGGGCTGAAACATTCGACCAGCGGTTGGTCGTCAAGCCTGCGGACCACCTCGCCGATTCGGATATCGCGCGGATCGCGCGCCAATCGAACGCCGCCCTGCGCGCCGCGGATGCCTTCGACATATCCGGCCGCGGCGAGCTCCTGCAGCACTTTCGCCATATGGTGGCGGGAAACGTCGAAATGATCGGCGATCGCCGCCGCGCTCATCACTTGCGGATTGCGGTCGGCGAGAAGGATGAGGGCGCGCAGGCCAAAGTCGGTGAAGGTCGTAAGCCGCATGCAAAATACTAACACGGTATTCGAAGTTCGGAAATACTTCAGCCGTCATGCCCGCGCTTGTCGCGGGCATCCACGCGGCGCCGCTGCATGCGCCTTGCAGCATATGCGAAACGTCGCGGCGTGGATGCCCGGGTCAGCCGCCCCGGCCCCTCGTCCTTCGAGACGCGCGCTGCGCGCGCTCCTCAGGATGAGGGGCCTTGGGTTGCGCCATTTTCAGAGCGCCTAAACGCTGCAGCGGCTACAGTCAGTCCTCATCCTGAGGAGCGACTGTAAGGCGCGTCTCGAAGGACGAGGACGGCGAAGCGTTGCGTCGACGCTCACTCTCCGCCGAGCGCCATGTCGTCGCGGTGGATGATCTCATCGGGGCCTTTAAAACCCAGGAGCGCCTCGATGTCTTTCGTCGAACGCCCGACGATTTTCGCCGCATCGACCGCGTCATAGGTCACGAGTCCACGGCCGATCTCGCCGCCCTTGGCGTTGCGGATCAAAATGCAGTCGCCGCGCGCGAAGGCGCCTTCGATCCGCGTCACGCCCGCCGGCAGCAGGCTCCTGCCCGAGCGCAGCGCCTTGGCCGCGCCGTCGTCAATATGCACCGCGCCTTTCGGCTCCAGCGAGCCGGCGATCCATTTCTTGCGCGCCGTCACCGGATTGGACGGCGTCAGAAACCAGGTGCAGCGTCCCCCGGCGGCGATGCGCGCGATCGGCGCTTCTTCGCGGCCGTCGGCGATCACCATATGCGCGCCGCCGGTCGTGGCGATCTTGGCCGCCTCGATCTTGGTGCGCATGCCGCCGCGCGAATATTGCGAGGCGGCGCCGCCGGCCATGGCTTCGATCTCCGCCGTAACGCGCGGAACGATCGCGATGTGCTTGGCGTCCGGATTGGAGTCGGGCGGGGCGCTGTAGAGCCCGTCGACGTCGGAGAGCAGGATCAACAGATCGGCGCTCGCCATGGTGGCGACCCGCGCGGCGAGACGGTCATTGTCGCCATAGCGGATTTCCGCCGTCGCCACCGTGTCGTTCTCATTAATCACCGGCACGGCGCGCAGCGACAACAGCCGCGTCAGACATTCGCGCGCATAAAGGTAGCGGCGGCGCTCCTCCGTATCGCCGAGCGTCACCAGCACCTGCCCGGCGACGAGTCCGCGATCGTGCAGGATCTCGGCCCAGAGCCGCGCCAGGGCGATCTGGCCGACGGCGGCGGCCGCCTGGCTGTCTTCGAGCTTTAGCGCGCCGCGCGGAAAGCCGAGCACGCTGCGCCCGAGCGCTACGGCGCCGGAGGAGACCACCAGCACGTCGGCGCCGGCGCGATGCAGATCGGCGACGTCGTCGGCGAGGCGCTTCAGCCAGGCGCGTTTCGCCGACGCCTTGTTGGGGTCGACGATGAGCGAGGAGCCGACCTTCACGACGATGCGTTTGAAGTCGGCGAGGACGGGAGCGCGCTTGGTCATGCGGGCGGGGCGAAATGTCCGAGGGATAGGGCGTTTGCGAGCGCGGCTTAGGGAACGCTTGAGTTAGCCCAGCCCGCCAACGACCGCAAATCGGCGCCTAGGGCGCGCCGTTCTGCCAGCGGCGGATGAACTCGAAAGGATAGATGAAACTCAGCACATTGAGCGTGAAATTGTCTCTAATGTTCAGCGCGACCCCGACTTCGAGAAGCACGGATATTGCGATGACGGCTAAAACCGGGAGCCGCCACGCCAGAAGAAAGCCCAGCGCCATCGCCAGCGTATCGGCAAGCGAATTGACGATGCTGTCTCCTGCATAGTCCTGCGCCGGCGGCTGCTTGCGATAGTGGCGGATGGCGAAGGGCGTATTCTCTAGGATCTCCCATCCGACTTCGAGCGCCAACGCGATCATGAAGCGTTGCCCGAACGACAGTCCCGGCGCAGCAAGCCAGAGCAGGAAATAGAACAGCACGCCGTGGATGACATGCGTGAAGCTGTACCAGTCGGTGAGCTGCTGAGAGAGGCAAGGAGAGGCGGCGTCGCCCTCCCAGAGCTTGAATTCGCCGCAGGCGCAAAGGAATGGGCGGCCGAGCGCCCAAAGCGCGCCAGCCTGAACGATGAGCACGGCGATCGTCGCCGCCGCGACGTCACGCCCCGTCGTTGCATTCATCATCATATCTTCTCAACTGGAAGATCCGACGATGGAAAACTAGTCCCCCAGTCCGACGACCTCGGCGTCCGGGGTCTTCTTGTCGCCGGCCGCAGTCGAGAACTCCTCCAGTTCCTCCGTCCAGCATTCAAATTGTCTGCGTCCATAGTTGACCATGGCTTCGGCGACGTCGTGCGACGATCTCGCGGCCCATACATCTTGCCCGAATTGCAGCGCCGACCGCGTGTTGATCAGGCCGAAGTCCATGAATCGCGATGCGCAGTCCTGACAGGTCTTGAGCGAAGTGAGGAGGAGGGAAGGCCCTGGCGAGATCATGCTATTTCCCCTGGAGCTGTCGCTGTGTGCGCGCCAATTGCAAAAGGGGGAGACGCGGCAGCGCCAGCGTCTCCCCAACGACTGAAAAGGGCTGCAATATACCCTCTAGATAGCGTCCGCTTGATACGAACCTATGACTGGAAGATGAGTTTTGCGCGATGGCTTGAGTTTGGTCAAGCATATGAAACTATTGCATAAATTTCGATTTGGCTCTATCGCTATTTCAGCCTGTGGCGGTTGACGGGCGCCTCGTGAGGCGGAATTCTCGGGCGGATGGCGGCAGGAGGCCACTGATGCATCGGCTTGTCTATTTCAGTAACGCCAATCTTGATCTGAATCTCTCGTCGATCGAGGGAATGGTCGAGATGTCCGCGGAGCGAAATCGTTCGCTGCACATCAGCGGGACGCTGCTCTACAACGGCCTGAATTTTTTGCAAATTCTGGAGGGTCCCAGACAAGCGCTGACGCCGCTCTATTTGCAAATCCGGACAGATTCCCGGCACTCCGGCGTCGTCAAGCTCGTTCACGAACGCATTTCGATGCGCAGTTACCCGGAGTGGGGCATGAAGCTCGTGTGCGGTGCGCCGGAATACACGGCCGCGACGCGGGAATCGGCGCCGCGCAACGGCGGTCTTTACGCGATGGTTGACGGTTTTTTTAGATTTGGCCAAGCGGCGGCGTGCGCCGAGCTCAGGTGAGCGCAATTCTTGCTTAGGCAGTTCGCGGACATCGGGCGCGCTGTCCGCCCTTCGGAGCGACGAATGTTAGGAATTGCCAAGAAAATCGGCTCGTCTGAGAGCGAGATCAAGGCGGCGGCCAGGGGCCGGGACGGCCGGCTTTTATCCGGCTATTTGGTCAATCTGCATCGCGGCGCGGCGCCGGTGAGAGAACTGATGCTCGCCGACATCGAAAGATTCCAGTCGCTGGGCGCGACAGGATATGCCGACGATCTGCGCACTGCGCTTAGGCGGTTCACGTCCGAATTCATCGACCGGAAGGATCGACGCTAGGCTCCGCTTGCGCTCATTTTCTGTCTGCGCAGAGAGGAATTCGACCGGTTTCGCGGCTTAGCGTTCGGCCGAGCCAATTTGGCGAAACATCACTCGATCAAATGCGCGCGAGTCTCGCGCTCATAGCTGGCGAGTTCGTCGCTGATCGCGACGTCATAGCGCGCAGGCGATCCGAGAGCTTTCAGATGCGCGGGCAGCGCGGCGATCTGCTCTTTCGCGTAATTGCGAATTTGCGGAAGGTCGCATGACTGCTCCACGACCCGGCGACCTGACAGCATGAACGGCTGCAGCAACGGGACGCCTGGCAGAGTTTCGCCCTCTCGGGCGATGACGTCCCTTGTCGCGACGCCGTCTCTAACCTCGCGAAAAACCTGTTTGCGGCCCGGCAGCGAGCGCTTGCCCGCCGACAATTTCATCCGTCCCTTGCCGGCGTATTCGGTCAGCTTATAGGCGATATCGAGGTTTGGCGCGTCGCTCGACGCCGCCATATCCGTCCCGACGCCAAAGACATCGATGGGCGCGCCGCGCGACGTCAGAGCGTCGATCCTGGTTTCCTCGAGGCCGCCGCTGGCGACGATCCGCACGTCGGTCAAGCCGGCGTCATCGAGGATGCGGCGCGTCTGGCGCGACAGCAGGTCGAGATCGCCGGAGTCGAGACGCACCGCGCGGACTTTGAAGTTCGGCCCGCGCGTCTTCGCGAGCGCGACGACCTTCTTGACGCCTTCGAGCGTGTCATAGGTATCGACGAGAAGCGTCGTGCCCGGAAAAACATCGCTGAACGACTGAAAGGCGTACGCCTCGGAGGCGCAGGCTTCGACAAAACTATGCGCCATCGTTCCGGCGAGGGGCAATCCATAGGCTTGCCCGGCCGCGACATTGGAGGTCGACTCGACTCCGGCGATATAGAATGCGCGGGCGCCCTTTATCGCCGCATCCATGCCTTGCGCCCGTCGCGCGCCGAAATCGACGACGCTGGCGCCGCGCGCCGCGGCGACGACGCGCGCCGCTTTTGACGCCAGCATCGTTTGCAGTCCGATCTGATTGAGAACGAGCGTTTCGATCAGCTGCGCTTCGGCGATGGGCGCGATCACTTCCAGGATCGGTTCGTTTTCAAAGAACGGCGTGCCTTCGTGCATCGCATAGATGTCGCCGGAGAAGCGGAAATCTGCGAGCCAGTCGAGGAACGGCTGCGAAGAAATTTTGAGCGAGCCCAGATAGTCGATGTGATGCGGCTCAAAACGCCAATGCTCGATCTCATGAAGAAGATCGTCCAAGCCGGCGGCGATCAGAAAATTGCGTTGCGGCGGCAGCTTGCGCACGAAGAGGCTGAACGTCGCCTGCGCGTTCATGCCCAATTCGAAATAGGCGCGCAGCATCGCGAATTCATAGAGATCCGCGAAGAGCGCGCTGCTGGACACGACCGCTCCTTTTTTACGCGTCGACTGGATAGAGCTGCAAGCGCTCGCGCGCCGGCCGGGACCATAGCTATGCCGCTAGGCCCGGGCAAATCCTCATCGCTGTAATGTGCGCATGCCGTTTAAATTTCGTCTTGGCTGTCTTCGACGAAGACGCACGCCTTCCGCATGTTTTCGACGGCGTCTCTTGCGCCCTCCGGCGCAATGGCGCGCGTTCCGGACAGCCGCACATGCGTATCAAATCCTTCCGCGACGGCGTCCAGCGCCGTCTCGAGCACGCAGACGTCGAGCGCCAGTCCGACGATCAAAAGGCGACGCACGCGGAGCTGGCGCAGCCGCTCGGCGAGCCCCGTGCCGTTGAGCGCGGAAAGCTGATCGCGCTCGAGCGATTCTCCTTTGCTGACGATGATGGCGCGCTCGGGGAGGCGCAGATCGGGATGGAACTGAGCGCCGACGCTGCCCTGAACGCAATGCGCCGGCCATGGTCCGCCGCAATCGCGAAAGCTGGCATGGCCGGGCGGATGCCAGTCTCGCGACGCGACGATGGGAACGCCGGCGGCCACGGCTTCCTTGATGAGTTCATTGACCACAGAGACGATCTTGTCGGCTCCGGAAACCTCTAAGGCGCCGCCGGCGCAGAAATCGCGCTGCACGTCCAGGACGATGAGCGCGTCGCCAGGCGTCAGCCGCATCGCGTCGCTGGCCATGATGTTGCTCCGCTAGGAACGGCGCGTTCGCCCGGTCTTATCAAAGGCGGGCGCAGAGGGGCGCCGCTTCTTTGGGGATGATCCTAGCTGCGGGCGTGGCCCAGCGCGAGCGCCAGAGGCGGGCTCAGCGGTTTGCTAATGAGAGGGCCGCAATGAGCGAACTCGCTAGGGCCGCCGAGATTTGGCGCTGGCGGGATTTCGACGGTTCGTGCGCGTCGGGCTCCCGCCGCCGCGCCCCCAACCCAACTCCGCCATCACATCCATGATCCGCTTGGGCAGCGGCTCTGTGAGGACGTTGGCGAAGTTGGATCTCAGCTGCCTTGCCGGCGGCCGCGTTCCGCATATCGCCCGGCGCTCTGTCCGGCATGACGCATTCTCCTTGAAGGGAGAGAACTGCGTCACATTTGCATTGTTCCCCTGCAAAGTGTTTTAAAAATAAAGCCTTAGCACAGCCAAAGCAGTGGATCGGATGCGTCGGCGCGGCCTGTTAAGCGGCGCAGCCTGCCGCGCGAGTTTAGCTCGATATCAGAGGCTCGGCGCTAACTGAACCGCACGGCGGGGTTCGATTACCGCGAGGGGGCGGGCCGCGTCGAAAAGGCGCGGGCCTTTCCGTCTTTAAGGCGGAACCGTGAGCGCGCTTCAGGAATTATAGGTCCTGAAAGAGGAGGACCTGAATCGTGTCGCCGACCAATAAGAACCAAAAGCAATCTATGCTCGATAATGCGATGGTCACGACGATCGCTGACTATCTGCGCGCCATGTTATCAGGCGTAGCCGCTGAGCCTCTGCCTGCTGCAATGGACAAACTTTTGCAACGAATTGAGCAGCGGGCTTGATCGCAGGAAATCGGGGCTTGATGAGGGTGAAGCCGTCCAAATATTGTTAGACGACCTTCCCCCGTCACTCTTCTTCCGGCTGCGGGCGCGAGACTTCTACGTTAAACCCTCCAAAGCGGCGAGCGCGGCTTCACACATCCCAAGCACGTCAATAGTGGCGCCCTTGAACTGGAACACGAACCACCTCCGGCGCATCGGAAAAGGTTGTTTCGTCGCTAAAATATGTGCCGTCGGAAAATGCGGCGCCTTGACCGATTTTGAAATGCTGGGCTGCTAAGCCTGTCCGCGGCCCGCGATCCAATTCCAAGTGCTTGCCGGCATTCGCTATGTCCGCGAGCGCTTGAAATCTCGGAAAGGCCAATAGCCGCTCCCGGATGATGGGCATGCCCTCATTACGGACTCTTCTCAAGGCAGTCGGCAAAATGGTAGAGTGCCGCCGCTGAAATCCACGCCCTCCTAATCGACGCAGGTTCGGCCCTAAATTCTTCGAAGCTTGGACGGCAGATGGTGTCGAGATTTCGCGTGGGGTCACAGTGCTCTCCGGGGGAGAGGCCGCTTACCTCGACGCTTACCTTTGTTCCAATAAAGCGCCCGAACTTCCATCGTCGCTTTCGCTATAACTATTTTATTTTAATGGCAGGAGTGGCCGGGATCGAACCGACAACCCCCGGTTTTGGAGACCGGTGCTCTACCAGTTGAGCTACACTCCTGCGGGCGCCCAAAAGGCGCGCGT
>WSXZ01000025.1 GCA_009773555.1 Methylocystaceae bacterium | reverse complement strand
CTGCTCGTCAATCCTCGCGAAGACATCTATTTGCGGGCGGGCGACATTTTGACCGTCGAGCGCACGCCGCAGACGTTTACCGTCATGGGGGCGACCGGGTCCAACGCTGTCGTTCCATTCGATGCACGCGGAATCACGCTCGAAGAGGCGATCGGCAGGGCCGGCGGCCTAACCGATTCACGCGCCGACCCCGATGGGGTTTTCATTCTGCGCTACGAGCCGGCAAGTCTCGCGCACGAATATCCGCAGGTCACGCCGCGTCTGCTTGCGCTTGGGCTGGTGCCGGTCGCCTATCACCTCAATCTTCGCGAACCCGCGGCGCTGTTTGCGGCGCGCCGCTTCCCGATTCGCGACAAAGACATTCTTTACGTCAGCAACGCCCCGTTCTCCGACATCAGCAAGCTCATGCAGCTCGTCGGTACGGTTGGGCAGCCGGCAATTCAGGGCGTCGCCGTTACCCGAGTTTTGTACTGATAGGCATAAAGCTTGCTTCGCATTCGAGACCGAAAATGCCGATGCATTACAGTTTTTGAATTTTGGTTAATGCCGGTTAAGTTCTGAATATGTCATCGTTTTGCCTGTTTCGTCCGTAATATGGCTGGGATACGCTTTTGAGGGGTTCTCGTGGCCAATCAGCGCATCAACCAAAGTTTTCTCGCGCTCAAGGAGCGCGCTGTGCTGTTGGCCTTGGTGCGGCGTTTGCCCGACTGGGCGACCCCGGATCATCTAACAGCGATCGGATTGTTCGGCGCGGGCCTGACCCTGCTCGGCTTCATCGGCTGTCACTGGTCCAATGGATTTCTCGTCCTGGTCGTTGGAGGCCTGTTTCTCAACTGGTTCGGCGATTCTCTCGATGGCACGCTTGCGCGGCATCGTTCGATCGAACGGCCGCATTATGGCTATTTCATCGACCATTCGTCCGATCTCATCGCTCAGACTCTGATCGTTGTCGGTCTGGGCGTGTCGCCTTATTTCACGCTCGGCTCATCGCTCCTGGTGCTCTCGCTCTATCTGCTGATGAGTTCCTACACCTATCTGAGGGTCGTCACGGAGCGGGTGCATCGGTTGTCTTACGGCGGCATGGGCGCGACGGAGTTTCGACTTCTCGTCGCGTCCTGGGCGCTTTTTGCAGCTTGGCTCGGTTCCAGCGCGTCTCGTGATCGGCGGCCTGTCCGGGTTGACCTTCCTTGGCTTCGTCGTCGTCATACAGAAGGATCTTGCGCGGATGCAGCGCGAGGAGCGCGAGATTATGGAATCGCTCCCACCGGCGTTGGCGGCGCACGAGCCCTCTATGCTGGAAGTAGATGATCAAAGTCTGATTGAGCATGCCGCGAACTGACGGCCGCTGACGAGCGCATGGCCCGATCCAGACCTCACGGGGTCGCCGCCCATTTTCCGTGAAGCGGCATTCTCTGTCGATTCCATCAGCAAAGAGAGGCGAAGGACATGGTTTCTCGCGGAACGGTACTTGTCACGGGCGCAAGCGGTTTCATCGGCGGCGCTGTCGCGAGAGGTTTGCTGGCGGAAGGATTCTGCGTACGCGCACTTCTGCGCGGATCGAGTCCGCGCGGCAATGTGCCGCCGGATTGCGAGATCGTCGAAGGCGACGTCACTGATCGCGAAAGCGTCCGGCGCGCCATGACCGGCGTCTCGGCTCTCTTTCACCTTGCAGCGAACTATCGCCTTTGGGCTCCCGATCCAGAACCGGTGATGCGCGTCAATGTGAGCGGGACGGAGATCGTCATGCGGGAGGCGCTGCGGGCCGGCGTGCAGCGCGTCGTGCATACGAGCAGCGTCGCGACGCTTGATCCTGATTCGGCGCCCTGCACAGAATTCAACCGGTTGATTCCAGAACGGGCGATCGGCGCCTACAAGCTCAGCAAAGTCCTTTCCGAGCGGTTGGTTGAAGGCATGATCCGAGATGAAGGACTGCCTGCGGTCATCGTGTGCCCCTCTGCGCCGCTCGGCTCCGGCGACGTGCGGCCGACGCCCACCGGCAGGATCGTCTGCGAGGCGATGCGCGGCGGCATGCCGGCCTACGTCGATACCGGACTCAACATCGTTCACGTGGAGGATGTCGCCGCGGGCCACATCGCCGCGATGAAAGTCGGCGGTATCGGCGAGCGTTATATTCTCGGAGGCGAAAATCTGACCTTGCGCGACCTGCTCGTAGAAATATCGCGGATCACGGGGCGGCCGCCGCCTTGGGCGAAATTGCCGCGCTGGCCGCTCATGCCGCTCGCCTACGCCAATGAAATCGTCGCGCGCTTTGCCGGCTCGGAGCCGTTTCTCAATCGGGAGAGCTTGCGGCTTTCGGGGAAGCGCATGTTCTTCGACGATTCCAAGGCTCGCCGCACGCTCGGCTACAAGACGCGGCCGCCAGCCGATGCGGTCGCCGATGCGGTGCATTGGTTCGCAAGTCGCGGCGCCTAGGGCCGGAGTGGGTTCGATGCGGTTCTCCGGGATGAGCATGTGCAGCGCCGCGCTCGCGACCGCGGCTGCTTTCCTGACGCATGCGCAGCCGCTCGCCGCGCAAGCGCTTCGAGGCTTCACCTACTGCGCGCCGCCGTCACGCCCCAGCTGCATCGAGACGTCCGCCGCCGCACTCGCGATGGCCGCTTGTGATGAAGAAATGCAGCTCTTTACGAAAATGGTTTTTCGCTATCGGGAGTGTCTCGAAAGAGAAACGGAACGCGCTGTTCGAGAAGCCAATGACGCGATCGAGATTTGGCGATGTCGTTTGGACGAGACGAAGTGCCGCAACTGACGTCGACGGCGAGTGACGCGGCGCGCAGCACCGTCATCTATGACGTCACGAGAATCGTGACACGCGCGCTGAATGCAGCGCCAAACGGCATCGATCGCGTCGATTTCGCTCTCGCAAGGCATTTTCTTGCGCGCAGCGCAGGCGAGCGAAGTGCGCTCATTTGTACGGCGATCGGCCCGCGCCTCGCCGATCCTGACCGCGCGCTTGAGACGATCGAAGGCGTCGAGAGTCTCTGGCGCGAAGATGGCGACGCCGGGGAGGATGAGGTCTATCGCGCCGTCGTCGCGGCGTTTCTCTCCAACGGCTCCGCTCGGGCCTCGATGACTCGCGTCAGAAGATCGCCGAATCTCTCTTTCCTTGAGCGAAACTGGCAGGCGATGCGGCGCTGGGCGCCTTATCTTGGAAGGCCAACGGGCGAGGCGCCGCGTGGCGCGATCTATTTCAACGTCACGCAATTTCTTGTCGATCGAAGCTGGTATCTGCGCTGGCTTACGGCGCGGCCGGATGTGAAGCCTGTCTTCTTCGTCCACGACCTGCTTCCGATCGAGGCGCCGGAGTTCTTTCGCGCAAGAGAAGCGATGCTGCATCCCCGACGCATGAGCAATGTCTGCCGCTATGGCGCAGGCGTTGTCGTCGGATCGCAAGCCGTCGCCGGGCGCCTTCGTCAATTCGCCGCCGAATGCGGAAGGCCCGAACTGCCGATCTGCGTCGCCCGCCTGCCCGTATCGCCGGTCTTTTCATCGCGCGCCGAGCCGCCGGCGGCGCTCGACGGCGTCAACTATTTCGTTGTTTGCGGCACGATCGAACCGCGCAAGAATCTTTTGACGCTGCTGAACGTATGGCGCGTGTTGGCGCGAGATACGGCTCCGCCAAAGCTCATCATCGTCGGCAAGCGCGGCTGGCTCAGCGCCGCCGTGATCGAAATGCTGGAACGCAGCGCCGCCTTGCGTCCCCACGTCATTGAGGCGGGCGGACTTTCCACACCGGGACTGCGCAGCCTGCTTGCCGGCGCGCGTGCGCTGCTCATGCCTTCCTTTGCCGAAGGCTTTGGTCTGCCCGTCGCAGAAGCGCTTGCGGCGGGAACGCCCGTCATCGCCTCTGACATCGAGGCCTTCCGCGAAGTCGGCGGCGATGCCATCGACTATGTCGATCCGCTCGACGGACTTGGATGGCTGCAAGCGGTTCGCGACTATTCGACGCCGCAGTCGCCGCGTCGTCGCGCGGCGCTTGCGCGCCTGAGCAGAGGAGAGTCTGATCCCAATGTTTTTTTTGCAAAGATTGATGACTTCATCGCGCAATTATAGGCCGCTTTGACGCCGACTAGAATTGACCCGCCGGCGCTGCGCGCGCATTGTTTCTTTACTCCAAATGAGTCGCACAGCGCGAGAACGACTCGGGAATTAAGAGGTTTCATTTGAATCTCTGCGAACAGACACAAGGGACTCCGCGCAAGTCGCCAAGTGAAGACGACCTGGTCGCGCTCGCGCAATTTCGCTCCGACTTGCGAAGGTTTTTGGCCTTCAGCGAACAGGTCGCCGCCGACCATGGCGTGACCGTGCAATGGTATCAGGCGCTTCTGGTGGTGCGCACCTTTCGCGACGCGAAACACATCAGCGTCGGCGAACTCGCCGACCAGCTGATGATCCGCGATCACAGCGCGGCGGAGCTGGTGTCGCGCCTGGCGCAGGCGAAGCTTGTCAGGCGTAAGACCGATCCGACCGACCGTCGTAGATCGCTGGTGGTCATCACGCGGGCGGGCGACCGGCGGCTGTCGGAGCTCGCCGCCGTGCATTTGAAAAAGCTTCGGGATACGCGAGGCGCTCTTTTGAACTTTTTTCGCACGGCCACGGGGTCTCAATAGCCCGTCATTTCGAGATAGCCCTCGCCGCTGTGCGAACCCGTAAAGCGGATCGGACCTTCCCAATAGGCGAAATCTGTTCCCATCCAGCTTCTTGGATTGAGCGGCCGCGTCTCAATGTCAACGTCGCGGTTTTTAATCTTCACGCGCCAGCGGATCGGCACGTCGCGATCGGCGATACGTATCGTCTCTAAAGGCTCGAGGAAGATGTCTTCGCGCGCGAGTATGGATGTTGCGCCATCGGCGTCGATCCAATTCCCAAAGAGAAACGGCGCTGCCTCGACGCTGCGCATGCGATACAGCATCAGTTTGGCGCCGCCCTCAAGATGCAGCGAAAACCAGTCCCAGCCTTTTTGATCAGCGCTGAGCGGCTGACTCGACCATTCGCGATCCATCCAGGCGCGTCCGGAGACCTGGATTTTGCGTCCGTTCATCGACAACGAGCCTTCCGCGCCGAAGAACGGCTGGCTGTAATAATAGGAGGCCTGTCCAGCCTCGGACTTGCGGCTGTAGCCGCCCTCGCCTTGCAGAACGATCGGTCCCTTCGCTGTGAGATCGAGCGCATAGGCGAAATTCCTGTCGCCCGCGGAAACGCGCAGCCGCTCGATTCCGGCGTCCGCAGAATTGTCGCGCGTTTCCAAAACCCAGTCGTCGATGAAAGCGCGAAAGGGCGTCGCCTCGACGCCCGCCTGGCCAATGCCGCCGCGCGCGAATTTTTGCGCGAAGAGATGTTCGCTCGCGCTCGTCGCCGCCGCATGGCCCATCCATATGTTGCGATCATCCCAGCCGGCGCGCGCCGCGTTCGGCTGCAGCGCAAAGCGAAAAAGCGTCCATTGCAGGCCATAGGCGGCGCCGTCATCGCCTTTTAGATTTGCGGTGACGTACCACCATTCGGTACGAAAATCGGGATGCGCGCCGTGGTCTCTTGGAAAAGCGAGCGGCGTTCCAGGTCGGGGAATCGCGAAGCCGGGCGCCGTCGCGCCAAGTCCGCCGAAGCCTTGCGCCAACGCGCCGCTCGACGACAGCGCGAGAAGAAGCGCCGATCGCCTCGAAATTGCCGAGCTCCGTTCCGGGGAACTGTTCGGGGATCTAGCGTTCATTCGAGAAGACTCTGAGCAGTTCGCTCGGCGAAACGCGTGCGAGCCGAACGACGGGGATGAGCGCCGCAAAGAACGCGGCGCAAAGCGCGATGCAGGAAACCACAAGCCATTGCGCCGGAAACATATGGAATGGCAGCCGCCATCCGAAGGCGGCGACATTGACGATCGCGACAAGGCTCCACGTCATGAACAGCCCAAGAGGGATCGCGAAAGCCGCGGCGACGGCGGCAAAAGCCATGACCCGCGCCATTTCCAGCGCCGCAAGCTTTCGCCGCGTCGCGCCCAACGCCCAGACTGGCGCGATGCGGGCGCGCCGCATGTCGCTGAGCGTCAGCAGACTGGCGAAAAGCGCGACGCCGGACACGATCAGCGTGAGCGTGTTCAACGCCGTCGTGACGGCGAATGTGCGCTCGAAGATGTCCGTTGAGAGAGTCTTGACTTCGGCTTGATCGACGATGCGCGTGATTTTTCCGCCAAAGCGCTGCTGCATGTTTGCGATGACGCGCGTCGTGGCGCCCGGATCGACGCGCAGGCTGTAATGCACGCCGGAAGCGTCGTCGAAATAGCGCGTCAGCCTTTCGTGATCGATGCGCAGCTGGCCTTTCGGATTGCCGTAATCGGGAAAGACGCCGACGATGCGCGCGCGCAAGTCTCGCCCCGACGTCGGAATGTCGAGCGTCTCGCCGATAGCGAGACTGAGGCGGCGCGCCAACTGCTCGCTGACGAGAACGGCGTCCTGCGCGTGCAACGCCGTCCACACGTCCGGCGTGGCGTCGATCAAGGGAAAATGCGCCGTATAGGTTTCGTGAGGCGTCATGCCGAGGACGTCGACGGGCCATCCGCCGATGCGCGTCTTCGCGCGCCAGATAGGAAGGATCGCGGCAATGTCGGGCTGCGTGCGCGCCCACGCCTCGATGTCGCGCGCATCGGCGGGCGTCGCCGCCTCGAAATAGACCTCGGCGACGAGGCGCGCGTCGAGCCAGCGATCGAATGTCTGGCGAAAGCCCTCGACCATGCCGCCGACCCCGATGTTGGTCGCAAGCGCAATCAGCAGCGCCATCAGCGCAAGCGAGAGACCGGAAATTTCCTGGCGTCCGTCGGCGAAGAACCAGCGGGTGAGCGGCCGGCGCGCAAAACGCTCGGCGAGCGCCAAGGCGCCGGCAAGTCCGACGGGCAGTATGAGCGCCGCGGCAAGGAGCGCCAAGCCGATGATCGCGAAGCCTGACGCAAGTCCTTCGCCAAAGCCGAATGCGCCGGCCGCCGCGACAAGCGCAAGCGCCGCGAGCGCGGCCTGCCGTCGCAAATAGCGGTGATGCGCGCCGCGCCAGGCCATGGGACGCGCGAATGACAGCGCCGGCAGCCGCAATGCTTTCGTTAGGCGGCTCGCCGCCGCAAGCGCCGCGCCGGCGCCCGCCATCGCAAGGCCGGAAAGCCACCAGCGCGCATCGAGCGCAAGGCGATCGGAGATTTGCGCGCCGTAGAGGCTCTCGAGACTCTTTACGACATCCGGCAGAAGCGCCTGCGCGATGGCGTGACCGCCGAGGACGCCCGCGCCTCCCGCAATCAGCGTCAGGACGGCGATTTCGCAGGCCATCGCTGCGACGAGATGGGGCGGCCCAACGCCGAGCGCGCGCAAGGTGCGCAGGGTCGCCAGCCGTTGTTCGAACGCGAGGCCGTAAGCGGCATGCACGATGAACAGTCCGACCAGGAACGCAAGAAAGCCGAAGGCGGTGAGATTGAGGTGAAAACTGTCGGTCAGGCGAGCCAGATCACTATCATCATCCGGCGCGACCAGCCGCAGCGCATCGCCGGCGATTAGCTTAAGCCGCGCCTCGTCGAATGTCTCCTCATCGACGATGACGAGTCGCGAGAGCTTTCCGGGTCGATCGAGCAAGCGTTGCGCGACGCCGATGTCGACGATGATCGCGCCGGGCGGCGCTTCGGCGAGCGCGGCGAGCGGCGGGAGCTGCTGACCGCGCTCGGTTTGCGGCTGGGCACCCTCCGAAAGATCAAGCCGGCGCAAGGTCTGCGGGGCGGCAAAGCCGCGGCCTGGACCGGAAAAGAAATCTTCGATCACATCCGTTCGCGTCCGTCTGTCGGCGATCGGCGAACGGCGCGGCAGCGACAGCGGTTCGACGCCGATGATCCGAATATTCTTCTCTCCGATCCGGACGGCGCCTTCCAAAACGGGTGACACGGTGACGCCGGCGCGCCGCAGTCTCACGAAGAGCTCCTGGTCAAACAGGCCGCCGCGAGAGGCGACGAGCGTTCTTGCGCCGCCGCCCGAAATCGCGTTCGCCGCGGCGTCATAACTGTTGCGCGCCTGAGCGTTCAGCGCCTGCACGCCGCTCCACAGCGCCGTGGCGATGGCGAGACCCAGCACGAGCGTCGCGAGATTGCCCGGCCGTCGGCGCCAGTGGCTGATAAGCGCGGCGAGCGTCCAGAGCGTCTCTCTCATACGACATCCGTTCGAACGGCTCGGATGTCATTCCCGACCCGCGCGCAAAGCGCGCGATCGGGAATCCAGAGCAAGACCAGCGTTCTTGGATTGGCTCTGGATTCCCGGTCAGGCCTTCGGCCTGCCGGGAATGACACGGTCCAAGCGAACGGATCGGTCGGAATTCGTTTCATTGCGTCGCCAGAAGACCGGCCTCCAGCCGTACGCGGCGTTGCAGCCGCGCCGCAAGGCGTTCGCTGTGCGTCGCCATCAGAAAGGCGCAGCCGGTCGCGGCGACGAGGTCGAGCGCCAGCGCCATGACGGCGTCTCCGGTCGCTTCGTCGAGATTGCCGGTCGGTTCGTCCGCGAGCAGAAGCCTGGGGCGTACGGCGAGGGCGCGACCGATGGCGACGCGCTGCTGCTGTCCGCCGGACAGCTCCTCAGGATAGCGCGCGGCCAGCGTCGCAAGGCCAAGACGCGCGGTGAGCTCTTCCTGCCACGCCGGATTGTAGCGCCCGGCAAGCCGCGCCTGGAAGCCCAGATTTTCGCCGACGGTCAGGCTCGGAATCAAATTGAACTGCTGGAAGACGACGCCAATAGTTTCACGCCGCATGGCGGCTCGCGCTGTTTCCGACAGCCGCGTCACCGCGACGCCATCGATAACGATCTCTCCGGAATCGGCGTCGTCGAGCGCACCCACAAGATGCAGGAGCGTGCTTTTGCCGCTGCCGGATTCGCCGGTCAGCGCCAGGCTGGCGCCGGCGGCGAGGGTGAAGTCTACGCCGCGCAGCACCGGAACGCGGCCCTGCGGCGTCGGATAGGATTTATGCAGCCGCTCGACGCGCAGCATCGGCGCGCTTGTCCGCTCAGCGGCGAGGTTTTCCGGCGTCGCGTCAATCGACAAGCATTGCGCCCTGATCGGACCGGCGAAGGCGGCCGGCGCGCCAGCCCTATATATGGCTCGCCGCGCCGATCGCCCAAACGTCGCCGAGCTAGAACGCGAGGCGCAAGCCTCCGTAGATCACCCGTCCCGTGCCCGGATAGAAGACCCTCGGATCGAGACCGCGGGCGTCGACGATCGTGGTCACGTCGCTGATGTAGTGGCGATTGGTCAGATTGCGCGCCTCGACAAAGAACGAGAGACCGTAGGGCAGCTTCATGCCCGCCTGGACGCCCAGCAAGACATAGCCCGGCGCCTGCAGCGTATTGGCGTAGTCGACGTAAGCGCCTCCCGGAACCCAATCCATCTGCGGCGCGAGGTAGAGGCCGTCGGGCCGCCAATAGGACAGCGTGGTGCGCAAGACGTGGCGCGGAATGCCGGCCAGCGTATTGTCGCCGAAGTCGCGATCGCCGACGAAGCGGAAATCGTTCCAGGTCCAAACCTGCGACAGCTTTAGCGCGTCGCCTGCATCCGGCGCGAAAATATCGCGCAGGAGTTCGGCGCTCGCCGCGAATTCGACGCCCTGGTGCATGGTGCGTTTCGCATTGAAGGTCGTCGCCGGAATGCCGAGGCCGGGATTGGTGGTGAATTTCAAGAGTTCGTCCTGCAGTTCCGAATGGTAGAAGGTCACGTCCCAGGTGTAGCGGTCCCATCTGCCGCGCGCGCCGAGCTCCCCGGTCCAGGCTTTCTGCGCCGCGAGCGGCGTGAATTTGGTGCCGTCGCGCGGCGGCGGAAACACGCCTTGCGTCAGGTCGATGAAGTCCGGCACGTCGCGGCTTCCGGTCATGTCGGCGAAGAACTGAATGTCCGGCGTCGGTTCGTACATCAGACCGACCTTGGGCACGATGCCGCGGTAGACTTGGTCCGATACGCCGGGAACAGGCTCGAAGGGAATGCCGCCGAGAACCGCATAGCGACGCGTATCGGCGAAAAGCTTGGCGCCGAACATGAAGATGAGCTGCGGCGCGATATGCAGGCGATCCTCGAAATAGGCTTCGAGATTGAGCGCCGTCGCGCGATTGTTGCGCAGACGCGGATCCAATCCGGGATTGATGAACAGGCCGCAGAAGCCAAAGCACGAATTCGCCGCGCCAAATTGCGCGAGTCCGTTGAACGAATAGGGTGGAAAGGAGAACTGCGCGTTGCCGAAATTGGCGGGGATCCCGCCATAGGGGTTGAGCCGCATGCCATTGTAATTGTCGGACCAATTATCGCTCGACGATCCGCCCCAGGCGCGGCCGCCGAGGATGAGCTCGTTGGGGTGGCCGTCGACAAGGAAATTCGAGGTGAGGCGCGGCGTGAATCCCCAGGTCCCGCCTTCCTGTTCGATGACCACGAAAATCGGATGATAGAGATAATTGTGCGTGTACCAGCTGTTGAGGTCGATGCGGCCGAACTCGCTCAGGATCGTGGTCTTGTTCGAAATGCGCCAGTTCTTGACGTTTCGCGCCTGATTGGCGCCAAAGCCGTCCGGCCCGACACCCGGCGGATACGGCGGCAGCGACAGTCGCGGATTGTTGCGCGCATCGAATTCGTTGAGTTGTCCCGGCAGCAATTGCCACGTGTCATAGACGCCGAAATAGAACCGCGTTTCGAGATCGTTGGAGAAGCGATAGCCGAGATTGCCGTTGAGCTGCGTGTAGTCCGTCGTCGAATGTTTTCTGTAATTGTCGGCATGGGTGAACGTGCCGTTGATGAGAAAATCGAAATTGCCGATGATGCGCGACATCTGCGCTTGCCCGCGCACGGTCCCGTAACTGCCGCCCTCGAGCGACGCCATGTTCGGCGCGAGCGCCGTATAGGCGGTGGGCGAGATGAAATTAATGGCGCCGCCGAGCGTCGAGGAGCCATAGGCGAGGGCGTTGCCGCCTTTCATAACTTCGATCGCGCGAAAATATTTGGGATCGATCTGATACATATCGCCGCCGCCGTCGGCGTAGTTCATCGGAATGCCGTCCTGCAGCAGCTCCAGTCCGCGCAGATGGAAGTCGCGCGTCAGATTCGAGCCGCGGATCGAAAGACGCAGTTCCTGTCCGTAGCGGCTTTCGGCATAGACGCCAGGGACGTCCTTGAGCGCGTCGCGCAGGTCGTGAACGTAGCGGGTTTGAATCTCGGGCGTATTGGCGTCGACGAAGGCGACCGAGCCGACGCTGCGCTCGAGTTCGCGGCGCTGCTGGGCGACTGACGGCACGGTCAACGACCCGCCGCCTCCGCCGGTTTGCGTCCATGTGGCGGGGACGGCTGGCGCTGTCGCCGTAGACGGCGCGCGACCGCCGCCGCGTCCGACGACGCGCGGCTTGGCGCCGCCAATGTCGATGGTCGGCAGACTCTGTTGCGCAAAGGCGCTCGAATCCGCGAGCGAAAGAATGAGGGCGACGGCGGACGCGCCGCGCAGCAAGCCGGTCCGGAACATGGAATCTCTCCTGAGCGGCGTCTCGCCGCGCGATCGTTAGGGGAAGACTGTCGCGATCAGGAGAAGCGGGGCGGCGCGCGCGGGGCGGCGCGCGAATGTGCGCGGACGGTTTTTCTGGCCGGCGCCTGAATGGCGCAGAATGCGCGGCTTGCGGCGCGCGGAGGCGCATAGGCGATGGCGCCAGATACGGACGCGAAAAAGGGAAAAACCAGCTCTTTTTGGCTGTGACCGCAGAGCGAGCAGCATTGCTCGCCGCCACACGGATGGTTCGTCGGCGCAGGTTGGGAAGTGTCCGGACAGTGCACGGTCGTCCCGGGACGCGCGGCATGCGCCGGCGCGGAGGAAGAAACCGCCGCGAGCGCGACAAGCAGCGCGATGCAAAGGGCCCCGATGCGCCGCAAAATCATCGAGCGAGGCATTCTCGCAAGGGCCGTCATCTTGTCTCGGATCCTCGTGGCTGCGTCTCGCCGAAGGCGCGAAAGGAGGGGCGTTCAGAGCGCCGAACCTGAATGTTGGTAATATACCAAATTACGTGGGGCAACGCTTCGGCGGGCCTGACGGGCGCATTTTCGGTTGCTGTTGCTCCGGCGCAACAGTGAGCGACAGTCAGGGAATGGGCTTGTGATGGGGATCGAGCGGCGAATGGCTCCCATCCGCCTCGACGGCGGCCATGCCGTCAAATCGGGAGAATCGTTCAACCACGTCGGGCGAGAGCCGCGTCTCTTCGGCCGCCAGCCGTTTTGAAAGCGCTTCCGCATTTGCTTTGGAAACGCCGAGCTTTTCCAGCGTGGCGCTGTCTTTCAAGGCGTCGCCGGCGCAAAGCGAGATGCTCCACGCATCGCCCTTACGCGTAAGAAACGCCCGGCCGCCGAGTTCGCCCTGGCGCCAGTCGGCGATGGCGACGTCGCCTTCGACGACGATTGCGTCGACAAACAGGCGCGTTTCGGGCTTGTCGAACGTTTCGAACAGCAGGCGGCGCGCCGCCTCGGATCCTTCGTCGGCCCGCGCGCTCAGGCACGCCGCTGCACTGATCATCCCAATAAGAAATAATCTCATCGATCCTCTCCAACGTTAGCGTGGCGCGCTAGGTTGGTATATTACCAATCAAATGTGACGCAAGCGTCAGAGGCGTTTCCGCGGCGCGTTTTTTTTGATAC
This sequence comes from Methylocystaceae bacterium, assembly GCA_009773555.1. Lineage (GTDB taxonomy): Bacteria > Pseudomonadota > Alphaproteobacteria > Rhizobiales > Beijerinckiaceae > Methylocystis. The sequence goes on along the minus strand of WSXZ01000025.1, from coordinate 21,570 downwards.
GACGCTGGGCGGCGAAGGTTGAATGAACGCGAATGGCGATGGTGGAAAAAAGCGCGCGTCAGCGCATTCTGGACGCTGCGCTCAAAATCCTGAGGAAAGAAGGCGTCTCTGCGCTGACCCAAACCCGCGTCGCCGCTGCGGCCGGACTGCGGCAGTCGCATTTGACCTATTATTTTCCGCGTAAGACGGATTTGCTCGCCGCGACGCTCGAAGCGTCGCATGCGCAGGCGCATAAGCCCAAGCGCGGTTCGATCGGAAGCGACGTCGATCCTGTCGAAGCGGTGCGCGCGCTCATGTTCGAGCGCAATAGGATGCGCTTCTTCTTGAGCGTCGTGGCTCAGGCGAGCGACCAATCGGAAATTCGGGCGACGCTCGCCGCGCACGCCCGAGGCGTGGCCGAGCAGCTCGCGCCGCTCTTCGGCCGGACGGCCGACGACCCTGATATCATCGCCTTTATTGACATGCTGCGCGGCATGGGGTTGCGCCTCCTGCTGGAGTCGGATGACAAGCGCCGTGCGGCTGTGGATATCGACGCGCTCGCTGCGCGCTTCGGCCTCAGGCGGTCGCCTGAAGCGCGGCTTTGAGCCAGGGTCTGGAGCCGCTAGAACTGTGGCCATGCAACGAATCGGTAGAAGCGCCGGCCGCCCGGAAGGTCAGCCCTACGCCCTCGCGGCGGCGTTCTTCCTCGTCTGCGCGCTGGCGCTCGCCTTTCCCTGGCTTTCCGGGCGCGTCACCATTCCCTGGGACGCGAAAGCGCATTTTTTTCCGCAGTTCGCCTTTCTCGCCCATGCCCTACACAGCGGCCAGTCGCCGTTCTGGACGCCGCACGTCTTTGCGGGGATGCCGCAGATCGCCGATCCGCAATCGCTGATCTTCTCGCCGTTTTTCCTGCTGGCGGCGGCGCTCGTTCCCGAGCCGTCCTTCGTCCTGGCCGACGCGATCGTCTTCGCGATGCTGGCCATGGGCGGCCTTGCGCTCATCGCCTATTTTCGCGATCGAGGCTGGAGCGCCGCGGGAGGATTGCTCGCTGCTCTCGCGTTCGCTTTTGGCGGCTCGGCGGCCTGGCGAATTCAGCATGTCGGGCAGATCATGAGTCTCGCCTGGCTTCCGGTCACGCTGTGGCTGCTGGCGCGGGGGCTCGATCGGCGCTCGGCCCGCTATGGCGCCGCTGCGGGCGCCGCCGCCGCACTGCTGGTGCTGGGACGGGACCAGGTCGCGTTCCTCGGCGTGCTGATGCTTTCCGCCTATGCCGCCTATCGCGTCGCTACCGATGAATCGCCCAAACTCAGCGCGGTTACGCCGCTCGCGGCGGGCGCGCTTGTCGGTTTGACGATCATCGCCGTGCCGCTCGCCTTCACGCTGGAGCTCGCCGCGCATTCAAACCGACCCGAGATCGATCTCGACGGCGCATTCAAGGGCTCGCTGCCGCCAGGCTCCTTCTGGACTCTGATCTCAGCCAATATGTTCGGAACGGACGGCCCGCTCAAAAACTTCTGGGGCCCCCCGGTCGGCGAGCGCGACCTTTACCTCGCGCGCAACATGTCCAATGTTTACATGGGCGAACTGACGCTCGTCTCTCTGATCGCCGCGCTGGGCGGGCGCTTTTTTTCAAATAAGGAAATTCGCTTCTTCGCCGCCGCCGCGCTGTTCTTCGCCCTCTATGCCTTCGGCCGCTACACGCCGGCCTTCGCCTTCTTCTATCATCTTCCCGGCGTCGACCTTTGGCGCCGGCCGGCCGACGCCACCTTCCTTTTTTGCGCGACTTTCGCGGTTCTCGCAGGCTATGGCTTCAATCTCATTGAGCGGGGCGAAGTCACGCCGCGTACAGCTTGGCTTGTCAGCGCCGTCGCCGCGCTGTTCGCGGTCGCACTGCTTGTCGCGGGCGTGAAGGGCCATCTCAACCAAGCCTCCTGGCCGCTCGCGACAAGCGCGATTTTTGCCGCCCTCGCCGTCGCGCTTATCCTCGCGACTCGCGACAGGCTGTTGCGCGGCCCTTATCTGCTTGCGGCGGTCGCCACGCTGATGAGCGCCGATCTTACGATCGGCAATGGTCCCAATGAATCGACGGCCTTGCCGCCTGAGCAGTTCGACGCCTTGCGGGTCAATGGCAAGGATCCGGTGATCGCCTATCTGCGCGGGAAGCTCAAGGAGACGGCGGGGCCGGATCGTCGCGACCGCGTCGAACTTGCGGCGATCGATTTTCACTGGCCGAACGCGTCGCTCGTCCACGGCTTCGATCATGTTCTCGGTTACAATCCCATCCGGCTGCGGCTCTTCGAGGACGTAACCGGCGCCGGAGATCATCTTGCGCTTCCCGAGCAGCGCCAGTTTTCCAAGCTCTATCCTGCCTATCGCTCAATCCTGTCGGACATGCTCGGCCTGCGATTTATCGCGACCGGCGTGCCCATTGAAGAGATCGATGAGAATTACAAGTCGGGCGACTTCGTCGAACTCACGCGCATCGGCGACGTTCACATTTACGAAAATCCCCGCGCCATGCCGCGCGTCATACTCGCAACCTGCGCCATCCACGTCGATTTCGCGGCGATGATGAAGAGCGGCGAGTGGCCGGAGGCGGACTATCGCGAGACGGTGCTCCTGGAGACGCCGCCGATTTGCCATACGCGCAAAAATGCGCCGCCGGCGACGGCGAAAATCCTCTCCTACGAGAACGACCGCGTCGTCGCCGAGGCCAGCGCGCCTCCGGGCGGAGGCTGGCTTGTTTTGCACGACGTCTGGCATCCGTGGTGGTTCGCGAACCTCGACGGCGTGGAAGCGCCGATTCTGCGCGCCAACGTTATGTTCCGGGCCGTCGCGATTCCGGAAGGGCGCCATGAGGTGCGCTTCGACTTTCAGCCGCTGCGCGGAATGCTGACCGAATTGTCGCGAAGATAGCGAGCGAATGTCGGCAATTCGCGCGTGACGCGCTTCTCTTTGCACGGCTCCGATGTCATTCCCGACGCGCGCAACGCGCCCGATCGGGAGTCCAGAGTAAAACCAACATTGTTGGCTCGGCTCTGGGTTCCCGGTCAGGCCTTCGGCCTGCCGGGAATGACAGGGTCCGAGCGCATGGATCAGCCTGAATCCCTGTTAGATCCACCCCGCGATTTCGCGCTTCGCCAGAGTCTCGATCAGCGCCATGCCTTCGTCGCTGTCGTTGAGACAGGGCAGGCGGGCGAATTTCTCGCCGCCTTTCTCGAGAAAAAGATCGCGAATTTCGACGCCAAGCTCTTCGATCGTCTCAAGGCAGTCGGCGGAAAATCCCGGCGCGACGACGGCGATGCGCTTGACGCCGGCGCCGGCAAGCTCGGTCACCACATCCGACGTATAGGGCTCGATCCACCGCGCCCGCCCAAAGCGCGACTGAAAGGCGAGACGCAGGCTTTGGGCGTTCATGCCGAGCCGTTCGCACAGCAGCCGCCATGTCGCTTCGCAGTGCGCGCGATAAGGATCGCCGCGATCGATCTGCGCCTGCGGAAGGCCATGGAACGAGGCGATGATGACCTCTGGTTCGAAATCGAGCGCGGCGCGCGCGCGCGTAATATTCGTCGCGAGCGCGTCGATATAGGCCGGGTCGTCGTAATAGGGCGCGCCGATGCGCAGCGCCGGCTGCTTGCGCATCTCGCGCAGCGCGTCGAAAGCGGCGTCGGCGGCGGAGCCCGTGGTCGATGACGCATATTGGGGATAGAGCGGCAGCACCGCGATTCGCTCGCAGCCTTTGACGATCAGCGATTCGATCTGCGTCGCGATCGACGGCGCGCCGTAGCGCAGCGCGTAGTCGATGATGAGGTTCGAAGCGCCAATCCGCGCCCGCAGCTTCTCGGCTTGCAGGCGGGTGAAGGTTTTCAGTGGACCCTCGCCGGTGTCGGCGTTCCAGATCGACTCATAAAGCTTCGCCGAGCGCGCGGGGCGGGTGTTGAGCACGACGCCGTAGAGGATCGGCAGCCATAGCGCGCGCGGGAGGTCGACGACCCTGCGGTCGGACAGAAATTCCGCCAGGTAGCGCCGCACCGCCGCGACATCGGGCGCATCAGGCGTGCCGAGATTGACGAGAAGGAGTCCGACCGGCGCTTCTCTCGAGATCGTGGCTGACGTCATGATGAGCCTTGTTGCGGACCGCCCGCCCGGATGGCGGCGCGGCAAAAGAATATCTTCTAGCGGCGGCGGCGGTTCTGGCAACTCGCCAGATGACGATCGTCGCGCGGCATGGAAATCGCTTCGCGCACAAAGGCCGGCTGATGTGCGGATTGGCCCCTCGCGAAAGGGCGCCATGAAATCCATATCTCGCAGCCGCGCCATGTGCGAATGGGAAGATTTCGACACCGCCGCGCCGCAAATTCGGGCGGCGCTCGCTCTGTCGGACGGGCCGGCGACGCCCCCCTTCCTCCTGCTGTCGGAGCCCGGCATCACCGCCGGCGAACAGCGCGCCTGTTCCGAGAGCTGGACAGCCGCGCGGCTGTTGGCGGCCGGGCCGCTGCGCGCGAGCCTCGCGATGCGCTTCGACCTCTCCACCCGCAGCAGGATCCGCGTCGGCTATCTGTCAAACGACTTCCACGAGCATGCGACCGCGCATCTTCTCGTCGAGACGCTCGAGGCGCATGATCGCGCCCGCTTCGAGTTTCGCGCTTACAGCTATTGCGGCGTCGAGGGGGCGATGCGAACGCGGCTGCGGGCCGCCTTCGACGCTTTCGCCGACATTTCGCAGCTGACCGACGCCGAGGCCGCGCGCCTCATCAATGCGGACGGCGTCGATATTCTGGTCGACCTCAAGGGCTTTACCCAGGGCGCGCGCACCAGCGTGATGATGCTGCGGCCGGCGCCCGTTCAGGTCAATTATCTTGGCTACCCCGGCACGCTCGGAACGGGCGTGTGCGATTACATCGTGACCGACCGCTATGTCACGCCGCCGTCGTCGGCGTCGGCCTATTCGGAAGCCTTCGCCTATCTGCCGCACGCCTATCAGCCGCACGGGCGCGGGACGCCGCTGCGCGCGCCGCCCTCGCGGGCCGCCGCCGGTCTGCCGGCGGAAGGCTTCGTCTATTGCTGCTTCAATCAGGCCTATAAGCTCACGCCCTTTATCTTCGATCTTTGGGCGCGACTGCTCGAGGCGACGCCGGGCGCGGTGCTGTGGCTCTCGGCGGCGATGCTGGCGGAAGGCAATCTGCGCAATGAAATGCGCAGACGCGGAATTGACGCGGCGCGGATGATCTTCGCGCCGCATTTGCCGCAGGCCGAACATCTGGCGCGCCTGCAACTCGCCGATCTCGCGCTCGACACGGCGCCCTTCGGATCGCATACGACGGCGAGCGACGCGCTGTGGGCGGGCGTGCCGATCGTGACCTGCGCCGGCGACACCTTTCCTTCGCGCGTGGCGGGAAGCCTTTTGCATGCGATCGGATTGCCGGAGTTGATCGCGGCGGATTTTGACGAATATTTGGAGATCGCGCTGGTCTTGGCGGGCGATCCCGTACGTTGCGCCGAACTGCGGGCGAAGCTCGCCGCCAATCGCCTGACGACGGCGCTTTTCGACGTCTACGCCTACACGCGCGCGCTGGAATCGCTGTTCGAAGACATGTGGCGTCGGCGTCTCTCCGGCGCGCCGCCCATCGTCATCGGAGCGGATTAAGACTCGCCGCGCGCTCGAAGGCGGAGCGTTCCTCGTCAGCCATGTGAAAGGCGTGCGCCTCCGCCGGAAAGACCCCGGCCCGAACGTCGCGCGCATAGGCCGAGACGGCGTCGCGAAGGGCCGCGCCAACGGCGCCGTAGCGGCGGTTGTGCTTGAATTCACGCGCGGTGATCCCTGCGAGATCGTTGACGACGAGCACCTGTCCATCCGTCGCCGCGCCGGCGCCGATGCCGATCGTCGGCGCGCCGATCGCTTGCGTGATCCGCGCCGCGAGCTCCTGCGGCACGAGCTCCAGCACGACGAATTTCTGCCCAGCCGCGTCGAGCGCCAGCGCGTCGTCATAGAGTTTCGCGGCGGCCTGCGCCGTCTTGCCCTGGCGCCGCTTCACGTCGTGATGCTGCGATTCGAGGCCGAGATGAGCGCACACGTCGAAGCCCGCCGCCGTCAAGGCGCGCATGATGTCGGGCTGCGCGCCTTCGAATTTCACGCAATCGGCGCCAGATTCGCGCAGCAGGCGCGAACTCTCGATGGCCTGCCGGGGCGTGTCATAGGTCGCATAAGGCAAATCGCCGATGATGTAGGCCTCGGGCGCGCCGCGCCGCACCGCCGCGATGTGATGCGCCATATCGGCGAGCGTCACCTCGCGCTCATGCGCATAGCCCAGAACATTCACCCCGACGCTGTCGCCGACGAGTATGATGTCGACCCCGGCCTCCGCCTCGATGCGCGCGGTCGGCGCGTCATAGGCGGTGACGACGACGATCTTCTCGCCTCGGCGCTTCATGTCGAGGAAGGTGCTGGCGTTGGGCAAAAGGGGCTCCGGCGCGCCTAATCGTCAGGACGACACTCTATATGAACGGCTTGCGCTGGCTGGGAATGCGTCAGTGCGCGACGCCGTCCCTGCAGGCGTGCGGCTGGCCGGGCACGCGGATTTCCTGGAAGCCGCCGCATTTGTCGCAGGCGGACAGCAGCGTGGAGAGGGCCGCCAGCAGCGCGAACACTCGGATTTTCCGCGTCATCTCGTCTCTCCTGGCGGCGGCTTGACGGCGCGACCATACTGGCCGAGCCGCCCTGCGGCAAGCCGCGAGGCCTTGCGCTCTTGCATCCTGCTTAAAGCCGCGTATAAACCGCCGATCGCGACGTTCCCGGCCGGGGGCTGAACGGAAGCGCTCGAGCGCATATTCCCGAAACGCACAAAGCGATTTCGGACAAGAATATGGGCAGAGAGCGAGGGTTTTAATGCCCGTCTTCCCGTGCCTCCGCCTTCGAACTTTCCTTCTCGAGCCTTTCCGGGGGCAGGTCCCCAAGAAGCGCTCGAAGGGCTTGGCGCCGGAGCGGCTCGCGGCAACGGAAAGGCGAAATCCATGCCTCTTTACGAGCATGTCTATCTCGCGCGTCAGGATGTTTCTCCCCAGCAGGTGGAGGCTCTGACCGCGCAGTTCAAAAACGTCATCGCGTCGCTCGGCGGCACGGTCGGCAAGACCGAATATTGGGGCGTCAAGTCGCTCGCCTATCGGATCAACAAGAACCGCAAGGCGCATTTCACCCTGATGAACATCGACGCGCCGCCGGCGGCGCTCGCGGAGATGCAGCGCCAGCAGAGCATCAACGAAGATATTCTGCGCGTGCTGACGCTGCGCGTCGACGAGCTGGAGGAGGGTCCCTCCGCGCAGCTTCGCAAACGTGAAGACGACGACCGCGGCGAGCGCCGCGGCCCGCGGGGCGACAGAGGCGATCGCGGGGATCGAGGCGACCGGGGAGATCGTCCCGAGCGTCGCCCGCGCCGCGAAGAAGGCAAGGTTGAAGGAGAGGTCGAATGAGCACCGCCCCGCGCCGCCCCTTCTTCCGCCGCCGCAAGTCCTGCCCGTTCACCGGCGCCAACGCGCCGAAGATCGACTACAAGGACACGCGTCTGCTGTCCCGCTACATCAGCGAGCGCGGCAAGATCGTGCCCTCGCGCATCACCGCCGTTTCGGCCAAGAAGCAGCGCGAACTCGCGCAGGCGATCAAGCGCGCCCGCTTCTTGGGCCTGCTGCCTTACGTGATCCGCTAAGAAGATCGCGTTTTGAAGCCTGCGGCCGCGCCCCGAAAGGGGCGCGGCTTTTTTTTGCGGAAATGCGCCTTCGCCAAAAACTTATAGCTGTCGGGCTGATCACTGGACGATTTTGGAGTTGTAGACCGTTCGTCCGGGCGGTCTGGCAATTCGCCTCGCTTAGCGCTATCGTCATGGCATCTTTGGTTTTTTAGGCCTACGGATGCTCCCATTCATTAAGCGCATTTCACGAACCCCGTCGAAACGCTCAGGAAACGGAGCGGACTACGAAGCTATGCAAATCGAGCATTTGTGCGCCGTGATATCGCGTTCGGAATTTTTTGATCGTGAGTTTTATCTGAGCCAAGTTTCGATCGCGACGCTTTCAGGCATGGACCCCGTACAACACTATGCTTGCCATGGAGCATTGGCGGGGCTCGACCCTGGGCCAAAGTTTTCGACGAACGCCTACCTGAGCGCGAACCCCGATGTCGCGGCGAGCGGGATGAACGCGCTTGTTCACTACGAGATGTACGGTCGGGCGGAAGGTCGTAAATGCGATCCTAAGATTAATAGCCGTGATCTTGAAAAAAAGATAAATGCCATGAAAATTGTTGTTGTTGGAAGCTGTCAGTCCGCCGGTGTCGCGAACTTCCTCTCCCTACTTTTGCCGGGCCACCAGATTGAACTGCGCGTCGGTGACGCAGACATGAGCGATCTGGCCGCGACGGATGTTATCCTATTACAGAGTGGAACCCGGATAGGGAAATTAAGCCAGCGGCCAAAATCATTACATGGCCTTTGATCATATTCAACGGTTTCCATCCGGACATTGTCTATATCGACCCCGCGATTCATTCACCTACAGGCGGCTGGCATTCCTCAATCTGTTTGGCGTCTTGGAAGTCTGGCCTTTCGATCGAAGCTACACAGTCGCTTTTTCGTAAAGACGTATTCGAGGCCCTCGGATTCTTTAGTCATTATGAGCAAGCTAAGGCATGGCTGGTATGGCATCTAAACCAAACCGGCTTCCCGGGTGAAATATTAGTGGCAAAATGGTGTAAATCGGGTTGTTTTATGTATGGAATAAACCACCAAAAACTACACGTTTTGGCTGATTTATCGGAAGTCATCGTCGAAAAACTCGGGCTAGAGCCACAGTTACGCAATCCTCAAGAGTATATCTTCGACAATATGCTCATGTCGGCATCGTGGTCCGTCTATCCCCCGTTGAGCAAAGCTCTGGGGCTTGGGCCAAGCCAATATCGCTTCAAAGAGCAAAATTCGTCCGGGTGGCGCGTCGGGCGCGTTCACGACCTTGCTTCTTTCATTCGAGCGAGCTTTGAAAGCTACGAGACCTATCCGCAGGAGCGTTTGGTTGCCGATCGCCTTAGTCAGCCCGGCTATATGAACCTAAAATCCTTTGTGAAAATTGGCCCCGTGGCAGCGGAAGATCGCCCGTTGTCCCCCTATAGCGGACGGGCTGATTATCAGTTCTGGCGCCGCGCGATCGAGCGGACGCCGCTCGGAAGCGTCGATCCTGTTGTTGTCGGCAAGTTCAAGCTCAAAAAAAGCGACAGAGTCGCAACGGCGGGCAGCTGCTTCGCTCAGCATATATCGCGCACGCTCGAATCCTCCGGGCTCAACTACTATGTCGTAGAATCAGCGCCGCCTGAAATGGCGCGTGAGGACGGCGTTGCAAAGAACTATGGAGTCTTTTCCGCGCGCTTTGGCAATTTATACACGGCGCGCCAATTGCTGCAGCTGTTCGATCGCGCCTATAACAGGTTTATCCCGAAAGATTGTGCTTGGACGCGCCACGACGGAGGGTGGGCGGACCCTTTTCGACCCACGATTGAGCCGGAGGGTTTTGCTACCGCGCAAGATGTCGAAGATGCAAGGATCGAGCATTTTTCCGCAGTCAGATCGATGTTCGAAACGCTCGACGTATTCGTCTTCACCTTGGGGCTGACGGAAGGTTGGCGCTCGCGAATTGACGGCGCGGTGTTCCCCTTGGCGCCCGGCGTCGTTGCTGGGGCCATGGATGATCAGAGCTATGAATTCATCAACTTTGGCGTGGCGGAAACCGCGGGCGATCTCAACGCTTTCATCGAGCGTCTGCGCTCGGTAAATCGGAAATCCAGGATTATTCTGACCGTCTCGCCTGTCCCGCTGATCGCAACTTACGAAGACAGGCACGTGCTCGTCTCGACAACCTATTCGAAATCGGTGCTGCGCGCGGCGGCCGAGGAAGTCGTTTTGCAAAACGAAGACGTCGCTTACTTCCCATCGTATGAAATCATCACAGGGGCGTTCAATCGCGGCGCCTACTTCGAGGACGACCTGCGATCCGTTCGCGCCGAAGGCGTTGAACACGTCATGTCTTTGTTTCTGTCACACTATACCGACACAACCTCGATCCGTCCCGAAACCGCTGGTTCGATCGTCGCCAGAGAGGCGGAAGCGGGCATGCACGTCGTGTGCGATGAAGTCTGGATGGACGTATAGGCTGTCATCGGGCGATATTTGGAAGAGTCATGCCTGCGGGGCGCCAATCACCCCGCCCCAGTCTGCGCGCCGGCTTCGTAAACCCCGTCGAGCGGAGTCGTCGAAACGGTCGGCTCGGTCATGAACTGCGCCGCCGCGAGCATCGCGAAGCGACCGCCCTTGGCGACCAATTCGTCGAACCCGCCGCTCTCGACGATCTCGCCCTGATCGAAGACGAGGATGCGGTCGGCGTTGCGCACCGTGGCCAGCCGATGGGCGATGACGAAGGTCGTGCGGCCCTTCATCGCCGCCTCCAAGGCTTTCTGAATCAGCCGCTCGGTGGTGGCGTCGAGAGCGCTCGTCGCCTCGTCAAAGACCATGATCGGCGGGTTTTTCAACAGCGCCCTTGCGATCGAGAGCCGCTGGCGCTCGCCGCCCGAGAGCGAGCGGCCGCGTTCGCCGACGCGCGTCGCCCGCCCGTCGCTCTGATGCGCGACGAACTCCGTCGCCTGCGCCAGTTCGAGCGCATGGGCGATCTCCTCGTCCGTCGCGTCCGGATTGCCGATTCGAAGATTTTCCTCGATCGATCGCGCAAACAGCATCGGCTCCTGAAAGACGACGCCGATATTGCGGCGAAGCGAGCTCAAGGTGAATTCGCGGATGTCGACGCCGTCGATTTTCACAGAGCCGCTGTCGGGATCGAAGGCCCGATGCAAGAGCCCGAGCGTCGTCGATTTTCCTGAGCCCGTCGAGCCGACGAGCGCGATCGTCTCTCCAGGTTTCGCCGTAAACGACACGCCGCGAACGGCGGGCCGGCGTCCGTCGTAGGCAAAGGTGACGTTGTCGAACTCGACCGCGCCTACAAGCCGCTCCGCGTCGCGGGAATGCGGGCGATCGGCGACGCTCGCCGGCGTGTCGAGGACGCCGAAGAATTCCGCAATCTTCGCGGACTGCTGGAACAGGACATTGACGAAGCCGACCGCCTGTTCGAGGCGGGCGATCAGCATCGTTGCAAAGCTCATGAAGGCGACGATCTCGCCGATCGTGGCGAGGCCGCGCAAATGCAGCCAGATTCCCAAAAGGAAAATCGCCAGAATCGTCAGCGTCGCCGAGGCGCGGCTGGCGACGGCGACGAAGGCCCACCAGGAGAGAACCGGCATTTGCGCCGCGATGACGTCATCGATGATGCGGTTCAGCGCATGCGATTCGCTTTCGATGCGCGTAAAGCTCTGCACCACCGGGATATTGCCAAGCGCATCCGACGCATGTTCGGCGAGCGTCGAATTGTAGCGCTCGACCTGACCCTGCAGATCTTCCGTGCGTCGCAGGACGAAGCTCGTCACGAAATAAAAGATCACGACGAGCGCCATGAGCAGCGAGCCGAGCCGCCAATTGACGAACAGCGTCGCCGGCAAGAGCACGAAGAGCGCAACGAAGGACGCGCAGTTCTCGCGAAAGAACGACAGCCACAGCCCCGACATGGCGTTCGCCCCGTCGAGCATGATCTTTAAGAGACGCCCGGAGTGGACGTTGGTGTGAAAACTCAGCGGCAGGCTGAGAACGTGGTCGAAATAATCCGACATGATCGCAAGCCGCCGGCGATGCGCGAGACGATCGGCGTTGAGCCCGACGAGAATGGCGCCGCCGATCGAAAACAGGCCGAAGCCGGCCCAGGCGGACACGAGCGGCAGCAGATCGCTCCATGTCAACGTTGCGCCGGGCGCTTGCGCGCGCGTCATGCGGTCGATGATGCGCCCAAAGAGCATCGGCTCGGCGAAGGCCGAGATCGCGAGCGCCAGATTGGCCGCGACCAGTATGAGCGCAAGCCGCGCCTGAGGCCGCAACAGCCCCAGCACGCGCACGTAAACTTTAAAGACGGACATGGACGACGCCTGCCAGCAGGGGAAGGTTCAGCAAACCTGCGACGGATCGCAACTTGCGCGTTTGCTTCGAATAACATGGCGATTGTGGCGGACGCGCTCTACAGGGCTGGCCGCTTGCGCGCAAGTTTTGCGAGCGAGATCTTGCGATCGCTTCCGGCGGCGTCTTGCCGAGCTATTCGTCCTCGCCGAAGCGATTGGCGACGAGCGTCTCCAGCGCGTCGAGCGCCGCCTTCGCCTGTGGCCCGGTCGCCGTGACGGCGATGGTCGTGCCCTGGCTCGCGCCCAGCGTCAGAATGCCCATGATCGAGCTGCCGCCAACGGTTTCGTCGCCTCTCGAAACAGTGATGACGGCGTCAAATTTTTCGCAGCACTGCACGAATTTTGCGGTTGCGCGGGCGTGCAGCCCCTTCTTGTTGACGATCGCGAGCTCCCGCGACATGGCGTCTTCGGCCGCAGCCTGATGAAATTTATCGGTCACGAGATCATTCATTTGGCGTTGAGCACTTTGCTGGCGATGTAAACATATTTGCGGCCGGCGTCCTGCGCCTGCAGCACCGCCTGCTCCAAAGGTTGCGTATCGCGGACCGAAGCGAGTTTGATCAGCATTGGCAAATTGACCCCCGCGAGAACCTCCACCTTTCCGCCATCCATTACGGATATTGCAAGATTGGAGGGCGTGCCGCCGAACATATCGGTGAGCAGCACCACGCCTTCGCCGCTGTCGGCCTCGCGGATCGCCTCAATGATATCCCCGCGCCGGCGCTCCATATCGTCCTCGGGCCCAATCGAGATCGCCGCAATCTGCTTTTGAGGTCCGACGACGTGTTCGAGCGCCGCGCGAAACTCAGTGGCAAGGTGGCCATGGGTCACCAAGACCATTCCGATCATACGACCCTACCACTCATGAAGACGTCTCTTGCGCGCCGATGTCTCGTAAAATGCGTCGGCCCGCAAGGGCGAACGGAGCCAAATTGCATCCCAGGAGGAGCCGTTGCGCCCGCCGTGATCGCCCCGCTCAACAGGGGCGACATTTTGTGCAACGCGGCGAAATAGGCAAGCGAAAACAGCAGGGCCCCGTCAATTTGTCGCAACATTCTGAATGTTAGCTGCAATTCGCGCCACCGCTCCGACGTCTGCGGCGTTTTCGAACATACGCGGCAGCGTCACGCCGCTCAACCGAGTCGTTGCTTCCTCTTCATCGGGATATCGTTTCGGCGACTCTCCGGACGCGAGGAGGTCGATGACGGCCCGCAGGACGCAGGCCGGCTCATAGGCGACGCGCATCAGCCCGAGACCGCGCGCTTCGATGATCCCGCGGATCGACGGGTGCGGCCGTGCGATCAGCCGGCCGTTGAGCGCTTCGAGCGCGACCCGGTCGTCGCCGACGAGCGCCGCGAAAGCGCCGCGCGCCCGCCAGTCGGCGACAAGCTGTAAGCTGAGCGCGCTCTTGCCGGCGCCGGACGGTCCGCGCAGCAGCAGGCCGAACGCGCCGAGAACCAGCGCATTGGCGTGAACATACTCTGACGCTTGCGGCGGCGTCATCGCGCCGAAGGCAACCAGACGACAAAGCGCGCGCCGAGCACGGCGTCGCCGGGCAGGGGCACGTCAGTGCCCTGCGGATGCGCCCGGGTGCGGTTGAGGGCGCGGACGCGTCCGCCATGCGCCTCGATGATTTGGCGGGAGATCGAGAGCCCGAGCCCGGAGTTTTGGCCAAACCCCTGTTCCGGCCGGTCGGTGTAGAAACGCTCGAAAATGCGTTCGAACGCGCCGTCGGGAATGCCGGGGCCGTCGTCATCGACGATGATCTCGAAGCCTTCGACCTGCTGGCCTCCCGGCCCCTTCGCCCGCTCCGGCCACAGCAGCACCCGCACGACGCCGCCGGGCTTTGAAAACGACCGGCCGTTGTCGATCAGATTGTTGAACACCTGACCGAGGCGCGAGTCATTGCCGAGAACGCGCCAGCGGCTGCGCGTCGCGTCGTAGGGAGAGGAGCGCACGGTCAGCTGAATGGTGACGCCGTCGCCGCGCTCCACCGCGCGCGCCAAGTCGACGACGGTCGACAGCGCCGCCGAGAGATCGACGACGTCCATGTCGGCGCGCGCGAGTTCGGCGTCGAGACGAGACGCGTCGGAAATATCGCTGATCAAACGGTCGAGCCTGCCGACGTCATGCTTGATGACGGCGAGCAGCCTGTCGCGCGACTCCTCGGTCTTGGCGATCGGCAGCGTCTCGACGGCGCTGCGCAGAGACGTCAACGGATTCTTCAGTTCATGCGCGACATCCGCGGCGAAATGCTCGATCGCGTCGATGCGGTTGTAGAGCGCCTTCGTCATGTCGCGCAGCGCGCCCGAAAGATGGCCGATCTCGTCCGGCCGGTCCGAGAAGTCCGGGATCTCCTGGCGGGATTTGACGCCGCGCCGCACCCGCTCGGCCGCTTCGGCGAGGCGGCGCATCGGTTCGGTGATCGTGTTGGTGAAGAACAGCGAAATCAGCAGCATCACGCCGGCCGAGACCAGAAAGATGCGGATGATGCCCCAGCGTTCCGTGACGATGACGGCGTCGATGTCGCCGCCCATGGTCGAGAGGAGCAGCGCCCCGCGCACCGACCGGTAACGCTGAACCGGGACGGCGACGGAAATGATGGTTTCGCCCCTGGCGTTGGCGCGCACCACCGAATGAATATGGCCGCCGAGCGCGCTGCCGACCTCAGGATAGGCTTTGCCATTGCCCATGCCGATATCTTCGTAAAGCGGCAGCTCCGGCCGATGTGACAGGCGCTGGACAAACTCCAGCGACCGTTCGAGGAACGACGATGCGTCGAATGTGGTGGGCGGGCCGCTTGCGGGCGGCAGCTCGAAGCGCAGAATGTTCGAACGACCGGAGACGGAGCGCGAATCGAGCAGCAGAAAGCCGTCGCGGTCGTAAATGCGCGCCCGCAGCCGGGTCGGGGACACCAGTCGTCGCAGCAGCGGCCCGACGCGTTCGGGGTTGAGCGAAAACTCCAGCGGGGAGCCGTCGGCGTCGCTCGCGCTCTCTCCCGGCGCAAGCTTCAACAGCTTCTCGGGATCAATGGAAATGGCGTCGGTGTCGACTGTCGCTGACGCCGCCACCGCCGCGGCGATGATCTCGCCCTGTGTTTGCAGGCTTTGCACGCGGGCGTCGATCAGACCTTCGCGAAACTGGTTGAGGTAGAGGAACCCAGCCAGCAGCGCGACCAGCCCGCCAAGATTGAGAACGACGATGCGGCGGGTGAGCGAGGACGAAAGATGCGACTGGACAGTTCGCTGCACCGTGCGCTGCGCCCGCGCCAAACGGACGGAGACCGTCCGCCACAGGCGGGCCCGCGCCGCGGCGGCGTCGCGCGCTGGCGCGGTCGCCGGGACCGCCGGACGCGGCGCTTCCGCAACCTGGTCGCCGACGGCGGTCACCTCGCCGTCACCCTCGATGCTTGCGTCCATCTCGCGTCCCCTCCGCGAGAACTCAGGCTTCCTTGAATCGATAGCCCACGCCATAGAGCGTCTCGATCATTTCGAAGTCGTTGTCCGCGACCTTGAATTTCTTGCGTAAACGCTTGATGTGGCTGTCGATCGTTCGATCGTCGACATAGACCTGGTCGTCATAGGCGGCGTCCATGAGCGCGTTGCGGCTCTTCACGACGCCGGGACGCTGCGCCAGCGACTGCAAAATCAGGAATTCCGTGACCGTCAGCACCACCGGATCGCCTCGCCAGGTGCAGGTGTGGCGCTCAGGGTCCATCAGCAGCGCGCCGCGCTCCAGGACCTTGGCCTCAGATTCCTTCTGAGCCGCGGCCTCCTTTGGATTGGAGCGCCGCAGAATCGCCTTGACCCGCTCGACAAGCAGCCGTTGCGAGAAAGGCTTATGAATGAAGTCGTCCGCCCCCATCTTCAGGCCGAACAGCTCGTCAATTTCCTCGTCTTTGGAGGTGAGAAAAATCACCGGGAGGTCCGACTTCTGCCGCAGTCGACGCAGAAGCTCCATGCCGTCCATCCGCGGCATCTTAATGTCAAAGATCGCCAGATCGGGCGGATTGGCGCGCAGCCCGTCGAGCGCCTGCGCGCCGTCGGTATAGGTCTGGACGCGATACCCCTCGCCCTCCAGAGCGATGGAGACAGAGGTGAGAATGTTTCGATCGTCGTCGACGAGAGCGATGGTCGGCATCTTCACCCTTTGCAATTTGCGGCCGCAATTTAACGTCCGGGCCGGCGCGACGTGACTGCGCTTTCCGCGCGAAACGGCCGCCCCCGAACTCTTCCAAGGGCGCGACGTCGATGCTCAACAGTCGACACTCTTATCGGCTCGACAGCGGGACTTTCGAAAGGCGCGCCGTCGACCCGACAAAGTCCGAGGCCAAGGCGGCTGAAATGTGGCCGACGTCCGTTCCCTGAGGGCGGCGCCGCCTCGATGCCGCCGGAACGCTTATACACAGTATTGCCAAAAAAATCACCTTATGCCTGGGCATGCCCGACTAAACGTAAGCGCGACAAGGGGATAGCTCGGCGGGCGCGACAGTCAGCGGCGCGCCGGGGGCTTGGAAAATCTCGGGTTTTCGCCAATCTGCTATTGGTTCTTTCAGCCCGACGCCGGTCGGCTCATAAGGCAAGCGAAAAAGGCGCGGCGCGCGGCGTCAGCCCCAAGGAGTGGATCGATGAGCGAAGATTGGGCATATCAGGTTCGGGTCAATCTCGTCGACGCAGCGGCCAAGCTCGCGCGCAAGGATCCGGAAAATCCGGCGCTCAAACCCCTCAGCGACATTCTCGCCAAACATAACGCGAAGCTTCGGAACCAGCTCGACGCTTTTGCCGACTATGTCGCCGCGGCCGAACAGCGCGGCGAGGAGAATTTCCCGCTCTACAAGTGGACCAAGGCGGTGATTGAAGACCCGGCGAAAATCGACAAGCACAGCAAAGCCTTCTCGATCCATGTCGCCGGTGAGGAAATCTATGGGAAGGACGTCGCCGACGCGCTGGAGGCGGAGCTTCAGCCCCTGGTCGGCGGTCCGCTGGTCGCCCGCCTGACCAAGCACGACAGCAACCCAGCGAACAATCCGCAGCCGCCTGCGCAATATCGTTAGAGCAGCCGCGGCGGGCGGCCGGCTCCCCGCGTCATGGCCGCGCCTGTCGCGGCCATCAACGCCGTGGCGCGCCTTCCAAGACGCAATTTTCCAAGACTTAATAGGCGCGGCCGCCTCGTGGTGTCCGGCGCATAGGCCGGGCATGACGGCAAACCGCGCGGCGCCCGCTCCCTCTCCCGCGTCGCGGGGGAGGGCCGGGGAGGGGGTCGCGAGCCTTACGCCGTTTCGAGGAAGCCGGCGATCTCATCCTTGAGGACCAGCCGTTTCTTTTTGAGATCTTCGATCGTTGCGTCATCCGCCGGTTCGACATTGGTCTCCATGCGGTGAATGGCGCGATTGAGCGTGTGATATTCCTCGGTGAGGCGCGCGAAGTGCGCGTTCTTGGCCTTCAAGGCGTGAATGGCCTCGGCGTGTTCGGGAAATTCTTCGTGCAACTCATGCGCAACATGGCTCATTCGAGCTTCCTTCCTTGATCAACTTTGGCGGCGTCGCCGTCGCAGTGGGGGATGATGTTACCGGCGCGCGCCAGGCGCAATGCCGTCGGCATGCGACCAAACTGCGCAGATGAGACGGCTTCTGCGGATTTGGCGGCTGCGCCCGTCCCGAGCCAACGGCATGCCGGCGCCACACGGTTGCGATCGGTCAGCCAGAATCTCGGGGCGGTCTCGATGCAACTGTAGCATGCAGCGTTCAGAATGGCGAAGTCGCGCGCCAATCCGGGGCGCCTACTCGAAACGCCATATGGCCTTGCGCTCGCAATAGGCGTGGCCGCCAGGCGCAGCGAGCCCCAAGTCGAGAAACCACGCCGCAAGAGCCATCGCCGCCGCCCGGGTCGATGGGCGCCAGCTAGAGCTAGGCCTTCCTCTGCGAAGCGCTGCACCCGGAAAAGGGCAAGGACATGGGGTCCGCCATTAAAGGCTGGGATGAGGGTGCAAAGAAGCTCGGCGAGCATGTCGAGCCGGCGATTGAGTATTTGAAGAATTTCACTTCCGGCGGATGAGGGCCGTCGTGCGAATTTCTTCAATCATGACAGATTCTTTGCTTGACGCCGCCCAACGTCGCCATTAGGTTCCGCCCACTTTCGACAGGCCGTAAGTTCATGCCGTCGGCGAGCGCCTCGCTCTCGATCCTTCGAACTTAAACGCTGTCGCCTTGCCTGTGACCGCCAAATGTAGTTGGTAATCAGCACGTCGCGAAAGCGACTGACAGGAAGGCACGATCCCGGCGACGGGATCCTCTGCGTTAGAAGCGCCTTGGCCCTTACGGCCATCGGCGCTTCGCTCGTTTGCGCGTGCCTTTAAGGGCCATGCGCGGCGGGATCCCTTGACATCCGCCATTCGCAATCACGCGAAGGACCCTATTGAATGCCGACGATCAGCCAGTTGATCCGCAAGCCGCGCCAAGCGCCGACCTATCGCGAGAAGGCGCGCCATCTGCAGTCCTGCCCGCAGAAGCGCGGCGTGTGCACCCGCGTCTATACGACGACGCCGAAGAAGCCGAACTCCGCGCTTCGCAAGGTCGCCAAGGTGCGCCTGACCAACGGATTTGAGGTCATCGGCTACATCCCGGGCGAGGGCCATAACCTTCAGGAGCACTCGGTCGTGATGATCCGCGGCGGCCGCGTGAAGGATCTTCCCGGCGTCCGCTATCACATTCTGCGCGGCGTGCTGGACACGCAGGGCGTTAAGGACCGCAAGCAGCGCCGTTCGAAATACGGCGCGAAGCGTCCGAAGTAAGGAGCCATTCGATGTCTCGTCGCCACCGGGCCGAAAAGCGTGAAGTGATCGAAGACGCCAAATTTGGCGACATCGTTCTCACGAAATTCATGAACTCGATCATGTACGACGGCAAGAAGTCGGTCGCCGAGCAGATCGTCTATGGCGCGCTCGATCAGGTCGAGACGAAGGCCAAGAGCGATCCGCTCGTCGTCTTCAAGACGGCGCTCGAGAATGTCGCGCCGGCGATCGAGGTTCGGTCCCGCCGCGTCGGCGGCGCCACCTATCAGGTGCCGGTCGAAGTGCGCAACGAGCGTCGTCAGGCGCTCGCCATTCGCTGGATCATCACTGCGGCCCGCGCCCGCAACGACAAGACCATGGTCGACCGCCTGTCGGCCGAACTGCTCGACGCGTCCAACAACCGCGGCGCCGCGGTGAAGAAGCGCGAAGACACGCATCGCATGGCGGAAGCCAACCGCGCCTTCTCGCACTACCGCTGGTAAGGACAACCGTCATGGCCCGCTCTCATCCAATCGAGGACTACCGTAACTTCGGCATCATGGCCCACATCGATGCGGGCAAGACGACGACGACGGAACGCATCCTCTATTACTCCGGCAAGAGCCATAAAATCGGCGAGGTGCATGAAGGCGCCGCGACGATGGATTGGATGGAGCAGGAGCAGGAGCGCGGCATCACCATCACGTCCGCCGCAACGACGACGTTCTGGAACGGCAAGCGCCTCAACATCATCGACACGCCCGGCCACGTCGACTTCACCATTGAAGTCGAGCGCAGCCTGCGCGTGCTCGACGGCGCCGTATGCGTGCTCGACGGCAATCAGGGCGTCGAGCCGCAGACCGAGACGGTCTGGCGTCAGGCCGACAAATATAATGTGCCGCGCATCGTCTTCGTCAACAAAATGGACAAGATCGGCGCCGACTTCGACCGCTGCGTCGAGGAAATCAAGACCCGCGTCGGCGGCCGCCCGGTCTGCGTGCAATTGCCTATCGGCTCCGAGTCGAATTTCAAGGGCATTATCGATCTCGTGCGCATGAAGGCCGTCGTCTGGGAAGACGAAGGCCTTGGCGCGAAATATCACGACGAAGAGATTCCGGCCGACCTGCTCGACAAGGCCAAGGAATATCGTTTGGCGCTGATCGAAGCCGCGGTCGAAATGGACGACGAGGCCATGGCGGCCTATCTCGACGGCCAGGAGCCGGACGAGGAGACGCTGCACAGGCTCATCCGCGCCGCCGTGCGCAAGATCGCCTTCATCCCGGTGTTCTGCGGCTCGGCCTTCAAGAACAAAGGCGTGCAGCCGCTGCTCGACGCGGTCGTGCATTATCTGCCGTCGCCGGTCGATCGCGAAGCGATCAAGGGCGTCGATGTGGACACGGGCGAGGAGCTGGATCGCAAGCCGCTCGATTCCGAGCCCTTCTCGATGCTCGCGTTCAAGATCATGGACGATCCCTTCGTCGGCACGATCACCTTCGCCCGCGTCTATTCGGGCAAGATCGACTCCGGCACGACAGTGCTCAATTCGACGAAAGAGAAGAAAGAGCGCATCGGCCGCATGCTGCTGATGCACGCCAATAATCGCGAAGACATCAAGGAAGCTTTTGCGGGCGACATCGTCGCGCTCGCGGGCCTCAAGGACACGCGCACCGGCGACACGCTCTGCGACATGCAGAAGCCCGTCATTCTGGAGCGGATGGAGTTTCCGGATCCGGTCATCGAGATCGCCATCGAGCCGAAGTCGAAGGCCGATCAGGAGAAGCTCGGCATCGCGCTGCAGAAGCTCGCCGCCGAGGATCCCTCCTTCCGCGTCTCGACCGATCAGGAAAGCGGCCAGACCATCCTCAAGGGCATGGGCGAACTGCATCTCGACATCAAGGTCGACATCTTGAAGCGCACCTATAAGGTCGACGCCAATATCGGCGCGCCGCAGGTCGCCTATCGCGAGCGCCTCGGCCGCAAGCTTGAAATCGACTATACGCATAAGAAACAGACCGGCGGCACCGGCCAGTTCGCGCGCGTGAAGATCATTTTCGAACCCAATGAAGCCGGCAAGGGCAATGAGTTCGAAAGCAAGATCGTCGGCGGCGCGGTGCCGAAGGAATATATCCCCGGCGTCGACAAGGGCATTGCGTCGGTGACGACATCCGGCATTCTCGCCGGCTTCCCGGTCGTCGATCTGAAAGCGACGCTCATCGACGGCGCCTTCCACGATGTCGACTCGTCGGTGCTCGCCTTCGAGATCGCCTCGCGCGCCGCGACGCGTGAAGCGCTGCAGAAGGGCGGCTCGGTGCTGCTCGAGCCGATCATGAAGGTCGAGGTGGTGACGCCGGAGGAATATACCGGCTCTGTCATCGGCGATCTGAACTCCCGTCGCGGACAGATTCAAGGCCAGGACATGCGCGCCAACGCCGTGGTGATCAACGCCATGGTGCCGCTCGCCAACATGTTCGGCTACGTCAATCAGCTGCGCTCCTTCACGCAGGGACGCGCCAGCTACACGATGCAATTCGATCACTACGAACAAGTCCCCGAAGCGGAGTCGAAGAAGGTCCAGGCGAAATACGCCTGATCTCGAACGCGACGGGGCGACAGGTACTCTTCAAAGGAGCACGGCGATGGCCAAGGAAAAGTTTTCACGCACGAAGCCGCACTGCAACATTGGGACGATTGGGCACGTCGACCATGGCAAGACGTCTTTGACGGCGGCGATCACC
>WSXZ01000024.1 GCA_009773555.1 Methylocystaceae bacterium | reverse complement strand
TAGCTTCCGCGCCTATGTGATCCAACTCACCTGGCGCTGGCTGCAATGGCAGCCTCAAAGCCGGCTTGCGCAGTGGTTCGGTGAGCGGACGAACGGCGCATCCGGCCGCGTACGCCGGATCATGATCGTCGCGCTCGCGCGCAAGCTGCTGGTCGCGCTATGGCGCTACGCTATGACCGGGTTGGTACCGACTGGCGCCGTCGTCGCCTGATATAGGTTTCCCCCGAACGCGTCGGGGGAATGCCGGGAGGACGTGTGACCGACCCTCTTACGGGCTGAGAAACGCCGCCTTTAGAGATGGGTCCCGTCCGCTCGAACGTCGAACCCGCAGCAAACGGGATTATGGTCGCGAGGTCCGTCGATGCCGGATGCTCGAACCGGATAAAAGGTGAGCCGGCGCGATGCCGGCCATGCTCGATGACGTTCAGTCCCGGTCGACTATCAACACCGCTACGCCGGCTTCGCCGTCGGCGGCGATCCCGCGCGTCTCGTTATCGACGGAACCGGCGCAGGCGTTGAGAATAGAGGGCCCTTTGGGCTTTTCGACGGAGAAGAGGGTGAGAGAGAGGTTCTCGCCCATCCGTCGCGGAGTTCAGGGATATGGCGAAGATTGTTTTGACGGCGGCGCGGGATATCGCGCTCGACAAGCTTGTGGCGTCCGACGCGAATGTGCGGCGGATCACGGCGGGGGTGAGCGTCGAGGATCTGGCCGAGGATATTTCGCGGCGGGGATTGTTGCAGTCCTTGAGCGTGCGGCCTGTCGTGGACGACCAGGGCGCGGAAACGGGTCAATTCGCGGTCAGCGCGGGCGGGCGACGTCTCGTGGCGCTTAAACTGCTCGTCAAGCAGAAGCGCCTCGCGAAGAACGCAGCCGTCCCCTGCATCGTGAAAACCGACGGCATCGAAGAAGAAGATTCGCTCGCCGAGAACACGATGCGCGAGGCGTTGCATCCGCTCGACCAGTTTCGGGCGTTCAAGAATCTCCAGGATCAGGGCGTCACGATTGACGAGATCGCCGCGCGGTTTTTCGTCGGCGCGCCGGTGGTGCGGCAAAGACTGAAACTCGCGGCGGCGAGCGAGAAGCTGCTTGATCTCTACGTCGCCGAAGAATTGAGCCTTGAGCAGCTCATGGCCTTTTGCGTCACCGACGACCATGCGCGGCAGGAGGAAGTGTGGGAGACTCTCAAACGGTCCTGCAATAAGGAGCCCTATACGATGTGAAGGCAGGCGACAAGCGCGCCGTCTTCGTCGGCGTTGCGGGGTATGAAGCGGCGGGCGGGGTCATCCTTCGTGATCTCTTTCAGCAGGATCATGGTAGCTGGCTGCAGGATGTGGCGCTGCTTGATCGTCTTGCGCGGGAAAAACTCGCGGAAGCGGCCGACGCGCTTCGCGCCGAAGGCTGGAAATGGTCGGAGATCGCGGTCGATTTTCCCTATGGCCATACGAATGGGTTGCGACGGCTGCCGGCGACATACGCGCCCGTCTCGGAAGAGCAGCAGGCGCGTTACGACGCCGCGCTGGCGGAATATGACGCTCTGTCGGAGGATCTTCCCGAGGAAGTCGACCTTAGGCTCGCTGAACTCGAAAAGGAGATTGCGGCGGTTGACGAGCGACCGGCAATCTACGATCCGACCGAAATCTCGCGCGCCGGGATTTTTGTCAGCATCGACTACGATGGCGCCCTGAAGGTCGAGCGCGGCTTTGTTCGCCCCGAGGATGAGGAGCCCGCAGGCGAGCCTGACGCTGTCGTCGCCGCGGGGTCGACGGGCGCTCCAAAGCGCGCTGGCGACGGCGTGATCGGCAGTCCCGATGGAGACGCGGTCGACCACGACGAGACGGAAGTCTCGTCAAAACTGTCCGACCGATTGATGAGCGAACTTACCGCCCATCGCACGCTCGCGCTACGCGTCGCGCTCGCCAATGATCCGGACGCGGCGTTTCTCGCGGCGACCCACACGCTGGCATTGAAAATCTTTTATGCTTCCGGTCGTTTCGACGGCTGCATCGAGATCGACGCCAAATCGGCGCCGCTCGGCGCCTATACCCCCAGTCTCGCCGATCTCGCCACTGCGCGGGCGAATAATGAGGCGCAGGGAAACTGGCAGTCGCGGCTGCCGAAGAAATCAGACGATCTTTGGGACTGGCTGGTCAAAGCGGATCGCGAGTCGACGGCAGGGCTTTTCGCCTTTTGCGTCGGCCAGAGCGTCAACGCGCTGCAGCTCCCGCACGAGCGCCGCTCAAAGGCGCTGGATCATGCCGATCGACTGGCCGAACACGTCGGGCTCGATATGAGCGCGCATTGGACGCCGACCGTCGAAAGCTATTTCGGCAAGGTGACCAAGGCGCGGATTCTCGCGGCGGTGCGCGAGGCCAAGGGCGAAGCGACCGTGCAGATGATCGATCATCTGAAAAAATCCGATATGGCGATCGAGGCGGAGCGTCTGCTTCAGGGAACCGGCTGGCTGCCCGAGCCCCTGCGCGGCGCGTCAACGGAGGCGGACGACGCGCCAATCGTCCAAACGGAAGAAGGCGACGCCTTGCCGGATTTCCTTGGCGATGACGACGATGCGGCTTTGCTCGACGCCGAGGAAGAGGAGCCGCACGCCACGGCCGCGGAATGATGCTCCAGGCGGGACGGCGCGCGCCGTTCCGCCTTTCTCCGCGTCTGCCGCATCGACGCTGACGTTTCATCACGCCTGATCGAAGGCGCGCTGCCTTCGTTCCCTGAAAAATTCTCTCCCCCCACATCGTCGCGCGCGTCTTGGCGCGCGCATCTTCCCTCCATTTTGAAAGGCCGCCGCCATGGGCTGGCTCTATATGCAATCGCTCGGTGGTCATTCAGGACCGCGCGATTATCTCGACGCGCAATTCACCTTCGAGAATGCGGAAGGCCGATCGAGAGTTTTGCGCTCGGCACTTCTTGGCGATGCCTATTACGCCGCCGTCGAGCAGCAGCGCAGCGACGGGGCGCGCGCGGTCTTCGCGCTCGTCTGCCTCACCTACTACAACCCGCGTGATCCGGAAGGATTCATCTTCGGCTACAAGGATATGACGGAGCACATGGGGCCCTGCGAGAGCGACTGCCCCGAGGACATTCTGGATCTGTTGACGCCGACGGATCGGCCTTACGCAATCGCCTGGCGCGCCCGCTGTCGCGAGAACGTCGCTGCCAAGCGGGACGCGATCAGCAAGTCATCACAAAAACCGGCATCGTCGTCCTGACGGTTTGGCGGCGGCGCCGTCACGGCGATGACTGTCGGCGTGACGGAGCGGAGAGAAGGAAGAGGGCTTGGCCGGGAGGGCGAGCCCGGGAGGAGCAAAGAGAGAGCGTCCCGGGCCGGTCACAATCCCGGAGACAATCGATGAGAACGATCCTCGCCGTTGCTGAAACGCCCTGCGAACAATCCGAACTTTCCTTTATTTCGGACGACAAGCCGCATGCGCTGGTGATAGTGGCGCAAACACTCGTCGCGCATCTTGCGAAGGGACGCGTCATCGACGCCCCAGCCCTGCGCGTGGCGATGGAAGGCGCTTTCGGCGCAAGCGACGCGCAGGGGGCCTGGAGCTGGAAGGACGCTTATGAAGCGCTTGAGGCGGCGCAGGTTTTGTTCCTGCGCCGCTTTGGGCCGGCAATGGTTGCGCGATCGGCGAATGATCCGGCGCGCATTCTCGCGATGATCAAGAAAATCGGCGCGCTGCTGCCGAGCGCAACGCGGCGCTCGGAAGAAAGCGAGGCGCTTCAGCAATTCTCAACGCCGCTGGAATTCGCCTATGTCGCGAGTCTTGCGGCGGGGATCGGCGCTGGCGATGTCGTGCTCGAGCCTTCCGCCGGCACGGGGATGCTGGCGATCCATGCCGAGCTCGCCGGCGCGAAACTCATCCTCAATGAATGGGGCGAGACGCGCGCCGATCTCCTGAAACTTCTATTCCCCCAAGCGCCGCTCAGCCGCGTCGACGGCGCGCAGCTGCACGATCGCCTCGACCTTGGTCTTGTTCCGAGCGTCGTGCTGATGAATCCGCCCTTCTCGTCGTCGCCCCTGATTAAAGGACGGCATGCCGCGGCGACTTTCGAGCATATTCGAGCGTCTCTCTCGCGCCTTCGCGGCGGCGGACGGCTTGTCGTCATCACGGGCGAGAGTTTCGCGCCAACGACGAACGCTTGGCGCGGGAGTTTCGAGCGGTTGCAGGAGCA
Source organism: Methylocystaceae bacterium (assembly GCA_009773555.1). GTDB lineage: Bacteria > Pseudomonadota > Alphaproteobacteria > Rhizobiales > Beijerinckiaceae > Methylocystis. Next base: position 17,599 of record WSXZ01000024.1, on the reverse strand, counting down.
GGGACGGCTCGTGTTCACCGCCTCCCTCGCGCCCGGATTTTTCGCGCGGCATGGGACGAGCGTTGAGAGCCGGCTGACGGTCTTTGACGAGACGCCCGCGGAGAATTCGAAAGAATTTGTCGCGGGCTTCGGTCCGATCGCCGATCTTTCGGAACTGCTCGCGCTGGTGCAGCGTGAGATTCCGCCGCGCGCGTCTCTTGCGACTGTGCCTGGCAATGGCGAGAGGCCGGTCCAGGGCGGCGCGGGCTCGATCGCGAAGCCCTTCACGCCGATCGTTACAACGCGTCGCGTTGCACCTCGTCTGGCCTTTGCGGATTCTGCGCGTCAAAAGGTGGGTGTCGTTCCGGCCCCTGCCCCACGCGCCGCACCATCTGAGATTGCCGAAGTCGCCTATGAGACGCGCGACTGGAACGCGCCCGAGGGCGGCGCGCTCAGCGCCGGGCTCTATGAGCCCTATGCCGTGCAATCGATCGCAATTGAGGGCGCGAAGCCGCATCCGACGACGCTAGTGCAATCCGCCGCCATGGCGTCCGTCGCGCCGCCAAAGCCAAGCTATCGGCCGCATCTGCCAAAGCGCGTTGTCGAGTCCGGCCTTTTGTCCGACGCGCAGCTCGAAAGCGTCATCTATGCTGGCGAAGCCCATAGCGCCCTTCTCGCCGGCTCCTTCCTCGTCAATGAAAGCTTCGACACGGTCTCCGTCGCGCCGGACGACGCGGAAAATGCAGTGCGCTTCCGCCGCGGGTATTACCTTGGGGATGGCACGGGCGCCGGCAAAGGGCGTCAGGTCGCTGGCGTCGTTCTCGACAATTGGCTGAAAGGCCGGCGCAAGGCGCTATGGATCTCGAAATCCGACAAGCTTCTCGAAGACGCGCAACGCGACTGGGCGGCGCTCGGCCAGGAGAAGTTGCAGATCGTCCCGCAGTCCCGCTTCAAGCAGGGCGCGCCGATCAAACTGTCTGAGGGCATACTCTTTACGACCTATTCGACCCTGCGGTCGGATGAGCGGCAGGGCCGAGACGGCGCGGTGAAGGCTTCGCGCCTGTCGCAGATTATCGACTGGCTCGGAGCTGATTTCGACGGCGTCATCGTCTTCGACGAGACGCATGCGCTCGCAAACGCGGCTGGCGACAAGGGCGAGCGCGGCGAGAAGACCGCCTCGCAGCAGGGACGTGCCGGATTAAGATTGCAGAAAGCCCTGCCCGGCGCCCGCGTCCTCTATGTCTCGGCGACCGGGGCGACGACGGTCGCCAATCTCGCTTATGCGACGCGTCTCGGGCTCTGGGGCTCGACCGACATGCCCTTCCCAACGCGGCCGGATTTTGTCGCGGCGATGGAGGCGGGCGGGATCGCCGCCATGGAGGTGCTGGCGCGCGACCTCAAGGCTCTCGGCCTCTATGCGTCGCGCGCGTTGTCCTACGCCGGAGTCGAGGTCGAGATGCTGGAGCATCAACTCTCGGCGGAGCAGATCCGCATCTATGATTCTTATGCCGGCGCCTTCGAGATCATTCACAATAATCTGACCGCGGCGCTGGAGGCGGCGAACACCACCGGCGAAGGCGGCAAGGCGTATAATCGCAACGCCAAGTCCGCGGCGCGTTCGGCCTTCGAATCCAACAAGCAGCGCTTCTTCAATCATCTGATCACGGCGATGAAGGTCCCAAGCCTCATCGCTGCGATCGAGCGCGATTTGGAGACCGGTCATGCCGCCGTCATCCAGATCGTCTCGACCAGCGAAGCCCTGATGGAGCGCCGTCTCGCGGAAATTCCCTCGTCGGAATGGGGCGATCTCTCCTGCGACATCACCCCGCGCGAATATGTTCTCGACTATCTCGCCCATTCCTTCCCGACACAGCTCTTCGAGGTCTATTCCGACGAGAATGGCGATCTTCACTCGCGGCCCGTGGTCGACGAGCACGGCAACCCCGTCCAGTCGCGCGAGGCGATGGCGCGCCGGGACCGGCTGATCGAGCATCTCGCTGCGCTGCCCGCCGTGCAGGGCGCGCTCGACCAGATCGTTCAGCGCTTTGGGACGGAGATGGTGGCCGAGGTCACTGGCCGCTCGCGGCGGATCGTGCGCAAGACCAATGCCGATGGCTTGGATCGGCTTTGCGTCGAGAACCGGCCGGCCTCCGCCAATTTGGGCGAGACGCAAGCCTTTATGGATGACGAGAAGCGCATTCTCGTCTTTTCCGACGCCGGCGGCACGGGCCGCTCCTATCACGCCGAGCGCAGCGCCAAAAACCAGCGGCTCCGCGTCCATTATCTGCTCGAACCCGGCTGGAAGGCGGACAACGCCATTCAGGGGCTTGGGCGCACCAACCGCACCAATCAGGCTCAGCCGCCCTTGTTCCGTCCGGTCGCGACCGATGTAAAGGGAGAAAAGCGCTTTCTCTCGACAATCGCCCGGCGGCTCGACACGCTCGGGGCGATCACGCGCGGTCAGCGCCAGACCGGCGGCCAGGGCTTGTTCCGGCCGGAGGACAATCTCGAATCCCCCTACGGACGCGCGGCGCTGCGCCGGCTGTATCAGCTCGTCTTCGCCGGCAAGGTCGAAGGCTGCTCATTGACGGGCTTTATGGAAGCGACCGGTCTCGATCTTACCGATCAGGACGGCAGCCTCAAGGAGGAATTGCCGCCAATCTCGACTTTCCTCAACCGAATCCTCGCGCTGCCGATCGCTCTGCAAAATCTCCTCTTCGACGTGTTCGAGGGGTTAATGGCGGCGCAGGTCGAGGCGGCGATTCAAGCCGGCGTCTTCGATGTCGGCGTCGAGACGCTGATGGCTGAGAGCCTCATCGTCACCAATCGCCAGACCATCGCCGTGCATGGCAGGAGCGGGGCGGAGACACAGCTGCTGACCATCCTGCGCAAGGACAAGACGCGGATCACAACGCTTGACGCGGCGTTCGACCATGCGACGGCTTCGCAAAAATTGCGACTGATGGTCAACGACCAGTCGGGCCGCGCGGCGGTCAAATTGCCAGCAACAGCATTGATGCAGGACGACGGCTCGGTTCTGCCGCGTGTTCGTCTGCTGCGGCCCGCCCATGTCGATGTGATCACGGTCGAAACCTTGGAGCGCTCGCATTGGCGCGATGCGAACCGGCAAGAATTTCAGCGGGCGTGGGAGAGCGAGGTCGCCTCCCTCCCCGACCTGACCGAAAGCACGTTTCATATCGTCACCGGCCTATTGCTGCCGGTCTGGAACCGGCTCCCCGATGAGGCCGCGCGAGTCTATCGCCTGCAGACCGATCAGGGCGAACGCGTCATCGGCCGGCTCGTCTCGCCGGCAAGCGCCGCCGTGCTCCTCGAGGCGACAGGCGCCGGCGCCCCAGCGCTCGCGCCAGCCGCCGCCATCGCCGCGGTCATGCAGGACGGCGCTGGGCTCATTCTGACGGAGGGGCTGGTCCTCAAGCGTTCGCTCGTGATGAACCGGCAGCGCCTCGAACTCGTAGGCTTCTCCGACACGATGGTCGACCGATTGAAGGCGCAGGGTCTCGTTTCCGAAATCATCGTCTGGAAGCTGCGGCTCTTCGTGCCGCTCGGCGATGAGGCTTCAAAAATCGTCGAGAACCTTCTTGCGCTCCATTCCCTCCTCCGCGTCGCGCCCGCGACCCGCGTCAGTTCTTAAAAGAGCGGGAGGCGATCATGGAAAACCCCGCCCGAACTCTGTCTTGCAGACTTGCCGAAAATGTCGAGGCCGTCTGCCGGCATTATCTCTCGAATGGTCGCCGCTGCGGCAATTACTGGATCGTTGGCGACGTGAACAACAATACGGGCCGCAGTCTTTATGTGCGGCTCAAGGGGCCGCTCACTGGCAAGGGCGCGCGTGGACGTTGGACTGACTCGGCCACATCAGAACATGGCGACCTGCTCGATCTTATCCGCGCGCGCGAAGGGCTTACATCCTTTCGCGACACGTTCGACGAGGCGCGGCGTTTTTTGCGGGTGCCGTACGTGACGCCGACCGAGAGTCGCGGTCGGATTTTAAGCGAATGCGACACGATCGCGCTCGCACGCAAAATCTGGGCGGCGTCGCGGCCGATTAGTGGAACAAAGGCCGAGGCCTATCTGCGCGCGCGGAACATCAGCGGCGATCTGAGCGATGCGCCATTGCGCTATCACCCGTCGCTGATCTATCGTGAAGGTCGAAAGTCGCTGTCGCGCAAATTGCCGGCGCTCATCGCCGCCGTCACCGACAACAGCGGCGAGATCACTGGAATTCATCGAACATTTCTCGATCCGGCACGCGACACCAAAGCGAATGTCGCGTCGCCGCGCCGCTCGCTCGGCGCCATTCTCGGCAATGGCGTGCGCTTCGGCGCGATCGACGAATTCGCAATCATCGGGGAAGGAATCGAAACGGTCCTGTCACTCAAAACTGCTTTCCGCCACCTTCCAATGGTCGCGGCGCTCTCGGCGGCGCATCTTGCCGCCTGGCGGCCGCCGTCGACTCAACGACGGCTTGTTATTGCCGCCGACAATGACGAGCCCGGACGAAACGCTGCCCGTCGCCTGTCCGGGCGAATGGGCGAGCATGGCGTCGATACGACGACGATCACGCCGTTGAGCGCCGACTTCAACAGCGAATTGCGTAAAAATTCGCTCGACACCTTGCGCGCCGGAGTGGAACGGCTGATCGGCGCCCATGCCTCGTGAACGCTTCGTCGGCGCTTGGCGCGAAGCCCATCGTGTCGCGAATGTCGTCGGTGACGCTCAGAAGGCGTCGGCGCTCTTGCGCGAGAAGATCGCATCCTTCGGCGAGCGATGCTCCGGCACGCCGGGATTCTCACCGCAGGCGAGTCACAGCTTCTTCCAGCGACAAGACCGTCGCGCCATGCGAGATCGGATAGCCTTCCTGCCCTGAATAGACGACGAAGCGCCTTTCAATCTGCAGATCGTCGCAGGCGAGAAAAAAGCCGCGCTCGACCTTGGGAGCGGTCGAACGTTTTATCTCGAGGGCCATTTCGATCTTTCCGGCGCGTTCGAATAGAAGATCGATTTCTGCGCCGTCTTGCGTGCGATAAAACATGGGAGCGCGCCGCGGACCGGCGGCATCGATCAATGTTTCAATCACGAAGCCCTCCCAACTCGGCCCGACGACCGGATGGCCGAGCAATTGGTCGAGGGTTTCGAGTTCGAGCAGCGCGTGAACGACGCCGCTGTCGCGGACATAGACCTTGGGCGAACGAACCAGCCGCTTGTTGAGATTGCCGCTCCAAGGCTGCAGCCGCCGCACCAGCATCAGGTCGACGAGCAAGTCGATATAGCGGTTGATCATCGGCGCCGAGACGCCGAGGCCCTGCGCGAGCCGAGCGCTGTTGAGCAACGACCCTTGAGCGTTGGCGAGCATCGTCCAAAGCCTTCCGATCGTGTTCGACGGCATGCGCGGCGCGAACATCGGCACATCACGCTCAAGATAGCTGCGGATGAAATTTCTTCGCCATTCGAAGCTCTCCGCGTCGTCGGCGGCAATCAGACTTTCCGGAAAGCCGCCGCGCAGCCAAAGCGTATCGGCGCCGACGCCGGCGCCGCGCGCCTCGTCGACCGCAATCGGCGCAAGATCGAGATAAATTATCCTCCCGGCGAGAGTTTCCGAGGCGTGCTGCACCAGGTCGAGCGAAGCGGAGCCGAGCAGCAGAAACTGACCGGTTCGTATGCCCCCTGCCCGTCGCTCGTCTATGATCCCGCGCAGTTCGGCAAAAAGGTTCGGAAGGCGGTGAACTTCGTCGATAATGACCAGTCGCCCGGGCTGACTCCTCAAAAAGGCGCCTGCGTCTTCGAGACGGCGCAGATCAGCGGCCTTTTCGAGATCGAGATAAATCGCGCCTTTTTCGTTTTTCGCGAGTTTTTTCGCGAGAGTTGTTTTCCCGATCTGGCGCGGGCCGAGCAGAACGACAGCAGGCGCTCGCGCCAAGCTTTGGCGGAGCGCTTGTTCGACGCGGGGTCGGGGGATAATCATACCGTAAATCGTAAATCAGATTTATGAAATACGGTCAATTGGTATTGGTCAAGATCTAGCTTCGGCAGGCTCCGCTTGGGCAGTGTCCAAGGGCCAGCCGCTTCAGAGGCTGGAGGGGCACAGCGCCTGCCAAAGGCGGTGGTCTCGCTGAAAGCGATCGGCTGCTCGTCGCGTCTTCCTGAGATGGCTCGCCACCGTCGCCGGCTCGGTTGCTTTTTCCATCGGCGGACTCGTTCGCAGAGGGCCGCGCGCCGGCCTGAAAGAGCAGCGATGACGCCACAAGCGGCGCGCTTGCCACAACGCTCCCGCCGACTTCTTTCCCCTGCCCTGCGCTGGCGCTTCGGGCATTCCGCGCGGATCAAAGAAGTCGCCCGCAAAGCGTCCTCCACGGCGTTTCGGCCCTTCGGGTGCGGCGCGAGCCGCCCGTGGCGCGGGATCGCTGTCAGGCCGCGATCGATGCGGCCTCAAGCGAAAGCGCCAAGCGATGAACGATGAAATCGCCTCCCAGTCCTTCGACACATTCGCCCGGGATCACGAATCCCAGTCGCCCTCCTCGCACCTTCTCGACGAACTCGCCTTGCACGGCTACCGCCCGCTCGACGACGAACCGGATGCGCGTCCCCTGCCCTCTTCCGACGCCGCATCTTTGGCGCTCGAAGCCGCCGTCGAGGCCCTGGCGGGTCTCTTTCTCGAAACGCGACTCGAAGCCGATCTACCCGACCTGCTCTGGTCCTTCGTCAATCTCTTCCATCGCAAGGCGGATCGTATCGACCGGGACCTCGACGACAATGAAACCACGCAGCGGCGCGCGCAGACTGAACAGGACGGCTCGGAAATCCGCTCGGTCGAACTGGAGCGCTTGATCGCGCAAGGACTGACGCTGACCGAACGGCGCAACGCCTTCGAATTCTTCCGCGACCATCTCGCAGAACTCTATGCGGCCGAGACCGGTTCCGCCTGGCGACCGCGCGCGGGCTCAAAGGTCAATCACCGCGCGCTGACGGCTGCGATGATTGACAGCCGGGATTTTCTGAACGCAAAGAAGCTGGCCGAGACACAGGTGCTCTTGCCGCGCGGTCCTCGGATCGCCTTCGCTGGGGGCGTCGATTGCATCGATCATCAGCGCATTTGGGACGCTCTCGACAAAGTCCACGCGAAGCATCCCGACATGGTTCTTCTCCATGGAGGCGGCTCCAAGGGCGCCGAACGGATCGCATCCTGTTGGGCGGACAATCGCAAAGTTCCGCAGGTCGCGTTCAAACCGGACTGGATCCGTCACAAGAACGCCGCGCCCTTCAAGCGCAATGATGTGATGCTCGAAACGTTGCCAATCGGAGTGATCGCCTTCCCCGGTTCCGGCATCGTCGAGAACCTTGCCGACAAAGCGCGCAAGATGGGAATTCCTGTTTGGAAGTTTACGCAAAAGCGTTAGGCCGCGTCTCTGCACGACCACATTCTCATCGAGCGTCCGCGGCGACAACCGCGCAAACAGAGATAGCGTCTGCTCCGAAGTTAGCCGCGGCTAACGCCAGAGGGGGCGGCCACAGCCTTCGAAAGGAATAAAAGGTTAGCCGCGGCTAACAGATCGAGAACTAGCGATCATGGCAAAGCTGCGACGTTGTCCTCTTACGCAGATCACATGCGCTTAACGTTTTGTTAGTACTAAAAACGTTGCTCCCAGCGGGAGAATCGGCACTATTGCGCAAAGACGCGCTTGAAGTGCGAAACTTTGAAAAACTCCGCAGCTTTGATTTGGTGAGAGCCTTTCCCACATGGCACGCAAACCCGCAGCATCCGCGCCGCAAGCGACCGAACTAAGGACGCTGATTCAGCGGCACGCACATGATCTCTCTGAGCAGCTGCAGGCGCATCAACGAAACAATTTTCCCCCATCCGCGGAAAAAAATATCCGCCTTTTTTCGCCTGCGGAAGCTACGAAGTTGATTGGCATTCACGAAGGGTATCTGCGACAGATTGCGTCAGAAGGGCGGGGGATCGCCGCGACAGTGACGAACGGTAGGCGATCATACTCGGTGGAGGACATTCAAAATATCCGGAGGATTCTCGACCAGAGCGCCAGAGGGGATCGTCGTTATCTACCTCATCGGATTGAGGGCGAGCACCTGCAAATCATCACCGTGATGAATTTCAAAGGCGGATCGGGGAAGACGACGACTTCGGCGCATTTGGCGCAATATTTGGCTTTGCATGGGTATCGTGTACTTGCGATCGATCTCGATCCTCAGGCTAGCCTCTCGGCACTTTTTGGATCACAACCCGAACTCGACGTAGGTCCGAACGAGACGTTGTATGGCGCGATTCGTTATGACGAGCATCGTCGATCAATTAGCGAAGTTGTCAGGGGAACATACATTCCCAGCCTCCATTTGATCCCGGCGCATTTGGAGCTGATGGAATTTGAGCATGAAACGCCCAGAGCACTGATGCAACGTGCTCCCGGCGATTTGATGTTTTTCGGGCGTATCGCTCAAGCAATAGCTGAGGCGCAGAATCTCTATGACATTGTCGTCATCGATTGTCCTCCGCAGCTGGGCTACCTGACGCTCTCTGCGTTGAGCGCGGCGACGGCTGTGCTGATTACGGTACATCCGCAGATGCTGGACGTGCTCTCGATGTCGCAATTTCTAACAATGACGGGCGACCTCCTAGAGGTTGTCGCCGACGCGGGAGGTACGACGAACTATGATTGGATGAATTACCTCGTAACGAGATTTGAACCGAGCGATGGCCCGCAAAATCAGATGGTCGCCTTTCTCAGGTCAATCTTTGGGCCGCATGTGCTCATTCATCCAATGCTGAAGAGCACGGCGATTTCGGACGCATCGATAACTAACCAAACGCTGTATGAGGTTGAAAGACAGCAGTTTACACGATCGACGTACGATCGAGCCATGGAATCAATGAACCAGGTCAACGGAGAGATCGAAGGGTTGATCCGGCGAGCTTGGGGGAGAGCAGCATGAGCCGGAAAGCTCTTTTCGCGAATTTGAAGCCTGCTTCAGCATCCGCAGCGGAAGTCGAAGCCACCGACAATTCCGAAAATCGTCCAGCGGACGAGAAGCCTCCGGTTGATCCGGTTAGAGCGGCAAGATTTCGGTCCCGGCCAATTCTCGGCGCGCCGGAACTGATCAGAACAACCGCGGCGCCAGTTGGTGCGCTTGGACAGTCCCTCAGCGAGTTCAAAGCGCAATCCGAGCGCGCCCTCGCAATTGAGCGTCAACTCGCTGAAGGGCAGGCGGTCGTTGATCTTGATCCAAGTCTCATTGATCCTTCCTTTGTCAATGATCGCATGCCGACGACCAAGGAGGCGCACGCGCGCTTGGTCGAAGCCATTCGAGACCATGGACAGCAGGTACCGATTCTAGTCCGTCCTCATCCCAGCAAAAACGGGCGGTATCAGGTCGCGTACGGCCATCGACGGCTCCGCGCCGCATTGGAACTTCAGCGAACAGTTCGGGCCGTCGTCAAGGCGCTTTCCGATGACGAACTCGTCATCGCCCAAGGGCAGGAAAACAATGAGCGACAAGATCTGTCGTTCATCGAAAAGGCAAGATTCGCACGAGGCTTGGAAGAAAGAGGGTTCAAGCGCGATACGATTATGACCGCGCTTTCCGTCTACAAGAGCGATCTTTCCAACATGCTCTCGGTCGTCTCTAGAATTCCCGAGGACGTCGTCGATGCGATCGGTCCAGCGCTTGGAATCGGGCGACGGGGATGGATCGACCTCGCAGAACGGTTTTCAGATCCCGTCGTGGCAAAGTCGGTGGGGGACTTGATTTCGACGCCGGACTTCCTCGCGCTCGAAAGCGACCATCGGTTTCGGCGAGCGCATGCGGTTGCAAGACCGAGCGTTGACCCGCCCCGCTTTGAAAGCTGGACGACGGCTGATGGCGCGAAATTCGCGAAGATTGTCCAGAGCGCCGAAAAAATCTCGGTGACGATCGACCGAAAGGTCGTTCCCGAATTCGGAGATTTCATCATCGTGCGATTGCAGTCGCTCTATGAGGAGTTCAAATCCCGTCAATGACGGCGAGCGTTCCGCGTAGCGTCAAAAAGTACGTAAGCAGGAGAAACTGACAAAAGAAAAAGGCCCCCGAAACATTGCCCCGGAAGCCCTTCTCGTAGTTAGCACCTAGAGAATCACACTTCCGCGAATCGCTGTCAAGAGTCGGCGCCGTTTCGGCGAGCAGATTTCTTTTGCCTGAATGAGGCAAAGGATCATGCGCACACATTCAACGACGCCCTTTGGGCGGCGACCGCTGTCGCTCGCCATGGTGGCGGCGCAGGCGGCGACGCGGGATTTCGCGTCAAAACCTGACGCGTCCGAGACCGTCGTCCATAAATGGCGGCTGTTTCGAGCGCTCACGGAAGCCAAGGGCCCGCTCGGCATCACTGACCGGGCGCTCTCGGTCCTGCACGCCTTGCTGAGCTTCCACCAGGAAACAGCGCTGACACTGCCGGAAGCCGAAGCCAGGGAAGGGGAGGAGGGTGATTCGCCCGCGCCCGGCATCGTGGTGTTTCCTTCGAACAGGGAGCTCTCGATCCGCGCCCATGGTATGGCGCCGGCGACGCTGCGTCGTCACCTCGCTTCGCTCGTCGAGGCGGGATTGATCATCCGGCGGGATTCGCCCAACGGCAAACGCTTCGCGCGGCGGGGGCAGGGCGGCGAGATTGCGGAAGCCTTTGGCTTTGATCTAGCGCCGCTGATCGCGCGCGCGGCCGAGATCGAAAACCTCGCCGAAGAAGTTCGCGTCGAGAACCGCGCCATCGCCCTCCTGCGCGAGAAAATCACGCTGGTTCGGCGCGACATCGTCAAAATGATCGAGACCGGCATGGAGGAGGGCGTTTGCTTCGCAGCGCTGTCGCTCGACGGGCAGCAGATTGGCGACTGGGACGGCCTTTACGGGCGCTACCAGGCCTTATCGGGCCGCTACTCGCGCGCCCTCGGGCGGACAGAACTCGAGGCCTTGGCGGGTGAATTGACGGCCTTCGCGGCCGAAATCCAGAAGTTGCTCGAAACGCACGTAAAACAGCAAAAAAGAAGCGCCAATGAGTCCCAGACTGAGCGCCATATACAGAATCAAATCACAAACATTCCTGATCTTGAACCTAGCCTTCCAAAAGGCAGGGCCGAACCGCCTGGGTCAATGCCGGAAGAACCGGAAGCCAACAGGCCAGGGGGCGCGGAAACCGAAGCTCCCGTTACAGGAATAGGGGAACGACAATCGTCGTCGACGCGAACCTATCCGCTTGGCATGGTGCTGCAAGCTTGTCCCGACATCGTCGACTACGGCAAGGGCGGCCAAATTTCCTGCTGGCGCGATCTCATCGACGCGGCGGCGATCGTCCGCTCGGCGCTGGGCGTCTCGGCGGACGCCTGGAAACAGGCGCTCGACGTCTTGGGCGAGCATGACGCCTCGATCGTCATTGCGGCGATCCTGCAGCGCGGCGAGGAAATCAAATCCGCCGGCGGCTATTTGCGGGTTCTGACCGGCAAGGCGCGGGAAGGGGAGTTTTCGCTCGGCCCGGTGCTGATGGCGCTGCTCCGCGGCAAGGCGGCAAAGGCCGCGCGCGAACGAAAGAGGGCGGGGTGATCGGACTTTTGGCTGGGGTATCGCTGCTGTGGATTATCGTTACCGATCGAGGGAGCGCGGACGCGATGACCGATACGACGACCCAACTCGCCATTCTTTCCGACGCGCTGGTCAAAATCATCGACCTTTGTCCCATGGCAGGGAAGGCTGAGCCCGCTGACCTCTTGACATGCGCAGGTGATATCGCCGCGCAGGCGCTGACGGCCGCCGCCACCTACGGTGCGTTGCCGCCATTCGCGGATCCGTTGGATTTTCAATCAACCCAAGACGACAGCGCGTGAATGGCGTCGTTACAGCCCCGCCGCTTTGGTGAGATTGACGCGGAATCGATCGCGTTTCCTCTGGTATCGACGCGTCATTTCGGCGGAGCCGTGGCCGAGATGTTTTTGGACATGCGCCTCCTCGATCTGCGCCGACGAGGCGAGGCCGGCGCGCAGCGAATGGCCGCTAAAGGCGCGCCGCCGTTCGCCCTCCGTCAAATCGCCGCGAATGCCGGCGGCGAGCGCGGTTTTCTGCACCAGCCGGGCGACATGTTTGTCGGTCAATCGCTCAGCGGAGACGCCGCCGTTCTTGCGCGCGACCATCCGGAAGAGGGGGCCGTGACTGATCCGGCCGAGCCGCATCCAACTTTCGAGCAGCGCGACGGGACAGGTTTCCGGGCGGGAGCCGCGGCCGATTTCGACCTCGCGCCAGCTGGTCTTTCCCAAAATCTGCAGCACCGCGCCGCCGTCGTTTTTGCTGGCGCTGGATATATCCGCGCCAGTCCTTTTGCCGCCGCTCGAAACATCGGCGGAGTCTTTTCTGGCGCTCGAAACATCGGCGCCAGAGGGAAAAATCTCGACCCAGCCGGCGCCGTCTTCGGTCTGATCCGGACCGCAATCGAGGCCGACGATTTCCGAGCGGCGCAGACCGCCGGCGAAGCCGATCGCCAGGATGGCGCGGTCGCGGATCCCACGCAGATCCATCTCGAGCGTCGCCAGCATCGCCAGCAGTTCGTCGGCGAAGATAGCCTCCTTCTGGACCGGGGGGCGGGCGTGGGCGCGGCGAATGCCGGCGAGCACCGTCGAAATATGCCGGTCGGCAGTGTCGAGCGGTTCGCCGCGCTGGCGGTAATGCCAACAAATGCCGGCGAGCCGGCGCTCTAAAGTAGCCACGGAAACCGGCTCCCGGCCCAGAACTCCCTCCATGCAGGCGGCGAGATAGAGGCCGATGGTTTGCGGGTGCGGGGGCAGGGGATCGAGGCCCTGCCGGCGCAGCCAGCCCGAAAACTGCCGCCAATCGGCGTCGTAGGCGCGTCTGGTGTTGTCGGAGCGGGCGCTGCGGGCGTAATCGCGGGCTTTTTCGGAGAGCGCGGCGAGATGCGGGGATGGGGCTCGCTCAATCAGCGACGGGTCGCCCTCTTCCTGTTCGTCGTCCCTACTGGTCATCGCGTCCTCGTTTTGGCGCCTGTCGGAGGCCCGCCCGACATTTCGGGCGCGAAAATCCGACGCCTCGCCGGGCTGATCGGGACCGATTTCGATCGTTTTCGCCCGGCAGCGCTGGACTTTCGAATCATGTCCGATAAGCCCACATTATCGGACATATGAGCGAGACGACAAGCCCGGCGGATCGGGCGCGAAACAAGGTGAGAAAGCGCCGCGGCGACTTGCCGCCGGAGTCGTTGCGGGGGTACGATTCCGCGCATGCTGGAAAGTGATTCGCCTGACTTATTTAGCCTTGAACCCGCGCCGATGCCGCGGCCGCCCCGCCTTCGCCCAAGGCGCCCAACCGCTCCATCTCCTCCGCCAAGTCTCCCGGAGTTCCAGCCATTTCCACATTGGGCGAGACTCAGCGCCGCCGCCGGCGGCGCCGGGAACGCGTTTTTCGCCGGCGCAGCGCTCGCGCGGCTCGACCAGATTTTGCGCGCCGGCGCGGGTGCCGTTGAGCCGGGTTTTTCCGGCGCGCTGCGCCAGCGTCTGGCGCTGAAAGCCGCCGCGACGAGCGCGCGTCTCGCCAGGCTGCGCGAGGACGACGCGGCGTTGCGCGACGCCGAGCATCTCGGCGGCGCCGGCCTCGAGACTAGCCCCGCCGGACGCGTTCACCGGTTCTGGCGGCTGTTTGCGACGCGCTCTGTGAAATTCGACGTCGCGACTTTATCGCTTGCCGCCGAACATCTTGGGGCGCCGAGCGCCTTCGACGCGCAGGGTATTGCCGAGGCGTTGCGCCAAACCGTCGCAAGCGCCAATGATCCACTCGCCGCGGCGGCGGGCGTGAGCGCAGCGGCGATGCATGATCTCGCGGCCGTCCCGGCGATCGACGCGGAGATTTTCGCCCTCTGGCTCGCCGACGTCGCCCTGGCGCAAAAACTCGGCTGGCAGGCGCCGGTTCCGCTGCTGGCCACAGTGATCCTTTACCCTGCATTGCGCCGCGACCCAAACGGCCGTCGGCGGCGCCCGGACGATCGCGACTGGTCGAACGCGCTGGCGAGCGCCTACGCGCTTGCGGCGGGTGAGGCGATCGATCTCGCTGCCGCCTTGTCGCGCCAGACGCAAAAACTTCTCGACGCCGCGCCAAAGCTGCGCGCCAAGGGCGCAGCGCAGGTGATCGAGATGCTGCTTGCCGACGATTGCGTCGGTCCCGCGCGCGCCGCGAAATACGCTAAGCTTTCCGACCGCAGTTCGCGGCGTCTGTTCGATCGGCTGACCGAACTTGGGGCTGTCCGTGAACTCTCGGGGCGACCGAGCTTCCGGCTTTACGGATTGTAGTGTTTTCAGGTCGACGCAGAAACCGAGCGCATGAAGCAAACGCGACAAGACGCAATGTGAGGCGCGGATCATGGGCCGTCCGAAAAAGCGCGAATTGCACGAGGCTTTCGATCCGGTTCTTAAGGACCTGCCGGAAGCCGCGCGCTGGCGGGAATGGATGGGCTGCGTCGAAGCGGTGATTTTTGCGGCGCAAAGCCCCGTGCCGCGCGAAGCGCTTGCAAGAGTAGTTGGTTCATCCTGCAATCTCGACGATCTGATTTCGGACATTCGTGAGGATTTACGCGCGAGACTCTATGAGCTGGTCTTTGTCGCCGGCGGCTATCAACTGCGCACCAAGCCGCGTTTCGCGCCGGCGATCCGGGCGGCGAGCGGCCACGGATTGCGCGACGCCGGCGCGCCCGAACTGACGCCGACAGAGATTTTGGCCGTGACGGCGATCGCTTATCTGCAACCCGCCACGCGCGCCGATTTGTCCCGTCTTGCTGGCAGGGAGATCAGCTGCGATGTCATTGGCGCGCTCAAGCGCCATGGCCTGATTGACGGCGCTTTGCGCGCGCCGGAGCCCGGCGCGCCTTTCGCCTACGTAACGACCAAGAAATTCCTGGAGGTTTTTGGGCTGGCGACGCTGCGCGATCTTCCCGACATCGAACGGCTCGAAGACGAAGGGCTCTTGGAGACGAGGGCCGAGGGCGATCTCAATGAGGTTTTTGGCGTAGGAGAGGGAGATTTCGAAGAGCATTGGGAATGATCAGTGACAAGGATTTCGCACTCCCTGTCTTCTTGTCGCCCTTTCACGGCGAAAACAGGGGTTCGAATCCCCTTGGGCGCGCCAATAAAATCAATAAGAAGTATGCGTATCCTGAGCCGATGCGCGGTTCGTGCCCAACATTTGCCCGATAAGCATTGGCGAACACTTGCGGACGCAAACGCATATCCGCGACAATTTCCTGGACTGTCGTTTAGGGCCGACTGATCGAAATGCATCTACCCCCTCCGAAGAGAGCCTATCTTCGCGCTCAATTGGAAAAAGGAAAGCGGTATGGGCGAGAACGCGGCGCGTCCCATAACGGTTAATAGGGAAGAGCTTTTTCGTCAGGTCTGGGAGACGCCATTAATCCAGCTTGGCGAGACTTACGGCATCACCGGTAGCGGTCTCGCCAAAATTTGCGACCGGCTGGCCATACCCTATCCTTCACGCGGTCACTGGGCCAAGAAAGCCGCAGGCAAGCAGGTTTCGCAGCCTTCGCTGCCACCTCTAGAGCCAGGAAATCCCTCCTCGGCAACGATTAAGCCGACCACGCCAAAATCCCGCCCAATTTTCCTTTCCGCAGAGCGGCAGGCATTAGCAGCTAGAGCCGCGCTGGATGGACCTATTTCTGTCCCGGAACGCTTAGCACGACCGCACCCTATCATTGCTGGTTGGATTGCAGAACACGAGCGACAGCGACGTGATGCCAAACGCGAACACCATATCTTCGGCCCCATCTTCACTGAGTGGACCGACACTGATCATCGTCGTCATCGCATTCTCGATGCCCTCTTTAAGGCAGTCGCGAGACATAGGCTAAGAGCCGAGACAGGCGAGCGCGGCAAAACTTACTTCACCTCTGGACAAGATCAAATCGAGTTCAAGCTCCGCGAGAAACAGAAACAGGTTCGCAGACCAAAAACAAAAAGCGAGATGCGATGGTCGCTGCCGGGCGAACGCAATTGGACGCAGGTGCTCGAGCCCACCGGAATCCTTGTTTTCAAGATCGACAGCTATTTGGGTGACAGCGCAATTCGAAGTCAATGGATAGAAACACCCGACGCGCCGCTTGAGAAACTGCTCCAGGAAATCGTCTGTTCGCTCATCCTCGCTGCGTCAGCGCTCGCAAAATTGCGCAATGAACGCGAGGAGGCCGAACGCAGGCGGCTTGAATCGGAGCATCGCCCCCAAATCGAGCGTGAGCGTCGCCAAAGGGAACACAATCAGTGGCGCCGCTTTATCGACCTCGCTCACAGATGGGAAGAGGCAACAACAGCTCAGTGTTTCCTTGAAGAGCTGAAGGCCCACGAGTCCCATCTGACCCAAATAGTGTGTGGGCGGTCAATTGCCGAATGGTTTGATTGGGCACAGGATCATATCCGCAATCGTAATCCGATGAATGGTGGGGTTGAAGGCATTTTCAAAGACGTTGACGGGTGACACCGTGGACCTATCGAGATTAATGCGAACTCCGAAGACCCGGATCTGGACCAGCCTTTGGATGGGCAACCTCGCATCGGCGGCTCAGTTCTTGCCCATCACAGCGAGGTCGCACCTTCGACGCAATGCGGATGGCGCCGCAGATACCGTTCATCACTCTGGCGCGGTCGCGCCGCTTCGTCTGTTCGGCGTGCGGCTCGCGAGACGTTCACCCGATTGGCCGTCGTATCGGGCCGACAAATGTTAATGCGACGTTCGGGCACGCCGGAATGGATGCGAAAGGATCACTTTGCGGAAATTCTTCAGCAAAGATTCTGAATTATATGTCAGCGGGGTGGGATATTCGGGCGGGATGGGTCCCGCTACAGGTGCACTTCGTCGCCCCGCCCAACCGTCAAACTGAAACGGCAAATTCCTTCAAGGCGGTCGCATGCAATCCATTAGAAGATCATTGTTTAATGTTCTCGCCTGTCTGCAGCTCACCAATTTCTCAGCAGGTCCCGCGGTAGCGCAGCAGCCGGAAATCTCAAAATATGGCGCTTGGGAAATCCAGTGCGCGGCGTCGACATCGAATGTCAAGGCATGCGCTTTGGTCCAAAAGGCGGCCTCGGAGGAACAGCAGAACGTCGGCATAATGGCGGCTGTCAGAAAAGCGCCAGGCATTGCCAACGGAGTGATCCAATTTTTCGCGCCGCCGAAAACTTTCTTGCTGGAGGGCGTGGGAATCAAAGTCGATGAGCATGAATTCGGAAGGCTGCCATTCTTCAGATGCACCGAAATCACCTGTGCGGCCGAAGGCCCAATAACCAATGATCTCATAAACAAGCTGCTCAACGGCAAAACTATGCTGATAACGATCTATGCTAATCTCGGCGAGGGACTTCGCCACATATTCACTCTTGATGGCTTCAAAGACGGCTACAATGCGCTGCGAGAATGAAAGTCGAAGGCATGTGCGGCCGCTTCACACAGCATCTCTCCTGGGAAGAGCTCCAGCGCATCGCCGACCTAATCGGCCAGCCGCGCTACAACATCGCCCTACGACGCAGATTGAAGTCATCCGGCCAGCGGCTGGCGGCAATGAGCTTGT
>WSXZ01000023.1 GCA_009773555.1 Methylocystaceae bacterium | reverse complement strand
CCCGCCTCGATTGAATCGCGCATCCGCGACGCGTGGGAAGAGGCGCAAGCCTTTCGCGCCGGACGGCCCGAACGCGCGCAGGCGGCGCCCTACTCCATCGTCATTCCGCCGCCGAACGTCACCGGCAGCCTCCATATGGGCCATGCGCTCAACAATACGCTGCAGGACATTCTCGTGCGCTACCGGCGCATGAAGGGCGATGACGTGCTCTGGCAGCCGGGCACCGATCACGCCGGCATCGCGACGCAGATGGTCGTCGAACGCCAGCTCATGGAGCGCCAGGAACATCGCCGCGAACTCGGACGAGAGAAATTCGTCGAGCGCGTGTGGGAATGGAAGGCGGAATCGGGTGGTAAAATTGTCGAGCAATTGAAGCGGCTCGGCGCCTCTTGCGACTGGTCGCGCGAGCGCTTCACGCTCGATGAAGGCCTGTCGCGCGCGGTGGTGAAGGTTTTCGTGCAGCTCTATCGCGACGGGCTGCTCTATAAGGACAAGCGGCTCGTCAATTGGGACCCGGCGCTGCACACGGCGATCTCCGATCTCGAAGTGCAGCAGGTGGAAGTGAAGGGCCATTTGTGGCGCTTCAAATATCCGATCGTCGACGACGCTGGGAAAGAGACCGGCGAATATATCGTCGTCGCGACGACTCGCCCCGAGACGATGCTTGGCGACACGGCCGTCGCCGTGCATCCGGAAGATGAGCGCTATAAAGCGCTCGTTGGAAAACGCGTGCGTCTGCCTTTGGTCGGCAGGCTGATCCCGATCGTCGCCGACGAATATTCCGATCCCGAGAAGGGCACCGGCGCGGTGAAAATCACCCCGGCGCATGACTTCAACGATTTCGAGGTCGGCAAGCGGCATGGATTGCGGCTTGTCAACGTGCTCGACCCGCAAGCGCAGATGACGCTCGCCGCCAGCGCCGAGTTTCACGAAGGCGTCGATCCTTCTCCTGAACTTGCGGCGACGGTCTCCGTCCTCGACGGGCTCGACCGTTTCGCGGCGCGCAAGCGCGTCGTCGAAATGATGGAGGAGCGCGAGCTGCTCGAGGGCGTCGACGACCATAAGCACATGGTGCCGCACGGCGACCGCTCGGGCGCGGTGCTCGAGCCGCGCCTCACCGACCAGTGGTATGTCGACGCCAAGACTCTCGCGCAGCCGGCGCTCAAAGCCGTGCGCGAAGGCCGCACGGCTTTCGTGCCGAAGAATTGGGAGAAGACCTATTTCGAGTGGCTGGAGAACATCCAGCCCTGGTGCGTGTCGCGCCAACTCTGGTGGGGTCATCGAATCCCCGCCTGGTATGACGAGGACGGCAACGCCTATGTCGAAGAGACGGAAGAAGCGGCGCTTGCCGCGGCGCGCGCCAAACGCGGCGATGGCGTGACTCTGACGCGCGACGAAGACGTTCTCGACACCTGGTTCTCTTCCGCGCTCTGGCCCTTCTCGACTCTCGGCTGGCCGGAGAAGACGCCGGAGCTTGCGCGCTATTATCCGACGAGCGCGCTCGTCACCGGCTTCGACATCATCTTCTTCTGGGTCGCCCGCATGATGATGATGGGCCTCTATTTCATGGGCGAAGTTCCCTTCCGCGACGTCTATATCCATGCGCTCGTTCGCGACGAGAAGGGCGCGAAGATGAGTAAGTCGAAGGGCAATGTCATCGACCCGCTTCGCCTCATCGACGAATATGGCGCCGACGCGCTGCGCTTCACGCTCGCGGCGATGGCGGCGCAGGGACGCGACATCAAGCTCTCGACGCAGCGCGTCGAAGGCTATCGCAATTTCGCGACGAAGCTGTGGAACGCCTCCCGCTTCGCAGAGATCAACGGCTGCGCGCGCGTTCCGGGCTACGATCCGCACGCCAATAAGATTACGCTGAACCGCTGGATTATCGGCGAAGCGGCGCGCACGACGGCGGACGTGAGCGCGGCGATCGAAGCCTATCGCTTCAATGACGCGGCGAACGCCGTCTATCGCTTCGTCTGGAGCGTCTTCTGCGACTGGTATGTCGAACTCGCGAAACCAATGTTGCAAGGGGCCGACGGCGAGGAGAAGGACGAAACGCGCGCAACGACCGCCTTCGTTCTCGATCAGATTTACGCGCTGCTGCATCCTTTCATGCCCTTCCTCACCGAGGAGCTTTGGGCGATCAAGGGCGCGGACGGTCCCAAGCGCGAGACGATGCTGGCGCTCGCCGCCTGGCCCTCGCTCGAAGGACTCGAAGATGCGGAGGCCGAAAGCGAAATCGGCTGGGTCGTCGACCTTATTTCCGAAGTTCGCTCGCTGCGTGCGGAAATGAATTTGACCAGCGAGACCGAGCTGCTGCTGATCGGCGCCGACGACGCGCTGAAAGCGCGCGCGACGCGCTGGGACGAGACGATCCGCAAGCTCGCGCGCCTCTCGCACATCGGCTTCGCCGAGGCGGCGCCAAAGAGCAGCGCCCAGATCATCGTGCGCGGCGGCGTCGCCGCCATGCCGCTTGAGGGCGTGATCGATCTTGGCGCCGAGAGGGCGCGACTAGCGAAAGAGATCGGCAAGCTCGAAGGCGAGTTGAAGAAGCTCGACGCCAAACTCGCCAATGAGGGCTTCCTCGCCAAGGCCGAAGAAGAGGTGATCGACGAGCACCGCGAACGGCGCGAAGAGACGGCGGCGCGCGTCGAAAAGCTCCGTGCGGCGCTTACGCGACTGAGCTAACGACTCGCCTTCTCGACGACGCCGAGGATCGGCCCCATTGTTGGCGCGAAACGGTCGTGACGCGAGAGCGACGGCGCATAGAGCGCCGACGCCGAGCCGCCATCGAGAAACAGCGCGTCGGGGCAATGCAGGCGATCGCGAAACAGCAGCGCGAATTGATGGAACGTCACCGGCCGGTTGGAGATCGCGAAGCGCACGATGCGGCCGCCCTCGACGCAGACGCCGTTACGAAATTTCTGCGACATGCCGTCCCCATGAATGCGGGGATGAATGCGCCCGCCGATGACGAGCATCGGCCCCGATTGGGTCGCGAATTGCGCCCGCTGCGGGTTCTTTAGGAAGCGCGCCGTCTCGGTGACGCCGGCGCGCGCGCCGTCGACCCAGAACACGCCATTGGGCTTCAGATGGAAATTGCCGGCGCCGGAGCGCGTATTCGCGCCGCTCAGCGTGCGGCCGTTTTCGACATAGAGGCCGACCGGCGTGCGATCTTCCGCATACATGCCGGCGTTCATGGCGAAAACGAGCGCTTCGCCCTTATTCGCCAGTCCATCCGCAAGCCGCGCGAAAGAGCCATAGATTTCGCCTTTCTCGTCGCGCAGAAAGAGCCGGATGTCGCTCTTGCGCGCATCGAAATCGCACAGCGTGTAGGCGGCGCCGCCCTCCTCGATTTCGGCGCAGGGGCTTGCGCCGGCGCGCGCAGGCAGTGATAAGAACGCCAGCGCGGCAGCGCCAGCCAACATGCTCAGGAAGCTTGAGAACGCTTGCTTATTCGATCCCCAGTCGAGCAACGAAGCCTCCCTCCTCCTTCGCCTTAACCCGCAATGTCATTCCCGACAGGCCGCAGGCCTGAGCGGGAATCCAGAGCAATGCCAGCGATGTTCGCATCCCAGATTCCCGATCGCACGCCGCGCGTTGGGAATGACAATTGCGAAAGCTGCGCAGCCGCCCGTTTGAAACGTCGCCGCGGCAAGGCTAGATAAGCGACGCAGGCGCCGCAAGCGGCGGGTTCCGGAGATATCATTGTCCCATTCTATCACTGAAGCCGTCGAGGCCGTGGCCCGTGGCGAAATCGTTATCGTCACCGATGACGACGATCGCGAGAACGAAGGCGACCTCGTCGTCGCCGCCGCGCTCTGCACGCCCGAGAAAATGGCCTTCGTCATCCGCCATACGAGCGGGATCGTCTGCGCGCCGCTCACGCTGGAGGAGGCGCGTCGCCTGCATCTTGCGCCCATGGTCGCCGAAAACGACGCGCCGCTCGCCACGGCGTTCACCGCTGCAATACGGTGCGCGCGCTCGCCAATGGCAATATGGGCGCGAGCGACTTCGTGCGGCCCGGCCATGTCTTCCCGCTGATCGCCAAGGACGGCGGGGTGCTGATGCGCTCCGGACATACGGAAGCCGCCGTCGATCTGTGCAAGCTTGCCGGCCTGCCGCCGGTCGGCGTCATTTGCGAACTCGCCAATGACGACGGCACGGTGATGACCGGCCGTCAGATCGAGGAATTCGCGCGCGCGCATAATCTCAAACTCGTGTCGGTTTCCGATCTTATCGCCTTCCGGCAGGCGCGCGAAAAGCTCGTCGAACGCGTCGCGACTTTCCCCGTCGCCACAGAGGCCGGGGCAATGATCGGCCACGCCTATGTGACGCCGTTCGACAGCGTGCAGCACTTCGCCTTCGTTTTGGGCGCGATTGGCGACGGACGCGACGTGCCGACGCGGCTGCATCGCGCCGATATTCTCGCGGATGTGTTCGGGGGCGCCGACACGATCAAGAAGACGCTGCATCGCTTTGCCCGCGAAGGGCGCGGCGTGCTGGTCTATCTGCGCGACGGCGCGGCGGGCGTCCCGGCCAATATTGTCGGACGCCAAGGGGGCCAAGCGGGCCAAGGCGACCAAGAGGAAAACGCCGCGGAAACGCGCAAGCGGCAATGGCTCGACGTCGGCCTCGGCGCGCAGATTTTGAAGGACCTCGGCGTTTCCTCGATCCGTCTGCGCTCCTCGTCGTCAAAGCCCCGCGCCTTCGTCGGCCTCTCGGGCTTCGGCATCGAGATCAGCGCGGTGGAGCCGGTGGAGTGAGAGTTGCGCACGCGCGCGAAATTGAGCGGCGTCAACGGTGTTACCCTCCCCTCGAGGGGGAGGGTCGGCGCGAAGCGCCGGGGTGGGGTGGAGCCGCGTCTCAAAATATTGTCGCTATACGAGCGGTTCGGTGCGCGTCCTCCCTTACAGTCATCCGAGCTGTCACCCCACCCCGCATTGCTTCGCAATGCGACCCTCCCCCTCAAGGGGAGGGTAGAGTTCGCGGCTCCTAAGGGCTTTCACGCGGCCTTCCGTTTCACTTCGCGCGCGGATGCGCCGAGCGGTAAGCGTCGAGGAGCCGCGTCTTGTCGACGGCAGTATAGATCTGCGTCGTCGACAGCGAGGCGTGGCCGAGCAATTCCTGGATCGTGCGCAGATCGCCGCCGCGACCCAGAAGATGCGTGGCGAACGAATGACGCAGCGCATGCGGCGTCGCGCTCTCGGGCAGGCCGAGCGCCCCGCGCAGGCGCTGGACGGCGAGCTGGATGATACGCGGCGAGAGCGGCCCGCCGCGCGTCCCCACAAACAGCGGCCCGTCGGCAAGATCATAGGGACAGAGCGCGAGATAGGCCTCGATCGCCGAGCGCACCGGCGCGATGACCGGCACGGTCCGGCTCTTGCCGCCCTTCCCCAGGATCGTGACCCGATCGGCGGCGCCGACCGGCGCCGCGGCGCTCCCGATCGACAGCGCCTCGGAAATTCGCAGTCCGGCGCCGTAGAGCAGCGCCAGCACGGCGGCGTCGCGCGCGATCACCCAGGGCTCTCGCGCCTCGCCCGCTCTCTGTTCGGGGTCCACGATATCGCGGGCGTCGGGCACGGTGAGCGCCTTGGGGAGGCTGTGCGGGCGCTTGGGCGGACGCACGGCGCCAAAGACGTCGGTGCGGGCGAGGCCCTTCTTCTCGATGAAGCGCAGAAAATTGCGAACGGCGGCGAGCGCCCGCAGCAGCGAACGGCTTTCCAGTCCATCGCGGCGACGCTTGGCCATAAAGGCGCGCAGGTCGGCGGGTTGAAGAGACTTAAGCGCGGCTGCGTCCGGCCGCTCACCCGTATGATGCGCCAGAAAGCCCAAAAAATTGGCGAGGTCCCGGCCATAGGCCTCGACCGTGTGCCGGGAGGCGCGCCGCTCGCCGGCAAGATAGCGCAACCATAGCGCCGCCTCCTCGGCGATCGCCGGCGCCGCCTGAAAATAGGAGGCGTCGGGAAGCGGCTTCTGTCGGGGCGCTCTGACGGGTGAATCGCGCATAAGCGACGATCGCCCAAGAAAATGAATAAAGGCCGTGAATTGTCGGTTATTGGCCCGACTTGATCTCGGCCTTCGCCTTGGTCAGCATCTCGTCCATGGTGCGGCGGATCTGATGCTCGGACTGGTTCACGCCCGCCGCCTCGAAATCTTTCTTGACCAAGGCCACGACCCGCTCATCGGCGTCGGCGGCGACTTCCGCTGCGACCAAGGCGTCCGCATAGGCCTGCGCCTCGGCGCCCGTCTTGCCGAGCTTTTCGGCCGCCCAGAGGCCAAGCAGCTTGTTGCGGCGCGCTTGGGCGCGAAACTGCAGCTCCTCTTCATGGACAAAGCGTTTTTCGAAGGAATCTTCGCGCTGGTCGAACGTGCTCATGTCCATCCTCGGCCGGGTGGTTCTTAAATCAGGACTCGGCGATCATGCGCCGCATCGGCGTGGGCTCGATATATGCGTATTCGCGCGCAAAGCCAATGCCGGAAAGCGTCGTCCTGGCCGCGACGAAATCGCCCCACGACCGCTATGATGCGGGCGCGGACGCTGACATGGCCGCGGGCCGCGCCGAATTGCAAAAGGCGCGCCGATTCGGCAATTTGCCAAGCGTAGAGAGTTTTCCGTCCGGCGACCGGACCAAGCAGGGGCGCTTCATGAAGAAATTTGCATGCGTTATTTTATCCGCCTTGGCCCTTACGAGCCCGGCCTTCGCCCAGAAAATGACCAGCGACGACCTCAAATGGATCAACCAATGCATCAGCGATAACAAAGGCGAGGAAGGCGGGACGCCCGCCATTATCCGCGCCTATTGCATGTGCATGAACGAGAAGATGGACGACAACGAAACCCGATCCGTCACTCAGTGGGAAAAGGCCAATCCTGAGGCCCGGCAGGACTGCGAGAAACAGGCCGGCTGGAAGTAACGCAAACGCCAAAGTCGCTTTGTGTTTGCGCCATGAGCGTCGCTGGGGGCGAACGGCAGCGGTCGGAAAATCGTCGACCAGAGTGCTCAAATTACTGGCGCCGGCGCGTGCGAGAGGAACCAACACGGCGACGGCGCCGCTGGGCCGCCGTCCTCTCAGTTTCATTGTATCGTCTTTCCCTTTGCGATAGAGTGCGCTGTCGGCTTGTCACTGGCCGCCAAAGACGCTAGGACCGCCGGTGCTCGCGGCAGGGCGCACGCCCGCCGCCGCTCCCACCCAGAAGCCGGCATGCGTTCACACTTCGGAGGAGCGACGACCCGCCACATGGACTTCCTCAAGCCCCGGTTGATCCCAATGAACCGCCGACGCCGCATCTACGAAGGCAAGGCCAAGGTCCTCTATGAGGGCCCGGAGCCCGGCACTTTGATTCAGCACTTCAAGGACGACGCCACGGCCTTCAACGCGAAGAAACACGAGGTGATCGACGGGAAGGGCGTGCTCAACAACCGGATCTCCGAATATATCTTCCAGCATTTGAACAGCATCGGCGTGCCGACCCACTTCATCCGCCGGCTGAACATGCGCGAGCAGCTCATCCGCGAGGTGGAAATCATCCCGCTCGAAGTCGTCGTGCGCAATGTCGCGGCCGGCTCGCTGGCCAAGCGTCTCGGGATGGAAGAGGGCACGCAACTGCCCCGCTCGATCATCGAATTCTACTATAAGAACGACGCGCTCGACGATCCGATGGTGTCCGAGGAGCATATCACCGCCTTCGGCTGGGCGACTCCCCAGGAGATCGACGACGTCATGGCGCTCGCCATCCGCGTCAACGATTTTCTCTCCGGGCTCTTCCTCGGCGTCGGCATCCGCCTCGTCGACTTCAAGATGGAATGCGGTCGGCTCTGGGAAGGCGACATGATGCGAATCGTCGTCGCCGACGAGATTTCGCCTGACAGCTGCCGGCTGTGGGACATCAAGTCGAACGACAAGCTCGACAAGGATCGCTTCCGCCGCGACTTGGGCGGTCTGGTCGAGGCTTATACCGAAGTCGCGCGCCGTCTCGGCATCATGCAGGAAAACGAGACGATCCGCACCGGCGCGCCGAAGCTCGTGCAGTAGGAAATCCCAAAGGGCCGCCATGGGCGTTCCTCATCTCGATTCAGGTCCGATGCGCGCGGAGGAGTTCTTCGCGTTCACCGCGACGCGCCCCGACGACGAAAAATGGGAGCTGATCGAGGGGGAGCCGGTCTTGAACGCCACGGCAAGTTTTCTGCACCAGATCATTGCAAGCAATTTGATCGTATCGCTCGGCCAGTTCGCCCGGGAAACCGACGCAAGTTGGGCGGCCGTGCCTGGCATTGGCGTTCGCGTCTCGCCCATGTGCGTCCCGGTGCCCGATGTGCTCGTTCGTCCGCAGACCGCCACAGGCGCCGAATGCGACGACATGATCATAGCGTTTGAGGTCTTATCGCCCTCAACCGCGAACTATGATTTGCGGTGGAAGCGGAAAGCCTACGCCTCCCTGCCCTCGCTCATCCAATATGTCGTGATCGCGCAGGACGCGGTTGAAGTCGTCTCCTTCGATCGCGCCAACGAGTTCTCGGAACGCCGCTTCGAAACGGCGGAGAGCGTGCTCGACCTGCCCGTCATCGGCGCATGCATGAACTTGCGCGAGATCTATCGCGGCACGGGTCTGCTCTAAATGCGCCGGCTTGCGCTTCGCGCGTCGAGCCAGTAACCGTTCCGCCATCATCTGAACTTGGAACAGCGCATGAAAGCCCGCGTCGTCGTCACCCTCAAATCCGGCGTCCTCGATCCGCAAGGCAAGGCGATCGAAGGCGCGCTGAAGTCGCTTGGCGTCGAAGGCGTCGCGAACGTGCGGCAAGGCAAGGTGTTCGACGTGGAGCTCGCCGGCGCCGACGCCAGCGCCGCCAAGGCGCAGTTGCAGGCGGCCTGCGAGAAGCTGCTCGCCAACACCGTGATCGAAAACTATCAGATCGATCTGTGATGAAAGCCGCCGTCGTCGTTTTCCCCGGCTCCAATCGCGAAGGCGACATGGCCCGCGCGCTGAAACAGGCGACCGGGCGCGAGCCGGCGATGCTGTGGCACGCCGACCACGAGCTCCCCGCCGGGACTGACCTTGTCGTATTGCCCGGCGGCTTTTCCTACGGCGATTATCTGCGCTGCGGCGCCATCGCCGGCCGCGCCGCCATCATGGACGCGGTGCGCGCGCACGCCGCGCGCGGCGGTCTGGTGCTCGGCGTCTGCAACGGTTTCCAGATTCTTTGCGAAAGCGGCCTGCTGCCGGGCGTGCTGATGCGCAACGCCAATTTGCGCTTCGTCTGTCGGATGCAGCATCTCAAGGTCGAACGCAGCGACACCGCCTTCACCCGGCAATATGCAAAGGGTCAGACGATCGAAGTCTGCATCGCGCATGGCGAGGGCAATTACGAAGCCGACGATGCGACGATAGATCGCCTGGAGGGCGAACACCTCGTCGCCTTCCGCTATTGCGACTCCGCCGGCACTGTCGGCGGCGAGGCTAATCCCAACGGCTCGCGCAACGATATCGCCGGGATCTATTCGGACGGGCGCAATGTCCTCGGCTTAATGCCGCATCCTGAAAATCTCATCGACGCGCTCGTCGGCGGAACCGACGGCCGCGGGCTTTTCGAGAGCCTCGCCAGCGCGGCGTGATCCTCACGCTTTTTGCGGCAGCGGAAAGAGCCCGGTGAATCGTTTCGCGAGGGCGCGGTCGCCCTCGATCGCGAGCGCCTTCTCAGCTTCAAGCGCCTCGAGCGGCGCGCCGCCATAGACCGACGCGGCGATCGCCCTCGCCGGCCCGGCGAAGACGACGTCGGCGCCATCCAACGATTGCCGCGCAGCCTCGCATGCGCCGCCATGGATATGCGCAAGGAACGTCTCGTCGCCGATGCGAAAGCCGATACGCGCGTTCAATCCCTCTGCCTTCCGGGCGTCAAACATCGTCTTGAACGACAGCATCAGCGAGGCGGCGCTGAGCGGCAGCGTCGGGTCATGCAG
Organism: Methylocystaceae bacterium; assembly: GCA_009773555.1. Lineage (GTDB taxonomy): Bacteria > Pseudomonadota > Alphaproteobacteria > Rhizobiales > Beijerinckiaceae > Methylocystis. The sequence goes on along the minus strand of WSXZ01000023.1, from coordinate 27,685 downwards.
CGGCGAGCGCGCCGCCCAGCGGCCGAGAACGCTCAAAGCCGGCTCAATCTCGTAGCCCCAGGGCGTCAATTCATAGACATGGCTCGCCGCCGGGGGCGGCAGCTTGCGCCGGCTCAGCGCGCCGATTTCCTCCAGCCGCTCCAGCCGCTGCGTCAGCACATTGGCGCTGATTCCGGGAAGATCGGCGCGCAGGTCGCTGAATCTTTTCGGCCCGAACATCAGTTCGCGCATCACCAGCAGCGCCCAGCGTTCGCCAATAAGATCGAGCGCATGGGCGGCGCCGCAGGCGTCGTCATAGGTGCGCGCGGAAGGGCGACCCTTATCCGCAGCCTTTTTAGTTATTTTTACTAACTTCATTGTTGTATTTTATAACTTGTGCGGTAGGTTCGGCAACGTGCGGTTTGAGGAGCGTCCATGTCCAAGCTTGTTTTCATCAATCTTCCGGTCGCCGATCTGCCCAGGGCGACCGCTTTCTACGAGGCGGTCGGGGCCAGGAAGAACCCGCAGTTCTCCGACCACACCGGGTCTTGCCTGGTTTTCTCCGACACCATTCACGCGATGCTTTTGACCCATGAGAAATTCCGCCAGTTCACGACGAAAGAGATCGCCGATGCGCATAGGAGCGCAGAAGTTCTGATCTGTATTTCGGCCGACAGCCGCGCCGATGTTGACGCCGTCGTTGAAAAGGCGAGGCGCGCCGGCGGCGCCCCGGACCCGACGCCGACGCAGGATTTCGGCTTCATGTATGGCCGCAGCTTCGAAGATCCCGACGGTCATATCTGGGAGATTATGTGGATGGACGCCGAAGCGGCGTCAAAGGCGTGCCAGCCCGAAGGAGCGACGCAATGAGCTATGTCGACGGTTTCGTGATTCCCGTGCCAACGGGCAAGAAGGAAGATTACCATCAGGCCGCCGCGCAGATGTGGCCCATCATGAAGGCGTGGGGCGCGCTACGCGTCGTCGAATGTTGGGGCGACGACCTGCCCGACGGCAAAGTCACCGACTTTAAACGCGCCGTCGCCGCCGAGAGCGGCGAAAACATCGTGTTCTCGTGGGTTCTCTGGCCGTCGAAAGAGGTGCGCGACGCGGCGCACAAGAAAATGCACGAAGATCCGCGCATGAAGGACATGCCGATGCCATTCGACGGCAAACGCATGATCTTCGGCGGCTTCAGCGTCCTGCTCGACGAAAGCGCGTCATGACGCTCGCGCTATATGGCCATCCGTTTTCGTCCTACACGCAAAAGGCGCTGATTGCGCTTTACGAAAACGACACGGCTTTCCAGTTTCGCTCGCTCGAAGACAAGCAGGCGGAAGCAGAATGGACCGGCCTTTGGCCCATCAAGCGGATGCCGCTTCTGCTCGACGATGATCGCAGGGTCATGGAGGCCAGCGTCATCGTCGAATATCTGGACCTACGCCATCCTGGCCGAACGGCGCTCGTGCCGCGCGATGCACATGCGGCGATCGAGGTCCGCTTCTTGGATCGGTTCTTCGACAATTACATCATGACGCCGATGCAAAAAATCGTGGTTGATCGTCTGCGGCCGGAAGAGAATCGCGATTCATTTGGAGTCGCTGAAGCGCGTCGGGCGCTGGACACGGCATACGGCTGGCTCAACGAAAAGATGGAAGGTCGCGAATGGGCGGCGGGAGAGGATTTCTCGCTCGCGGATTGCGCGGCGGCGCCGGCGCTTTTCTACGCCGACTGGGCGCACCCCATCGACAACGCGCTCGTCAATATAAAGGCCTATCGCGGGCGGCTGCTTGCGCGCCCCTGCTTCGCGAGAGCCGTGGACGATGCAAGACCTTATCGCGCTTATTTTCCACTCGGCGCGCCGGACCGGGACTGACGCCGCCCGCTTACCGCCGCGCAGCGCGCGCGACGTTCCACAGCGCGCGCTCGGCTTCCATCTGCGCCACGCCGGCGTTGGCGCGCGCCCGCATCTGTGCGGCGCGCAGCGGCTCGATCAGCGCGCCAAGCCGCGCGGATGACCAGCTCTTGAGCTGCTCGTCCATCAGCGCACGGTGCATGAAGCCGAAGCCGGCGCGCATCAGCGCCGAAACGCCGACATCGGGTCGCCCCCCCTCGCGCTCCATGGCGAGACGGGCGCGGTGCAGCGCCACGGCGTAGCGCAGCGCCCCGATGACGAGCTGCTGCGCATCCCCGTCCTGCGCGAAATAGGCGTCGAGCGCCGCGCCGATATCGACGTCGCCCGCGAAAGCCGCCGTCACCATGCGATCCGACGCGATGTTCGAGGCATGCGCGACAATCGCTTCGACGTCCTTGGCTTCGACATGCTCGCGGCCATGCATATAGAGCGCGAGCTTTTCAAGCTCGGCGCGACTCATCAGCCGGTCTTCCCCAAGCGCGCCGAGCAGCAGGCCGCGGGCTTCCGGACTCGCGACAAGGCCGGCGGCGCGCAGGCTGCGATCAATCAGCGCCTGCAAATCCGCTTCCGCGTCGGGCTGGCACTCGATCGCCGCGCCCTGCTTGGCGCCCTCGACCAGCTTGCGGAGCGGCGCGTCGCGCCTCAGCGCGCCAGCGGTCAGCACGACCGTGCAATGCGCCGGCGGCGCGCCGATAAGCGACGTCAGCGCCGGAATGACGGACTTGGCGCCGGTCTCGACGAGGATGGCGCGCCGTCCGCCAAAGAGCGGCGTGGTGTTGGCCTCATCGAGCAGCGCAAGCGGGTCGGAGGCGACCCCATCGCCGCTCATCTCGACGAATTGGAAGGGATCGCGGCGATCGTCGACGCGTTTTGAGACGAGCGCGAGCGCGCGCTCCCGCACCATGCCCGCGTCTGAGCCGAAGACCAGAAAAAGAAAGACGCCCTCGGGCGGCGCGGCGATGAAGCGTTCGGCGTCGCGACTCTTGACCGCCGTCATGAGGGGCTATTGTCCGTCGCTGCCGTCAATAGCGGACGACGGCGGGAGCCGGGACAGGCGACAGGCGGGTGGCGAGCACGGTGGCGATTCTGGTGCGGATCGAATCGGCGATGACCCGCGCGTTGCGGATCTCTGCATCGCGTGCGGCGCGCACATTGGAGAAGCGGTTCGAGAAACGATCGTAGCTCGCGATGTTGAAGGCGATGCCCTTCGTGACCTCCACCTCATCAGGGATGGTGACGAGCCGATATTCGGCGTCGACGATCACCGTCGCCGATGTGGCGCGGCCGGTCACGGTGTCGAGAATCGGCGTCTGCACGCGCTCGCGGAGCACGACCATCAGCCGGTAGCGCGGCGGCGGCTGCGAGCCGGTGCCGTTCAGGCCGAAGATCAGCTCATTTCGGACATAGTGACCGAGCCGCTGCGGAATTTCGTCAACCGCGATCGACTGCAATTCGGCCGCGAGCGGCGCGGAGTCGAGCCCAAATCCTGCCGGCGCATAAAGCGGCTGGATGCAGCCGGCGAGCGGCAGGGCGAGCAGCGCTGCGCACATCATCGCCAAGCGCCGGAACCGGGCAATCGGCAGGTCGGCAGTCGGCAGTCGTCCGAATGCCGATTGCCGATTGCCGACTGCCGCTTTGCTAAACGACCACATTGACGATCCTTTTCGGAACGAGAATGAACTTCCTCAGCGGCTTGCCTTCCATGGCGCGCTGAACGCCATCTTGCGCCAAAGCCTCTTTGCGAATCGTTTCTTCGTCGGCGTCATGGGCGACAAGAATTTCGGCGCGCTTTTTGCCGTTGACCTGCACCGGCAGGCTTATCATCTCCTGGGCCAACAGGGTAGGATCGGCCGCCGGCCAAGGCGCTTCAGCAACCAGACCTTTGTGGCCCAAATCGGCCCAGCACTCCTCGGCGACATGCGGCGTCATCGGCGCGACAAGCCGAATAAGCGTGTCGGCCGCCTCGCGGAAGGCAAAGGCGAGATCGTCCGGAACCGGCGTTTCGGTCACGGCGTCGAGCGCGCTGGTCAGCTCATTGGCGAATTCGCGGATGCGGGCGATGGCGCTGTTGAAGCGCAGCCGCTCGATATTTTCGCTCGCCTGGGCGATCGAGCGATGCGTCGCCTTGCGCACGGCGAGCGCGAGATCGTGAAACGCCGCCGGGGGCTCAGCCCCGACGGGGGCCGCCACCCGTCCCAATTCTCCGGTTAGCCTCCACAGGCGCTGAACGAAGCGCCAGGCGCCCTGCGCGCCCTCGTCCGACCAGATGACGTCGCGATCGGGCGGGCTGTCGGACAGGACGAAGAGGCGCGCCGTATCGGCGCCATAGCTCGCCACGATATCGTCGGGATCGACCGTGTTCTTTTTCGACTTCGACATTTTTTCGATCGGCCCGATGCCGATCTCCACGTCGCCATCGACGAGAAAGGCGCGGCGACCGCCGTCCTTGGCTTCGATCCGGACATCATACGGCGCGACCCAATGGCCGTCCGGCGCGCGATAGGTCTCATGCACGACCATGCCCTGGGTGAAGAGTCCGGCGAAGGGCTCCGCCACCGCGGCATGGCCGGAATCGCGCATGGCGCGCGCGAAGAAGCGCGAATAGAGAAGATGCAGAATCGCGTGCTCGATGCCGCCGATATATTGATCGACCGGCAGCCAGCGCGCGAGCGCCTCAGCGCTCGCCGGCGCCGTCTCATTACGCGGGTCGGCGAAGCGGGCGTAATACCAGGACGAGTCGACGAACGTGTCCATCGTGTCGGTCTCGCGCCGCGCCGGCGCGCCGCAAGTGGGACAGGGGACATTTTTCCAGCTTGCGTGGCGATCGAGCGGATTGCCGGGCTGATCGAAGGAGACGTCTTCTGGCAGCCGCACCGGCAGATCGGCCTCGGGAACCGGGACCGGGCCGCAGGTCTCGCAATGAATGATGGGGATCGGGCAACCCCAGTAGCGCTGGCGCGAAATCCCCCAGTCGCGCAGCTTGTAATTCACCTTCCGCTCGCCCTGGGGATGGCCGAACAGCGCCGTCGTCGTCAGACGGTTGGCGACGTCGTCCTTCGCCTCCGGCACAGTGAGCCCGTCGAGAAAGCCGGAATTCACCAGCCTCCCCTCGGCCTCGAAGGCTTCGCCGCTTGTCGCAATCTGCTTTTCGAGCGCTTGAGGAACGAGGTCTTCCGGGCAGACGACGACCTTGAAGCCGAGTTCATATTTCGTCGCGAAATCGAGGTCGCGCTGGTCATGCGCCGGGCAGCCGAAGATCGCGCCCGTGCCGTAGTCCATCAGAATGAAGTTCGCGACATAGACCGGCAGCATCCAGTTCGGATCGAACGGATGAACGACGCGCAGCCCCGTGTCGTAGCCCATCTTTTCCGCGGTCTCGATCGCTTCCGCGGATGTCGCGCCGCGCCGGCACTCCTCGGCGAAGGCGGCAAGCGCCGGGTCCTTCTGCGCGGCGGCTTTCGCCAGCGGATGATCGGCGGCGAGCGCGACGAATTTCGCGCCAAACAGCGTGTCGGCGCGGGTGGTGAAAACCTCGATCTCGCGCGCCTCGCCCAGCGGCTGCGCGAGCGCGAAGCGCACGAGCATGCCTTCCGAGCGCCCGATCCAATTGCGCTGCATCAGCCGCACCTTGTCGGGCCAGCGCTCGAGATCGTCGAGCGCGGAGAGCAGCTCTTCGGAATAGTCAGTGATCTTGAAGAACCATTGCGTCAGCTCGCGCTGCTCGACGAGCGCGCCCGAGCGCCAGCCACGGCCGTCGATGACCTGCTCATTGGCGAGCACCGTCATGTCGACGGGGTCCCAATTCACTTTCGACTTCTTGCGGTCGACGATGCCGGCTCTCAGGAAATCGAGGAAAAGCTTCTGCTGGCGTCCATAATATTCGGGATCGCAGGTCGCGATCTCGCGCGACCAGTCGAGCGACAGCCCCAGCGTTTTGAGCTGCGCCCGCATCGCCGCGATATTGGCGTAGGTCCATTGCGCGGGATGCGCGCCGGTCTGCGCCGCGGCGTTTTCGGCGGGAAGGCCGAAGGCGTCCCACCCCATCGGATGCAGGACGTCAAAGCCCTTGGCGCGCATGAAGCGCGCGATCACGTCCCCCATCGAGTAATTGCGCACATGGCCCATGTGCAGCCGGCCCGAAGGATAGGGAAACATCTCGAGCACGTAATATTTGGGCGCGCCGGCGCTGTCGCCTGCCTTAAAAGACTGTTTTTCTTCCCAAATCTTTTGCCAGCGGGGCTCCGCCTCGGCAAAATTATAGCGTTCGGGTCTCATTTTGCTGGCGAGTCCGGTCAAAAGGCTTGCGGGATTGCGCCTCTAATGCCGGGCGGTCGGGGGGATGTCAAAGGGCGCTCGCGACCGGACCGTCCCGCATTCGAGTTGATGCGCTGTCGCGCGCTGGCCTACTTTGGCGCATGATTCACACTAGCGCGACCTGCTCCATTTGCGGCGGCGGCAGCTTCACACCCCACAAGGTTCTGTGGCCTGCGCTGATCGCCGAATGGCGGCTCTCGGAAACCGAAGCGGCCTATATCGACGAGCAGCAGGGATGCGCTTGCGATGGCTGCGGGGCTAATTTGCGGATCGTGGCGCTCGGCGACGCCGTTCGCTGCGCAACGGGCTTCGATAAGACCATCCGCGCATTCGCCGAAACGCCAGAAGCGGCGCGTCTGCGCATTCTCGACCTCAATGGCGCGCCCGCGATCTCCCCCGCCCTAGCCGCGCTACCCGAATATGTGCGCGCAGATTATCCGAAGGTCGACATGTTAGCGATGCCCTTCGCAGATGGCGTTTTCGACCTCGTGATACATTCTGACACGCTTGAGCACGTGCCGCATCCGGTTCGCGCACTGCAGGAATGCCGGCGCGTTTTAGCTCCCGGAGGGAGCCTCTGCTTCACGGTTCCCATCGTTGTTGGACGTCTCACCCGCAATCGCGACGGCTTGCCCAAGAGCTATCACGGCGATCCCGCGACCTGCGCGGAAGATCTCCTTGTCCAGACCGAATTCGGCGCAGACGCGTGGCGTTTTCTTTTTGAAGCAGGATTTCGTGAAATAGCGATGCATGCGGTCAAATATCCTGCCGCTATCGCTTTTCGCGCCATTCGATCTCGATGGACTGATATATGAGCGTGTATCATCAAGATGGATTGCACAGCATCCATAATCATGAATTTATGGAGGATCCCGCTTTCGTTCGCGCCTATGCGCGCGGCGTGAAATCGGCAGGCTGCGATTACAACTGGCACTGGCGCGTCCATGTGGGGCTCTGGGCAGCCGCCACCGCAGCAAAGCTTCCTGGTGATTTCGTCGAGTGCGGCGTCAACCGAGGCTTTCTTTCCTCGGCGATCATGACGCTCCTCGATTGGAACGCCCTTGATCGTCGATTCTATCTTCTCGATACATTTTCCGGATTAGACGAACGGTATGTCTCGGAGGCGGAGAAGGCCGCAGGCGTTCTGGAGCGCAACAAGGCGGAGATCGAAAGAGGTTTTTACACTTTCCAACCCGAGGAGGTCCGCAAGAACTTTTCGGAGTGGAAGAACATCGAGATCATCGTCGGCTCGATCCCCGACACGCTGCCGCAAATTGACGCCAAGCGCATCGCCTTCCTGCACATCGATCTCAACTGCTCCCCGCCCGAGGTGGCGGCGGCCGAGGCCTTGTGGGACCGGCTGACCCCAGGCGGTTTGATCCTGTTGGACGACTACGCCTATAGCGGCTACCGCTCCCAGAAGCTGGGCATGGACGGCTTCGCCAAGCGCCGCGACGTTCCCATTTTGTCGCTGCCCACCGGCCAAGGGCTCATGATCAAGCCGGCCACCTAACCTTCGAAGTTTGCGGCAGGAGGAAGGGATCTCAAAGCGCCGACGTCGGCTACCCGGTTTCGAAAAAAATCAAGGGGCCGGGACGCCGGCCCCTTTTTGCTCTCTCAGGCGCTCAGGCCTTCGCCGAAAGCCCGACGGTGATCCAGCTGACGCCCTCGAAGATCAGATTGATCGCGAGGAAGAGGCCAAGGATGTAAAGGCCCGACATCGGCCACTGGGCCAGGATCATTCCGCCCAGCACGATGCTGATCACTCCCGAGAACGCCACGAGGCCCCAGGGGCCGACGTCGCGGATGTGCCAGGCGAGGATCAGCTTGAACAGGCCGGCGGCGATCAGCGCGACGCCGATGATCGCCGTCAACGACACCGCCGCGAGCAAAGGATCGCGGAAGACCAGAAAGCCCGCGACGATCGTGATCAGCCCGATCGCGCCCCAGAGCAGCGCCCTGGTCCAGGGCCGGATCTGAACGGCCGTGATGATCTCCATCGCGCCGGCGACGAGCATCGCCGCGCCGACATAGAACACGGTCACGAGCGTGGCGGTGGTGACGTCGTAGAGTGCGAACAATCCGCCGATGAGCATGAGCGCGCCAAGCGCGACGATCCATCCCCATTTGCGGCGCAGATGATGCAGTTGCATCGTGCGCCCGTCGTAAGTCAGGCTGTCATTGACCATTATCGGCCTCCAATTTCGTGGGAACAATCCTTGGTAGGCGTGACGCGTTTCTCAATAATGAACGTGTGCGACGATACCGCTCCTCGCCCGCCCCCTCCCCCGCCGCAAGCTTAACGCGCCGGACTGCACGAAGTTCCGCGCTGCGAAGTCGTAAACCATTCGGCGCTTGACCCGGCCGCCGAAATCGCGATTTTCGCGCCATGGGAGCCGCCGACCGCCTTGAATCGACACGCGAAGCGATTCGCCGCGCTGCAGTGGACTGTGGCCGCGATCCTGGCGCCGTTCGCCTCATCTGCGTCACCAAGACCTTTCCGGCCGAGGACGTGGCGCCGCTGCTGGAAGCAGGCCATCGCATTTTCGGGGAAAACCGCGTGCAGGAGGCTTTGTCGAAGTGGCCGCCCTTGCGCGAAAAATATCCGGACATCGAATTGCATCTCATCGGCCCGCTGCAGTCGAATAAGACGCGCGAGGCGGTCGAACTCTTCGACGTCATCGAGAGCGTCGACCGCGAAAAGATCGCCAAGGCGCTGTCCGAGGAAATCGCCAGGACCGGCAAGCGCCCGCGGCTCTTCGTGCAGGTCAACACCGGCGCCGAGCCGCAAAAGGCCGGCGTTCTTCCCGAAAGCGCCGACAGCTTTCTCGCCGCCTGTCGCGACGCTTATGGATTGAAAATCGAAGGGCTGATGTGCGTGCCGCCCGTGGGCGAACAGGCGTCGCCGCATTTCGCGCTGCTCGCCGACATCGCCGCGCGCAATGGCATCGCCGAACTCTCCATGGGCATGAGTTCGGATTTCGAACTCGCGATCCAGTTAGGGGCGACCTATGTCCGCGTCGGCTCGGCGATCATGGGCGAGCGGGACTATTCGGCCTCTCCGCCTGCAACAGCTGGATGAAGAAAACGCGCACACACCCTCTCCCCTGGGGAGAGGGTGGCTGCGAAGCAGCCGGGTGAGGGGTTTGAATCTCTGCGAGATCGCACCATAGGAAAGAGAGGCTCTTGCCCCTCACCCCGGTCCTTTGGACCGACCCTCTCCCAATGGGAGAGGGTGAGCGCGCCCTCGATTCGGCTCATCTCGACAGAGCTATTCGATCAACAGCGCGACCTTGCGTCCCAACCGCGGCAGAAGCCGCGCCATGTCGCGGGCGCGCAGCGCCACGCAGCCGGCTGTGGGCGAAAGATCATCCGTGGCGATGTGAAAGAAAATAGCGCTGCCGCGACCGCGCACGCGTGGACAAAGATTATAGCCCATCACGCCGACGGCGTCGTAGAGCGCATCCTTGCGCCACATTTCCTCATGGCCGAGGCGCGACGGCGCCTGCAGCGGTTTGTTATAGAGAAAGGAGCGCGGATCGTCGCACCAGAGATCGTGCGGCCGCGTGCGCCGCCATGGCAGGCGCAGGGGCGCGGGCGCGCGCAGGTAAAAATAGAGGAGCGGCCAACGGCCGGCCGGACTCGCGCCGTCGCCTTCCCGTTTGCGGCGCGAGATTCCGCTGCGGCCGAGCGCGCAAGGAAGAACGAGCGTCCCGGCGATCAGCCTTCCCTCGTGGGGGCGGCCGCCAATGCGCCGCGCGACCCGCAGCAAGGCCAGTCCGGCAGGTTTCGTCCGGGTCTTTCGGCAGTGCATGATGCGTTCATAAGCGCCGCTCGCCGGCGCGTCTGACCGCCTATAGCAGGAATACCCGCGAGGAGCGCCCCCAGCTGATGTCCCTTTCGCGCATTTTGAGCATCGCCGCCAACGCCCCGTTGCGGGCGATGCTGGTCGAGCAATTCGCCGCGCTCGGCCGCTATGCGCTGCGCGATGGCCAGCTCGGCGCGCCGGGATCAGATTGGCCGGATGCGGCGATCGTGGACGAATCCCATTGCGATCTCAAAGCGCTTTGCGATGCGCGCGCGCGGGGCTGCAGGACCCGTGTCGTGCTCATCGCCGATGAGCCGAAATCGCCGCCGCTGGGGATCGACGCCGTCGTTACGCGTCCCATCCGCTTTGCGGAATTGGTGGCGCTCATCGATTCCACGCCTGCGCGGACGGCTGTCGGCCCCTATCATTTCGAGGCCGGCGAACTCCGGGCGCCTTCTGGCGCGCGCTTGAAGCTGACCGAAAAAGAGACGGCGATTCTGGCGAGGCTGGCGCGCGCCCATGGCGCGGCGGTCTCGCGCGAGGCGCTGCTTCGCGACGTGTGGGGCTACGGTCCGAATATGTCGACCCGTACGCTCGAAACGCACATTCACCGTCTGAGACGCAAGCTCGAGCCGTCGCCCGACCGGCCGCGCTGGCTCAAAACGGAACGCGACGGGTACCGGCTCGCCGCCAGCGAAGAGGACCCCGCGTCTTAACGCTTACGCCACGCTTACGCCGCGCTGCCGGCGCATATAGAGATAGCGTGGGGGGACGCCGAACAAAATGACATGACGCTGGACGACGATATCGACAATCTCGCGCGCATCCCTCTCTTTTCGATCTTCGAGCCGAACGCCCTGCATATGCTCGCGCTTTCCGCAGAAACGCGCCTGCTGCGCGCCGGCGACGTCCTGTTTCGACGCGGCGAGATGTCGGACGGCGGCTATGTGCTCACCTTGGGATCGATCGCGCTGACCGGCGCAAACGACGGACGTCCTCGATCAAAGATCGTCCGGCCCTGGACGCTGATCGGCGAAACAGCCCTCCTCGCGCCCTCGACCCGCCCCGCCGGTGCGATTGCGCAGGAGCCGGCCACGGTGCTTAAGATTCTGCGGCCATTGTTTCATTTGATTTTGGAGCAGCATCCGGCGACCGCCGCTCGCGTGCGCGATTTCTTTCGTTGCAGGCTTTTGGATTTCATCCACGATATCGGCGCCGAGGCGTCGGCGTCTGACAGCGATGTTGGGCGCTTAACGTAAACGCCAAAAAAAGTCCCGTTTCAGCCTCTCGCAGCGGATCATGTTCAGCCTAAGTAAGTTGTTAGTGCGGCGTGAGCTCCAGGGGAGTTTGCGACGCACGCGGCGAGTCGCCGCGCCAGGAGGAGGATGAACGATGCGAAAAGCCCTAAAATTGGCGCTCTCCGGCGCGCTCTGCAGCGCGACATTGGCGACCGCCGTTCCCACCGAAGCGCTCGCCGGGCCGATGAGCGCGCCCGATCGGTCAATTGTCGCGCCTTCGAGCCCGGTCGAAAATGTTTGGTATCGTCGCGGCTGGGGCAATCGCGGCGGCTGGGGCTATCGCGGCGGCTGGGGCCGGCGCTACGGCTACCGGCGCGGCTATTCCAACCCCGGCGGCGCCATCGCCGCGGGCGTGGGCCTCGGACTTCTGGGCGCCGGCCTCGCCGCGGCTTCGAGCGGTTATGGCGGCTATGGCTACCCCTATGGCTACTACCCGGCCGCCTACAGCGGATGGGGAGATCCCTGGGGCGGCTGGGGCGGCGGCTGGGGCGGCGGCGGCTGGGGCGGCGGCTGGGGCGGCGGCGGTTGGGGCGGCGGCTGGGGTGGAGGTTGGGGCGGCGGCTGGGGCGGCGGCTGGGGCTGGTAAGCTCAACATTTCTCCAGGCAGTCTGAACGGCGGCGCGGGACTCGCGCCGCCTTTTTGCCGTTGCCGGAGACGAGTTGTAGAAGCGGACGCCGCGGCGCCGCGGCGCCGACAAACACGCGAGGCCTCCGCTCCACATGGGGAATTCTCAGGCGACCACCATCGCAACGACGCCCTTCGTCGATCAACGCCCAGGCACATCCGGCCTGCGCAAGAAAGTCGAGGTCTTCAAGCAGCGCCATTATCTTGAAAACTTCATTCAATCGATCTTCGACAGTCTGGAGGGCTATCAGGGCGCAACGTTCGTCGTCGGCGGCGACGGCCGCTATTACAACCGCGATGCGATTCAAAAGATCTTGAAGATCGCCGCCGCCAACGGCGTCGGCCGCGTCGTCATCGGACAGAGTGGCATATTGTCCACGCCCGCGGCCTCGGCGCTCATTCGCGCGCTTGTGGCCTTCGGCGGCATCGTGCTGTCCGCCAGCCACAATCCCGGCGGCCCGCACGGCGACTTCGGCGTCAAATATAATGTCGCGAATGGCGGTCCGGCGCCCGAGAAGGTGACGGACGCGATCTACGCGCGCACGCGCGAGATTACGTCGTTCAGGATCGTCGAAGCCCAAGACGTCGATATCGACAGGCTCGGCGAAACGCGCGTCGGCGACATGCGCGTCGACGTCGTCGACAGCGTCGCGAATTACAAAGCGCTGATGCAGACGCTCTTCGACTTCGATCGCATCCGCGACGCTTTTCGGTCGGGCTTCACCTTCACATTCGACGCCATGTCGGCCGTCACCGGCCCCTATGCGCGCGTGCTGTTCGAAGAGGAGCTCGGGGCGCGGCCGGGCAGCGTCATCAACGCGACGCCCCTGCCCGATTTCGGCGGTCATCATCCCGACCCCAATCTCGTCCACGCCAGGCATCTTTATGATCTCGCCATGTCGGACGCCGCACCCGATCTTTGCGCCGCGTCGGATGGCGACGGCGACCGCAATCTCATCATCGGCCGCGGTCGTTTCGTCACGCCCTCTGACAGTCTCGCGATCCTCGCCGCCAACGCCACGATTGCGCCCGGCTATCGCAAAGGCGTCACAGGAATTGCGCGATCGATGCCGACAAGCGCCGCCGCCGACCGCGTCGCGGAAAGGCTCGGCGTCCCGCTCTACGAGACGCCGACGGGGTGGAAATATTTCGGCAATCTGCTCGACGCCGGTCTCGTGACGATCTGCGGCGAGGAAAGCGCCGGCGCCGGCTCCGACCATGTGCGCGAGAAAGATGGGCTATGGGCGGTGCTGTTCTGGCTCGACATTCTCGCGGCGCGCAAAGAGAGCGTCGACGCCATCGTTCGACAACATTGGACGACCTATGGGCGCAATTTTTATTCGCGTCACGACTATGAGGAAGTCGCGAGCGACGGCGCCCATGCGCTGATCGACGCGCTGCGCCAACGTCTGCCGACTCTCAAGGGCCAATATTTCAGCGGCCTTGAAGTCGCGACGGCCGACGACTTCGCCTATCACGATCCGGTCGACGGCTCGGACTCGAAGCATCAGGGCCTGCGGGTGATTTTCACTGATGGCTCGCGGATCGTTTACCGGCTATCGGGCACCGGCACGGCCGGCGCGACGCTGCGGGTTTATATCGAGCGCTACGAACCCGATCCCACGCGGCAACATATGGAAACTGAGGCGGCGCTCGCCGATCTCATAGGCCTATCGCGCGAACTCGCCGACATCGAACGCTATACGCAGCGCGCTGCGCCGAGCGTCATCACCTGAGCCGCAGGCCGCGAATAGGATTCAGTCGCGTGGAAATGCAGCCCGCCAATGCGAGCCAAGAGACGCAATGGAAATCAGCGAAGACGAGCCCAAGACTCTCAGCGAGCATCCCTTCCGCGAGGCGGTTCTCGCGGAACTGCACGCGCGGCCGTTCCTGCCGCTCGACGCGCCGCGGCGCATCTATCACTACGCCTTCGCCACCGACCACGAAGCGGCGGCCGCCGATCGTGAAGCGATCGGCGCGCTCGCGCTCGCGCATGGCGTGCTGGCGCCGGATCCTGGCGCGCGATTCCACTACTTTATCTTTGGCGATTGGCGGCTTCGCTGGGAGCAACATAGCGAATTCACCACCTACAGCTGGTCGACTGGCGTCGGCGCCGATATCCCCTTCGCGCATGCCGACCCGTTCAAAGCGGGCGAAATCTCCTTTACGCCGCCGGGCGTTCTCATCGTCGCGACGCAGCTCTGCGTCGTCGACGGCGCGCGATCGGTCGAAGAGCTTGCATCCTATTTCAATTCGCAGAGTCTCTGCGTCGTCGGCGTCGAAGATCGCGACGCGCAGGTTCTGACCGACTTCGCCGTCGACGCGTATGGCTTTACGCGCATGATGATCCGCAGCAAGGCGCTGCCGCGTTTCGAAGCCGGCCGTCTCGCGCAGCGGGTCCTCGAGATCGAAACTTATCGTACGATGGCGCTGCTCGGGCTGCCGCTCGCGCGGCAGGTGTCGCCGCAACTCGCCAACATGGAGCGAGAGCTTTCGGGCATCACCGAAGCGCTGAACGAAGCGCATGACATGCGCGTCAATTACCTTTTGCTGAAGCGGCTCTCGGACCTGCTCGCGAGCAGTCAGGCGCTGTCGACGCGCACGGCCTTCCGTTTCGACGCGAGCCGCGCCTATCGCGCTCTGGTGAAGAACCGCCTCTCCCAGCTGCAGGAACGGCGCGAAGGACAATATGTGACGATTTCAGATTTCCTCAATGCGCGCCTCGATCCAGCGATCGAAACCTGCAACGCCGTCGAGGCGCGCCAAACGCGCTTCTCACCGGCATCACGCTGGAGATGGAGCGGCAGAACGGCGCGCTGCTTGAAGAGATGAACCGCCGCACGCGGTTGCAGATGCGGCTCAACCGCATCGTGCAGGGAATCACGATCGCCGGACTCGCCTATTTTCTCACTGGACTCTTCAGCTTTGTCGCTAAGGGGCTCAAGGCCGCTGGCGCCCTTCCGCCGCAGGTTTCCGCCGATCTCGTCGCCGCCCTGGCGATGCCGATCGCCGTGCTCATCGCGATCGCGTTCATGGCCCGCGTCCTCAGATTGTCGCGAGAGGCGGCGGAGGAGGAACACTTGGATTAACGCTTGGATTAGCACTTGGATTAACGTCTATTCGACGTCGAAGGGCGCGACTCCTGTCGGCTGGCCGTTTTCGCCAAGGGTGATCTTCTCGATGCGCGCTTCGGCCTCGGCGAGAAGCGCCTCGCAGCGCGCCTGCAGCGCCTTGCCGCGCGCATAGAGCTTCACCGACTCGTCGAGCGAGACGGCGCCTTTCTCCAGGTCGCCGACGATGCGCTCGAGTTCCTGCATCGCCTGTTCGAAGGGCAATGATGCGATGTCAGCGGCGGCGTCCGGCTTCTGCGTCATGGCGTCTCTCATAGATGAAGCGCGCATCCTTGGCTATGCGGCGGCTGAGCGATCGCCGGGCTCGGCGCGGCCGACGATGCGCAGAATCGCCGGAAATTCCTCGCGCGTGCGGCGCTCGATCTCGTCGAGCGCATCATGGGCGCATTGCACGGACACGGCCGCGTCGAGACGGCAGCGGAAGTTGACGACGATGCCTCCGGCCGTTTCGCGGACTCGAACGTCCCGCACTTGCGCCGGCGGTCGGGTCTGAGCGGCGACGCGCGCAAGCGCCGCCTCGATGGCCCCAGCAGTTGCGGGATCGGCGACCTGCGCCGCGAGCAATTGCAGCTCGAGCGGCTCGATATGCGTGTCGACTTCAGCGTCGGCGCCGAATTCGTCGCGCAGCGCGCTCTCGAAGTCGGCGGCGATCGCATGCGCGCGGCCGAGCGGCATGGCGCCATCGAGTTCGACGTCGACGCCGATCGATAGCCTGCCCTCGATTTGCTGGGCGATGACATGATGGGCGTGAATGTGGCGACGCGCCCCGACCAGCAGGATGCGTTCCGCGATCGTTTCGTCGTCAAGCGCCCGCGGCTCGATCGACAGCGTCACCCGGGCGCGCGGCGTAACTGTGGCGATCGCGTCGGCGACGGCCGATTTGATGCGCGCCGCCTGCTCGACGCGCAAGCCGCGCGAAACGCCAATCGTCGCTTCGCCGACGATGTCAGGGCCAATCGTGCGCAGCCGCAGCGAATCGATTGCGATGACGCCCGGCACGTCGACGATCGCCCTCTCCAGATGCGGCGCCATTTCGCGTGGCGCGGCGTCGAGCAAAGTGTCGATGGTGCGACGGCCCAGCCGAAAGCCCGCGATGGCGATGAAGACGGCGACGCCCAAGGCGGCGAGCGCGTCGCCGCGCTCGAACCCGTAATGCGCCGCAACGAGACCGAGCAGCACCAGCGCCGATGACACCAGATCGCTCGAAAAATGCAGCGCGTCAGCGGCCAGAGCGTCGCTGCCCTCTTCCTTTGCGATCCGCCGCAACTGCCGCGAGCGCACGAAATCGACGATGATCGAGACGACCAGAACGCCATAGATCGGCCAGCCGGCGTCGATCACGACATCCGTCTCCTGCAGCCGCCTCCAGGCTTCGCCGACGATGAACAGGGCGAGGCCGAAGAGGAAGCCGGTTTGGATCAGCGCGGCCAGCGCCTCATATTTGCCATGGCCATAGTGATGTTCCTCGTCCGCCGGCTTCTCCGCTTCGCGCACGGCGAAGAAGGTCAGCACTGTCGCGCCGGTGTCCACGAAGGCGTGCCCCGACTCGGACAGCAGCGCGAGCGAGCCAGACCACAGACCGGCCGCGAGTTTCGCCGCCGCGAGCAAAGCGCTGGCGGCGATCGACGCCTTGGCGGCCGCCAGCTTGACGCTGGTCGCCGCTCGCGGAAGAGCCTTCGTCTCGGTCACGTCGCTACGCACCTACGTTTTGGGAGCGCCAGCGCTCTAGCAGGCGCTCGGCGTGGGCGCAAATCCGCGCCGTGGCGCGCTATTATTATGGCGGACGCATCAGATAGGAGCCTCATTATGAGATTTCTGCACACCATGATCCGAGTCGGCGACCTCGACCGCTCGCTCGAATTTTTTTGCGGCGTGCTTGGACTTCAGGAGGTGCGCCGCACTCAGAATGAGAAGGCGCGCTATACGCTCGTCTATCTCGCCGCGCCCGAGGATGCCGCGCAAGCCAAGGAACTCGGAGCGCCGACGATCGAACTCACCCATAACTGGGACGAACACGAATATTCCGGCGGGCGGAATTTCGGTCACATCGCCTTTGCCGTTGAGAATATTTACGACGTTTGCGCGCGGCTGCAGGCGGCGGGCGTGACGATCAATCGGCCGCCGCGCGACGGCCATATGGCCTTCGTGCAATCGCCGGATTTGGTCTCCATCGAGTTGTTGCAGAAGGGCGCGCCGCTGCCGCCAACGGAACCCTGGGTTTCGGCGCCCAACATCGGCGCTTGGTAGAGTCAAGGTTACTGCGGCGCCGCACGATCTTTTGCGCCGCAGCTACGAATTATTCAGCTGCTCGGAACTATTGCTCCAGCCACGAGTTGAGTCACCAGTCGTGCTGCGGCCTCAGCTCGGCTGATCACTATGTTATTGATATATCGGCGAACTTCGTCGTGAAGCTGTCATGGCCTTCAGTTAGAAGGCAGCAGCGCGCGGCATGGGGAGCAAAGTCTCTCGGCTCTTGCGCCGATAGCCTTGTTCGCCGGGCTTGAGAGATCCCGTCCGATCGTCGGACGCGGAATTTTTTCAGCATTCATACAGATAACGTTCAGCTTGACTGGATAGCTTGGCGGGAACGAACGCGCCTGACGGGGCGACGGAAACTGATGTCGCGGAGACAAAGCAACCGCGGCCAACAAAGGGTTCCAAACATGGAACGTTCAAGGGCGGAGGTCGTCATGGTCATCGTGGATCTGATCAATTCCTGCTCGAACGACAAGGTGGCGCATGCCGCCTTGGCTTGCATTGGCGGCGGCTTCGCCGAGCGTGTCCGCGCCGCGGCTGAAGAGAAGGGCGTCAGCGTTGGCAGATTCGTCGCCATGGCGGTGCGCGATTTCGCGAGCCGGTCGGATGAAGCCGCGCAGGAGGCGCTTCGGGCCAAGGTTGTCCGCGACGACCAGCCTCTGCTCCGAGGATTGCGGGAGGTCCTTCAAGTCGCGTTGGAGCGCGACCCCTTCGTCTTCGACAGCGAGGCGATGGCTGCGACGCCGCCCTACGCCTTCAGCGCCGCGCGAGAGAATGCGCTGCAATATCACTGATCCCTTCAATTGACGTCCTGAGAATGGCGGCCTCGCTTCGGCGACGTCGCCATTTGCGCATTCAGGCCTACATGAGAGTAGCGTAAGACACATTCCGGGCCATGGATGACGCATTTTCTCGACCAGGCGCAGATCGCCGCCGTCCTTTCGACCTACGGCTATTGGGCGATCTTTATCGTCGTGGCCCTGGAAAGCGCCGGCATTCCGCTGCCCGGCGAAACCATGCTCGTCGGCGCGGCAATTTACGCGCGGCTCTCCGGAGCGATCGCCATTGAGAATATCGTCGTGGCGGCCGCCGCAGGCGCGATCGTCGGCGATAATGTCGGCTATTGGCTGGGGCGGGAGTATGGAACGAAGCTTCTCGAACGCTACGGCCATTATGTCGGGCTCGGGCCGGAGAAGCTGCGCCTCGGCCAATATCTCTTCTATCGCTGGGGCGGCGCGATCGTCTTTTTCGGCCGCTTCATCGCGTTGCTGCGCATTCTCGCGGCCTCGCTCGCGGGCGCAAACCATCTGCCGCCGGGCCGCTTCTTCATCTATAACGCGGCGGGCGGCGTCGTTTGGGCGTGCGTATTCGGTTTTGGCGCTTATTACCTTACGGCCGGCTTCGAAAAAATCGAAGGTCCCATCGGGATGGCCCTCCTCGCCGGGGTTGCCGTCGGGCTGTTTGTGCTTTGGCGCTACTATAAGCGGCACGAGGCGCGGCTGATGCGGGAAGCCGACTCCATGCTGAGCCAGCGACGCTAGATCCGCTGCATGTGCGTTCAGCCGAAACGGGCGCCCATGCGCGCGTCGATGAGCGCTCGGTTCAGTTCGCGCGCCAGCTCCGCTTTCTGATCCGGCCCTAAGAAGGCGCCGATCTCGATGCATTCGCCGCGCGAGATCAGGGCCACCCGCTCTGTCCCGAATTCTTCGTGGATCGTTTGTTCGAGCCGCACCCAGGAAGGGTTGAAGCGCCATTCCTTTCGTTGTCCGCGCGCGCCGATTTGCGCGAAAACGAGCTCCAGCGGCGTGAGGTCGAGCGTCTCATGACTGCGGGCGGCGCGGAAGCTGACGCGGAAGGCGAGATAGAGACCGACCGCGTCGAGGCCCATGAAGCCGGCGACGGGCCAGGCGCCCATGAAGAAGAACGGCAGCGCGAACAGGAGCTGTCCGAAACAGAAAATCATAATGAAAAGGTAGAAGGCGTGCGGCGTCATCGACCGATGCGGCGTCAGCCGCGCTTCGTAAATTTTCCGCTCGAAGGGGTCGGACATTTCTCCTGCCGGCTTTGTCCTTCAGATTCTAAAAGTTATAACGCGCCGATGGCGGAAACAATCAGTCAGCGCGCGCGCGTCGTTAAAAAACCGCGAGCCGGTCGGCGGCCGGCGGCCGCTGAAGCCGCGCGCATCGAGGAAATATTCGCGCGTCTCGCCGCCGCAAATCCTGAACCCAAGACCGAACTCGGTTACAAAAACCCCTTCACGCTGCTCGTCGCCGTCGTGCTGTCCGCGCAAGCGACCGATGCCGGAGTCAACAAGGCGACTCCCGCGCTCTTCGCGCTCGCCGACACGCCCGCCAAGATGGCGGCGCTCGGCGAAGAGCGCGTGCGCGATCTCATCAAGACCATCGGCCTCTACCGCGCCAAGGCGAAAAATATCGTCGCCTTGTCGCGCTTGCTGGTCGAACGGCATGGCGGAGACGTCCCGCGCACGCGCGAGGAATTGACCGCGCTCCCAGGCGTCGGCGGCAAGACCGCGAATGTCGTGCTCAATGTCGCCTTCGGCGAGCCGGTGATCGCGGTCGACACCCATATCTTCCGGGTCTCTAACCGGCTGCCGCTCGCAAGCGGCAAGACGCCCGAAGAGGTCGAAGCGGGACTGGAACGCATCGTGCCAGAGAAATATCTCCTGCACGCGCATCACTGGCTCATTTTGCACGGTCGCTATGTGTGCAAGGCGCGCAGGCCAGAATGCCCGCGCTGCATCATCGCCGATCTCTGCCGGTTCAAAGCCAAGACGCTCTGATCTTCCGATCCTTGCAGCCCCACGCCGCAATGAGGACAAAGTCACAGACGCGCATCGGGCGCCGTGGGATTCTTTTTAAATCAAGCTGAAGGTCGAAGGCTGTCGGAGCGAGCCGCGATGAATTACAAAATGGCGATCATCATTATGGGCGGACTGCTGCTTGTCGGCGCCATGATCCCCTATGCCTACAAACCGCGATGCACGACGGCGGAATGCACGCCGGAGCGTCCCTATTGATCCGCCAGACGGCGATGCGAGACGCCTGCCGTGCATGCGTCTCGCAATGTTCTCGCGTCAATTGACCTGGCAGGTCGACTCATATCTTCCGCAGGCCCGGGCGTCGCCCCTGTCGCAGCTCTGTTTCCAGGTCCGGCAACCCGGCTTTTTCCACGGCTGGTTTTCGAATTCGCTCGTTCGTTTACGCACAGGCACGCAATTATCCGTTTCCGGAACCGGCCGCGTTCCGGGCGGGCAGCCATGCATCGAATGGCCTTCCTCGCCGCGAGCCGGCCGCTGTCGCTGGCCGCTGTCGACGCAAAACTTCTGGGAGATGAAGCAGCTCACCCTGCCGCCTTCCTGGCAGGAAGACCTGGCGGGCTGATAATGAACAGCGCCGCTCCCATAGTTCGCTTCGAGCCTGCGAACCTCCACCAGTCCCTTGTTGTTGGCCTTTGAAAGCGCTTCGTCTCTGGAATAGCCGCTGGCCGAAGCCTGCAACACCCCGCAGAAAGCCAAGGCGCTTCCAGAAAGAGAAACCAGCGAGAGAAACATTGTGGTCGAGATAAGCGCAATACGTCTGAAGTTCATTCTGCCCCCCTTTTTCGCCCCAGCTCAGGCTAAGCCTGATGCGGCACGAAAGCTAGCAAGCGCGAAGAAAACCTAAGGGCGAATTCCGGCGTAAACGCGTAAACGCCGGACGATCCTAAGACAATTCTCTCCCCAGTCGCCCCGCGAGATCCTGCACGAACTGCCAGGCGACACGGCCCGAGCGCGCGCCGCGCGTGATCGACCATTCGAGCGCCTCGGCGCGGATCGTCGCCTCGGGCGCGCCAAGGCCGAAATGATCGGCGTAGCCGAAGACCATCGCCAGATAGTCGTCCTGGCTGCAATTGTGAAAGCCGATCCAAAGTCCGAAGCGATCGGAGAGCGAAATTTTCTCCTCGATGACCTCGCCGGGATGAATGGCGGTGGCGCTTTCATTTTCCATCATGTCGCGCGGCAACAGATGGCGGCGATTCGACGTGGCGTAAAACAGCACATTGTCCGGCCGCCCTTCGACGCCGCCTTCGAGAGCGGTCTTGAGCGCCTTGTAGCTCGTCTCCGCGCCGTCAAACGACAGATCGTCGCAAAAGACGATGAAGCGGAAGGGCGCCTGCGCCAGCGCGCCGAGCAGCGCGGGCAGCGCTTCGATGTCCTCGCGATGGATTTCGATGAGTTTCAGCCCCTTCTCGGCGAGCGCCCCGTGAATTGACTTCACCAGCGAGGATTTGCCCATGCCGCGCGCGCCCCACATCAGCGCGTTGTTGGCGGGCAGGCCTTGCGCGAAGCGGCTGGTGTTGGCGAGAAGCATGTCGCGCTGACGGTCGACGCCCTTGAGCAGCGCCAGATCGACGCGATTGACGCAGCGCACGGGATGGAACGCGCCGCCGGCGGCGCGCCAGACGAACGCCTCGGCGGCGGAGAAATCGGGCGCGGACGGCTGCGGCGGCGCGAGGCGCTCCAGCGCCCCGGCGATGCGGGCGAGCAGCTGCGCGACATCCTCTTGCGACATGAATTCCTTCTCATCATTGGCGCCAAGCGCCCTCGTCCTTCGAGACGCGTGCTCCGCAGGCTCCTCAGGATGAGGGAGCTTGTTGTGCGCTGCTTCACTCAGCATCAAGACCACAATGACGCCGTGAAGCCTGTTCCTTCTGCGGAACCAAGGACCCTCATCCTGAGGAGGCTCCGCAGGAGCCGTCTCGAAGGACGAGGGTCCGGCTCCTTTTTCCGTTGACGATCGCCTGTCGACTCTCAAAGCTGATTTACCGCATAGCCGGATTTATATCCCGGCGCAAAACCGCTCTCGACGCCCTGAAAGGCAAATCAATTTGACGTCGGACGCCAACGCCCTTTTGGACCGCGCCAAGGTCTTCATTCAGCCTCTCGACGCGAAGAGGGCCGATGAGGCGCTCGCTCGCGTGTTGGAGAGGGACGCAGCCGCCGATGGCGCGCTCGCGGCGCTGTTGCGGGAGCGGCCGAACGCGCGCGATCTGCTGCTCGGCGTCTTGGGCGCGTCGCCCTATCTGACCGACCTTTCCGCCCGCGATCCGGCGCGGCTCGCCCGCATCCTCATCAGCGATCCCGCGCAGCGCGTCGAGGCGCTGATCGAAGAAACGCGAAACATCGAAACCCAAGACGAAGCCGAGCTGATGCGCCTGCTGCGCCTCACAAAGCAGGACGCCGCGCTCGTCATCGGCCTCGCCGATCTTGCCAAAGTCTGGGACATGCCGGAGGCGACGCGGGCGCTGACGCGAATCGCCGACGCCACCCTTTCCGCCGCCATCCGCTTCACCCTGCGCGCCGCCGCGCTCGCCGGCAAGATCGAACTCGCCGATCAGCGCGATCCGGAACGCGGCTCCGGGTGGATTTTTCTCGGCATGGGCAAGGGCGGCGCCTTCGAGCTGAACTACTCCTCCGACATTGATCTCATCGTGTTCTTCGACCGCTCGCGCGCGCGCCTCGCCGACCCGTCGGCGGACGTCGATTTCTTCGTCAAACTGACGAAGCGGATCGTGCGGATCATGAGCGAGCGGACAGTCGACGGCTATGTGTTTCGCGCCGATCTGCGGCTGCGTCCCGATCCGGGCGCGACGCCGATCGCGATCCCGCTCGAAGCGGCGCTGAGCTATTATGAGAGCATGGGCCAGAACTGGGAGCGCGCCGCCTATATCAAGGCGCGGCCCGTGGCGGGCGACATTTTCGCGGGCGAACAATTTCTGCAGGAGCTCGCGCCCTTCGTCTGGCGCAAATATTTTGACTTCGCCGCCATCGCCGACGTGCATTCGATCAAGCGGCAAATTCACGCCCATAAGGGACATGGCAAGATCGCCGTCGTCGGCCACAATATTAAACTGGGCCGCGGCGGCATTCGCGAGATCGAATTCTTCGTGCAGACGCAGCAGCTCATCACGGGCGGGCGCGATCGGCGACTGCGCGGGCGCTCGACTCTGGCGATGCTCGACCAGCTCGTCGAGAGCGGCTGGGTGGCGCGCGAGGCGCGCGACGATCTGCGCGAAGCCTATCTCTTTCTTCGCGACGTCGAGCATCGCATTCAGATGGTCGCCGACGAGCAGAAGCACACGCTGCCCGAGACTGAAGACGGCGTCGCCGTCATCGGCTCCATGATGGGGTTTTCAGGCTACGTCGACTTCGCCGAGGCGCTGCTGAAGCGGCTCGACGTGGTGCAGAGCCATTATGCGAAGCTTTTTGAAAGCGCGCCGCAACTCACCTCGTCGGCCGGAAATCTCGTCTTCACCGGCGATGACGACGATCCGGGAACGATCGAGACGCTCGCGAATATGGGTTTCGCCAATCCCAAGACGGTGACCGCGACCATTCGGGGCTGGCATTTCGGGCGCTATGCCGCGACCCGCTCGACCATCGCGCGCGAACGGCTGACGGAGCTGACGCCCATCCTGCTCGAAGCCATCGCCGCGACGGAGAACGCCGACGCCGCCTTTCTCGCCTTCGATAGGCTCATCGCGAAACTGCCGGCGGGCGTGCAGCTCTTTTCCCTACTCGTCTCGCAGCCGCGACTTCTCAAACTGCTTGCCGCAATTACGGGCGCGGCGCCCAAGCTCGCCGAAACAATCTCCCGGCGCCCGCGCGTGCTCGACGCGCTCATGGAGCCGGCTTTTTTCGAGACAGTGCCGACGCAAAGCGAATTGGAGGAGCGCCTCGCTTCGCAATTCGTCGAGGCGCGCTCCTATGAAGACGCGCTCGACCGCGCCCGCATCTTCGGACAGGAGCAGAAATTCCTCATCGGCGTGCGCATTCTGACCGGATCCGTGTCGGTCACAGAGGCCGGCTTCGCCTATACCCGGCTCGCCGAAACGCTGATCGCCCGGCTCTTCGCGCGCGTCTGCGAGGAATTCGCCAAAACGCATGGAACGATCGATGGCGGCGCGTGCGCGGTCGTCGCCATGGGCAAGCTTGGCGGATGCGAGATGACGGCCGCGTCCGACCTCGATTTGATGCTGCTCTACGACGCCGACCCGCTGGCGGAATCACAGGGCGGCGGACGGCCGATTTCAACGCAGCAATATTACGGCCGTCTCACGCAGAGGCTGATCAGCGCCCTTTCCGCGCCCACGGCCGAAGGCCTGCTCTATGAGGCGGATTTTCGTTTGCGCCCGTCCGGCAACAGTGGGCCGCTCGCAGTAAGTCTCGCCGCCTTTTCGGATTATCAGGCCCATGAAGCGTGGACATGGGAGCACATGGCCTTGACGCGCGCCCGCGTCGTCGCGGGTCCCGAGTCGTTCACACAAAGGGTCGAAGCGGCGATCCAAGTGGCGCTGACGCGTCCTCGCGACGCTCAAAAACTCAAGGACGACGTGTTGTCCATGCGCCGTCGGATCGAAAAGGAAAAGGGCGCGACGAGCCCCTGGGAGGTCAAGCAGGTCCCCGGCGGATTGATCGACGTCGAGTTTGTCGCGCAATATTTGATGCTGCTGCATGGCCCGCAGCATCCTGAGCTTTTTTCAACGAACACGACGGTCGCCCTGCAGCGTGTAAAAGACGCCGGGTTTCTCGACGCGGGCGCGGCGGACGCGCTGGCGGAGGCCTCAAAGCTCTACCAAGGGCTGACGCAGTTGCTGCGGCTTGCCATCGACGACGCTTTCCGTCCCGACGAGGCGCCGCGTGGACTGGCGGAGCTGTTGCTGCGTGTCGGCGACGCGCCAGATCTTTCCAATCTGGAAGCGCTGCTCGCCGATACGCAGAAGAGAACCCGGGAAATTTTCACGAGCGCCGTCGGAGAGGTCGCCGAGCGCCCGGTTTCGGCGTAGCCGGGAGTTGTCAGAACCGCCTCCTCGGGCATAGATACGCCGGATTCCTCGCGCAGGAGCATTTCCCGCCGGCGGCGACGGCCGCTTTTGTTCAGGGCCGGCCCGGCCTCTTTTTGGAGCACATCATGTCTCACGCCCGCAAGAATGCGCGTTCTCTCGCCCGCGCCGCGCTCGGAGCGACCGCGCTCGCCGCCCTGCTGGCGATGAGCGCCGTCGGCGCGACATCTGCGGTCGCGAAAACCCTCGCTAAGGTCAATGGCGTCGAGATCACCGACGAGGATTTGAAGCTTGCGATGGAGGATCTTGGCGCCGCCATTCCGCGTCAGCTCGAAGGAAAGGCGCGTGAAACCTATGTGCTCGACTTCCTGATCGACGAGCAGCTCGTCGTGCAGAAGGCGCAGGCCGACAAGCTCGCCGAAACGCCGGAATTCGCCAAAAAGCTCGCCTATTTGCGCGACAAGGCGCTGATGGAGACGCTGCTCGGCGACGTCGCCAAAAATGCGGCGACTGAAGCGGCGGTCAAACAGACCTATGAGGAGGCGGCGAAGAACCAGAAGCCGGAGACGGAATATCACGCGCACCACATTCTGGTGCCGACCGAAGAAGAGGCGAAAGCCGCGCTGAAGCGCGTCAAGGCGGGCGAGGATTTCGGCAAAGTCGCGACCGAACTTTCCAAGGACCCCGGCGCCAAGGGCGGCGACCTCGGCTGGTTCACGAAAGACCGCATGGTGCCGGAGTTCGGCGACGCGGCGGCGAAGATGCAGCCGGGTCAGGTCTCCGATCCGATCAAGACGCAATTCGGCTGGCACATCATCAAGCTCGACGAGAAGCGCCCGAAAGTCTTCCCGCCGCTCGACGAGGTGAAGGATCAGGTCTCCCGCTATGTCGTGCAGAAGGCGCAGAGCGAACTCGTCATGAAATTGCGCGAGGGCGCCAAGATCGAACGCTCCGATCAGCCAGCTGAGGGCGCGCCCGGCGCCAAGCCCGCTCCGGCGCAGAAGCCCGCCGAAGCGCCGAAGAAGAAGTAAGCGCCCAGGCGCCCGCTTTCTGAGGGCAGGCCGACTTGGATGGACAGCAGATCGTTAAAAAAGGGCTGGCCCACGCAGCAGCGAGGCCGGCCCCTGCCCCCTCTTACGGCCCATCTCGTGCGACATGACTCCTTGATGGGCGAGGCGACAAACCAGGTTCCCTGCCAGTCACAGCCTTGACGCGCGACTCGCGCAGGGTCCAAACCGCGCAGATCAACTCCGACTCTCAGGGCTGAAAATGGCTCACGACGCTCCCGTTTCGCCGCTCGCGCCAACATCGGCGCCAGAAATCCCGCCCCTCGAGGGCGTGCGCTTCGCCGTCGGCGCCGCGGGCGTGCGCTACGCCGGACGCACCGATGTGATGCTGGCGTTGCTCGATCCGGGGACGACGGTCGCGGGCGTCTTCACCAAATCCAAATGTCCCTCGGCGCCGGTGGACTGGTGCCGCGACAGGCTCAAAGGCGGCAAGGCGCGCGCGCTGCTGGTCAATTCCGGAAACGCCAACGCCTTCACCGGCAAGACCGGCGCACAGGCGGTCAAATTCTCGGCGAAGCTCGCCGCCGCCGCGACCGGCGCGCCCGAGCGCCAGATTTTTCTGGCGTCCACGGGGGTCATCGGGGAACCGCTCGACGCGCATAAATTCGATGGCGTGCTGGAGAGGCTCGCGCAGGAGGCGCGGCCCGACGGCTGGCTGGACGCCGCGCGCGCCATCATGACGACTGACACCTATCCGAAGCTCTCCACCCGAAGGGCGACGATCGCCGGCGTCGAAGTGACGATCAGCGGCTTCGCCAAGGGCGCTGGAATGATCGCGCCCGATATGGCGACGATGCTCGCCTTCGTCTTCACCGACGCCGCCATCGGCGCCGAGGCGCTACAGACGATGCTTGAGAGCGGCGCAAAGGGCAGCTTCAACGCCATCACGGTCGACGGCGACACGTCCACCTCCGACACGCTGCTGCTCTTTGCGACAGGCGCGGCGAAGACGCGAGGCGCGCCGAAGATTGAAAAGGCGAGCGACAAGCGGCTCATTGAGTTCAAGCGTGCGCTCGACGCCGTGCTGCTCGATCTCGCCCATCAAGTGGTGAAGGACGGCGAAGGCGCGCGCAAATTCGTCGAGGTGACGGTGACGGGCGCCGACAGCGCCAAGGCGGCGAAGCGCGTCGCCTTCTCCATCGCCAATTCGCCGCTTGTGAAGACGGCGATCGCCGGCGAGGACGCCAATTGGGGCCGCGTTGTCATGGCCGTCGGCAAGGCCGGCGAGAAAGCCGATCGGGACAGGCTGGCGATCTGGTTCGGCGGCGTGCGCGTCGCCCACAAGGGGGTGCGCGACCCCGACTATGACGAAGCGGAAGTTTCGCAGATCATGAAGCGCGATGACATCGTCATCAACGTCGATCTTGGACTCGGCAAAGGCGCGGCGACCGTGTGGACCTGCGATCTCACCAAGGACTATGTCGCCATCAACGGCGATTACCGAAGCTGATCC
>WSXZ01000022.1 GCA_009773555.1 Methylocystaceae bacterium | reverse complement strand
TCGACCGCGCGGTAGCGCAGGATCAGATGCGGAAAGTCGATGTTGAACTCATGTGGCGGCACATAGGGGCACTTCGACATGAAGCACATGTCGCAAAGGGTGCAGGCGTCGACGACCTGTTTGAAGTCCGCGCTCGCGACGGTGTCGAGCTCGCCGCTTTTCGATTCGTCGATGAGATCGAACAGCCGCGGGAAGGAGTCGCACAGATTGAAACAGCGCCGGCACGTATGACAAATATCGAAAACCCGGCGCATTTCCGCGTCGAGCTTCGCATCGTCATAAAAATCGGCGCTGCGCCAATCCAGCGGATGCCGAATCGGAGCCTCGAGGCTGCCTTCTCTCATCTTTGTTGTTCCAAAACACAACGGCCGTCATGGCCGGGCTTGTCCGGCCATCCACGCGGGGATGCTGCGGAGCGGTCGCCGCACGATAGGGATGCTGAAGCCCAGCCGCTGGCGCGCGGGTCAGGCTCCGAGCCTTTCGCCGGTCTCCCATCGCGTGGATGGCCGGGTCAAGCCCGGCCATGACGCGAAGGACGTAATTCTCTGCTTACTTCAGCTCGTCCAGGGCGCGCTGGAAGCGGCCAGCATGCGAACGCTCAGCCTTGGCGAGCGTCTCGAACCAGTCGGCGATCTCCTCGAAGCCCTCGTCGCGGGCGGAGCGCGCCATGCCGGGATACATATCCGTATATTCGTGCGTTTCCCCGGCGACCGCGGCTTTGAGGTTATCGGCGGTCTTGCCGATCGGCAGGCCGGTCGCAGGATCGCCGACGGTCTCCAGGAACTCCAGATGGCCGTGGGCGTGGCCGGTCTCGCCTTCGGCGGTGGAGCGGAACACGGTGGCCACGTCATTGTAGCCCTCGACGTCGGCCTTTTGAGCAAAATAGAGATAACGGCGATTCGCCTGCGATTCGCCGGCGAAGGCGGCCTTCAAATTTTCTTCGGTCTTGCTGCCCTTGAGCATAGCCATTTTCTTGCCTCCAAGTATTCGAGTCGGCGCGGCCGTAAGGCCGCGACACAGGAATTAGAATAATTCAAAACTAGCTCCTGTCCAACCAAAATCCGGCGCGGCGACGCGGGGATTCGTCGCAGGCGCCGGTGACGCGTTCGCGCGCGCGGCGGCTCTATTTGACGCCGACCACCATGGAATCCGGCCCCGTCAGATGCTCAACCCGGGAGCTGGAGAACCCGGCTTCCTTCATCCAGCCCTCGCAGTCTGCCCCCGTAAAGTCGAAGCCGCCGTCGGTCTCGATCAGCATATTGAGGCTCATCAGCAGGCCGAAAGCGTTCTCGCGACGATCATTATCGATCATGGCTTCATAGACGATCAGCGCGCCGCCTTCCGGGAGGGCGTCATAGGCCTTTTTCAACAGCATCCGCTTTTGCTCAAGATCCCAGTCATGAAGGATGTGCCCCATGATGATGACGTCGGCCTTGGGCAAATCGTCCTTGAAAAAGTCGCCGGGGTAGAACCGCAGTCGCTCCGCGAGCCCATTGGCGACGACAAATTCCTCGAATATCGGTCCGACTTGGGGGAGATCGAAGCCGCCGCCCGAAAGATGCGGATGCGCCCGCGCGATGGTGACGGGGACCATGCCCTGCGCGGCGCCGACATCAACGAAGGTCCGATAGTCCCGCCAGGAGAATTTGTCGGCGATCGCCTGGGCGGCGCCGGCGCTCACGCCGCTCATCGCGGAGAGGAAGCCGCGCAGACGTTGCGGATCGGCGTAAAGTGCCGCGAAGAAATCGGTCTCGTCCTGATTTTCGCTTTGGCGTCGGCCGGTTCTCAACGCCTCCGACAGATGTCCCCAGCTCTCGTAGAGGCGCGCATTGGCCATCTCCAGCAGCCCGCCGACATAGCTCGGCCGACCGCGCACGAGGAAAAATTCCGTCTCGGGCGTATTGACGTAACGCCCGGCCGCATCGCGCTCCAGAACTTTCATCGCTACGAGCGCGTCGAAAAAGTCTTGCGCGGAGCGCTTGTGCAACCCGAGCTTCGGCGTCAGCGTCGCAAGGTCGGCGGGACCGTCGGCGAGAGCGTCGAAGACGCCGAGCTCCACTGCCGAAAGCAGCGCCTTGGCGTTCCAGAACGACATGCCGAGAGCGAGAAGTTTTTCAGGAGAAGGCTTGAGCATGGCGACACAATCTCGTGAGCGGCGTCATGACACAAGAGTCGCTCAGCCTTTGTGACGCCCCTCGAAAGGGTTCTCCCCCGACTTTTTCGAGATCCTGATCGGCACGCCGGGAAGGTCGAAGGTCTTACGCAGACCGTTGATCAGGAAGCGCTCGTAACTCGTCGGCAGCTCGTCGAGCTGATTGCCGAAGAGCACGAAATGCGGCGGCCGCGACTTGGCTTGCGTCATGTAGCGTATCTTGATGCGCCGCCCGGAAACCGCCGGCGGCGGCGTCTCCTCGATTTGCGTCAACAGCCATCGATTGAGCCGCCCGGTGCCGATGCGCTTGTTCCAAATTTCGTGAACCGCGAGGATCGCTTGCATGAGCTTGTCCAGCCCCTGCCCCGTCGCGCCTGACACCGGAACCACCGGACAGCCGCGCAGCTGCGCCAGCAGGCGTTCTGCGTCGTCGCGCAGCTTGATGAGCGTAGCGTCGCGGTTCTCGACGAGGTCCCATTTGCCGAGCGCGATGACGACGGCGCGCCCCTCGCGAGCCGCGAGGTCGGCGATCGAGAGATCCTGCTTCTCAAAGGGAATCGTCGAATCGACGAGCAGCACGACGACTTCCGAAAACCGCACGGCGCGCAGCGCGTCGGCGGCCGACAGCTTTTCCAGCTTGTCGACGACGCGGGCGCGCTTGCGCAGACCGGCCGTGTCGAAGAGCTTCATCTTGCGGTCGCGCCACACGAAATCGACCGAGATCGAATCGCGCGTGATTCCCGCTTCGGGTCCCGTCAGCAGGCGCTCCTCGCCGAGAATGCGGTTGATGAGCGTCGATTTTCCGGCGTTGGGCCGTCCGACGACCGCGATGCGCAGCGGCTTCGTGACATCGAGGTCGCTGCCGTCCTCATCGTCGTTGCGCAGATTTTCTTCAATGGCGACGTCGTCTTCGAAGGGCTCGGCGGTCTCCTCGGGCAGAGCCTCGCGCAGCGCGTCATAGAGCGCGCCCATGCCTTCGCCATGCTCGGCGGAAAACGGCACGGGATCGCCAAGACCCAGCGAAAAGGCGTCGTAGACGCCGGGCCCGCCGGCCTTTCCTTCCGCCTTGTTGGCGATCAGGATAACCGGCTTGCCAGCGCGACGGACGAGATCGGCGAAATATTTGTCGTCGGGCGTGACGCCAACGCGCGCGTCGATGAGAAAGAGAATTGCGTCGGCGGAGAGGATCGCGTTCTCAGTCTGGGCGCGCATGCGCCCTTCCAGAGTCGGGCCCCGGCCTTCCTCCAGCCCGGCCGTGTCGATGATTGTGAAGCGCAGATCGGCGAGCTTGGCGTCGCCCTCCCGGCGATCGCGGGTGACGCCGGGACGGTCATCGACAAGCGCCAGCTTCTTGCCGGTCAGCCGGTTGAACAACGTCGATTTGCCAACGTTCGGCCGCCCGATGATCGCGAGCGAAAAGGACATGACTCGTTTCTCGCTGCGCTACCGCGCCCTTCGCCGCTACTTCGAGGGCTTCACCTCGAACGGCGCCTCGCCGGACGATGCAGCGCCCTCCTGTTCCGGCTCGATCACCGGCGTCACGGTGACATTGCCGCCGCTCGCTGCTCCTCCGGCCCCAGCCGCCGGCGCCGCCGCCGGCTTGGGTCCGCGTTTCGCGTGCAGCAAGCCCTGATAGGCCGCAGCGCGCTGACGCACGGATTGCGGAGCGTCGCGATCGCTGAGCAGAACGTTGAAGTCCCTCTCGGCCTCTTCGAAATCGTCATTGGCCAGCGCATCGAGACCATTCAATTCTTGCGCCGAGAAGCGGAATGCGCCGTTCGACGTCATCATGGGTCCGAGCGCGCGTTCCATTTTCTGGCGGTCTCCGCTCTCGAGGATGATCAGCGCAGCACGCAGCAGCGCGACTTCCTGATTCAGTTTGTCGACATTCTTGTCGTCGGCGATCGCCTCCAATTCTTGGAGCGCGCGCGCCCGGTCTTCGCGCAGTTCCGCAGCCCGGATGCGCGCGAGCGTCGCATAGCCTTTGGGACCGTCCTTGGCGAGAGCATCGAAAGCGGCCGCAGCCTCTGTGACCTTGCCATCACTGGCGAGCGCGATCGCGGCTTCAAAGCGGGCGTTCGCGGCTTCCGCCGCTTTTTGACGGTTGGTCTGGTAATAGCTCCACGCGCCGGTCGCAGCGACGATCAGCACGGCGAAGATCAGGATCGGCGTGTGATAGCGCCGCCAAAGGTCCGCCGCCTTGTCGCGCCGGACATCTTCATCGACCTCATGGAAAATATCGGACATGTGCGCCAGACCCTTGACTCCGCCCGAAAAAACCGGGCTGACCGCAGCCGATAGCATAGGCGGCGGCCAAATGCGAGCGCAGCCGGCTAGTCGGTTTCCTTCTTGGCGGCGCTCGCCCGCCACACGACGCCGCCGACGTCGTCGGCCACCAGCAGTGCGCCGCGCTTATCGACGATGACGCCGACCGGCCTGCCCCGCGCTTCGCCGCGCTCGTTCAGAAAGCCGGTCAGCACCTCTTTCGGGGCGCCCACCGGCGCGCCATTCTCGAACTTTACAAAAATGACGCGGTAGCCCACGCGGGGACTGCGATTCCACGATCCGTGCTGGCCGATGATCGCGCCGTTCTGGAACGGCCCGAGGGCGGAATCGCCGACGAAAGTAAATCCAAGCGAGGCAGTGTGAGAGCCGAGCGCATAATCCGGCCGGACCGCCTGCTTGACGAGTTCCCGATCCTGCGGCTGCACGCGCTCGTCGACATGCTGTCCGAAATAGCTATATGGCCAGCCGTAAAAGGCGCCGTCGCGCACCTTTGTCATGTAGTCGGGCACGAGATTGTCGCCGATCTCGTCGCGTTCGTTCACCGCGACCCAGAGGTCGCCTGTCGCGGGGTTCCAGTCCATCCCGACCGGGTTGCGCAGTCCAGAAGCGAACACCCGCGTGTCGCCGGTCGCCGGATCAATCTCCAGAATGTCGGCGCGGTTATGCTCTTCCTCCATGCCATTCTCGCCCGCATTGGAGTTGGACCCGACGCCCACGTAAAGACGCGAGCCCACAGGATCCGCGACAAGGCTCTTCGTCCAGTGATGATTGCGTCCCGCAGGCAGATCCGCGACCTTTTCGGGCGCCGCTTCGATGCGCGTATCGCCTTCCTTATACGGAAAGCGCACGAGCGAATCGGCGTTGGCGACGTAAAGCTGATCGCCCACCAGCGCCATGCCGAAGGGCGAATTGAGGTTTTCCAGAAAGACTTCCTTGGTCTCGGCCACGCCGTCGCCGTCTGCGTCGCGTAGCAGCGTGATGCGGTTGGCGCTCGGCTTATTCGAGCCGGCCTGGCGCATATAAAGGCCCATGAAGAAGCCGCGAACGCCGCCGCCGCCTTCGTTTTCGGACTTCGGCGGCGCATCGGTTTCCGCGACAAGAATGTCGCCGTTCGGCAATTCGTACAGCCAGCGCGGATGGTCGAGCCCCGTCGCAAAAGCTTCAACGTCCAGACCCTCGGCGGGCGTAGGTTTTTCGCCGCTTGGCCAGCCCACCGCGCGCGCGATATTCACGTATGGAAATGCGCCGGTCGGATGCGGCGACGGCAGCGTCGGATTGGGTCCATAGCCAGCGCTCTCTGGCATTTCGGGGCCGCGATCGCAGGCGGCGAGCGCGGTAGCGGTCAGCGCGAATAGAAATCTCCAGAAAAAATTCGCCGCCATGTCGCCTTCTCCCCAAACGAACCCCGGTAAATACGAGAAGCCGCAGCTTCAACCATCGACAGCCGGCGACGAAGACAAATATGTTATCGACGACGCCGCTAAGATGGCGCGGCGGAGGTAAGTCTCAAGCCCTCGCCAGTCCATACTACGCTGGAACGCAAATGAGTCGAAAGACCGGACGCGTCTATGTCGGCGTCGGCGGCTGGAATTACGCCCCCTGGCGCGAATCCTTTTATCCCGCTGACCTCGCGCATAAGCGCGAGCTCGAATATGCGAGCCGCAAGCTCGCCTCCATTGAAATCAACGGCACCTATTATCGCACGCAGAGCGCCGCGAGCTTCGCCAAATGGCGCGACGAAACGCCCGAAGGATTCATCTTCAGCGTCAAGGCGCCGCGTTTCGCGGTGATGCGCAAGACGCCACGAGAAGCGGGAGAGTCGATCGACCGCTTTTTCGCAAGCGGCGTGATGGAGCTTGGGGACAAACTCGGACCCATCCTGTGGCAGTTCCTGCCCAACAAGAAATTCGACGCGGGGTTCTTCGACGCCTTTCTTTCCCTGCTGCCGAAGAACATCGACGGCCGAGCGCTGATGCACGCGATTGAGCCGGGCGCGCCAGCATGGCGTCGCCATCGTCGTCGCTGGCGATTCAAAATATCCGCTTATCGCCGATCTGACGGCGCCCTTCGTCTATGCGCGCATCATGGGCACGCGACCCGATGCTCCACTCGGCTATGATGATAACGCGCTCGAGCACTGGACGCAGCGTGCGCGACAATGGGCGAGTGGCGCTGCGCCGGGCGGGCTCGACTATTTTGCGGAAACACAACAGAAGGCGGCGACGCCGCGAGACGTGTTCCTCTACGTCATCAGCGGCGCAAAGGAACGCAATCCGGCCGCCGCCATGGCGCTGATCGAGCGAATGGCGCGTTAAAGGTCGATGTCCACCCATATTGCCGCATGATCCGACGCTGCGTCTTCCTTTCGGGCGACTTCGGGATAGGCCTCCCAGCGTTTGGCGCGCGCGCCGGGCCACATGCCTTTGCGAAACACGCCGCCGCTCGTCACTCTGTCGAACAGCGCCGGCGACAGCAGAATGAAGTCGATCTTATTGCCCGCGGCGCAACTGCCGTAAGTGCCTGGGAAACCGCCGTCGTCGAATGTCGGATGCAAAAAGATATCCTTCAGATCCGTCCCTTCGACGAGAGGACTCAAAGGTTCGCTGTCCGGCGTGTCGTTGAAGTCGCCCATCACGACGATGTTCTTGATCCCCATGGCAACGCGTTCCTCGTAGATTTCAGCGACGCGTTTCGCCTGCGCGCGCCGTTTGGCGTTGGACGATTGCTGCGAACCGAAACCCTTGCTCTTGAAGTGATTGAGCATCACCAGCAGGCGCGCGCCGGACGGCGACGACACCTCGAACTCGGCGCAGTCGCGCGAAAAGATCGGATTGCGCTCGTCCAGCATTTCGTCGACATGGCTGCGCAGCACGCCGATGGGAAACCCCTGCCGGGTCAACAGGCCGACGTCGATGCCGCGCGTGTCGTTGCCGTCGATCACCATCGCGTGCCGGAATGCCTCGCCGCCGAGCGCAGCGACGACGTCCGCGTTGAAATCCCGCAGGCCGAGAACGTCCGCCTCGACATCTCTCATCACCCGCGCCGTATTCCGCATCGCCTGTTCGTCGACGGGCTCGTCGCGCAACTCCAGCGAGCCGACCCAGTCGGTGCGCCCGCTCGCGACAATCTGAACGCCGCCCGACTTGGGGCGTTTGATCAGTCCGCCCCTATTACGCCGCAGAATGACGAAATCGCCGACGTCGGATTTTTCCAAATCAAGTTCAATGACAAGTTTCGCCATGCGCGTCTTGTCGGCGGCGCTGTAGGAAGGCTGCGCCAGCAGCGCATTCAACTCCGCGAAGCGTTCGAGAATAGGTTTGCCTTGTGCAATGCTTTTGAAATTCATCGCGCGTGCGCGGTCGAAAAGATTCTCAACGTTGTATGAGGCGAGTCTCATGAAATCCCCCAAGCGCAAAAAACTACAGAATGCGCTGGAGGCTAAAGCTCGACGCGCGCCGTGACAAGCGCATGACCGGCGACGCAGGCCTTCGAACTCAGGTTAAATTCAGCTCACTTTCCGCCGTCATGCCCGCGCTTGTCGCGGGCATCCACGCCGGGACATCGCGAAACGCATCATCAGACACGGCATGTTCGGCTCATGTCCTGACTTGCCTCTTGTCATCGCGTGGATGGCCGCGACAAGCGCGGCCATGACGCGGTGAGATGACGCCTTGTTAACCTGGATACGGAGCCCCGACGGGCGACGCCCTACGCTGGGGCCGAACTCGGCTTTTCGGCTGCGCCTTCCGCCGACGGAGGACGCGCTTGCTTGAGCGCAATCTTCGTCGCGAACGCGGCGCCGACAAGCCCCAAGGCGCTCAACCAGGCGATCGCCTGAAAACCGGCGCAGAAGGCGTCGCGCGCGGCGGAGAGCGCCCGCTCAGCCTGTTCCGGGGGCAAGAATTTGACCGCATCCGCCGCGCCGCCGAGGGTCGCGCCAGCCGCCCGCGCGACGTCCGCCGAAAGCCCCGCGACGAAGTGGGCCATTTTCGCTCGATAGATCAGCGTGCCGAGACTGCCGAGCGCGGCGATGCCGAGCGCGCCGCCAAGTTCAATCGCCGTTTCCGACAAGGCTGACGCCGCGCCCGCACGCTCGGGAGGCGCCGATGTGACGATGATTTCCGTCGTCAGCGCGATTACCGGCGTGAAGCCGGCGAGAAGCAGAGACGACAAAAGCACGCCGTAGAATCCGTCGGCCAGCGCGAGGCCGACAAACCCAGCCGCAGCGACGATGAGGCCGCCGGCGAGAAGATTGACGGGCGTGATGCGGCGCGCGAGCGCGGGCGTGGCGAAGGAGCCGATCATGAAGACGATCGCCGACGGCGTCGACCACAGACCCGCATCGAGCGGCGTCAAACCGGCAACGAGCTGATAATACTGTGCGAGCAGAATGAACGACCCGAACATGAAGAAGACGCCGAGCATGTTGATGCAAAGCGCCGTGTTCAGCGACCGCGAGCGAAACAGCGCGAGATCGATCAATGGATCTTCGAGCCGCGCCTGTCGGCGCAGGAACAGGAGCGCGAGCGCGACGCCTGCCGCCATCGGACCGATCGAGTCGACGCCGAACCCCGCCTCGGCGGCGCGCTTCAATCCGTAAATGAAGGACAGCACCGCCGCGAGCGACAGAAGCGCGCTGGCGAGATCCAGCCGGCCGGCGTCCGGATCGCGATATTCCGGCAAAAGCACCGGCCCCAGAACAAGCAGTAGGACCATCACCGGGACGCCCGCGAGAAAGACCGAGCCCCAACCGAAAGATTGAATGAGCGCGCCGCCGACGAGCGGCCCGATAATGGCGCCGGCGGAGAAGCTCGAAATCCACATGCTGACCGCAAATGTCCGTTCCGACGGATCGCGGAACATGTTGGCGAGCAGCGAAAGCGTCGACGGCGCGAGGGTCGCTCCCGCAATGCCGAGCGCGGCGCGCGCAAAAATCAGCGTCTGCGCCGATTTCGAGAATGCCGCCAAGATCGATACGGCGCCGAACGCCGCAGCGCCCAGCAGCAGCACCTTGCGCCGGCCGATGCGATCGCCGAGCCCGCCCATGATCATCAGGAAGCCGGCGACCATGAAGCCGTAGATGTCGATGATCCACAGCAGTTGCGACGCGCTCGGCCGCAGCTCCGCCGTCAGCGCCGGAATGGCGAGATTGAGCACCGTGAAGTCCATCGCATAGACCAGGCATGGCAGAGCGAGGACGGCGAGCCCGATCCACTCCCGGCGCGTCGCCTTGAGCGCAGGATTCGATGCGTTAGGTGCGGCGCTGTGCAAGGAGGTCGCTCCATCAGCCATCACGGCGTGAGCGCGCAGCGTTTATCGGTTTTGCAGAACGCAATCAAGGAACGACGACGCCCTTAAATGACGACGTCGAGCGCCGCCTCTGATAAAAATTGCGCGAAGGCATGATATAAGAGGCGCAATTCCGAGGACTTCATGACCCTATCCGATCTTTCCGCTGCGCCCACGATGACGCTTAAGCCTTCGCTCTCCGGGATGACCCGCGCCGAGATCGCCGACGCGTTGCGGGCGCTCGCCCTGCCGGAGCGCGAGAACCGCATGCGCGTGTCGCAGCTCTGGCACTGGATCTATTTCCGCGGCGCGCGCGACTTTGGCGAGATGCTGAATGTCTCCAAGGCGATGCGGTCGCAGCTCGCCGACGCCTTCGACCTGCGCCTTCCAGAGATCGTCGAGGAGCAGATTTCGGTCGACGGCACGCGCAAGTGGCTACTGCGGCTGCGGCCGGTCGACGCCTTCGACAAGGGCGCCGAAGTCGAGTGCGTCTACATCCCGGAAAGCGACCGCGGAACGCTTTGCGTCTCCTCGCAGGTGGGTTGCACGTTAAATTGCAGCTTCTGCCACACGGGCACGCAGCGGCTCGTGCGCAATCTGACGACCGCCGAGATCGTCGGGCAATTGCTCGTCGCCCGGCAGCGGCTCGGCGATTTTCCCGATCGCGACCGACCGACCGACGGGTTGGTGCCGGCAGGCGAAGGCGTGCGCGCCGTTTCCAACATCGTCTTCATGGGCATGGGCGAGCCGCTCTATAATCTCAACAATGTGATGGCGGCGATCGAAATCATGGCCGACGGCGACGGGCTGGCGCTGTCGAAGCGGCGCATCACCGTCTCGACCTCCGGCGTCGTGCCGCAGTTCGAACGCTTAGGCGCCGAATGCGGGCCGGCGCTGGCGATTTCGCTGCACGCGGTGCGCGACGAACTTCGCAACGAGCTTGTGCCGCTCAACAAAAAATATCCGATCAAAGAGCTGCTGAAGGCCTGCCGCGACTATCCCGGCGCGTCGAACGCAAGGCGCATCACCTTCGAATACGTGATGTTAAAGGGCGTGAACGACTCGCCCGCTGACGCCCGGGAGCTGGTGCGACTCCTGAAAGGCCTGCCGGCCAAGATCAATCTGATCCCCTTCAATCCCTGGCCGGGCGCGCCCTACGAATGTTCGGACTGGGAGACGATCGAGCGCTTCTCGGACATCGTCTTCAACGCCGGCTACGCCAGCCCGG
Organism: Methylocystaceae bacterium; assembly: GCA_009773555.1. GTDB lineage: Bacteria > Pseudomonadota > Alphaproteobacteria > Rhizobiales > Beijerinckiaceae > Methylocystis. The sequence goes on along the minus strand of WSXZ01000022.1, from coordinate 76,574 downwards.
TGCGCACGCCGCGCGGCCGCGACATTTTCGCGGCCTGCGGACAGCTGAAGAGTGAGACGGAAAAGCTCAGGGCGAGCGCCCGGATGGCGGCGGGGTGAGTGCTGCCGCGCTTGTTATCCCATTTACGTTATTGTATATACGAATAGGAATTCGAGTGGGACGCTAGCAAGGCGCGGCGAAACGTCTCCAAGCATGGCGTTTCATTTGAAATTGCACGACGGGTTTGGGACGATCCCCTGCATGTCATCCTCCCGGACCGTTTTGAGGATGACGAAGAACGTTGGCATGCGATCGGCGTTGTTGGCGGAGTGGCGCTTTTAGTCGTCGTGCATTGCTACCCCCACGCAAACGAAGGCGAGCGCGTGCGGATCATCGGCGCGCGAAAGGCGACGCCTCATGAGAGAAGGCGCTATGAGCAAGAAGGAGTTTAGCCCCAAGGAGCTTTGCGAGCTTGAGAAGCTTGCCGCCTTGTCTGACGACAAGATCGATACGCAGGATATTCCTGAAGCGCCCGCCGAAAACTGGGCTTTCGCTCGTCGCGGCGCGTTCTACAAGCCCGTCAAACAGCCGGTGAGTATTCGCATCGATGCGGACGTCTTGGACTGGTTCAAGCGCCATGCAGCGGGAAGAGGCTATCAGACAGAAATCAACCAGGTGTTGCGGCGCCATGTCATGGCGAAGGAGAGATAGCGTTGAACTTGCGCCGGTTAAACCGGTAAGCGTAACCCGCCAGCGCCGCCAGCGCCGCCGAGATCGCGACGTTCCAATTCGCGAGCGTCAGGCCGAAAATCCACAAGTTCGGCTCGTCGCAGCGCACGACCTTCACCGACTGAAGTTGCTTCATGAAATCGGCGACCGATGGCGCGGTCGACAGCGGCCCGGAACAGTCGGACGGCCCGGCGAAAATCTTCCACTCGACGCCCGAATGATAGATCGAAAGGATGGCGTTGCCGGCAAAAAGCAGCGCCATCGCCAGGAAGGCCGCGCGGGCCATTCCCCCCCTCCCCGTTTGCGCGGCGAAGGCGGCGAGCGGCGCGAGCGCGAACGCCGCGTAATAGGGCACGCGCTCCTTGTAGCAGAGCTCGCACGGCAGATAGCCGAACGACTCATAGGCGAAGGCCCCGCCGATCGCCGCCACGGCGGCGGCGAGGATGAGGAGCGATGCGTTGCGCGGCTCGAAGATGCAATGAACGACGCTGCGCCACTCCATTCGACTGACTCGCACGCTCAAAACATCTTCGCCGCGAGCGCGAAGCCGGCGACGACGATCACCGCCAGCGACGCGATGAAAAGTCCGAAGTGATTGATCGCCGCCGCCAGGACGAAGAACCGCGCGCCGCGCGTCACCATCGACAGCACGATGAACAGCGGGAAATTATAGGCGAGAAGCCCGGAGACGATGGTCACGAGCTTATAGGGAATGGGCGTGAAGCCCTTGACCAGAATGAAGATCGCGCCCCACTGCGCGTAGAAGGCGCGCAGCGCCTCCATCTTCTCGCCGTAGCCATAGAGATTGATCAGCCACTGGCCGATCGTATCGTAGAACAGCGCGCCGAAAGCGTAGCCCAGCGCCCCGCCCGCGACCGAGGCGATCGTGCAGATTCCTGCGAAATACCAGGCCTTCTTCGGCTCGGCGAGCGTCATCGGCACGAGGATCACGTCGGGCGGCACCGGGAAGAAGGAACTCTCCGCAAAAGCGATCGCGCCAAGCGCCAGGGGCGCATGCCGGCTCGCGGCGAGCGACATGGTCCAGTCGTAGAGCTTTTTCATCTGTTTCCGGGGTTGGCGCGGCGCGCTGCCCGCGCATAGCACGTAAGCGTTGAAGAAAGAAGTTTACCGGGTTGACGGGCGCCGAGGCGCGGCTAATATCCGCGCCGCTTCGCTGGCTTCCCGCCGGCCGGGCCCCTGTGGCGGAATTGGTAGACGCGCTCGACTCAAAATCGAGTTCCGCAAGGAGTGCTGGTTCGACTCCGGCCAGGGGCACCACAGCAGATTGAGTGCGTTGGACGGCGCCGTTGCTGATGAGCAAACCACGATAATCCCTCCTTCATTGACGCGATGAAGGTTCAAAATACCGACGGTCTCGAGGGCTGCGAGGCAACGTCGATCCGCCATCGCAAGGGGATTACCCGAACCGCGAGATCTCGCACCGCGCCCGCGCCTACCGCTTACTGAAAATAACGAAGACTTCCGTCCTGTCGTCGAGCCAATACCCAGCGATCAAATAAAAACCGGTTTGTGGGCTCAACCACAATCGCGCACTGTTCAGCGGCCGCTCGAAAAGCACGTCGAGCGTCCCATCGAAACATCCCATGTAATAATGAAGAAACTTCAGAGACATTACAGGCAAATTCATGTATCCTGTCAGATAGGTGCGCTCGATCTTTAGGCCGATGTTTTGGCCTGCTTCCTGCAACGCCGGCAGCGCCAGTATATGACGATGATAGGGTTGGTGCAGGGAGTGAACATATTGATCTATCTTGTCGAGATCGATCGCGGCAGCGTTCGGCGTGCCGATGGCGACCAGACCGCCTGGACGACAAAGAGCTGCGAGGCGCGCAATCATGTCGATCGGATCGTCGACATGCTCGACCACGTCCTGCGAGATGACGAGATCGTAGCGCTCGGCAAGCGGCGCGGGATCACTGTATTGGGGCGAAAAGGCGTCATAGCCGACCGCGTCGTAACCTCTTTCCCGAAGATAGTGTGTGAGCGATCCGCTGCCGCAGCCGTAATCGAGCACCCGCTGTCCTGGTTTCAGACCCGCTTCGGTAAGCCGCCGCGTGAGGCGCCGATAGGCCAGCCGCAGCACCCAGTCGAGCTTCATTTTGTAAAATGGATAGGATTGATAGGCGCTGTCGAGATCTACTTGATCGCCAGAATGGATGGAGCGGCAGGACGAACAACGCCACACGCGAAACAGGGCCTTGCCCAAGGACCTGACATTCGTCGGCGCCATAGCCGTTTCGATGCCTCTATCAGAGGCCGAAGAAGCTCCACAAACGCAGCATACCTCAAGGACGCTCATCATTGCTCTTTCTAGAACCGGGGTTTGCGAAATGCGTCCGGCCCTGGTGGCAGGCTCGGCGCAAGCGCCGAGGCTGAGGTTTTCGAAAGCTGACCATTCAGCGAGGATAGGCTTGTGAGGACGTCCTGCATCATCCCAATCGTAATTGCCCTGCTGGAGTGCTCCACGGGAGCTTACGCCTTCTCGAGTTCACATGAAATTACGGCGCCGCCGCCTCCAGGAAGAATTCGGGATATAGAGCGCCTCTTGGGCGACAAGATACCACCAGATGCTGCGCCGCGCATGTTGAACATCGAACATATTGCGTATGTATTACGATTTGAGGGACAGGAATATTGCAACGACCGGCGGCGTCTGTCTGACATATGTAATATCCAAGATTGGACCGCGGCCGTTTAACGCGGCAGCGCTGCTCGCGAAAAACAAGTTTGTCATGTATGCAGAGGGCTCCCAGGTGATACGTCTTGCTGGCGTCATGATCTTCGAGGGCGACTACGGATCAGTCGAGGTCAATCTCAACGACCGCTTTGTTTGTGTCGTAGGCGGCCAAGCAAAATAGCATTTTCGAAGGCCCGAATGTTGCAACTGCTCCTCGGTTGCGGCAGCAGCATAGGCGAGCAAACAAACCAGCGCGTGAAACGCCAATCCTCCGGCCTCCAAACTGGGCATTCTCTTCGATAAATAGTTTAGTCGCAGTCGCCATTACCTCGCCATGGGCGAATAAGTCGTCCGTCAATTTAGCGCGCGTACAAAGTTCGATTCAGGTCGCCCAAGCTGCGCCACGATAGTAAGCGATCCGGTCGACTCCTTATCCTACCGCCCGTAGGCGCCGAGCGGGCGCGGCGCGCCGGGCGCCTCCGGATATTTTGCCGGCTCGAACGCGTCGCCGCGACGTTTTTTGGGGCGCCGCAGTCCCTCGCCGACTTTCACGGTCGCGGAGACGGTCGTCCGCCGCGACGCGCCTTGTTCGAGGATGACGTATTCGCTTCGCGGCGAACGCGCGCCGACTTGCTCCGAGGACGCGCCTGTCGGCGCAGGCTTGGCGGCCGCGTCGCGCCGCAGTCCCTCCACCTGACCGGACAGCGCACCGATTGCGGAGTTCGTTTCCGTCTTCATCGCGTCGATACGTTTGCCGAGAGTTTCGACAGCGTCGGCGCCCGGAGACGCCGCTTGCATCGAAGATCGCATCGCCTCCATCTCAGCGCGGAGCGCACGAATGTCCTCCTCCGTCTTTTGCGCGGTTCGCAGAGCGGCGGCGCGCTCGGCGTTTTCCTGCGTCGCCATCGTTCGGACGAGATCCGGCAAGGCGGAGACCGTCGGCCAGGCCGCCTCGGCGATGAGCCAGCCGGCGAGCGCGGCGGCGCCATAGAGCAACGCAGCCCAAAGAAGCCGTGAGCCGTGGATGAAAGCGCTTTTGAACGCCGGCAGCAGGCGTTGCGCGGCAGTCGCCTTGGAATGATCAGACACATCTGCGGAGATCGCCGCGTCCGCGGACCCTAGCTTCAGCTCCGGAACGTCAGCCGCAGGCGCCGCGGCAGGGCTAAGGTCGAGGGCGGCTAATCCCGTTTGCTCGGTCATGGCAAGCCTTCGAATGGGGGCGCAAGATTTTTGAGCCTTACGCCGATTGCTTGAGAATGTATTAACGGCCTGCGACTTGCGCCGCAGCCACGCAAAGATTTCAAACACCATGATTCAGAAAATAGAATTGATCCAGAAGGAAATCGTTCGTTCCACGGCAATAAAATGCTTCCTGATGAGGCTCCCCGCCCTCTCGCGAATTTTGAATGCCGATCTTCCTCAATCAGTTTCAGGCTCGAAGCAAGCGTCGGAAGATTGAGGCGATTTTCAAAGCGCCGAGGCGCGGCGCCTTTCCCAGACCCGCGCAAGCTCGCTTTCCTAAGCATCGTTTACAATTTGATAACAGGATGCTGCTCCCCTCGTCCGCCATTGGATATTCGCCACACAAGCGAGGAGTGAGCTGATGGACGAGGCAAGCTCTCCAAACGAGACGTCCCAAGAAGCGAGCGCGCGAGCGCGCGAGGACAAAGCTCCGCCAACTCGCGCGGGGCCCGAAGCCGCAGTCAAAATTTCGGCGTGCGAACACGCGACGTTGGTCTCTGACAGCGAGAGTTCAGACGCGGGAAGAAAGGTCGAGATCAGGATCAATCTCGGGTTCGACGACCAGACGCTGCAGAGCGTTCTGTCCTCTCTCAAAAACGCGCAAATACAACCGCAGACCGCTGAATATATCAGCCTGACCGCGCCTTATCGGGAAGAGGCTTGCGCCACGCGGAGGCAGGCCGGCGACGAACAAAGCACACGCGTTTCTCCAGTCGCTCTAATGCTGATCTTCGCCGTCGGATTCGGACTGAAACTGCACTTCCACGACGTTCATTTTCCAGTTTTTCCCGATCAGGCCGCCTCGTCGCTCAAGGCTCTGGTCGACAGGATCACCATGTCCGAGTCACAGGGAAATCCAGACGCTAGAAACAAGTTTTCCTCCGCGGCCGGACTGGGACAGTTCATCAACGCCACATGGATGGCGCTAATCAAGAAACATCGTCCGGACCTCGCTGGCGCTCTGAGCGACAAAGAGATTCTGGACTTGCGCAAGGATCCTGAGCTCTCTCGAGAAATGACGGCGCGCTATGTCGAGCAGAACACGTCGATCCTGATGAAGAAGGGTCTGCCGGTCACGCCCGGCGCGCTTTATCTCGCGCATTTCGCCGGACCGGGCGGCGCGGCGGCGATCCTGTCCGCGCCGGAAGCGGTCGATGCGGCGACAGTGATCGCCAGCGTCGACGGACAGCCGGGCAAAACACGCGAAAAAATCGTCAATGGAAATCCCTTCTTGAAAGGCTTTACCGTGAAAGACCTCAAGAACTGGGCTCATCTCAAGATGCAGGGGATCAGCTTGGAGCTGGGCGCGACGCCGCAGGAGAGTTTGACGCAGCCAGATTAATCCGCAACGTCAACGCCTCCGGGCCGCCGCCGCCGATCCGTAGCTGTGACCGAATCGCTACTTCCTGACCGTTCTTCGGACCCGCTCTTGATTTCAGCGCCGCTCTGCTTAATTCGCGACTGCGGCTCTTTCACGAGGACTTTGCAATGGCGGATGACAAAAATCCCATCGTTGAGAACAAACTGACCGACGAAAACCCCACCGTTAAAAAGAACAAATATCTTTTCGGCGGCGTCGGCGCCGTTCTCGGCGGTCTGACCGGCGTCGCGATCGGCGGCCCGCTCATCGCAGTCGTCGGGGCGGGACTTGGCGGTCTGCTCGGATACAATATGTTGAAGCGGCTGTGACGCGTCAGTCGTCGCGCTGACCGAGAAACAGCATCACCAGCGCCGCGCAGCCGATGAAGCGGAACGCGGCTTGCTCGGCGTCTGGCAGGGACCGCCACATCTGGAACCATTCCCCGCCGACGGCCATGAAGCCAAACAGGTAGAGGCCAACGGCGAGCGCAAGACCCGCAATCGCGACACCCTTCGCGGCGTTGAATCGCGCCGACTCCGCCTTGCGCCTCAGCAACAGCCGCCACACGCCCGCTAGAATGAGCGCGCCGGCGGAAAATTCCACCGCGATGATGAAGGCGTAAAGCGTCCGATGCAGCGCGGGACTGGCGACGGCGCGCCACTCGAGCGGGCTGCCGGCCGGCACCTGATCCATCGACATCACATGGCTGACGAACTGGTAATTCGTGTCGTAGTCCGTGACATTGTTGATGGCGACAAGCAGAATGAGCGCGCCGAGCGCAGCGGTCAGCAAAATCTTCGAATATCTGATCTGAGCGATTGATCTTGCGACGCGAGGGCTTACAACAGAGTCTGGTCTCCCGTCGGACATGCGTCGATGATCGATCTTCATTATTGGCCGACCCCCAACGGCCACAAAGTCACGATTTTTCTCGAGGAAGCGGGACTCGCTTATCGGATCAAGCCCGTCGACATCACCAAAGGGGACCAATTCAAGCCCGAGTTTCTCGCGATTTCTCCTAACAATCGCATGCCGGCCATCATCGACCGCGAGACCGCGGATGGCGGCGCTCCGGTCGCGCTCTTCGAATCGGGCGCGATCCTCGTCTACCTTGCCGAAAAGACCGGGCGGCTCCTTCCCACAGACCTCCATGCGCGTGCGCGAACGCTGCAGTGGCTGTTCTGGCAGGTCGGCGGGCTTGGCCCGATGGCCGGTCAAAACCACCACTTCGCCAAATACGCGCCGGCGAAAATTCCCTACGCGATCGAGCGCTACCGTATTGAGACAGGCCGGCTCTACGGCGTGATGGACAGTCAGCTCGCCAAGACGCCTTTTCTCGCCGGTGAGTATTCGATCGCCGACATCGCCTGCTATCCCTGGATCGTTCCGCATGAGGATCAGGGCCAGGATCTGCACGACTTCCCGCATCTCAAGCGCTGGTTCGAGGCGATCCATTCCCGGCCAGCGGTGGTCCGCGCCTATGCGGCCGGCGCGCCCTATGAGCGGACGCGTCTCGATTTTACGGCGCTAGAGCGCGAAATACTTTTCGGTCAGACCACCGAGCGCGGCGGCGCGAAATAGGCTATGGCTGCGCGGCGTTTTTTCTAAGAAGGGCACGCCGCATCCATGTCGAACGACCGCCAAACCGCCGCGCGAGAAACCGCCAAGGCGCTGATCGAAGTGCAAGCGGTGCTCGTGAATGTCGATAAGCCCTTCATAACAACCGCCGGCTGGGCGTCGCCGGTCTACATCGACATGCGCAAGATCATCGCCTTTCCGCGGCTGCGGCGTCGCCTCGTCGAATTCGCGACGCGGACGATCGAGCGTGACATCGGCTATGAATCGCTCGACGTCGTCGCGGGCGGCGAGACGGCCGGCATTCCCTTCGCGGCGTGGATCGCCGACAGCCTCATGCTGCCGATGCAATATGTGCGCAAAAAGCCCAAGGGCTTCGGTCGCAACGCCCGCATCGAAGGCGATGTGATGGAGGGCGGCCGCGCCCTGCTCGTCGAGGATCTGGCGACCGACGGCGGCTCGAAGAAGGACTTCGTGCAGGCGCTGCGCGACTCAGGCCAGCGCTGCGATCACGTCTTCGTGTTCTTCTTCTACGATATATTCGCTGGCGCGCGCGAGGAGCTGGCCGCGCTCGGCATCAGCCTGCATGCGCTCGCAACCTGGCGCGACGTGCTCGCCGTGGCCCGCGAGCACAAATATTTCCCCGATGACGCGCTCAATGAAGTCGAAGCCTTCATCGCCGATCCCGTCGCCTGGTCGGCCGCGCATGGCGGCCTCGCCAAGGCGAAGGGATAGCCCAGCCGAAGCAGGCGCTTTTAGCTGCAGCGGATGAATTCGCGATAGAGCCAGCCGAGGCGCTTGCCGCCGGGGCTCGCCACATAGGCCCAGGGCCTGCCGTGATCGTCCTCGCCATAGCGCTGCACGATAATAGCGTTCCCGTCTTCGATGGCGCCGATGACAGTCTTGCGCTGATCGCGGATGGCGATCGAAGCGCCCATGGCGTCCACCGCCTTGCAACGATCGCCAGCGAGCGCCGTCGCGCCCCACGCGATCGCGGCGGCGAGAGCGGCGAGAGTGAGGCCGGCGAAAGGCGCGAGTTTCTCGGACATCAAAGGCCTCCCGATTGCGTTGGAAAGACCTATAGTCGGGGTTCGGGAGCAGCGAATTGCGCCAACGCACGTGGAGCCGCCATGCGCAGAGTGATGTTTCTTCTTATTGGGGCGCTTTGCGCGCCCTATGCGCACGCGGGCGAGCCGCCGCCAGGCTTCGTGCGCCTTGCTGACGTTGCGCCGACTATCGTTCAGGAGATGCGCTATGCCGGCGCCGATAATTTCACTGGCGCGCCGGTGCCCGGCTATGACGCGCCGCAATGCTGGCTGCGCACTGAGGCCGCCAAAGCGCTGGCCGCCGCGCAGAAGGATGCGCGCGCCCGCAAGATTTCGCTCGTCGTCTACGACTGCTACCGGCCGCTGCGCGCCGTTTCGGCCTTCGTCGACTGGTCGCGCAACGCCGACCAGCGGACGAAGACCGAACATTATCCACGCCTCGCCAAGAGCGCGCTGTTTCCCGAGGGCTATATCGCCGAACATTCCACCCATTCGACGGGATTGGCGGTCGATATCGGCGTCAAAGGCTGGAATTTTGGCACGCCGTTCGATTTTTTCGATACGCGCTCATGGACGAAAGCCAAAACCTCAAAGACGGCGCGGGCGCATCGCGACGCGCTCGTGGCGCTGATGCGCCGCCACGGCTTTGAAAATTTTCCGCGCGAATGGTGGCATTTCACCTACAAAAAGTGACCGGTTCCGCGCCGGCGAGCTGAACTGAACCCTTATGCGTCCCTCCCTGCTCGATCCCGTCTTCGGTCGCATCGCCGCACTGCCTGGCGTCGGACCGAAAACCGCCAGGCTGTTCGATCGGCTGCTCGCCAAGCCCGGGGCCGAAGCGCGCCTCGTCGATCTGCTGTTTCATCTTCCGTCGACCGTCATCGACCGCAGCGTGCGTCCCACGATCGCCGCCGCGCCGCTCGAGACGATGGTCGTGTTGAAGGCGTGCGTCACCGAGCATCGTCGCCCTCAGGGCCGATATGCGAAAGCGCCCTATCGCGTGCTTGTCGAGGATGACACCGGCGACGTCGAACTCGTGTTCTTTCTCGCCAACCCCGACTGGATCGAACGCAGCCTGCCGCTTGGCGCGACGCGCTGGATTTCCGGACGCATCGAGCTTTACGACGGACGCCGCCAGATCGTGCATCCGGACCGCGTGCTCGACGAAGCCGGACTGGCGAAGCTCCCCGCATTTGAAGCCGTCTATGGCCTCACCGAAGGCCTGCAGGCGCGGTATGTCTTACGCGCGACGGAAGAAGCGCTGACGCGCCTGCCGAACCTTCCAGAATGGCAAGACGCCAGCGTTCTCGCCGCCAATAAGCTTCCCGCCTTCGCCGAGGCGCTGCGCGCGGCGCACCGGCCGGCAAGCGCCGATGCGCTCTCGCCGCAGCATCCCGCCCGTCAGCGTCTCGCGCTCGATGAATTGCTCGCGAGCCAGCTCGCGCTGCGCCTCATTCGCGCAAAGATGCGCCGCCCTCCGGGTCGCGCGCACAAGGGCGATGGCCGCTACGCCCGACCGATCGAATCCGCCCTGCCGTTTCGCCTGACGCGCGCGCAGCAGCGCACGCTTGAAGAAATCCGCACCGATCTTGCGTCGGAACAGCGCATGCTGCGGCTCGTTCAGGGCGACGTCGGATCCGGCAAGACCGTCGTCGCCGCGCTCGCCATGGCGAGCGTCGCGGAGACCGGCCGGCAAAGCGCCTTGATGGCCCCTACCGAGATCCTCGCGCGGCAGCACTATGATCGGCTTACGCCAGCGCTCGCGTCCGCGGGACTGCGCGTCGCGCTGCTGACAGGCCGCGCTAAACCGAGCGAGCGGGCAGCGCTCCACGCCGCCATTGCAGCGGGGGAAGTCGATGTCGTCATCGGCACGCATGCTCTCGTGCAAAGCGATCTCGCCTTTCGCGACCTCGGCCTCGCCGTCGTCGACGAGCAGCATCGCTTCGGCGTCGAGCAGCGGCTGGCGCTCGGCGCCAAGGGCGACGCCGTCGACGTGCTGGTGATGACGGCGACGCCCATTCCGCGCACGCTGGCGCTGACGGCGTTCGGCGACATGGACTGCTCGGCGCTCGACGAAAAGCCGCCCGGCCGCACGCCGATCTCGACGCGCGCGCTTCCGGCCGAAAGAATCGATGAGGTGATTGCGGGGCTGCGCCGCGCCTTGGCGGAGGGCGCGCGGGCCTATTGGGTCTGTCCGCTCGTCGAGGAGAATGAGGAGCTGGACCTTTCCGCTGCGCAAGAGCGGCACGCCGATCTCTCGAAGATTTTTGGAGCGGCGGTCGGCCTCGTTCACGGCCGCATGAAAGGCGGCGAGAAGGACGCGGTGATGGAAGCCTTTCAGCGCGGCGAGATCAAAATTCTGGTGGCGACCACGGTCATTGAAGTCGGCGTCGATGTTCCGGAAGCGACCATCATGGTCATCGAACACGCCGAACGCTTTGGCCTTGCGCAGCTGCACCAGCTGCGCGGACGCGTTGGTCGCGGCTCGGGAAAGTCCTCATGCCTGCTTCTGTACAAGGGTCCTTTGAGCCAAGCGGCGAAGGCGCGGCTGATGATCATACGTCAGACGGAAGACGGATTTCGTATCGCTGAAGAAGATCTGCGGCTGCGCGGCGAAGGCGAAATTCTCGGCGTGCGGCAGGCCGGTCTGCCGAGCTTTCGGCTCGCCGACCTTTCCGCCCACGCGCGTCTCCTCGCCGTGGCGCGCGATGACGCCGAATTGATTCTGCGCCGCGATCCCGAGCTTGCGAGCGACAGAGGCCAGGCCTTGCGCGCCCTGCTCTACCTTTTCGAACGCGACGACGCCGTGCGCCTGCTGCGCGCCGGCTGATGCGAGGTCAAAAGCGCCGCGCGATCACGATTCGGTTGCTGTTGACGCCCTTCACATTGTTGGCGACGCCCCAGCAATTGCTGGTTTTCGTGAAGCTTTGCTCATTCACAAGCACGCCCAATCGCTCGAACGGAAGCTCGTCGAGCGCGCGCCAGACCAGCTGTTCGAGCGGCAGCGCCCCGCCCCTGACCTCGCCAACCTCATAAGCGACGTGACCGCCCGGCTTCACGACACGGGCCAGTTCTTGGAAAACATTGCGAGTCATCGCGCGCCAGTCTTCCGGCGCGCGAAGCTGCGAGAGGCGGATGCTCTCGACGTCGATTCCCGCAAACCAGTTGCGCAGCCAATTGTCGCCGCGATAGTCGACGACGTCGAGAAAAGGCGGCGACGTGACGACGAGATCGACTGTCGCATCGGCGATATGCTCCAAACGGGCGGCATCCGCCACGACGAGCTGCGCGTCGCAGGCGATCGGCCCGTCCTCTGCCAGAAGCGCGCGCGATTTCTTAAAAACCAATTCGGCGATGTCGCGCTGCGGCGGCGATTGCGCGCGACGCGCATTGATTTTCAATTGCGCCTTAACCGAGACGGCCTGGTTGGGCGGCATCGTGTAGACTGAAAAGAATCCCGGCGAGTGGCCGGTCAGTCGATTGAGCGCCACCATGCGGATCCAGCCATCCACGGCGTCGAGGCGGCCATCATTTGCACGGATCAGCAGATAGCGGCGCAGCGCGCATATCTGCCGCAGCGTCTCAGCGTGGTAAAAAGCGAGAAGGTCTTCGCGCTCAACCTCGCCGCGCCCCCAGGGCGCGGCCGCGAGCCGCGCCTCGATATCGCTAAGCGCAGGAGGCCGCAGCCGAGGCCGCGTCAGCAGCTGCGACAAAGGATTGGCGTCGGAGCCGATCGGCCGCCGCCCCATCAGCGCCGCTTGCAGGATGGTCGTGCCGCGGCCCATGAACGGATCGCAGACGACGTCTCCCGGCTGCGTCAGCCGATCGATGAAAAAGGCCGGGAGCTGCGGCTTGAAACAGGCGCGATAGCTGATCTCATGCAGAGGATGCGCGCGCCTTTGCCCGGCGGTCCAGAAGGCGTTGACGTAATAAGGAACGCCGTCAGCGACGACGGCGCGGGTCGCCGCGCCGAATTCTGCGGACCAACGCAGGTCGTGAAAAAATTCCGCTTCCGCGAGCTTTTGAACTGCGCCCATGCCTCAGTCGCGCTGACGATCGGCGAGGCTCGGCAATGACTTGATTCTCGCTCCAGCCGCGCGGCGCGCGAGAGAAAGCTCATATTGCGTCTGCAGCTCGAGCCAATCTTCGGGCTGGACTCCAAACCAGTGACCGAGCCGCAGCGCCGTATCGGCGGTGACCCCGCGCTGGCCGTTGATAATGGCGGTGACCCGATTGACCGGCACATCGATATCTCGCGCCAGATCCGACGCCGTCAGTCCGAGTTCCTGCAAATGACGGGCAAGAATTTCGCCAGGATGCGACATCCCATTCTCCATCGACGCCAGTTTAGATTTTGACGGGGGCGCGCGAACGCTCTCGCGTCGCAGATGCGTCGGTCGACGCGCATTTGCTGGCGCTTCCCGCCGAACGCCGATCAAAAATCTTCTGGTGAGCTCTTCATGGTAGCGGCCCATGCTCCGCCCCCGCCGAATATTGTTTTCGTAAACCATATTATCTGGTCCGTAAACTCGGCTGAGGTGACTTAAGCGCTTTCGCCCTCGATCCAATTGGCGCGCGTCTCGGCGATGAAGTCGGCGAGGCGCCCAGCGCCGATGGCGGCGCGCAGGCCCGCCATCAGCTCCTGGTAATAGGCGACATTGGCCTGCGTCAGCAGCATCATCCCGAGGATTTCCCCCGCTTTGACGAGGTGATGCAGATAGGCCCGCGAATAGTCGCGCGCGGCGGGGCAGGATGACTGCGCGTCGAGCGGCCGCGGATCGTCGGCGTGGCGCGCATTGCGCAACGTCACCCGTCCGTGGCGCGTATAGGCAAGGCCGTGTCGGCCGGCGCGAGTCGGCATCACGCAGTCAAACATGTCGATTCCCCGCGCGACGGCCTGAACGATGTCGTCAGGCGCGCCCACGCCCATCAGATAACGAGGTTTTGATTCGGGCAAATGCGGGGCGGTCGTCTCGAGCATGTCGAGCATCACGTCCTGAGGTTCGCCGACGGCCAGACCGCCGACCGCGATCCCATGGAAATCCATGCCGGCGAGCGCTTGGGCGCTTTCGATCCGAAGCCGCTTCGATTCGCCGCCTTGCACAATCCCGAACACCGCCCTGCCCGGGCGTTCGCAAAACGCCTTACGCGAACGCTCGGCCCAACGCAGCGAAAGACGCATGGCGCGTTCGGCCTCGCTTTCGGAACATGGCAGGCGCACGCATTCGTCAAGCTGCATCTGAATGTCCGACCCGAGGAGATCCTGAATTTCCATCGAGCGTTCGGGCGAAAGATGATGGCGCGAACCGTCGATATGCGACTGAAACGTCACGCCGCTTTCATCGAGCTTGCGCAGCTTCGCAAGCGACATCACCTGAAAGCCGCCGGAATCCGTCAAGATCGGATAGGGCCAGCGCATGAATTCATGCAGTCCGCCCAGCCGCGCGATCCGCTCTGCGCCCGGTCGCAGCATGAGATGGTAGACATTGCCGAGAAGAATGTCGGCGCCCGCGGCGTGCACGTCTTCGACGAACATCGCCTTCACCGTCGCCGCCGTGCCCACCGGCATGAAGGCCGGCGTGCGGATAATTCCACGCGGCGTATGAATTTCGCCTTGGCGGGCAAGACCGTCGGTCGCGAGAACGGAAAAGGAAAAAGCCTGCGTCACGTCCTGTCCTTCGCGCCGAGTACGGCGAGCTTCACGATGCGATAGCGGCCGCTGTCGCTTTCATTGAACCACACGGAGAACTCTGACCCGACCTTTATCGTCGCCTCGCGCAGGTCAGATCGCCAGCTCTCTCCAAGACCGAAGTCGATTCGTCCGTCGCGCCGCAGGATGAATGGACGCACGCTATCGCCGTCGAGAGCAAATGCGCCGAAAAGATCCCATGTCGAAACGATGCGCGCATCGTCAATCCGCGCGTCAATGGTCATCGGCGCCTCTCGTGGATCGTCACGCCAGAGCGCGAGGATGCGCATGTCGCCAGGCTCGCTCATGTTTCGGAACGCTGAAGCACACAAGCGTCGCCATAGGAATAAAAGCGATAGCCGCTTTTGATGGCATGCGCATAGGCGGCCTTCATGCGCTCGAGGCCGGCGAATGCGGCGACCAGCATGAAGAGCGTCGAGCGCGGGAGATGGAAATTGGTGAGCAGCATGTCCACGGCGCGGAAACGATAGCCGGGCGTAATGAAGATCCGCGTGCGCGCGGCATAAGGCGCAAACCGTCCGGCGTCGTCCGCGGCGCTTTCGAGCACGCGCAGCGCGGTCGTGCCGACCGCGACGATGCGTCCGCCTCCCGCTCGCACGTCGTTCAGCGCCTGCGCCGTTTCAGCGTCAAGCCGCGCGAATTCCTCATGCATCCTGTGCAGATCCGTGTCCTCCGCCTTCACGGGAAGAAAGGTGCCCGCGCCTACATGCAGCGTCACGCGGTAAAGGCGAACGCCGCGCGCTTCGATCGCTGCCAGCAGCTGCGGCGTGAAGTGGAGGCCAGCCGTCGGCGCAGCGACGGCGCCCGCTTCGCGCGCGAAGATCGTCTGATAGTCACTTTCGTCCCGCGCGTCGGCCGAACGCTTGCCGGCGATATAGGGCGGCAGCGGCATGACGCCCGCCTGCTCTATTGCGATATCCAGAGCGGGTCCTTGAAGCTCGAAAACGAGCGTGATCTCGCCGTCTTCGCCCTTCGCTTCGACGTGGGCGTCAATTGCACGCCCGTGGCCCATAAAACATATGCGATCACCGATCGCGAGCTTCTTTGCCGGGCGCATCAGCGCGCGCCAGCGCGAAGCGTCCAGCCGTTCGATCAGCGTCGCTTCGACATTGGCGCTCAACGCGCCGCGCGAGCGCCGACCGGAAAGCCGCGCGTGAATGACGCGCGAATCATTGACGACGAGCGCGTCTCCCGGACGAAGAAAGTTCGGCAGATCGCGAACGATCCTGTCCTCGAAGGACCCGCCGCAGAGCGCGACGAGCATGCGGGCGCTGTCGCGGGGATCGGCGGGCCGAAGAGCGATGCTATCTTGCGGGAGGTTGAAGTCGAAGAGGTCAACGCGCATACGGAGCTTGCAAAAACCATAAGCTCCGTCAGGTCAAGCCAGAACGGTCAGCGGCGCCGATTGCCGATCAACCGGCGCCGCTGCGAGCGCTTATTGGTATGAGCCGACGCGTCGGCGACGCTCGTCGAACCGGAACTCCGGAGCGTTCCGCAGATCGTCGCGAGTCGAGTTCACAACCGCTTCGACGTCGCCATCTTCGTTCCGGGAAACGACCATTGATGAGGGGTCAATCGCGATATGGCGCTCGCCGATGCCCAGGAAACCGCCGACGCTGACGATGACCGCGCGCAAATTCCTGTTATTGTCAAAGATGACGTCCTCGATCTCGCCGATGTCGTCATTCTGCAGGTTGCGGACATCGCTGCCGATCAGCTGCGACATGCGCATGTCGGTGGGTCCGAGCCTATAGAAAATCACGCGGGCGGAGCCGAGCTGATCCAGTTCGCGCATTTCAGCTGCGGATCGTCCTCTCGTCGTCTGCCGATCCATGCCCGTGCGGTCCATAGTGCGGTCCATGCCCGGCTGGCTGTCCTGATCGCGCATTCGTTCGCGCGCGGCGCTGCCTCGCCAGGTCGGCGAAACGTCGTCGTCGCGGCCCATTTCGCGCCAGCCGCTGCGAGATGTCGTATCCTCCGCATCCTTGGCTGCTTGGCCTGGCTTCTCCTGCTGAGTGCTGCGAGACTGAGTCTGATTCTTGCTCGAGCTCGCGCCCGTGCGATCGCGCGCTGCATTCGCTGTCACGCTGGCGGAAAGCGCGATCGCCGCTACTGTAGCGATCAACAAGTTGAGCGATTTCATCGGATACTCTCCACTGTTCCGCTCGCCCGTCTCGGCGAACGATACTTTGCAACCAGCGTCTGGAGAGATAGTTCCGAATCCTGCGTCCAACTCAGGTCTTTACTGCACATGCGCCCAAGGCCGGGGCGCATGCTTGACCCAAGGCTCGACCCTGTCGCGTCAGTCGATCAACCCAACGTCGCCTTGACGATCTTGTCGGGATCTTTCACCGGTTCGCCGCGCTTGATCTTATCGACATTCTCCATGCCGGAGACAACTTCGCCCCAAACCGTATATTTGTTGTCGAGGAAGCGCGCATCATCGAAGCAGATGAAGAACTGCGAATTGGCGCTGTCGGGGTTTTGCGCGCGAGCCATCGAACAGGTTCCGCGCACATGCGGCGTACTGTTGAACTCGGCCTTGAGGTCTGGATATTGCGATCCGCCCGTGCCCGTGCCGCGCGGGCACCCCGTCTGAGCCATGAAGCCGTCAATCACGCGATGGAAGACGATGCCATCATAGAATCCCTCCGAGACGAGCTTCTTGATATGCGCGACATGATTGGGCGCGAGGTCTGAAAGAAATTTGATGACGACTGGGCCCTTCGTCGTCTCAAGCGTCATGGTGTCGGCGGCTTCGGTCATTCTGATTCCCTCTCACTTTCTTGAGCTGATCCTTCATGCATTGCAGCCGGGCTTGCCGGCCGTTGCGAAGGTGCGGCCACGTCGCGCCGCACAAGCGCGGGCGCAACGCATATGAATCTCAGCTCTCGTCGCCAGCAACGCGCATCTTGATGATCTTTTCCGGATTGTCGACCATGCCGTTATTCGACTTCGAACCCTTCTTGATCTTGTCGACGACGTCCATTCCCGACACGACTTCGCCGAAAACGGTGTATTTGCCGTTGAGCTGCGGCGCGTCTGCATAGACGATGAAGAACTGCGAATTGCCGGAATTGACGTCGCCGCCTTCGCGCGCCATTCCAACTGTGCCGCGCTTGAACGGCGTATCCGTAAACTCGGCCTTCAGATCCGTATAGCGCGAACCTTGCATTCCGGTGCCGGTTGGATCGCCAGCTTGCGCCATAAAGCCGTCGATGACGCGATGGAATACAATACCGTCGTAGAAATGCTCCTTGGCCAGCTTCTCAATGCGTTCGACATGCTTGGGCGCGAGATCAGGCCGCAGCTTGATGGTGACGCGGCCATCCTTCGTGTCGAGATAAAGGAGATGATCGTCTGCCGCTCTAGCGGGCGCGGCGCTGAGCGCGGCGACGGCCGCGGCGGCAAGAAGCAGACGGCGGGTGAGTTTCATAAAGCCTCCCTATGTATTGCCGCGCCTTTTTATGGCGCGTTTGAGTGCGGCGACGGAGACGGCCGGCGCAAAGGCCGACACATCGCCGCCAAGCGCCGCGATCTGACGCACGAAGGTTCCGCTGACGTGGCGTAGCCCTGGCGAAGCAGGCATGAAAATCGTGTGAATGTCGGGCGCAAGCGTCCCATTCATCCCCGCCATCTGCATCTCATAGTCGAAGTCGGCGCTATCGCGCAAACCGCGGAGAATGGCGCAGGCGCCGTGCTGGCGCGCCGCCTCGACGACAAGTCCGTCAAAGCCCGCGACCTCGAAGCCGCAAGACGCGCCCAAGCCGGCGCAGGCCTCGCGAATGACCGCCGCGCGCTCGTCGAAAGAGAGCCACGGCTCCTTGCCGTGGTGCACGCCGATCGCAACGACGATCCTGTCAAAGAGCGCCCCGCCCTGCGCCATCACGTCGAGATGGCCAAAGGTCCACGGGTCGAACGTGCCGGGGTAGAGGGCCGTACGCGCGGTGGTGGCAGAGGTGGCGATCATCGCAGGGGTATAGGAGATTTTCGGCGGTTCCGCGAGACGGTGAACGCCTTCGCCGCCAGAACTTGCCGCTCGCCGGCTACGATTGCCCGGAAGTCGCGCCCTGGCGCTGCTTTTCGGACACGCCTACACTCGCGAGTTGCGAGCGGAGCGCTACAATAGACCAGTCGCATCCGGCGTGAATGGCCGGACCTACGAAGGAGACTCCAGCATGGGACTTTTGGATTTTCTGACCGGAAAAGGCAAACCGGGGCCTGCCCCAGACGCGCTCAAGAAAACGGCCGCGGCTACCCCTAAGGCCGAAGAGTCCGGGGCCGCAGGGTCGTCCTCGACAGAGACCTTCTACGTCGTGAAGTCTGGCGACACGCTGTGGAAGATCGCCGAAGCGCATTACGGCGCCGGCAAGGGCGCCAAATATATGGAGATCTTCGAGGCCAATCGGCCGATGCTGACGGATCCCGACAAAATCCAACCGGGTCAACGCCTGCGCATCCCAGCCGCGCAGACTGGTCCCTCGGCCGGGGGCGAGTGGAAGCCTCCAAGCGAAATCGCCAGCAAATAGGCTGACAGCTTCGCTTCTTGGTAGAGCAGATCTCCCGGACAGGCGCCATATGCGCTAGGGCCGAATTAGACCTTCGTCGCGTCGAAGGCCGGGATGGCGCGTGCAAATTCCGTAAGCCACGAGACGAGACGTTGGTGGTTCTCTCGCCATGCGCCAGAGAAACGCAAATCAAGATAGCCAAGCGCACAGGCGACCGCGATATGGCCGATGTCGACCGAACCGGTCGGGGGGGCGGCGTCGAGCACGCCGAGCGCCCGATCGATTTTGCCTTGCTGAAGCGCGATCGCCTCATCGTAGCGTAAGGCTTCCGGGCGATTGAACATTTCATAGCGGATCAATAGAGCGGCGTCGTTGATCCCGTCGCCGAGCGCTTGCAGCCGCAGGGCCGCGAAGCGCGCCGTCGGCTCGGTCGGAATGATCCGCCCGCCGCCGGCGAGATGATCCAGATATTCGGCGATGACGCGACTGTCATAGAGCGCTGTGCCGTCCTCCAAAACCAACGTCGGGATTTTGCCGAGCGGGTTCTGGCGCCGCAGACTGTCGGCGGGATCGGCGGCATCGGCGGCGGCGATTTCGATCCTTTCCGACAAGCCGAGCAATTCGGCGGCGATTCGGATCTTCCTGGCGTAGGGCGAAGCGGGAGAAAAACGCAAGATGAGCATGGCTGCACCTATCATCCGTGCAGCAAACCTACAACGGCGCTGTAGCGCGCCCGTGAACCTTTACGGCCTCCGCCAGATGGACTTGATAAGCGCGCATATTGGGCCAGATGTCGAAGGACCGACATGCATGACGGCGCGGTAATTTGAGTCCGGCTAGCAGGGAGAGGTTAAGATGGAAAGACGCACATTTATTACGGCGCTGCTCGCCGGTCTTGGCGCGACTGTCGTCGTATCGCAAGCGCAGGCGCTTCCTGGGCTGGCGCCGCAAGTAGGGGTGGCTCCCGCGCGGCCCGAACTCGGCGTCGCGACGCCTGAAGACATGGAAAACGCAACGATCGAAAAAAGCTGGTGGCGCCGTCGATACTGGCGGCGAGCTCGGCGTCGTCGTTGGCGCCGCCGCTGGTGAGCGCGACACTACGCTCCTGAGTTCGAGTTACTCTTCCGAAGCCGGCCAAAGTCGGCTCGGAAAAGTTGATCGGCTCATTCGCCTGCGAGCCACGCAATCTCGCAGCCAGCGCCTTCGCCTTGCGCCATCCGTGGAGCGAGGAAGGCAAGGAGCGTTCGCGCTTCTTCTTCGAGCACGAATGGCGGATTGACGACCGCCATTCCGCAGCTGCGCAACCCCTCACCGTCTCCGCCGATGCTCAACGAAAGCTGCAGGATGCGCCGTATGCCGCTTTCCCTCAATCTGTTTTGGAATTTTCGAACGTCCCGATCGCTCTTTGCGGGATGCCACAGCGCGTAAATCCCAGAATTCCACTTTGCATATGATTTATTGAAGGCGTCAAAAGCGGCCTCGAACTCGTCTTCGCGCTCGAAAGGCGGATCAATCAACGCGATCCCGCGCCGCTCCTTCGGCGGAACATAGGCGCCAAGTCCCAAATAGCCGTCGATATGAATCGCCTTAACGCGCTCGTCGCGCGAGAACCGTCGACGCAGCATGGCGAAGGCGTCAGGCCGCAGCTCGCAGAAAATCGCGCGGTCCTGCGGGCGCATCAATTTCTGCGCGATCGACGGCGAACCTGGATAGAGCGCGGGCTTTCCCTCGTGGTCGCGCCGCCCGAGACAATCGATGTAGGGCGCAAGCAGCGCGCGAACTTCCGCACTCGCGCCGGAGAGATCAGCGAGACGTCCAACGCCGCCGCGCCACTCGAGCGTGCGCTCCGCCTCCTCCGCTGTAAGATCATAGGCGCCCTCTCCTGCGTGCGTCTCGATCACGCGAAATGGCGTTTCCTTGCGTCTCAGATAGGCCAAGAGGCGCACAAGCAGCGCATGTTTAAAGACGTCGGCGAAATTGCCGGCGTGAAACCCGTGGCGATAGTTCATAGGCGCTACAGCGGCGCGGGCGCGCTGATTTCTCGAACGTGGCACCCGCGCTGCGCAACGGCAGGACAGGCGCGAAACTCGCGCAGGTCCTTGGACAGGCAGATGCGCACGCCGTCCATAACGCCCCGGCGGCACGACACCGCCATCATGCCGGGCCGCAGCCGTGGATTGACTTCGTAGAAGGCGCGCTCGACGTCGATCGGCGTAAAGGTCTGATCGCGGGCAGGTTTGACGAAAAGCGGCGGAATGGCCACGGCGGCGTGGGCGCGCGCGACGTCGGCGAAATAGTCGCTCGGGCTTTTGCCGCTGCAGACTCCATGCTTGCGCCACTCATAACGCGCCAGCCGCTCGTCGGGAAACAAGCCTGCTGCTTTTTCGATCGCGACGCGTGATGGAGAGCGCGCGCCCGGACATTCGCTCGGGACGCCGCTTTCATATTGCGGCCAGAGCCCGTGAACGACGAAGCCGAGTCCCTTTCCCGGTTCGCACTGATCGCGCGCGCCCTCGATGCTTTCGCAGAAGCCGGGCGACCAGCTGAGCGCCAGCACGTAGAAGTCGAAGTCACGCGCCGCGCCGGCCCGCGAGGCCGCGCGATTTGGGCAATCCTCCGCCGTGCAGTCGCCTTCCTTCGCGATGGCGTCGAAAAATCCGCTCGACGCCACCGCGCCGACCAGTAACGCCCATGCGGCGCAACGAACGAAAACTCTTCTCATCTCAAACGACTCTGCAAATAGGACGCTAAGGTCCTGCGGCTCGACAATTGGGACTGAAGGCATGATTGCGGTCCAGCCCGACGACGCACCATGTCACGCCAGGTCCCGCGCCGATAAAGCCCAAGGATTCTCCGATATTGTAGACGACCTCGCGTCTTACGCCGTCGTTAAAAAGCGCCAGTGCGCGACAATAGCGACGGGGAATATAGCTCAGGCCGTTGTTGCGGGCGCCGATGTCCTCGACGCCGTCAAAGGCCACAATGACCAGAGGCGAATTCCAAAACCAGGCTTCTCTTGCGGCAAAACCCTTGACGACTTCGTTGAGAATCGTCGGATCGATGCAGTAGGGCGTCAGTCCTGAGTACGGCAGAATTCGAAATTCCGCCGGCGGGTTTTCCTCGCGCGCCGGCTGGGCCGCCGCCGTGGCCGCAGCAAGCGCGAAAAGCGCGGTCGCGGCGGCTCGTGTCCAGACTCCGCCAGCCCCCCGGTTACGGCGTCGCATCTCGCTTCTCCTAAATCCCGCCCAGTTGCTGACGATTGACGCCAAAACCGCTCCATGCGTCAAGGCTATGCGCCACACAATTAAGTGATGAATCGCAACGAGGATGCCAAGGCGTTCGGGACGCGCTATAATGGCGTCCATGTCTAGGAGCTTACAGACCCTGCGCCGTATTATGGCGCTCTTTCTTGGCGTATTGTTGACGTGCGCGACGCCCGGCGCGTCCTTCGCGCAGGACCCCTTTACGGAATTTTTTGGCGGCATCTTTGGCGGCCATCCGCAGCATGGCTGGGGACCTCGCGGCGAGCCAAGAGTGCGACGGATCATGCCGCACCGCGAGAATCGCGCCCCGACATACTGGCACGGCCAGACGGATAATCCGCGACGCGCGGCGAAGCGTAAGGACGGCGCCGCCCCCGACCAGGCTCAGAACACGGCCGTCACCCAGCCAACATTCGTTGTCGCGACGATCGGCGACACTCTGGGGCTGCTTCTTGCCAACGGCCTGAAAGACGGGTTTTCGGATCGACCAGACGTCGCCATCCTTCGAAAAGGCCGGGAAAGCAGCGGTCTCGTGCGCGAAGACTTCTACGATTGGCCCAAGGCGGCGAAAGAGATCGCCGCCGACCCGCAGAAGATCAATGTCGCCGTCGTCATGCTCGGCAGCAATGATCGTCAAGCGATCCAGCAGGGTCAAGAGTCAATCGAGCCGCTGTCGCCGCGATGGCGCGAACTCTACGCAGCGCGGGTCGATGCGGTGATTGCGGCTTTTAAGGAAAAGAATATTCCGGTCATTTGGGTCGGTCTGCCGGTCATGAAGAACGAGCGGCTGTCCGCCGACATGGCGCAGCTCAATGAAATCTTCAAGGCGCGCGCGGCGCACGCCAATATTCCCTATGTCGATCTCTGGGACGCGATGACCGACGAACATGGGCAGTACAGCGCTTTCGGTCCGGACATCAACGGCCAGATCGTTAAGCTGCGCTCTGCGGACGGCGTGCACTTCACCGATGCCGGCGCGCGCAGCGTCGCCCATTTCGTCGAAGGCGAGATCAAGAAATATTACGACGCCTCTCGCCAGCAGGCTCCCGTCGCTGGCGCGCCGGCGACGCCCCAGCCTGAGGCGGGGGGCGCGACTGCGCCCCAGCAACCCGTGGCGGCGGCCCCAGCGGACGGTCAGCCGATCGTATTCCGCTCGCCCGTTGGCGGGCCGTCGGCGGCGCCGAGCTTACCCGAACGACCTGCCGTCGGCCCGACGCAGCAACTGACGGGCGCCGGAGCGGCGACAGAGCTCGCCAGAAGAACCCCGGCCGGCAAAGCGGCGGCGGACGCAGGCACGCCCGCGCAGGCGCTCGCGCGACATGTTTTCGTCGAGGGCGGGGACCAGAATCCGCGCAGCAATCGCGCCGACGACTACAGCTGGCGCCCGGCGGCGAACGCCCCTTCTCAGCCGCGCTGACGATTTGTGCGTTCGCGCACGGAACGCTTTTCGGGGGTTTTGCATTCTCTCTGCACGACAGAGAAATTGTGGAGCCGCCGTCATGTCCCGCCGTGAATTCAACGCCAGCCGCTTTCTGAAGGTCGCCGCCGTCGCCGCTTTTGCGGGACTTTCGTCTTCCGCCGTCAACGCTGAGGAAAGCTCCTTCATGGCGCTGTTTGATCCGTCGGCGGGCGCACAGGAGATGACCGCGTCCTACTATGACGCGCGTGAGCAGCAAGCTTACTATGGCGGCCAGGATCAGCAGGCCAATTACGCCGCGCAGGACCCGCAGGCCTACTACGGGGATCAAGAAGATGCGCGGCTCGCGCGCGAATATCCGACCACGACCCGCGAAATCGTGCAGGATCCGACCAATGAGCGTCCTGGCACCATCACCGTCGACACAAACAACCGCTATCTCTATCTGTCGCTGCCGAACGGACAGGCCGTGCGCTACGGCGTCGGCGTCGGCCGCCAGGGCTTCACTTGGAAAGGCCGGACGCACATCGGCCGCAAGGAAGCATGGCCGGATTGGACGCCTCCGGCGGCGATGTTGAAGCGCCGCCCCGATCTGCCGCGCCACATGACTGGCGGCGAGGACAACCCGCTCGGCGCGCGTGCGATGTATCTTTTCTCGGGCAATCGCGACACGATGTTCCGCATCCACGGCTCGAACGAGCCCTGGACGATCGGACAGGCGGTTTCGTCAGGCTGCATCCGAATGCTGAACAACGACGTGACCGATCTGTTCAGCCGCGTGAAGGTGGGCGCCACGGTCGTCGTGCTCTAAGCCGGCTCTCTGTCAAACGAAAGGCCCCGGTTTGCCGGGGCCTTTTCTTTTGCGCCCTATTCGAGCGAGCAAGTGAACACGAGATTGGTGAGCGCCGAAAAGATCAATTGGATGGCGAGCCAAACGCCGATCAGAGACCAAGCGATCTTGTATTTCCCGCGGCCATAGAAGAAGGCCCCCAAGAGCGGCACGATGAGAAGGTAAAACTGCCAGGGCGTGCTGACGAAGGTATCACAATACCAGAGATTTAGCTTTTCACTGACCATTTACTCTCACCTTGGCAGATTGGTTTCGCCCATCAGGAATTCGTCCACTGAGTGGGCGCATTGGCGTCCCTCGCGAATGGCCCAGACGACGAGCGATTGTCCGCGCCGCATGTCTCCGCAGGCGAAGATCTTCTCGCGAGACGCCCGATAGGCGCGCGTGTCCGCCGCGACATTGCCGCGCGAATCGAGATCGACCCCGAGCGTTTCGAGCAGGCCTTCCCGCATCGGCGACACAAAGCCCATCGCGAGAAGCACGAGATCGGCCTTGAGCCTGAAGTCGCTCCCGGGCTCCTCCTGCATTTTCCCGTCAACGCGCACGCAGCGCAGCGCCTTCACCGCGCCTTCCGCGCCTTCGAATTCGCGCGTCAGCACCGAAAATTCGCGCGACGAACCCTCGTCATGTGAGGAGGACGTGCGCAGCTTCAGCGGCCAGTCGGGCCACGTCTGCAGCTTGTTTTCCTTTTCGGGGGGAAGCGGCATGATTTCGAGCTGGGTGACCGAAAGCGCCCCCTGGCGCACCGAGGTGCCGATGCAGTCCGAGCCGGTGTCGCCGCCGCCGATGACCACGACATGTTTGCCGGTGGCGAGGATCGGCTCGTTGGTTGACAGCGGCTCACCCGAGACCCGGCGATTTTGTTGCGGCAGAAAATCCATCGCGAAGTGAACCCCGCGCAATTCGCGGCCTGGGATCGACAGATCGCGCGGCTGTTCGGCGCCGCCGGCGAGGACAACGGCGTCATGGCCCGTGACCAGCGCGTCGGCGGACAGATCGACGCCGACATGAACGCCGCAGTGAAACACCGCCCCTTCCGCCTCCATCTGCTGAACGCGACGGTCGATGAGGTGCTTTTCCATCTTGAAATCGGGAATGCCGTAGCGCAGCAGGCCGCCGGCCTTTGCTTGCTTTTCGTAGACATGCACGTCATGGCCGGCGCGCGCCAGCTGCTGGGCCGCCGCAAGTCCCGCCGGCCCGGAGCCGACGACGGCGATCTTCTTGCCTGTTTTGCGCTTGGGCGGCTCGGGAACCACCCAGCCCTGCTCGAAGCCACGATCGATGATCGCGCATTCGATGGTCTTGATGGTGACCGGCTGGTCCTGAAGATTCAGCGTGCACGACGCTTCGCAGGGCGCCGGACAGACGCGGCCCGTGAACTCCGGGAAGTTGTTGGTGGAATGGAGATTGACGAGCGCGCGCCGCCACTCGCCATGGTAGACGAGGTCATTCCAGTCGGGAATCTGATTATTGACCGGACAGCCGTTGTGGCAAAATGGAATGCCGCAATCCATGCAGCGCGAGGCCTGGCTGCGCGTCGTCTCGTCCGACAACGGAATGACGAATTCGCGATAATGGCGAATGCGGTCGGCCGCCGGCTTATATTTGCGGTCATGCCGGTCGATCTCGAGAAACCCGGTCACCTTACCCATCTTATCGCGCACCTCTCGCGCCGCGCGTCGTGGCCGCAACGGCATTTCTCATTGGCGCGGCAGTCTGGCGCGAAAAAGCGAATTCGCTTTCCGGAGCGCGCTGAGCCGCCGCAATCTTGGATGTTTTCTAAACGCTTTCGAGGGGTCGCCGTCAAGCCGCGAAGCTTCGGCGTTATGAGCCGACCGTCGCCAGCATGCACTATCGAGTGCCGGGGCTCTTGCCGCGCGCCGCCGGCGCGATGCGGCGAGACTGATCCTCCTTGACGAGGGTGTGCAGCAATTTCACCTGCCGCTGAGCCTTCGCCTCGTAAAGCGCTTCGTCGGCCACCGCGAGAAGCGCCTCGGCGTCCGCGCCGTGTTCCGGCACCAGAGCTACGCCGACGCTGACTCCGATCGTCGCTTGAACGCCGTCGCCGAGGTCATACGGCGCCGATATGGAATTCGTCAGCCGGTGACTCAGCTCCGCCGCCTGCTCGCTCGTCAAACTCTTGGCGAGCACCACGAATTCGTCGCCGCCAATCCGCGCCGCCACGTCGGTCGCGCGCAAGGACTGGCGGAGGCGCTCCGCCACCGATTTGAGCAGCCTGTCTCCAGCGGCGTGTCCGAACGTGTCGTTGACCGCTTTGAAGTTGTCGAGATCAAGAAAAAGGACGGCCAAATCGCCGCCGTGCGTCGGCGCGTTATTCAGGTTCGCGTCGACGGCGGCGGCGAGTCCGACGCGGTTCGACAGGCCGGTGAGCGCATCATGCTTGGCCCGGTGGTCGTTTAAGCGTTCGGCCTGCATCGTCGCAATAAGCATTTTGTTCAGGCTGTAGGCGGCGGCGATCATGGCGGCGAGATAGAGGGGAATCTGAAGAAACACGAGATAAAGCAACGGCTCGCCAGAGAGGGCAGCGCCCGGCAGAAACGGGCCGAGGCTCGTCAGGATCATTGCGCCGGCGAGACGCGGCGCGCCAAAATTGCGAAATCCGATGCCGCCGGCCATGGCGGTCCCAGACAGACAAGCGAGCGTCGCGGACACCCAGTCGCCGCTCGCGAGGCTTATAAAAGCGCCGTAGCCGACGCCACTGCTCCATAAAAGCTGAAGCAGGAGATAGACATCGGTCGGCGTCTGGCGTTGCGCGAGGGCGTCGCGACGCGAGATGCTCAGCACGACCAGACGCACGACTCCGAGCACGATTTCAAAGACGAACCAAGCGACGAAAGGGAGCGTCTGTTCGCGCGCTGCAATCGCTCCCGACACGGCAATCGTATTGATGACGCCGCCAAAGAAGACTGGCAGGGTTCCGAACAACCCGCCAATCAACGCCACTTGGATGTCGCGAGTTGCGCCATGCCCCGGGTTGACGAGCCAACGCATCGCGGGCCAACGCGGCAGGCTGTAGACTCTGGAGTCGTCTCGCATCAGGCTTCCTGGCCGCCGTCAGGGAAAAACCGCGCGTTTAAAGCAGGTTAGCCCTACTCCTCCTCTTTAACAATCATTGCTGGGAAAGGCAAAGGCAACGCTTAACCGCCGCCTCCGCGATTTACGAGTCCCAATCTCACTCGCCGGCAGCCTTCAGCTGTTGGGGCAGTCCTTTACGCGCGTTGAGTTCGTTGAGCGCGCGCCGATACTCGACCGGCATCACCTTGCGGAACTTGCCCACGTAATTTGGCCAATCCGCCAGAATGTCGCGCGCGCGCGTCGAGCCGGTGTAGCGCAGGTGATTTGAGATCAACTGGCGCAGCCGCTCGGCGTCGAAACGCGTCATGTCGCTCATCACGTCGACGCGGCCATGGCCTTCCAGATCGCCGGACTGGTGATAGGTCTCGGTCATGACGGTCTCTTCGTCGCGCACCGGCTCGAGGTCGACCATCGCGAGATTGCAACGCGTCGAGAACGCGTCGTCCTCGTCGAGGACATAGGCGATGCCGCCCGACATGCCGGCCGCGAAGTTGCGGCCGGTCGGCCCAAGAACCACCACGACGCCGCCCGTCATATATTCGCAGCCGTGATCGCCAACGCCCTCGACGACGGCGAGCGCGCCGGAATTTCTCACGGCGAAGCGTTCGCCGGCGACGCCGCGGAAATAGCATTCGCCGGCGATGGCGCCATAGAGAACGGTGTTGCCGACAATGATCGAACTAGAAGGATCGATCTGACGGGCGTCGCGCGACGGATAGATGATCAGCTTGCCGCCCGAGAGGCCCTTGCCGACGTAGTCGTTGGCCTCGCCTTCCAGACGCAGCGTCACGCCGCGCGCGACAAACGCCCCAAAGCTCTGACCCGCCGTGCCGGTCGCGCGGATGTCGATCGTGTCCTCGGGCAGTCCCGCATGGCCGTAGATGCGGGCGACCTCGCCGGAGAGCATCGCGCCCGTGGCGCGATCGACGTTGCGGATCGACGTTTCGATGGAAACCTTCGCGCCGCGATCGAGCGCCGCGCGCGCTTCGGCGATGAGCTTGTTGTCGAGGACCTTATCCAGGCCGTGATCCTGCGTCTTGCTGTGACGGATCGCGCCGCCTTCCCCCTGCGGCTTGAAAAACAGCTTGGAGAAATCGAGACCGCGCGCCTTCCAATGCGCAATCGCCTTCTCCTTGTCGAGCATTTGCATCTGCCCGATCATTTCGTCGAAGCTGCGATACCCCATGGAGGCCATGAGTTCGCGCGCTTCTTCGGCGACGAAGAAGAAGAAGTTGATGACATGTTCCGGCAAGCCGACGAAGCGCTTGCGCAGAACAGGATCCTGAGTCGCGACGCCGACCGGGCACGTGTTGAGATGGCACTTGCGCATCATGATGCAGCCCGCCGCAATGAGCGGCGCCGTCGCGAAGCCGAACTCGTCGGCGCCGAGCAGCGCGCCAATCACGACGTCGCGGCCGGTGCGCAACCCGCCGTCGACCTGCACGGCGATGCGCGAACGCAGATTGTTCAGCACGAGCGTCTGATGCGTTTCGGCGAGCCCGATTTCCCAGGGCGAGCCCGCGTGCTTGATCGACGTCAGCGGCGAAGCGCCGGTGCCACCCTCGAAACCGGAGATCGTCACATGATCGGCGCGGCCCTTGGAGACGCCGGCGGCGACCGTGCCGACGCCGACTTCCGAAACGAGCTTCACCGACACGGCCGCGCGCGGATTGGCGTTCTTCAAGTCGAAGATGAGCTGCGCCAAATCCTCGATCGAATAGATGTCGTGATGCGGCGGCGGCGAGATCAGGCCGACGCCGGGCGTCGAATGGCGCACCTTGGCGATGACCGCGTCGACCTTGTCGCCGGGCAGCTGGCCGCCTTCGCCGGGCTTTGCGCCCTGCGCCATCTTGATCTGAATCATGTCGGCGTTGACGAGATATTCCGTCGTCACGCCGAAGCGGCCGGACGCCACCTGCTTGATGGCGCTGCGCATCGAGTCGCCGTTCGGCAGCGGCTTGAATCGATCCGCCTCTTCGCCGCCCTCGCCGGTATTGGATCTGCCGCCGATGCGATTCATGGCGATGGCGAGCGTCGTATGCGCTTCGCGCGAGATGGAGCCAAACGACATGGCGCCCGTCGAGAAGCGCTTGACGATCTCGTTTGCCGGCTCGACCTCGTCGAGCGGAATCGGCGCCCGACCGTCCTCCTCGGCGCCTTTGACGCGGAACAGACCGCGCAGATTGAGAAGCTTCTCGTCCTGCTCGTTCAGGAGTTTGGCGAAAGCGCGATATTTGTCTCGCGCATTTCCGCGCACCGCATGCTGCAGCAGCGACACGGTTTGCGGCGTCCAGCTGTGCGCTTCGCCTCTGATGCGGTAGGCGTAATCGCCGCCGACGTCGAGCGCCTCCTTGTAGACGGGCGCGTCGCTGAACGCGAGGCGATGGCGACGCACGGTCTCGCGGGCGATTTCTTCGAGCCCGACGCCTTCGATGCGCGTCGTCGTGCCGGTGAAGAATTCATCGATGAAGCTCTGCGCAAGACCGACGGCGTCGAAGATCTGCGCGCCGCAATACGACTGGTACGTGGAGATGCCCATCTTGGACATCACCTTGAGAATGCCCTTGTCGACCGCCTTGATGAAGCGCTTGACGGCGGTCGGACCGTCGACGTCGGAGGGAAACTCGTCAGCGGAGGCGATGAGCGTCTCAAAGGCGAGATAAGGGTTGATCGCCTCGGCGCCGTAGCCCGCGAGACAGCAGAAATGATGCACTTCGCGCGCCTCGCCGGTCTCGAGGACGAGGCCGACGGAGGTGCGCAAACCCCTGCGGATCAAATGATGATGCACCGCCGCGGTCGCGAGCAGCGCCGGGATCGGAATGCGGTCCGGACCGACCATGCGGTCCGAGAGGATAATGATGTTGTAGCGGCCGCTGACCGCCTCCTCGGCGCGTTGACATAGCCGCTTGATCGCCGCGTGCATGCCTTCGGCGCCCTTTGCGGCGTCGTAAGTGACGTCGATCGTCTTGGTGTCGAAACTATCCTCGACCGTGCCGATCCAGCGGATCTTTTCGAGATCCTCGCTCGTCAGGATCGGCTGGCGCACTTCGAGGCGCTTTGTGTTCGCCGAGCCTTCGTGGTCGAGAATGTTGGGCCGCGGCCCGATGAGATCGGCGGATTGGTCACCTGCGCGAAGTTCTGCTTGAAATAGGTGTAGAGCAGCTTCTCCTTGTCGGAGAGCGCCGACACGGGCGTGTCCGTGCCCATGGAGCCTATCGCCTCCTGGCCTGTGACGGCCATCGGGAAAAGCAAAAGATCGAGGTCCTCCTGGGTGTAGCCGAAGGCCTGCTGACGGTCGAGCATCGACACGTCCCATCGCGCGGGACGCGTATCGACGGGCTTCAGATCCTCGAGCTGAATTTGCGTGCGCGCCAGCCACTCCTTGTATGGATGAGAGTTCGACAGCTCCTTCTTGATCTCGTCGTCGGAAATGATGCGTCCCTGCTCCAGATCGACAAGCAGCATCTTGCCGGGCTGGAGACGCCACTTGGTCACGATCTTCTCTTCGGGAATCGGCAACACGCCCATTTCCGAAGCCATGACGACGAGACCGTCGTCGGTGACGAGATAGCGCGCAGGCCGCAGCCCATTGCGGTCGAGCGTCGCGCCGATCTGGAGTCCGTCGGTGAAGGCCATGGCGGCGGGACCGTCCCACGGCTCCATGAGCGCCGCGTGATGCTCGTAAAAAGCCTTGCGGTCGGCGTCCATCAGCGGATTGCCGGCCCACGCTTCCGGAATCAGCATCATCACCGCATGCGCGAGCGAATAGCCGCCGCGCACGAGGAATTCGAGCGCATTGTCGAAACAGGCGGTGTCGGATTGGCCCTCATAGGAGATCGGCCACAGCTTGCTGATCCCCTCGCCAAACAGCGGCGAGGAGACCGACGCCTGGCGCGCCGCCATCCAGTTCAGATTGCCGCGCAGCGTGTTGATTTCGCCGTTATGCGCGACGAAGCGATAGGGATGCGCAAGCCGCCAGGAGGGGAAGGTGTTCGTCGCGAAACGCTGATGCACGAGCGCCAGCGCCGAAATAAAACGCTCGTCCTTGAGATCGAGGAAATATTCGCCGAGCTGCGAGACGAGCACCATGCCCTTGTAGACGATGGTGCGCGAGGAGACCGAGACGGCGTAAAACTCCCGCCCGCCGTTGCCGAGCCGGTAAATTTCGTTCGAGGCCGCTTTGCGCGCAAGATAGATGCGCCGCTCAAAGATGTCGGCGTCAGCGACGTTCGGCCCCCGCCCGATGAAGATTTGCGCGTGATGCGGCTCGACGGCCTTCACCGCCTCGCCGAGATCGCTCGAGTCGACGGGAAGATCACGCCAACCAAGAACGACGAGCCCCTCTTCTTCGATCGACTTATCGACGATCCCGCGGGCGCTCGCGCGCGTGTCTGGATCGCGTGGCAGGAAAAACTGCCCGATGGCGTAATCGCCGGCGGCGGGAAGCTCTATGCCGAGCTTCGCGCACTCCGCTTTGAAGAACTCATGCGGGATCTGAAGCAGGATGCCGCAGCCGTCGCCGAGCTTGGGATCAGCGCCGACGGCGCCCCGGTGATCGAGATTGAGCAAGATCTGCAAGCCCATCTCGACGATGGCATGCGACTTCTCGTTGCGCATGTTGGCGACGAAGCCCACCCCGCAGGAATCGTGCTCCTTGGCGGGGTCATAAAGCCCTTGCGCCCGCGGAAGAGCGGGGTCGCGGCCGAGCGGCTGCGGTCCGGCTTGCGCGAAGTGCTCGGCGGCTTTCGTCATTTCGGCTTCTCCTCGACAGGCCCGAGCGCCTATTTCTGCGCCCCTCCCGCCCGCTCATCGAACCATAAAATTGTCGTAGGCGTGACCGAAATCGTCACAGCCCGACTCTCGCATTCCCCGCACGCAGATTCGCAACGTTGGAGCGAATCCCTCGTCCTCGTCTCGCGACCGGCGCAAGGCAGGGACGGGCGCCCGTGCGAGCCCTCTCATTTACGTTGGCCGCGGCGCGTGTCGAGCGGCGACCATGAAAATGAAACAGAGCTTCCAAGAGCGAGCGCCGCCTTAAGGTCAGCAAGGCTGACATATTTGCGGGCTATGTTAGTGCCAGATTTGCGCTGATATGACAAGCAATCGCTTGGGCTTTCGGCGCTTGCCCGTCCAATGCTCGCCGCAATGTTGTCAGAGCATCCGCGCGGCCGAGAGGGCTGAACAGGGAAGAAACAATGCGGTCATTCAAGGGGAAAGCGGTTTTGCCGTTCGCGTTGGCGCTGGCGGCAAGCGCCGCCGTTCCGCAGCACGCCTTCGCGCAGTTTTTCTTTCGGCCGTTCGCCAACATCTTCCGCTCTCGAATTCCCGACGCGGGTCCGCCGGCCTTCGCCTCCCGTCCCGCCGTCGCTTCGATCCTCGGGCGCACCGGCTTTCAATTGGTCGGACCGCTCGGTCGCCGAGGCGATCAGATCGTCGCCACCGGCGTCAGTCGCCGTGAGGGCGAGATGCGCTTTATCATCGACCCCTACGAGGGCCGTATTTTGCGCGCGGTGAGACTTGGACCTCGGCCTATGTACGATCGGGGTCCGCGCTACGGCGGCGATTACGGTCCCTCCGGCGGCGATTCTTACGGCGCCCCCCCGTCGACCGGCGGAACTCCATACCCGCCCCCGGGCGCCGGCGGTCCCGGGGCCGTCGGCCCGGCTGCGGATCGGGGACGCCAGCAGCCCGGCGGCGCTGCTTTGGCGGATAAGGCGCCGAACAGCCCGAGCCAACAGCGCGCTCGCCAGGCCGAGAAAAGCGCGGCGTCGAAGAGTTCGCGCGCAGTCGCCCCGACGACAAAGCCCGAGGCGCCCTCCGCCACGCCGATGGCGACCGCGCCTGCAGCCCTCTCTACCCCGGCGCCGTCCGCAGCTACGTCGATCGAGTCCAAGACTGCGCCGGCCGCCGCCCAGTCGCAGGAACCCAAGCCTGACGCTCAGAGCGCCAGGACGCCGCCCGCGCAAGGCATTGAGACGCCGCCCGCGCCAAGCCCGGAACAGAGTTCAGATTTAAAGGCTACGCCTCCGGCGGCGGCCGCCAATAGTGGCGGCGAAAAACCCACGACTTCGGCTCCGCCAGAGCCAAGGTCCGGCGAAGCCAGCGTCCCTGCGCCGGCGCAAGCGGCCCAGGGGCCGCAGCCAAACGCGGAAAGCTCAGATAAGCCGGCAGCGCCAGCCTCTGCTGAAAAGGCGCCGGACTCTGGCGCTGTTCCTTCGGCGCAGGCCGCCAAGGAAACGCCCGCCGACAAGCCGGCGGCGGATTCGGCGTCTGGAGAGCCGAAAGCCGATCCCGCCAGCGCGCCGCAAACACAAGCGACGCATCAGGCGCCGCAAAGCCCTGAGAGCGCTCCGACGCCGCCAGCGCCGGTCTCGGCTGAACATGCGCCAAGCGCCGCGCCTCCAACGGAGCAGATCGCCGAAAAGCCAGCCCCGTCGCCTGGCGTGTCCACCCCTGCGAAGCGCGCAGCGGCCGCCCGCGCCGCCGGAGGCTCCTCGCGCCGGGCGATCGTTCCTCCATCAGGCGCGAGCGGCGCGACTGTCGTGACTCCGACGGCGTCCACGCCGCCGGCTTCCGCCCCTACGGGTTCAGCGACGGCGAAGACGCCCGACAGCGCCGCAAAGCCAAAAGCCGGCGGATAAGAGGCGCCCGAAAGGGCGCCTCTGACATTTCCTTTGAACTTTCCGCCGTTACGCGGCCTTTGACTCGACGATCGTCGCGGACGGCGTCGTCACGCCGATGTCGATGCGGCGTGGCTTCTGCGCCTCCGGAATCTCGCGCACGAGATCGACGTGCAGCAAGCCGTTGACGAGGCTGGCGCCTGTTACGACCACATGGTCGGCAAGCTGGAACCGACGCTCAAAGGCCCGCGCGGCAATGCCCTGATGCAGGACCTCGCGGCCCTCCGCAGGCTGCGCCGGCTCTTTCGAGCCTTTGATGGCCAAGGTGTTTTCCTTGGTCTCGACGGACAGTTCCTCGCGCGAGAAGCCCGCGACCGCAAGGGTCACGCGATAGGCGTTCTCGCCCGTGCGCTCGATATTGTAAGGCGGGTAGCTTTGAGACGTCTCGAAACCGCTGGCCTGATCAAGCAGGTTGAACAGACGGTCGAAGCCGACGGTCTGGCGGTACAGCGGAGAGAGATCGAACTGACGCATGACATATCCTCCAGTTGAGCGACATGCGGCGCGCTAGCGTTATCGCGCCGCGCCTCTTAGCGCGTCCGTTACGGCCCGCGCTGGCAACGATTTAAGAAGCGCTGCGGCGTCGTTCAAGAGGCGCCGGCGACGCGGCGACACAGCGTCTCCGTCGGCAGAAGATGGCGCTCCGGCGCGCGGAACGGGGATTCCAGAGCAAGCACGAGCTTGACCAGATCCGCCTGGCGGGTCGCGCCGGTCTTCTGGAAAATGCTTTTCAGATAACCTTTGACAGTTCCCTCGCTCAGACCAAGCGCCCGCGCGGTCGCCGGGACGCCGCCCACTTCGGCGATGGCGAGCAGCACCGAACTCTCGCGGGCGGTGAGGCCGAACACGCCCGCGGCGACCGCTCCACCCTCGCTGGAATTGAGCGCGAGCCTTCGCAAAAACAGCGCCGACAGTCCCTTGGACAGCGGCAGCACATGCATCACGCAGCAGCGCGACTCTCCGCGTTTCACCATGATCGCGAAGGCTTCCGCATCAGCGCCGCCGATCTGGGCGAGCGCATGCTCCAAAGCCTCCTTCGCGTGCGGATCGCGCACCGTCAGCGTATTGCCAAAGATCGCCAGCGCGTCGCCTTCGCCAAGCATCTCGTCGGCGCTGCGATTCCTATGGACGACGCGCATCCTGCTGTCGACGACAAGCACGGGCGACGTCAGCTCCTCGAACAATTCGACGAGCGCCGATGCGTCAGACGCCGGCTTATGCCGCGCGATGGCCTTTGCGAGATGCGGCAGAAGCGCGTCAAGGCGGCTCTTGGCCTCGATGTCGACGAGACCTGCGGCCTCATCGCGAAAGGCGACGAATAGGCAGACGCCCGTCTCGGAGCGATGAATGACGCCGGCGATCATATCGGCCAGGCCGAAGGGCGCCATCCAGCGCTGGTAGGCGCCGCTTTGATGAAGCTCGTTCTGCGAGACGAAGTCTTCCGACGAGAACGCCCGACCGACGCCAATTTCAGCCAGGATTCGCGCCTTGACCGGATCGAGTTTGCGATGATTGCGCAGATATTCGACGATCCACGCTTTCTCGGCGCGTGTCGAATGCTTGAGCTCCAACAGCGCCGAACACCGGTCTTCGAACAGCAGCGCTGCAAAACGCGCATCTAGGAAACGCGCAATCTCGTCGAGCGTATCGGGCCAGTGCTGCGCTTCGGCGCCTGCGGCTCTAATCGCCAAGATGACGCTCGTTCCGCATCTTTCGTCAAGGTCATGTCTTCACCCGGTGCGACCTCTCGCCACACCTTCGCAAAGCCGGTCTTCGCGATGGCGCTTTTCGCGCAGCGAACGTCTTATTGCCCTGGACCCTTAGAAGAACAGGCAAAATACCAAGGCTCCAATCCATCGCACCTTAGCTTCTGTGTTGCGCATCTGCAACAAGGACAAGAATTTACGTAATTGCCGAACGTCGCCCTCCCGATCGGGAGGAAACGGAAAAAAACGTAGCGGCTAAGTTGCACGAAATGAATCGGCGTAGCGGCATGTCACCTCCGGCTTCAACGAAGACAGCAAAGACGAACGCAGGGCGGAAAAGCCTGCGCGCCTTTCTTGCTGTGACGCTTTTCGTCGTTTCGGCATTGCTGCAGGCGACGATCGCGCCGCATGTGGCCCTGTCGGCCACGCAAGAGTTCTGCGTAAAAAGTCACGACGCTGCGAAGGGGACGGCGCCGAGCGGCGCGCCGACGCACGGCTGGCACGCGCACTGCGGCGCCTGCCCGATCGGAACTCCGCCGATCATTTCCGAAAGGCCGCCGATCGCGCGGCTCGAACAGCCGCCTACCGCCCTTGTCTTTTTCGACTCCTGGCCTTTCGAACCGCGCGAACGACGCCGGCCCGGCGAAACGCGCTCGCGCGCGCCTCCCGCGCTCTCCTGACGAAACAGAACACGCACCGTTTCAACCGCCGTTCGCCGGCGGATCAGGAGGACTCATCCAATGTACCGTCCCGCCCTACTGCGCGGCGCAAGCGCTTGCGCGTTGATCCTGGCCTCGCTTGCGACCGCCAAGGCCCAAGTCTCTCTCCCGCAGATCGTCGTCGGCGCCGCGCAGGGGACGCCAACGCCGCCGCCGCTGGATAAAGCCAACGAGACGGTCGTCACACAAAAAGAAATCGTGGAGGAAAAACCTCCCGAAACGGATACGGCGAAGCTTCTCGAGCGTCAGCCCGGCGTAAGCGTCTACACCGGCGGCGGCGTTTCCGGCCTCCCGGCGATCCGTGGCCTCGCCGACGATCGCCTGAAGATTGTCGTCGGCGTTGAGCTACACCGATCCGAACACGATCGGCCGCGTTGAAGTCGTGACCGCGGTCTCGTCAGTCAGCAAAGGCGGCGATTCGATCGGCGGCTCTATTCTGGTCACTCCGAAATCGCCGGTCTTTGCAACGCCCGTCGTCGCGCCGGCGGTCGTCGGTCCGGGCGGCGCGCCGGCATCGCCGATCGTCGCCGCAAGTCCCTACCCGCCTGTTCCCTATCTGCCGCTGCCAGTTCCCGGGACGCTGCGATTTGGCCCGAACAACGAAGTGCTGGCGACGGGAACAGTTTCCGCGTTCTTCCGAGGCAACAACAATGGCGTCGGCGTTTCAGCAAACATCAACATGAACATCAACATGGCCAACGACCATTGGAGCCTGCTCTACAACGGGTCCTGGCAGCGGGCGACGAACTATCACGCCGGCGGCAACGGCGACAAAGTTCTCTCGACGAACTTCATGTCCGAGAACCATGCGGTCACGCTCGGCTATCAGAACGAAGGGCATCTGTTCACCTTCCGCGGCGCCTATCAGAACATTCCCTACCAGGGCTACCCGAACCAGCGCATGGATATGACGCGCAATCGCTCCTATTCGCTGGACGCCCTCTACAAGGGCGCCTTCGAATGGGGCACGCTAGAGGCGCGCGCGTACTGGCACCAGGTCTTCCACAAGATGGGATTCCTGGAGGACAGATTCTGGCTCAATCACCCGATGATCGCGCTCGGCCGTGACTTCGGCTACTCGGTCAAAGCGGAAATTCCTTACAGCGATCAGGATCTTTTCCGCATCGGCAATGAGTTCCACGGCTACCGACTGCAGGACTACTGGCCTTCAGATCCGACCGGCTTTACGCAGGGGTTCGCCACGCCCCCCGGCAGTTTGAGCCGGCCTTTCGCGAATGTGAACATCAACGGCGGCCAGCGCAATCGGTTTGGCACCTATGTCGAATGGGAGCGCCGCTGGACGCCTCAGTGGTCCAGCCTGATCGGCGTGCGTAACGACATCGTCTGGATGGACACTGGTCCTGGCCAGAGCTACACGCCCTTTATCTTCCCCAACTCACCCCTGATCGCGCGCGCGAATAATTTGGCCGTCAATATCTTCAACGCGCAAAATCGCGCGCGCACCGACATCAATTTCGACATGACCGCTCTGGCGCGCTATGAGCCGGAACCTGGCAGCCTTTACGAGTTCGGCTATTCGCGCAAGACGCGCTCGCCCAATCTCTATGAACGCTATACTTGGCCGGTCGCCGGCCCCTTCACGGCGATGTTCAACTGGTTCGGCGACGGCAACGGCTATACCGGCAACCTCAATCTGAAGCCGGAAGTGGCGCACAATGTCGCGTTCACCGGCGCTTGGCGCGACATGTCCGGCGCAAACAACTGGGAAGCGCGGATTTCGCCCTTCTACACCTATGTCGAGAACTATATCGACGGCGCCAGAACCGGAGGGACCTTCAACACGTTCCCAGTGGCGAATTCCTATATTTTCCAGATCATGCAGTTCCGCAATTTCAATGCGGAGCTCTATGGCGTCGACGGCTCGGGCAGAGTGAAGCTGCATGAATCGCCCGAATACGGCAGGCTGCAGGCGGTGGGCGTCGTCAGTTTCGTCTATGGACGAAATCTCGACATCGGCAATCCGCAGTATTGTCCGCCTGGCAACGGCTTGTGCTCCGTCGCGTCGTTCTTGATCAAGAAGGGCGACGGTCTGTGGAACCTGATGCCGGCCAATGCGCGCATTGCGCTCGAGCACCAGATCGGCGGGTTGAGCATGGCCGCTGAAACGCAACTCGTCGCGCCCAAGGATCACGTGTCGGCGAACAAGGGCGAGTTCACGACCCCGGCATATGCGCTGCTCAATCTCCGCGCCGCCTATGACTGGAGCAATATGCGCATCGACCTTGGCGTCGACAATGTCACCGATGCGCTCTACTCGCTGCCGCTTGGCGGGTTCGACTTGACGAACTATTCGCGCAACGCGTTCCTCTTCGGACGCAATGCGGGTCTTGCGAGCGTGCGTCAGGTCCCCGGCATGGGTCGGAACTTTTATGCCGGGCTGACCGTGAGGTTCTGACCGGGACGCTCATTTTCAAAGGCGGCGCGCTATTACGCCGCCTTTCTTCCGGACGCTTATGATGCGGCGAACTCTTCTTCGGCCACAAGATACATCGAAGTGGACGACAAGGACATCCGCATCCGCGGCTCAAAGGCCAGTCTGGAACAGGCGGTCATCGCCGGAGAACAAATCGGCGTGGCGCGCCCGAAGGGATTCGAACCCCTGACCTCTGCCTTCGGAGGGCAGCGCTCTATCCAGCTGAGCTACGGGCGCAGGCGCAGAGCTTTTCTACAGGAAGGACCGTTGCGCCGCAACGGCGGCGTCTGCCCGAGACGACGTTCCGGCGACATGCTAAGGCCAAGACATGAATCCTAAGGGTAAGACCTTAAGCTGAGAGACCGTTTTGGCATTACTCGATCAATGGCGCGAGCGGCTGCGCAGCGCGCGCGACAGGCTCGTCGCCAATCCGCGATTCCAGCGATGGGCGTTGAAAAATCCCGTCACGCAGCCCTTGGCGCGGCGCGGCGCGCGCGCCGGCCTCGATCTCGCCGCCGGCTTCGTCTACTCCCAGGTTCTCGTCGCCTGCACGCAACTCAAGCTCTTCGACGTTTTGCGCGACGGCCCGTTGAGCCTCGACGCGCTGGCAAGCAGACTCGCGCTTTCCGAGCCCGCAGCGCGGCGCCTGCTCGAGGCGGCCGCTTCGCTGGGCCTTGCCGAGCGACGCGGCGCGAAATACGGGCTCGGATTGCTCGGCGCCGCCTTCGCCGGCAATCGCGCGGCGCTCACGATCGTCGAACACCAGTCGCTACTTTACGCAGATCTCGCCGATCCCGTGGCGCTGCTGCGCCAAGAAAAGCGCGGCAAGCTCGCCGATTATTGGCCCTATTCGGATGGGGATGCGCCCGAGGCGTTGTCGGCGCAACAAATCGGCCCTTACAGCGCCTTCATGGCTGCGACGCAGCCGATGGTCGCGCTGGAGGCGCTCGACGCCTACGACATTTCGCGTCATCGGCGCCTCCTGGACATCGGCGGCGGCGAAGGCGTGTTTCTCGCGGCCGCCGCGGCCCGCGCGCCGCATTTGCGGCTCGCAATCTTCGACCTTCCCGCCGTAGCGGCGCGCGCAAGCGTGCGGCTCGAAGAGGCCGGCCTGCTCTCGCGCACAGACATCTACGGCGGCGACTTCCTCAACGATGCTCTTCCTGAGGGCGCCGACGTCGCGACGCTCATCCGCATCGTGCATGACCATGACGACGCGTCGGCGTTAAAACTCTTGCGCAATGTGCGCAAGGCGCTAGCGCCCGGCGCAACGCTGCTCATCATCGAAGGCATGTCCGGAATCAAAGGCGCCGAGCCGCTCGACGCCTATTACGGCTTCTACACGCTTGCCATGGGCCGCGGCGAGCCGCGCCGCATCGAAGAGATCGAGGCGCTGCTGCGCGAAGCAGGCTTTGGTAAATTCCGACTCCTGCGCAATGCGTTGCCGGCGCTTGCGAGCATTCTCGTCGCCAGGGCGGTGTGAGCCGTTTCAAGCAGCGCATATCGCGCGTGCGGCGCGCTACTGCCGACGCTCTCCGAACAGCGCGCCGGGGACAACGCGATCCCTTGCGATCCCGTCAGCTATCGATGTCTCGCCGCGAGTTCCGAGCGCCGAACAATTTCTCGTCCAGCGACCAGCAGCCCGCTCCCGAAAGCAGCATGAACAGCGCGCCGAGCAACATCGCATAATCGAGTCGGGCTTCGTGCGTCATGCTGAAGAATCCATAGCGCTCCAGCTTTCGCACGCTGAAAATCCACCAATCCCTTCCAAACAAAACGGGGATTTTCGTGCTCACGATCGCGACCACCATAACAACGATCAGAGGTATCGCCGCGATCCGGTTGAACAGGCCGATCGCCATCAGAATACCGCAGACAAGCTCCGTCCAGCCGACAAGGGGACCGGTGACGTCCGGCCAGGGGATTCCGATTTTCGCGAAACGGCCTGCGCCGAGCCAGGCCGGGTCCGCGAGCTTGAGATACCCTTCCGTAACGAACACGCCGGCAAGCATGAGTCGGATGACGATAGCCCAGCGAGAGTCGCCGGGCGACAGGATCAACTCCCGAAAGGTCACTTGCGTTGCTCCATTTCAATGGAAGGGGTTAGAAGCCGCCACGACGCGTGGATCGAGCCCGGCGAGCGTGCATCACTCGCTGCGCGGCCTTGCAAGGTCGAATACGGCCTGATTGTTCATGAACTCTAATTTTTCCGCCTGGAGACAGGACTGGCAAACCGTTCGGGCGCTGTCGAATCCGTCCCAGGCCTCACGGTTATCGCCCGAGGCGAAGGCTGCGCGAATTTTCGTCCAGGAATCGCCGAGGAACAGTCTTCGCGCACTTCGCCTCGCGCAGGCCTTTTGGCGACGCCGTTCTCGATCGTCGTTTTGATCTTATCCCAATGGTAGACGGCGAGTTCATAGTTCTCACGTTGCAGAGCATCGTGCAGCCGCTCGAAACGCTCGCCAACCTCCCACATGGGCTGATCGAACCATCGCATTTGCTGCTGAAGCAGTCGGAAGCGAGCATTGTCGCTTTCAGCGCGGAGCAGCCAATCGTTTTGCGAAAGCTCCTCGGCTTCCGCCGCAGAGCCGGGAGAGCCGGCGCCCACGAGAAACAATGTTATCGCGATAATGCCTGCTTTTTCCACTCGCTTCGCCGTGTTCAATCGAATGATCGCAGTCTGCGGCGATCTCGAACAATTGCAGGTGAACGACAACCTATTCTTGACAGCCCGCAATACTCGAAAATCAGACGAATGTCTCCGCAAACTCCCACGGCGGAGGCGACGAAAGTGCAGAGGCGTTTCTTAGTGCGACCTTCTCCACGCAATCAGACCCGCCGTCGATCCATCCAACCCTTGCGTCGATTCATCCTTATTCTCGACGATCGGCGCCAGACGGTTGGCGAGCTCCTTGCCAAGCTCGACGCCCCATTGGTCGAAGGGATTGATGTCCCAGATCACCGACTGAACGAAGACCTTGTGTTCGTAAAGCGCAACGAGTCGACCGAGCGTGCGCGGATCAAGATGTCGGAAAAGCAGAACGCTCGACGGGCGATCGCCCGGAAACGTCTTATGCGGCGCGAGGCGTGCGATTTCCTCCTCGCTCAGCCCCTGCCCGCGCAATTGCACTTTCGCGTCCTCAAGCGTTCGACCGCGCATAAACGCTTCGGCTTGCGCCAGGCAGTTGGCGAAAAGCAATTCATGATGATGTTTGTCGGCCTCGGTCGGGTCGGCCGCGACCAGGAAGTCGATCGGGACGACGTCGGTTCCCTGATGCAGCAGCTGAAAGAATGCATGCTGCCCATTCGTGCCGGGCTCGCCAAAAATTACCGGCCCTGTTTTATAATTGACGCGGCCGCCCTCGCGCGTCACCGACTTTCCATTCGACTCCATGTCGAGCTGTTGCAGATAGGCTGGAAACCGCGCGAGCCGCTGATCATAAGGGATGACCGCATGCGCGCAGCATCCCATCACGTTTCTGTGCCAGACGCCGAGCAGTCCCATCAGCACGGGAATGTTTTGCTCAAGCGGCGCTTCGAGGAAGTGCGTGTCGATCTCGTGTCCGCCCTGCAGAAACTGCAGGAAATGTTCCGGCCCCACGCCGATCGCGAGCGCAAGGCCGATCGACGACCACAGCGAGTAGCGCCCGCCGACCCAATCCCAGAAGCCGAAGACCCGCGCCGGATCTATCCCGAATTCGGCGACCTTGTCGAGCCGCGTCGAGACGGCGGCGAAATGCGATCTTACCGCAGCCTCGCCGAGCGCGGCGACGATGCGCGCGCGCGCGCTTCTGGCGTTAGCCATCGTCTCCTGGGTCGTAAATGTCTTCGAGGAGATGATGAACAGCGTGCGCGCCAGATCGAGATTTTGCAGCGTATCGGCGAGATCGGCGCCGTCGACATTGGCGACGAAATGCATGCGCGGCCCCTCGCCGCGATAGGGCGAGAGCGCGCGCGACGCCATCGCCGGACCCAGGTCCGAACCGCCGATGCCGATATTGACCACGTCGCTGAATGGCGCGCCGGTCGCGCCGCGGACGTCGCCAGAGCGCACCGCGCGCGCGAAGGCGAAAACCTTGTCCCGCTCGGCCTCGATCAGCGGCCGTATGTTTTCGCCGCCGACGAGAAGCGGCCGCGACGAGAGATCGCGCAGGGCCATATGCATGGCGGCGCGCCTTTCGGTGTTGTTGATCAGTTCGCCCGAGAACAATGCGTCGCGCCGCGCGTCGAGATCACGCGTCTTCGCCAGCGAGGTCAGCAGCGCGATCGTCTCGCGCGTCACTCTGTGCTTGGAGAAGTCGAAGAGAAAATCGTCGAGCTTGACGCTGAAATTTTTGAAGCGCGCGGGATCCTCGGCAAAGAGATCGAGCGTTCGCGTCAGCTCCAAAGCAGAGGCGTGAAATTTTAACGCGTCAAAAGCGACGGCGACGGCGTCCGACATTCTTTTCTCGAAGAGCAAGCGCGTTTTCCTTAGGGATTTGTACCCGATTCGCAGGCAACGGGCGCGCAGCGACTTTACACCGAGAGGCTGGACCCTAAATTTTTACTGTATTGTGACAGAGGGATGTGAAATCCATATCGGCTGGATGACATTTTTCTGACAGCAGGACGGCATGGACGCGATTCATTTCCTCGACGTGCGCAACGGCGGCCCTGTCGCCCACGCGCAGGCTCGGGTTCAGGCGGCGACCGCGCTCCGCAAGGCCTGTCTTGGCGCGGCGGCGCCGGTCGGCCGCCTGTGCCTGCCGTCGATTGACCGTATCGCCGCGAATTGGCTGAAACGCTCCGCCTCGGCCTACCGGGCGGAACTCGAGCGCATCGTCGCCATTCTTGGCTTTCCCGGCGCGATGACGCTGAACATGTCCTATCTCTTCGCCTGCACCACTCAGGCTTACGAGGACGAGCACGGTCTGCCGCGCCTGCGCCGCACGCTCGACTGGCCATTTCAGGGCCTCGGCAGGGGCGTCGAAATCGCGTTGCAGTCCGGCGGGGCGGGCGAATTTTACAACGCCACCTGGCCGGGGGCCGTTGGCGTGCTCAGCGCGATGGCGCCCGGCCGCTTTTGCGCCTCGATCAATCAGGCGCCGATGAAGCGGCGCACCCAGGGCTCCCTCGGC
Source organism: Methylocystaceae bacterium (assembly GCA_009773555.1). Taxonomy (GTDB): domain Bacteria; phylum Pseudomonadota; class Alphaproteobacteria; order Rhizobiales; family Beijerinckiaceae; genus Methylocystis. The sequence goes on along the minus strand of WSXZ01000022.1, from coordinate 32,445 downwards.
TTCGCCTATGACGCCGTCCTCAATCTGCGCGACGCCTTGGCAAGCGAAGGCGGTTGGCCGCCGGACCATGTGCTGCGCTATGCTTTCGAACATTGCGCAAATTTCGAGGCGGCCGTTGAGTTTATCGCCAGCGCGCCGATTGCGCGTCCAACTCTCTTCACCCTGGCGGGGGTCAGGCGCGGCGAGATGGCCCTGATCGAACGCACCGAACACGAGGCGCGCGTGCTGCGCGGACCGGTCATCGTCGTCAACGATTGGCAGGAGCCGCAGGCCGGCTGGCAGGCGCGTATGAGCCACGAGAACAATGTGAGCCGCAAGGCGGCGATGCGCGCCGTCGCGCCCGACGCGCCGCGCTTTTCCTGGGTGCGTGAACCGGTGCTCAACCGCCTGACGCGCCTCGCGGTGGAAATGTGCGCCGTCGGCATCGGCGACTTCGCTGCGCGCGGCTACGAGTGCCCCTATATGAAAGGCCAGCCGGCGCCAGTGACGCAGGACTTCGTTCTGAACGCGGCCACGCCCACGGCGCTCGCCGCCTAATCGAGTTTCTTCGTGCTGGCGCGTCGCAAGCGATCATTGATCGCCTCGCCCAGTCCCCGCTCGGGTATGTGCGCCACGGCGACATCGGCGATTTGGCGCGCGTCGAACTCCCGCAAATGGGCGAAGAGATTAGCCGCCGCCTCTATGAGATCGCCCGACGGCGAAAGATCGAGCACCACGGTCCCGGGTTCGGCGCGCGCGGCGAGCCGGCCGCCAAAATCGAGCGCCGCTTCGCCTTCCTTGAGTTCGTGCGCCTCCAGACGCAGGCGCGCGGCAGGCGCGTAATGGGACGGCGTCATGCCCGGCGCGAGGATCTCAGCCCGCTCAGGCGCCGAAAGCTTCTCACCCAGGATTTTCTCGATCGCCTCCCGCGCGACCGCGCCGGGCCGCAGCAAGACCGGGGAGCCCTCACAGAAGGACACGATCGTCGATTCCAGCCCGGCGGCGGTGCGACCGCCGTCGAGGATCATGTCGACCTTGCCCGAAAGATCTTGCGCGACATGCGCCGCCGTCACCGGGCTCACATGCCCCGACCGGTTGGCCGAAGGCGCCGCGATCGGCCGTCCGAGCGCCGCGATCAACGCTTGCGCGACGGGATGCGCGGGAACCCGAACCGCAACGCTCGGCAGCCCGGCGCGGGCGAGATCGCAGACAAATCCGCCCGGCGCGAGCGGCGCGACGATCGTCAGCGGCCCCGGCCAGAAGGCCGCGGCAAGGCGCAGCGCGGGCTCAGGCAGCGCCGCCTCGCGGCGCGCGGCGTCGAGATCGGCGACATGGGCGATCAGCGGATTGAAGGAGGGGCGGTCTTTGGCGTCGTAGATCCGGGCGACCGCCCAAGCCTGCGTCGCATCGGCGCCGAGGCCGTAGACGGTTTCGGTCGGGAAGGCGACCAGGCCGCCCTCGCGCAGAATCGCCGCGGCGCGAGCAATCGCCGCGCCGTCAGCCGGCTCAACAATCGTCACGCGTCGTGGCCGCTGTAGGGCGGCTTGGGGATCGCCATATGCGCCTCGCGCAGCGCTTTCGACCAGCTCACGCGCAATTCCCGAAAATACGGATCGTTCGCACCGATCCTGGTCGCGACCTCCGTCTGCAGCGCGTCGCGACGCAGCAGCGCGATATCGATTGGCATGCCGACCGAAAGATTCGATCGCATGGTCGAATCCATCGAAATGAGCCCGATCTTCAGCGCATCATAAATGTCGGTGTCATAGGTGACGGCGCGGTCGAGAATGGGCTTTCCATATTTGTGCTCGCCGATCTGCAGATAATTGGTGTCCGGCGTGCATTCGATGCTGTTGCCGGCGGTATAGATCATGAAAAGACGGAGCGGCCCCCCGGCGATCTGACCGCCGAGCAGCAGGGAGACGTCGAAGCTGACGCCTTGCGCCGCAGGCTCCCCCTCGGCGTTGCCCGTCTGGACGCGTGAGAGGCGCACCGCACGCCCAACGAGCTGGGCGGCATGCAGCATATTGGGCGTGTTCATGACGTTTTCGACGACGCCGCTCTCGGGATGCTCGATCCCGTCGCCAATCAGGTTCACGACGCCCTGGGTCACCGAGAGATTGCCCGAGGCGGCAAGCATCAGCACGCGCTCGCCGGGCCGCTCGAAGAGATACAGCTTGCGGAACGTCGAAATGTTGTCGAGCCCGGCGTTGGTGCGGGTATCCGCAATCATCACCAGTCCATCGCGCACGAGAATGCCGCAACAATAGGTCATGTGACTCCGCAGCGGTTCGCGCCAAACGGCTTCAGGCCTTACAAGTTTCGGGCCATGAGGCAAGTGCTGCAGGGCCACAGCGAAGGAAAATCAGTCGCCGTTTTCGCTCTTGTAAGGAAGCTCGGCCGCATGCTCGGCGGCCCATTCCGCCACCGCTGCGCGCTCGCGCGCCAGATAGGCCGAAACCGCCTCGGCGAGGCGTGGGTCGGCCAGGTAATGGGCCGAATGGGTGATCACCGGCCCATAGCCGCGGGAGATTTTATGCTCGCCCTGCGCGCCGGCCTCGACGCGCTTATAACCGCGGCGGATCGCAAATTCGATCGCCTGATAATAGCAGACCTCGAAGTGGAGAAACGGCAGCGCTTCCAGCGCGCCCCAATTGCGCCCGTAGATGGCGTCGTCGCCCAGAAAATTGATCGCTCCGGCGATATGCGTTCCGCCTCGTCGCGCCATGACCAGCAGGATGCGATCCGCCATGCGCGCGCCGATCTCGTCAAAGAAGGCGCGAGTCAGATAGGGCCGCCCCCATTTGCGCGCGCCTGTGTCCAGGTAGAACTCGAAAAACGAATCCCAATGCGCCGGACGAATGTCGCTTCCCGTGAGCAGATCAATGATGATGCCGTCGCCGAGCGCTTCGCGTCGCTCGCGCTTGATCGCCTTGCGCTTGCGCGCCGTGAGCCGCGCCAGAAAATCCTCGAAGTCGGCGTAGCCTTCATTGACGAAATGGAACTGCTCTCCGGCGCGGTAAATGAATCCGGCGCCGCTCAGCGCGACGCATTCCTCCTCCGTGCAGAACGTGACGTGAATGGAGGACGCGCCGCTCGCCTTGCGCAATCCCTGCAACGCGGCGATCAGCGCCTCGCGCGCGCCTTGCGGCGCATCACGCGCGATCAGCAGGCGGCGCCCGGTCACAGGCGTGAAAGGGGCAGCCACCTGAATCTTCGGATAGTAGCGTCCGCCCGCAAGCTCATAAGCCTGCGCCCAGCTTTGATCGAACACATATTCGCCGAGGCTATGCGTCTTGATATAGGCCGGCGCGCAGGCGACAAGACGCCCCTGTGAATCCTCGACGAGCGCATGCGCCGGCGCCCAGCCGGCGCGCGCGCCGACCGACTTCGACGATTCGAGCGCGCGCAGGAACGCATGCGAGACGAAAGGATTATATCGCTCGCCGACCGCGTCCGGCAGGCCGGCCGGATTGGCGCAGGCGTCCCAAGCCTCAGCCCCAACGGAGTCGAGCGATTCGGCGTATCGAACCGAAAATTCTTGCGCCGATTCTTGCGCCGAAAATTCTTGCGCCATGTGTCCAGTGGAGCAGCCGCGTTTGAAAGCTTTCTAGCACAGCGCCGCGGCGCGCTCTAACATGGCGCGAATGGCGACATCATCCAAGCGCGACTTTTGAGCAGGCAAGAACGAACAACATGAGAATTAACGGCCGCGACTACAGAACGATCTGGCTCGATTCGGATGGGCGCCGCGTGCATGTCATCGATCAAACCGTGCTCCCGCATCGCTTCGAGACGAAAACGCTCGCCAGCTGCGAAGACGCCGCTGCGGCGATCAGCGCTATGACGGTGCGCGGCGCGCCGCTGATCGGCGTGACCGGCGCCTACGGCTTGGCGCTCGCCGCCTGGCGCGATCCAAGCGACGCCGCGATCGAAGGCGCCCACGCTCTGCTGCTTGCTACACGGCCGACGGCCGTTAATCTGCGCTGGGCGCTGGATCGGCTGCGCGCGCTGCTCTTCGCGGCGCCGGTCTCGGACCGCGCGGACCTTGCCTATGCGGAAGCCGCCAAGATCGCGGAAGAAGATGTCGCGGCCTGCCAAGCCATCGGCCTTGCCGGCGCCGAACTCATTCACAAAGCGCGCCGCGGCGACGGTCCTGTCAACATCCTCACCCATTGCAACGCCGGCTGGCTTGCCACCGTCGATTGGGGCACCGCTTTGGCGCCGATCTACACTGCGGCGCGGCAAGACGCGCCGATTCATGTGTGGGTCGACGAGACGCGTCCGCGCAACCAGGGGGCGAGCCTCACGGCCTTCGAACTGCTGGGCGAAGCGATCCCGCACACCGTCGTCGCCGATAACGCCGGCGGCCATCTGATGCAGCATGGTCTTGTCGATCTCGTGATCGTCGGCAGCGACCGTACGACGCGCGCCGGCGACGTCTGCAACAAGATCGGCACCTATCTCAAGGCGCTCGCGGCGCATGACAATGGCGTGCCCTTCTATGCCGCCCTGCCGTCTTCGACCGTCGATTGGCGCATCGCCGACGGCGTCCGCGACATTCCAATCGAAGAGCGCAGCGCGCGCGAAGTCACTCATATCAGCGGCCGAGGCGCCGACGGCGCGACGTTCGAGGTTCAGCTCACGCCCGATGGGTCTCCGGCGCGCAATTTCAGCTTCGACGTGACGCCGTCCCGCTTCGTCACGGGACTGATCACCGAGCGCGGCGTCTGCGCCGCGACGGAAGAAGGGCTAAAGGGATTGTTCCCAGACCTTGGCGGTTAGCGAAGCTCTTTCGAACTCTCGCGCGTTCCGTAAGTCTTGAAGCGCTCCACCGTGCGCATGATCTCATCATCTGAAAGCACGATGGGTTCGCCGGCGAGCGCGCCGAGGTAGAAGACTTGCGCAAGCGCTTCGAGTTCGACGGCGCGCCACAATGCTCTGCGCATCGTCGCGCCGGTGACGATGGCGCCATGATTGGCGAGGAGCACGCCATCGCGATCCGCGAGCCCCGCCACGACGAGTCGCGACAGTTCAGCCGTGCCGTAGGGCGCGTAATCGACGCAGCGCACGGTCGGGCCGCCGAAGGCCGCGATCATGTAATGCACGGCCGGAATATCGCGACGCAAGGTCGCGATCGTCGTCGCATAGGGCGAATGCATATGCGCGATGGCGTTCACGTCCGGTCGGGCGCGGTAGATGTCGAGATGGAACCGCCATTCGCTCGACGGCGGCAGCGGACCGTCGAAAGCGCCATCGCCCGCGAGCGGCATGCGCGCGATCAATTCGGGCGAGAGTTCGCGGCTGGGAACGCCGCTCGGCGTGACGAGCGCGGCGTCGCCGATGCGCAGGGACAGATTGCCCGCAGAGCCGTGATTGAGACCCAGCCGCTCCATCTCTTGCCCGGCGTCAACGATCGCCGTGCGTGCGTCATGTTCGTCCATATAAAAAGCCTTACAGGCGCGGCGCGGGCCCTGGCAAGACAGGCTGACGAATGAACACGGCCCGCGCGCCAGGCGAAGGCGAGCGCACGATGAGAGCGAGTGATGCAGCCCGCGATATTGCGCGCGCCCGGCTTGCGGTATAGGACGGGCCTCCCCGTCTCGGGGCCGGTAGCTCAATGGTTAGAGCCGGCCGCTCATAACGGTCTGGTTGCAGGTTCGAGTCCTGCCCGGCCCACCAGGCGATCGAGATTCCGCGAGGTCACCCCGGCCGGCCCACTTCTTCTCACAGGCCGGTCGAGGAGGCTTCGCTCTCCACGATTCCGATGCGCGCCGAAACCTCCATTCCCGGTCGAAGCGCCAACTCTCGATTATCGACCTCGACGATGACGTCGACCGGCGCACCCGACTCTGTTCGGCGCGCTTCAGTCACCTTTCCTGAAAACGTCCGGCCAGGGACCGACTCGCTTGTCACGACCGCCTCTGCGCCCGGCGCGATCGTCAGGGCGCCCTCCCCCTCCGTCTTCACCCGAAGCCGAACGGTCTTGGCGTCGCCGATCATGAATAGCGGCGCGCCCGGTTCAACACGCGCGCCGACAACAGCCGTGCGCTCTAAGACAAAACCTGCGATAGGGGCGACAATCGCAGCGTCGGCGCGAGCCGCCTCGGCCTTAGCGAGCGACTCGCGGCGCAGAGCGACTTCCGCTTCGGCGCGTTCGAATTGCGCTTGCGCGCGCGTTAAGAGGCCTCGCGCATTGGCAAGCGCCTTGCGGCTCGCGGCGCGACGTCCCGACCGCGCCTCCCGTCTGTCAAGATTCGCCTGCGCCTTTGCCTGGGCGCTCTGGCGCTGCGTCAGTTGCCGCTCAGCGGCCGCCAGCGCGCTTTGCGCGCGCGCGAACGCTTCATCGAACGGACGCACATCGAGCGTCCCGCATGTCTCGCCCTTCTCCACTTGCGCGCCGACGTCGCAAGAGAGCGTCGCGACGACGCCTGCCGCCGACGACCGTTCGACCCGCTGACGCTTCTTCACGCGTGAGACTGACACGCGTGTGAAGATAGAACGCGCCGCTCACGACAATGATGAGCAGCCCCAATAGGCCGGCGACGACAGGTCGGACCCAGTCGCCAGGCGCGACGACAGCGGCTGCGCCGGTCGCCGTCGCCACAGGAACGCCAGGCGGCGCAGGAGCCTTCGCGGGCGAACGGAAAATGGCCTTCTCCACCTCGACGAGCAGAAACAGCACGACGCTCGCGCCGGCGATATGCCCCCACATTTCCGGGTCGAGCGGCGTGGTGTTGAACAGCGCCTGCATAAAGGGCGCGTAAGTGAACATCGCTTGCAGGACGACGACGATGGCGACGGAAATCAGCACTGCGCGGCTGCCGAACAGACCCTTCAACGAGAACGACGACTCGGAAAGGAAACGCGCGTTGAAGAGATAAGCGACTTCGCAGGCGACGAGCGTGTTGACCGCGACCGTTCGCGCGCTGTCGAGCCCCATGCCCCGCGCCTTCTCCAATTCGTAAAGACCGAAGGTCGCGAGCAGCATCAGGAAAGAAACGAAGACGATGCGCCAGATGAAGTAGCGGGAGAGGATCGGTTCGCCTGACGGGCGCGGCGGGCGCAGCATGACGCCCTTGGTCGGCGGCTCGAACGCGAGCGCGAGGCCGAGCGTGACGGCGGTGATCAGATTGACCCACAGTATCTGTACGGGCGTCACCGGCAGGGTCTCGCCCATGGCGATCGCCGCGATCACCGTGAGGCCCTCGCCGCCATTGGTCGGCAAGATGTAGAGGATGGTCTTTTTCAAATTTTCGTAGACGACGCGGCCCTCATGCACCGCATGCACGATCGACGCGAAATTGTCGTCGGCAAGCACCATCTCCGCGGCCTCTTTCGCGGCCTCGGTGCCTTTGACGCCCATGGCGATGCCTATGTCGGCGCGCTTTAAGGCAGGCGCGTCGTTGACGCCGTCGCCGGTCATCGCGACGACTTCGCCGCGCTTCTGCAACGCCTGAACGAGTCGCAGCTTATGTTCGGGACTGGTGCGCGCGAACACCGTCGTGGCGCTTGCCACTTCGCCGAGCGCTTCGTCGCCGATCGCGTCGAGGTCGCGTCCGGTGAGCACGGAATCCGGACGGTTAAGTCCGAGTTCGCGGGCGATGGCCATCGCCGTCGCGGCGTGGTCGCCCGTGATCATTTTGACGGACATGCCGGCGGTCGCGCATGCGCGGATCGCCTCGACGGCCTCGGGGCGCGGCGGGTCAATCAGGCCGATCAGACCGACAAAGACGAGCCCGCTTTCAACGTCGCCGAACGCGAGTTGCTGCTGACCCTCTTCGGCTTTCTTGGAGGCGACCGCCAAAACCCGCTGCCCGCGCGTGGCCATCTCAATGATGCGGTCGAGCCAGCAGGCGCAGTCGAGCGGACGCTGCTCTCCTCGCACGTCCTGCTCCCAGAAGCACATTTCGAGCAGCCGCTCAGGCGCGCCTTTGACGAAAATGTAGCCAGCGCCGTCATGGTCGTGATGCAGCGTCGCCATGAAGCGATGCTGCGACTCAAAAGGAATTTCATCCGTGCGCGGCAGTTCCAGCGCCAGCTTTTCCAAGTTGACGCCGCCTTTGACGGCGGCGGCGAGCAAGGCGCCCTCGGTCGGATCGCCCTCGACGCTCCAGACGCCGTCCTTCTCGCGCAGCACGGCGTCGTTGCAGAGCGCAAGAGGGCGCAAAGCCGCGGTCAGGTGAATGTCCTCGCCCACCACGACGTCCTTGCCGTTGCGCAAGAAGCCCCCATGCGGATCGTATCCCGACCCGGTCGTGTCGTAGGTCCCGCCGGAGATGACGATCGAGCGCACGATCAATTCATTGAGCGTCAGCGTGCCGGTCTTGTCCGAGCAGATCGTGCTCACCGCGCCGAGCGTTTCGACCGCCGGCAGTTGGCGGATGATCGCCTTGCGCCGCGCCATCCGCTCCACGCCGATCGCCAGCGTAATGGTGATGATAGCCGGCAGTCCTTCCGGGATCGCGGAAACCGCGAGCCCGACCGCCGCCATGAACATATCGCCGACGTCGAATCCCCAGACCAGCGCGCCAAAAGCGAAAACGGCGGCGCACACGACCAAAATGACGACCGTGAGCCAGCGCGCGAATTCGTCCATGCGCTGCAACAAGGGCGTGGAGAGCGTCTCCACCTCCGAGAGCATGGCGTTGATGCGCCCGATCTCAGTCGCGGCGCCCGTGGCGACGACGACGCCCGTTCCCTGACCGTAGGTCACGACAGTCCCCGAATAGGCCATCGGAGCCCGATCTCCGAGCGGCACATCCGCCATGACCGGCGCCGGGTCCTTGTCGACCGGCAGCGACTCGCCGGTAAGCGCCGACTCCTGCACTTTCAGAGATTTGACCCGGATGAGACGGATGTCCGCCGGAATTTTGTCGCCTGATTGGACATAGACGATGTCGCCAGGCGCGATATCGGTCGCGTCGACGACGACGCGCTTCCCGTCTCGAATGACCGTCGCATGCAGCGACAGCATGTTGCGGACGGCCTCCATGGCCTCTTCGGCCTTACCCTCCTGAATGAACCCGATGATCGCGTTGATCACGACGACCGCGACGATGACCGCGGTGTCGATCCAGTGTTGCATGAGCGCCGTGACGAAGGCGGCGGCGAGCAAGACATAAATCAATACGTTATGGAACTGCAGCGCGAAGCGCATGAGCGCGCTGCGCCGCCTGCCGGCCGGAAGGCTATTGGGGCCATGGACGGCGAGCCGCCGTTCTGCCTCAGCCTCGCTCAAGCCCAAACGCGTCGCGCCTAGGCGCTCAAGCGCCGCATCGGCTCCGATCGCCCAATATTCCTTTCCTTCCGCCGAAGGCTGCATGCTTAGCGTTCCTCCTCCGCGGCTTCCCCACGGTCACCGCCGGCCACGTCCATTCAGATGGCTGCCGCACGGCCGAACCGGCGCCATACCACATATTATGGATATCTGGAGAGGTTGGCGGCGCCAGGTTTGTGGCGGATAAGCGCTGCCGAGGAGACTAGAAAGTATCGTTGGCGATGGAGCGCACGCACACGTCGCTGACCGTTTCGTCGGTCCGCTTCAACCCGATCCACGCGTCGACCGCTGCCGAGTCGAAACCGGCCTCGCAATGATCGCCAATGCGCATCAGCGGGCGCCGGATGAGCACCGGATCGAGCATCATCATCACCAATGCTTCCTGCGGCGTGACTTTCTCGAGGTCGATTTCGCCGGATTTGATGCGCGGCGAGGCGGCGTTAAACCATTCCGGCAATGGCTTGGAGCCGAAATAGGGACGCAAGCTCGACGGGCTCCAGGATTCGGTCAGAAGGTCCCGAACCTCGACCTCATGTCCAGAGGCGACGAGCAGCGCCTTCTGTCGCGCATTGCCGGCGCAGCCCGGCTTTTCGTAAAAGATGACATGAGCCATCCGCGACCCCTCACATTGCGGCCCACCAGTCGCTGATGCGAGCTTAGCGTGAAATTGTGCAGCGCGATATGGCTTCAAGCGAACAAATTGCGGGCAGCGCCGCGGGCTTTCGCCGCTTCAGCAGGCAGAGCGAATTAGCGCGAGAGCCCCCAGACCATATTCACGCGCGCTGAGAGACGCTCCAGGCCTGGACGCAAAGGAATTTCAGCGCCGCCTGACGATGCGGCGGCCTTCGCCGCATAGGCGCGCGGGCGCGCGTCGATCTCCTCGAGCGGACGAATCTCGATCACGCGGGACAGCCGCAGTCCGGCCGCCTCCGCATAGATCTTCGCCTGCCGCTCGGCGTCCTTGACCGCTTCGCGCCGCAATGCATCAAGCCGCTGCCTGGGATGCGCGATTTCGAAATCGATGCCTTCGAAGCTGTTAACGCCCTTGTCGATCAGACCGCCGGCGATTTCGCCGGCCTGTTTGATTCGAGTCACCCGCACGCGCAAATCGTTTCGTGCGCGGAAAAACTTTTGTGATGTCTTGGGTTTGCCTGTCTTGGGGTCTCGCTCTTCGACGGTGACGGGCGCGAGCGTTACGCCCTGCGTTTGCACTTCAGCGTCGGGAACGCCTAATTTTTTGAGCTCGGCGAGAACCGCTTCGACCGCGCGCGCATTTTCCGCCGCGGCGTCGGCGGCCAGCGGCCGTTCGGTGACGACGCCGAACCGCAAGATCGCCAAGTCGGGCGCGACGTCCTCGTAAGCCTCGCCAATGACTGAGAGATTTGGAACGCCGTCCTTCAGCGTGTCGGCGTTCCCCGCGGCCGTGAACAGCATCAGGCCGAGCGAAAGTGCGAAGAGCAAACGAATCATGGCATATCCTAGCAAAAGCTGCGCGCTAAAAGCTCATCAAAGCCGTAAAACCGCCGGCTAGCGGCGCTAACCCGAACCAGCACACAGAAGCGGCGCCCAACCGTCGCTTCGCGTCCGCTCGAAAAGGCCTCATGCCCACGCTTTATCACCACCCGCTCTGCCCGCATTCGCGATTCATCCGGCTCGTCCTGTCCGAATATGGAATAGACGCTACGCTCATCGAGGAGCGCGTGAGCGACCGCCGCCCTGAGTTTCTCGCGCTTGACCCCGCTGGCCGCACGCCGGTCTTCGTTGACGATAACGGCCTTGTCGCGCCAGGCGCCAATCTTATCGCCGAATATATCGACGAGACCTATGGCGCCGAGCGTGGCGCGCAACGACTCCTGCCGCAGGAAATGGCGGAGCGCATTGAAACGCGTCGGCTCGTCGACTGGTTCAACGTCAAGTTTTTCGACGAGGTCACGAACTGGCTGGTCAGGGAGAAAGTTTACAAGCGCTTTGCGCCTCCGGGCGGGGCGCCCGATATGGACGTGGTGCGTGTGGCGCGCGCCAACATCCGGCACCATATTCGCTACATTGGTTATCTCACCAATGCGCGCAACTGGCTCGCGGGCGATCGTTTGACTTATGCTGACTTCGCAGCGGCCGCGCATATCTCCTGCGCCGATTATCTTGGCGATGCGCCGTGGGACGAGGATGAGGCGGCGAAACACTGGTATCAACGCATCAAGTCACGCCCCGCGTTTCGTCCGCTGCTGTCCTATCGGGCCCCAGGCCTGACGCCCGGGCGCTACTATGCGGAGCTGGATTTCTAAGCGGCGCTGTTTGATCGGCCGCGCCAGATCCGAAGGCTCAAGCGCCGCTGTTGCATGCCGCACTGCGGCCGCGCTTGACAACCATCGGGTGGAATGAGGCAAGTAGCCGTCAATACGGGAACATCGTATGAGCGCACCCAACGAGCGTGAGCTCGCAAAGGTTGAGACGAAGCCCGCCGAAGGAGGCGAACCATCGCCCGCGCTGCAGCGTCGGATCCGGCAGCAGGAAATATTGGCGGAGCTCGGCGTCTCGGCCCTCCAAGGCGCTTCGCTCGATCAGCTGCTGACGGATACAGTACAACTTACGGCGCAAGGACTGGATGCGGACTTCTGCAAAGTGCTGGAGCTGCTTCCGTCTGAGAACCAGTTTCTGGTGCGCGCCGGCGTCGGCTGGTCTCGCGGCGTGGTGGGCGTCGCGAAAGTCGGCGCGGATCTCGATTCGCCCGCTGGATATGCATTACGCAGCGGCCAACCGGTCATCTCTAATCACCTAGAAAAGGAGACGCGGTTCAGGACTCCCGAATTGCTACGTCAGCATGGCGTTCGCCGGGCGATGAACGTCATCCTGCAGGGTGACGGAAAGCCCTTTGGCGTCCTCGAAGTCGACAGCCGCTCGCCGGCCGATTTCAGGGAGCAGGACATCGCCTTTCTGCAGGGCGCGGCGAATCTTCTTGGCATGGCGATCGAACGCGAGCGGGAAGAGCGCAAGCTAAGAGCGGCGCTCGCGCGCAACGAAGCGCTGCTCAAAGAAATGAATCATCGCGTGAAGAACAGCCTTTCCATCGTCAGCAGCATGCTCCGCCTGCAAGCCAACGACGCAGGCGACGAACAGGTGTCCGAACTTCTCAACGAAGCCTCTCACCGCGTGGAAGCGATCGCAAAGGCGCATGACCAGCTGTCTCGCGGTTCGGACGTCGATTGCATGGACGTTGGAAAATACATTGAAGCGCTGTGTCACGATTTGGATGAAAGCGTCGCGCAATGCGACGTGCGCACCGAGGTCGAAGAAGGGATCGTCATCGCAACCGACCGGGCGGTTTCGACCGCGCTGATCGTCAACGAACTCATCGCCAATGCGGCGAAATACGCTTACGAAAGCCAGTCGGGAATTATTTCGGTGAAGGTCGCGCGCCAGGGCGCTGAGACGTTCACAGTGTCCGTGCGCGACGAAGGCGCTGGAATGCCCGATGACCTCGACCCTCGCAATCGCAAGGGGCTCGGCATGCGGATCATTGCGTCATTCACGCGCCAACTCGGTGCGACGATCGAAATGAAAAAGCACGACCCTGGCGCCGAGTTCATCGTCTCGATCCCCCTGCAAGCGCCCACCTGACATGCACGCGACCGTCCCGAACGCATTGATCGGTTCGCCGGCAGGTTATGATGTTCGATCGCCTGCGGCTCCAGCGCTGGAGGAGGAAATTCGCGCGCGCGCGCTCGAACTTGGCTTCGACGTCTGCCGCTTCGCGCGGGCCGATGTTGCGCCGGAGCAGGGCGAACGGCTGCACGCATGGCTGCGGGACGGCGCGCACGGCGACATGGACTGGATGCGCGAAACGGCGGAGCGACGGGCCGCGCCGCGCGCGCTCTGGCCCGAGGCGGCGAGTCTCGTCATGCTCGGCCTGAACTACGGACCAGACGGAGATCCGCTCGCGTCGCTGACGAAACCGGCTTGCGCGACGATCTCGGTCTATGCGCGCAACCGCGACTATCACGACGTCATCAAGGGCCGGCTGAAACAGCTCGCCGGATTCATCCTCAGCCGCGCCGGCGCCGGCGCCGGCGACGCCAAGGTCTTCGTCGACACCGCGCCCGTCATGGAAAAGCCGCTCGCGCAGACGGCCGGCGTCGGCTGGCAGGGCAAGCACACGAATCTCGTGTCACGCGATTTCGGCGCGTGGCTTTTTCTGGGCGCGATTTTCACGACTCTTCGCCTTGAACCGGACCCGCCCGAGCACGATCATTGCGGCTCGTGTCGCAAATGTCTCGACGTTTGCCCGACGGCGGCCTTCCCAGCGCCTTACCGGCTCGATGCGCGGCGCTGCATCTCCTATCTGACGATCGAGCACAAAGGCCCTATTCCCCTCGAATTTCGGGCCAAGATCGGCAATCGCATCTACGGCTGTGACGACTGTCTCGCGGTCTGCCCCTGGAACAAATACGCGCGCGCCGGACGCGAGGCGAAGCTCGCCGCGCGCCCCGAATTCGGCGCCCCGCCGCTTGCGGAATTGGCGCGCCTCGACGATGCGGCGTTCCGCGCGCTTTTTGCGGGTTCTCCAATCAAGCGCGTCGGACGCGATCGCTTCTTGCGCAATGTTCTGATCGCGATCGGCAATTCTGGCCGACCCGAGCTTGCCGCAGAGGCCGAGCGGTTAACCGAGGACTCCGCCGCCCTTGTTCGCGGCGCCGCCGTCTGGGCGCTCGTCAGACTGGCGCCGACGCGAGCGGCGGAGCTGCGTTCCCACCGACTGGCGGCCGAATCCGAGACGGCGGTCCGCCAAGAGTGGCGCCAAACGGCCTGAAACAGGCAAAAGCGCCACAGTCGCCTAAAAATCGGGGTCTTTCCCAGGTTTACTGCGTTGCGGCAGGCTACTCGCCGGCGATTTCGTTCTAATCTCTATCGAAGATCCCCTACTCAACCGCACCTCCGCCATGTCTGTCCTTTCGCGCCGCAATGCCGACGAACCCGCAGAGGAGGCTTCCCGCCTTCTGCTGCGGATTGGCGTGTTTTTGCTGTTCGTGATCTCGCTCATCGCGCCCATTCTGGCGCGTCAGACGGTTTATGTGCTGCTGCCGATCGGCGCGGCGTTGCTGCTCGCCGCCGCGACGCTGACGCCGGAGGAAGGGTCGGGGCGCTCGATGCGCTCGATCTTGCTCTCGCCGCCGTTTCTCGCCGCTCTGTTGCTCGCCGCCTGGACGGCGCTCTCGCTCCTCTGGACCCCGTTCGAGGGACCGGCGGAACGCTTCGCCAAAATCACGGCGACGCTCGCCCTGGTTGCGCTCGCCACCGGATTTCTGCCGCTGCGCACCAAAACCTCGAATCTCAACCTGCTGCCGATTGGCGTCGCCGCGGCGACGATTGCGCTTGCCGCCGTCACTTTGCTGTTGAAGCCGCAATATACGCTCGACGACATTCTCGATGTCGGACCGCTTGGCCGCGCCGGACTTGGATTGGCCCTGCTCGTCTGGCCGGCCATGGGCGCCCTCGCCGTCCGCGGTCGGTGGTATTCGGCCGCCGCCCTCGCTGTTGCAACGGTGATCGCCTGCTATCTTTCCGGCGCCCCGAACGGCATCCCGGCGCTGGCCGTCGGCGCGGCTGTTTTCGCCGCCGCCTTCGGCCGCGCCCGGCTGATGTCCATCATACTTGCGGCGCTCATGACGGCGATCGTGCTGCTCGCCCCGCTGACCGCCTATGCGGCGCATCTGATCTGGCCCGAACATCCGCCCGGCTTCTTCAGACATCTCGCCTTCTGGGGCCAGATGATCGAGGCGGACGGCTGGCGGACATTGATCGGACACGGCTTTGGCGCGGCCACCTGGGGCGTGCTCGGCGGTTATCTGACGCCGGCGACGCCGCGCAGCCTGATCTTCAAGATCTGGTTCGATCTCGGCGTGCTCGGCGCGGCCGCGGCGGCGCTCGTCGCCGCCCGCACCAGCCTGTTCGTCGGCCAGTCGCGTCCGGCGCTTGCGCCCTTTCTTCTCGGTGGCCTCGGCGCGGGATTCGCCATTTGCCTGTTCGGTCCTGCGGCCGAGCAGCTGTGGTGGCTGACCCTCGCGGGACTGGACGCCATCGCCTTCGCGCTCGTGATGCGCGGCCAATTCCGGAAACGTCGCCCGCGCCTGCCGATCGGCTGGAGCGCGCCTGCCGAGGACCATGCATCGCCGTGACGATGTCTTCCACGCTCGCCGACAAAGTCGAAACAATCGGGCTTCGTGAGCCTGTCGCGGCCGCGGCGTTCCTCGGCGGCGCGCCGGTCTTCGCGCTCGCCGACGGGACGCTGCATTTCGGCGATGGCGCGGAGGGACGCCGCATTCCGGCCCATCAAGACGCGGGCATCCTCGTCGTCGCGCAGGACGGCGACCGGCTCGTCACCGGCGGAGACGACGGGCGCGTTGTGGCGACCGACGCGAAAGGCGGCGTCGAAGTCATCGGCGACGAAAAGGGCAAATGGATCGACGCCGTCGCCGCGCGTGGCGGCGCGGTGGCGTGGACAGCAGGAAAAGTGGCGCGCGCCCGCTCGGGCAAGGGCGACGCGAAGTCGCTGGATCTGCCCTCGACCTCGCGCGGGCTCGCCTTCTTTCCCAAAGGCTACAGGCTGGCGATCGCCCATTACGGCGGCGCGACTTTATGGTTCCCGAACGCCGGCAAGCCCGAAGCGCTCGACTGGGCCGGCTCGCACCTTGACGCCACGATCTCTCCCGACGGGCGCTTTCTCGTCACCTCGATGCAGGAGAATATGCTGCACGGCTGGCGCCTCGCCGACGGCAAGCACATGCGGATGGCCGGATATCCGGGAAAAACGCGCAGCTTCTCCTGGTCGCATGACGGGAAATGGCTGGCCACCTCAGGCGCCGACGCCTGCATCGTCTGGCCGTTCTCCGGCAAGGAGGGGCCGATGGGCCAGGCGCCGCGCGAATGCGGCGTGCATTCGGCGATCGTGACGCGCGTCGCGTTCCATCCCGCCGCTCTGGTGATAGCGATGGGCTATGACGACGGCCTTGTCATGCTCGCGCGCCTTACCGATGGATCTGAGATTCTGGTGCGCCGTCCGGCGCAGGATGCTGACCGCGCGCGGATCAGCGCGCTCGCCTGGGACGAGAAGGGGGCGCGTCTCGCCTTTGGCGCGGAGAACGGCGACGCCGGCGTGCTGAGCCTGCCGAAGGCGTGACTGCGCGCAGGACGCGCCTATGCTATGCTGCGTTCATGAACGCGAAAGAGATCGTCGCCGTTCTCCGCGAGAACGAGGCCGCTTTACGGGCGCGCGGCGTCGCACATGCGGCGCTGTTTGGCTCCTACGCGCGCGGCGATGCGCGACCTGACAGCGACATCGACATTATGATTGAGATCGAGCCGGGAGCTGTACGAGACATTTATTCGTACGTCGGGCTTAAAGATTTCATCGCGGAACTCTTCACCGGTCCAGTCGATGTCGTTAATCGCGAGTTCTTGAAGCCATATGTCCGCCCAGCGGCGGAGACAGACGCCATTCATGCCTTCTAAAGCCTCTGAATTTGTGCGCCGCGCTCTGGCCTGGGTCGGCTCCGAGCGAACGTGACGGAGCCTGTCGCGCCGCGCTAATTTACGGGGATGGCGCACATCCCCAAATTGCTTTCCATCGCCGGGTCCGATCCGTCGGGCGGGGCCGGCGTTCAGGCCGATCTGAAGACATTCTCCGCCTTCGGCTGCTACGGCATGGCGGCGATCACGGCGCTGACCGCGCAGAATACGCGCGGCGTGACCGCTTCCTATCCTGTCGCGCTGGATATCGTCGCCGCGCAGATCGACGCGGTTCTGTCGGACATATCCCCCGACGCGATCAAGATCGGCATGCTGGCGACGCCGGACATCGCTCGGGCGGTCGCCGAGACGCTGGCGCGCTACAAGGCGCGTAACATCGTCCTCGATCCGGTGCTGGTTCCGACACAGGGGATTAGCCTCGCCTCGGCCGGGCTGGAGACTGCGCTGGCAGCAGCCCTCCTTCCCCTGGCGCGTCTCGTGACGCCCAATCTGTACGAGGCGAGCGCGCTCACGCAAACGCCGCTCGCCAAAAACGCCGATGAGATGGCGGCGCAGGCGCGGCTTCTCTGTGACGCCGGCGCCCGCGCCGTGCTGGTCAAGGGCGGCGATCTCGAGGGCGAACCTGTCGACGTTCTTTTCGAGGCTGGAGAGAGGCGCATCTTCCACGGAAGACGCGTCCAGACGCGCAACACGCATGGGACCGGTTGCGCGTTATCCTCGGCCATCGCCTGCGAACTCGCCAAGGGCGCGCCGCTGATCGACGCCATTGCAGCAGCAAAAGCCTGGCTGGAGGGCGCCCTCGAGGCGGCGAACCAGCTGCGATTGAGCGAGGGCCGCGGCCCGCCGCATCATTTCTATGCGCTGTGGCGCTGACGCCCCCTCCCCAGCCCTCCCCCGCTTCGCGGGAGAGGGAGCAGGTTGCGCCGTCATTAACGCTGGAGAATTCTTGCAGCATCGCGAATTCTTGTTGCAAGCCATGAATCGCGCCGCTCCCCTTCTCCCGCTTTAGCGGGGGAAGGTGGCGCGAAGCGCCGGAAGGGGCCGCAATTAGCCCGAGAGCGCCGCCTTCACCGCAGCGCTGGCTTTGCCGAAATCCATCCGCCCCGTATATTTCGCCTTGAGCGCGGCGACGACCTTGCCCATGTCCTTGATCGAGGCCGCGCCGGTCTCGGCGATCGCCGCCTTCACGGCCTCGGCCGCCTCCGCTTCAGAGAGCTGCTGCGGCAAATAGACGGAAATCACCGCGATTTCGCCGCGCTCCTTGCCCGCGAGATCTTCGCGCCCGGCTTTTTCATAGATTTCCAGCGACTCCTGCCGGCTTTTGATCATTTTCTGAAGCAGCGCGAGTTCGTCGTCCCCGCTGAGCGTCTTGCCCGCGCCGCGCGCCTCGATGTCCTTGTCCTTCAGCGCCGCGTTGATGAGCCGCAGCGCGTCGACCTTGGCGCGCTCGCCCGCCTTCATCGCCGTCTTGAGGTCCGCCGCAATCTTCTCGCGCATGTTATGTCCTTGGGGTTTCCAATTCCGGGGCGGATGCATTACATCCACAGCCAATTGCGTCATGTCCGCGCTTGTCGCATCCACGGGGCGCCGCAGCCGTGGATGGCCGGATCAAGTCCGGCCATGACGCGCGGCGAGAGCGCTGTCAAGCCAGCGACGCGCCGGAGAGCTGAGACCTATATGACCTTCGATCAAGATAACGGCTGGAAGAAACCCCTCCACACCGGCGTGCTGGTTCTCGCCGGCGGCGAAGTGATCGAGGGCTATGGGCTCGGCGCCGTCGGCGAAGCGGTCGGCGAAGTCTGCTTCAACACCGCCATGACCGGCTATCAGGAAATCCTCACGGACCCGTCCTACGCCGCGCAGATCGTCACCTTCACCTTCCCCCACATCGGCAATGTCGGGACCAACGATGAAGACGTCGAAACCGTCGATCTCGACAAGAGCGCCGGCGCGGTCGGCGCCATTTTCGGCGCGCCCTGCACCGACCCCTCGAATTTCCGCGCCCAGAAGCCGCTCGCCGACTGGCTCGCCTCGCGCGGCGTTGTCGGCATGTGCGGCATCGACACGCGGGCGCTGACGACGCTCATTCGCGAGCGCGGCATGCAGAACGCCGTCATCGCCTATGCGCCGGATGGCTGCTTCGACATTGCGGCGCTGAAAGCCAAGGCCGCTGCATGGCCGGGGATCGACGGCATGGACCTGGTGCCGAGCGTCGGCTCGAAAGAGCGCTATGACTGGCGCGAGACGATTTGGCGACTTGGCGGCGGCTATGGCGCGCGCAGCGGCGCGCCCAAATATCGCGTGGTCGCGATCGACTATGGCGTGAAGCGGAACATCCTGCGTCTCTTGGCGGAACAGGACTGCGAAGTGATGGTCGCGCCCGCCACCGCGACGAGCCAAGAGATTTTGGCGCTCAAGCCCGACGGCGTCTTTCTTTCGAACGGCCCGGGCGATCCGGCCGAGACCGGCAAATACGCCGCGCCGGTGATCCGCGAACTGCTCGCGGCGAAGGTGCCGACCTTCGGCATTTGCCTCGGCCATCAGATGATGGCGCTCGCGGTCGGCGCCAAGACCAAGAAAATGCCGCAGGGCCATCACGGCGCCAATCATCCGGTCAAGGACTTCACCACCGGCAAGGTCGAGATCGTCTCGATGAATCACGGCTTCGCGGTCGATCGCGACAGCCTGCCGGACAACGCCGTCGAGACGCATCGCTCGCTCTTTGACGGCTCGAACTGCGGGATCGCGCTCACCGATCGCCCGGCCTTTTCGGTGCAGCACCATCCCGAGGCGTCGCCCGGTCCGCAGGACAGCCATTATCTCTTTAAGCGCTTCGTCGAGATGATGGAGAAGGCGAAGGCGGCCTAACGGTTTACCGCCATCGGCGTCTCGGCGCGGTTAGCGAATTTCTCGCACGGCGGCACGAGTGCATCGAGCGGCTTTTCCTTCGTCGCCGCTTCGCGCATGTCGAGATTCTTGAGCACCGTGAGATAGGGGCTAGAGAGCTGCGTGCGCAGATAAGTCGTCGTTAGCAGCGGACCTTCCGGGAAGTCGCCGCGCCTGCAGGCGTCGGCGCCGACGCCGAAGGAACCATGCGTCTTGCCGGGATCGCGCGCCTTCTCTTCCAGAAATTCCTTCTGCCGGGCGCGGATCGCCGCATAATCGGCCGGGTCGACGCGATAGGCGTAAATGCGCGTTCCGGCCTTCCGCTCGCCGGCAAGCGGCGCGACGTCTTCCGGCGCGGTCGTTTCCCTAAGCGCGAAAATCATCTCATGCTTCGACTTCGCTTCGCCGTCGCGCCACCAGCCGATTTTTCAGGCAGTCGCACCGCCGCGCGCAGCACGGTCGGATCGACGGAAGCCGCGTCGAAATTGCGCAGCGCCCACATGGTTGAGACCGGCACATGGCTGCAAGCGGCAAGCATGGCGGCGGCGAGCGCCAGGCCAGGCAGGCGACGAACAATGCACGACATAGAATGCCTCATGTGTTGTGATATGTTTTTAATGTTTGACATTAATTTTTTATCGTGTCAACGTAATCGACACAAGGAGACCGCCATGACCGACTTCCCTGCACTTTCATTTGATGACCGTCGCCTCGACTCGCTGCGCCGCCGCATCGGCTGGCTCTGCCACGCGCTGCGCGTCGCGCTCGTCGGCTATTGCCTCTGGATTCTCTTCACGATCGCGACGTTCTGGAGCGACGAGTCTGCGGTCGTTTCGCGATTTGCGTCGCTGAAGGTCGATGTCGAAGGCATGGCCGCCGATCAGCGGCTTGCGGCCTTCGGCGTCAGCTTCGTGATCTGGACGCTGCTCGTCGTCGCCTGCTATGCCGGCTGGAGACTGTTCTCGGGCTATCTCGAGGGGCGCATCTTCACGCCCGATGCGGCAGGATGGCTGCGCTGTCTTGCGCTGGCAGGCCTCATCGCGGCGCTCGTCGATATCGCTGCGCGACCGCTAACATCGCTCATCCTCACGGCGCACAAGGCGGCGGGCGCGCATATGGTGTCGGTCTATCTGCGACCTGAAGATCTTTCGACCGTCATGCTGCTCGCGACGCTCCTCGCGCTCGCCCATATCCAGAAGACGGCGGCCGACATCGCCGATGAAAACGCGCAGATCGTCTGATGCCGATCATCGTCAATCTCGACGTGATGCTGGCGAAGCGCAAGATGCGCTCGCGCGATCTCGCCGCGCAAATCGGCATCGCCGAACAGAATGTGAGCCTGTTGAAGTCGGGCAAGGTGAAGGGCGTGCGCTTCGACACGCTCGAAAAAATCTGCGAAATTCTGCAATGTCAGCCAGGCGACATTCTCGAATATCGGCCGGACGACAAACCCGCCTAACAGTCGCGAGACAGGCATGCCGCGCATCATTACGAACGCTTGGGGATTCGGGCTTGCGTTCATCGCCGCGGCTGCGTTGGCGCTGGCATTGCGTCCGGACCTTCGCCTCGCCGCGCGCGTCGCCTGGAACGATCCTCGCCTACTGCCCGCCTTCGCCGACGATGCGCGCATTCGCTACGAGCCCCAGGCGCGCGCTTGCGCCGCTGAGACGGCCGCGCTGCTTCCCGCCGCAATCGCGCAGATCGAGGCCGCGCACGGGCGCACCTTCGCGCAGCCGCCAACGGTCGGGGTCTACGCATCCTATGAGAATTACGGAAGCGCCAACGGCATGGGCGATCCCGGCATCGCCGCGGTGACGCGCGCCGGCGCGGCGCTTTTATCGCCGACGCTGTGCGGCCAAGAGCGCGATCGCCTCGAAGGCGTTCTTGCGCATGAATTGTCGCATGTGCATCTTTCGGGCTGGCGGCCGCTTGGCGCGCCGCGCGCGCCGCAATGGTTCACGGAAGGACTCGCGGTGATGGCCTCAAACGGCGGCGGCGCCGAGGGCGTCAGCATTGAAGACGCGGCGCAGGCGATCCGCGACGGCTATCGCGTCGTGCTCGACGAGCGTCGATGGATCGACTTCGCCGGGCTCGGCTTCGAGCGCGAACCGCCGCGCGATCCGAAGCTCGATGCGCTCACCCAGCGCCAGCGGCTCGCCTATCGGCAGGCCGGCATGTTCGTCGGCTGGCTGCGCATGCGCGACCCGAACGCGTTCACGCAGCTTCTTCGCGCGCTTGAAGCTGGCAGGCCTTTCGGGCCGTCATTCGAGTCGGCTTTCGGCGAAAATGCGCCGCAGCTTTGGCTCCGCTTCGTTTCGACGTTTCGGCGAAACGACGCTGACGGCTAGTCTTCAAAGACCTCACGAAGGCCAGCGAGAATCGCCGCGAGCGTAGCTTCGGACGCTTTGCCCAAGCGCTTGACGAGCCGCTGCTTGTCGATTGCCCGAATTTGATCAAGCAGCACGAGTCCGCGCTTGCCCTTGAACGTCAGCGCGACGCGAAAGCCGGCAGGGCGGCTTCCCGTCGTCAGCGGCGCGACGATCGCCGTGCGCAAGTGGTCATGCATTTCCGGCGGCGAAACGATCAGGCATGGCCGCGTCTTCTGAATTTCGCTCCCGACCGTCGGATCGAGCGCAGCAAGCCAGATTTCGCCGCGCTTCACCACGTCAGTTTTTCGTCGCCTTCATTGCCAAACTCCGGCCATAGAAGCGCGTCATCGCCATGCTCGGCGATACGGCGGGCGTCATCGTTCCAACCCTCCCGAACGCGCTTTTTGACTGGCGTGACGACAAGACGGCCTTTCTCGACGGTCAATTCGACGTCGTCTCCGACATCCGCCCCTATTTCGGCAAGGAACGGCTTGGGGATGATCAAGCCGGTAGAGTTTCCCATTTTTCGAAGCGCGCTGCGCATGGCACATCCCACAATGTTAAAACTTAGTTATAACATCGATGGGTGGACTCGCAACCGCTCACTTCAAAAACACATAAATATCGACGTCGACGGTCGCGTCGTCGCCTTTAAAGTCAGTGAGATATTCCTCGAGAATGAGATCCTTCGTATCGAGCCCCTTCTCGTCGAGATAGGCGGCGATGGCCTCATAGGTGGCCTCGATCTCGTCATAGGCGCCGCGATGCTGGAATTTGAGCGCCTTGCCGGCGGGCGACGCGCCGATGCTGACGCCCTCAGGCAGCTTGGGCTTGCCTTCCGGCGCCGCCGCAAGCGGAACCATCGCCTCGAAGGCGAAGCCCGTGTCGTCGGTTTTGGTGAAGACCGCGAATGGCCGTCCGTTGGCCGCAAGCCCTGCTTTTCCGACCGCCTCGCTGAGCCTGGCGAGAGCCTCGCCGACGGTCTTGCCGGCATCCTCCCACTTGCCCTGCCCCTTGGTCACAGCGGCGGGGCGCGCGTCGACGGTCACGGTCTGGCTCATCACGGCCTGCGCCGCGTCGTCAGCGGCTCCCGCGGGCGGACTTGCGTCGCCTGGCTTGCCGTCAATCGGACCAGCTTCTGTCGGAGGGGCCTCGGTCGGCTTCGACTCGCTCGTCTCGCTGGGTTTCGTGTCTGGCGCCGTATTTGGCGGTGTAGGCCTTGGCGGCGTGGCGGATTTGTCCGCCTCCTGAACGCCGCCGATCGGAATCAGCGCGCGTTCGGAATAGATCGCGGCGCCCGCGACAAGAATGATGAAGATCGCCAGCGCGCGCCAATGGCGTCGCAGGCTGTCCAGCAAGCCCGGTTCTTCTTCCATGTCGAGCTTTCCTAAACGGCCATCATGGCCTTTTCGCGCGCACATGCGACGCGCGCGCGGCGGGAGCCCGCAGTGGCGCTTCGGCGCAGCCTTCTCTATATACGAGCGCGTCTCCAGGAGAATAGGCGAAAAGCTGCCCCATGGCGCATCCGCTCGACCATCTTCCGATTCTGCGCATGAACGGCGCCGGAAACGAGATTCTCGTTCTCGATTTGCGCGAGAGCGAGCACGAGCTTGCGCCGCAGGAAGCGCGCGCCATCGCCAATGCGCCGGGTCTGCGCTTCGATCAGCTGATGGCGCTCCATAGGCCGCGCAAGCCGGGCGACGACGCGTATATGCGCATCTACAATATCGACGGCTCTCTCTCCGCCGCCTGCGGCAACGGCACGCGCTGCGTCGCCTATGCGCTGGCGCGCGAAGGCAGGGACGCGCTGCGTCTGGAGACGGAAGCCGGCCTCGTCGAAACGCGCCGTGAAGCCGATACGGTTTTCACTGTCGACATGGGTCGCCCTCGCTTGGACTGGCAGGAAATTCCGCTCGCCCGCGCCGAGGAGGATACGCGCGAGGTCGCGCTCGACCCGCCGGTCGCTGGCGCGCCGGCGCGCTTCTCCGCGGTCAGCATGGGCAATCCTCACGCCGTGTTCTTTGTCGACGACGCGACGCAGATTGATCTCGAGACGCTCGGCCCGCGCATCGAGCGCCATCCGCTCTTTCCCGAACGCGCCAATGTCTCCTTCGCGCAGATGCTTGCGCGCGACGATATATTGCTGCGCGTCTGGGAGCGCGGAACCGGCGCGACCAAGGCCTGCGGCTCGGCCGCCTGCGCGACGCTCGTCGCCGCCGCGCGCGCGGGGCTCAGCGAGCGCGCGGCGCGACTGCGCCTGCCGGGCGGCGATCTCACGATCGAATGGCGCGCCGACGATCACGTGCTGATGACGGGGCCGGTCGAATTCGAATTCGAAACCAGGCTTGATCCCCAGATCTTTCAGGGCGTCTTGGCGTGAACGCGCCGCTACGCGACGCCGAGGTCGTTACCTTCGGCTGCCGGCTGAACGCCGTCGAGTCGCAGGAGTTCGCCAAAGCGCATGCCAGCGTGCGCGAGACGGTGATCGTCAACACTTGCGCCGTCACGGGCGAGGCCACGCGACAAGCGCGTCAGGCGATCCGCCGCTTGCATCGCGAGCGGCCGCAGGCCGAGATCGTCGTCGCCGGTTGCGCGGCGCGGCTCGACCCGCCGGGCTTCGCCAAGATCGAGGGGGTGACGCGGGTTCTCGCCGAACATGCGCCAAATCGCGCGCTTGCGGGCAATGAGGGAACGCGCGGACTGCTTGCCGTTCAGAACGGCTGCGATCATCGCTGCACGTTCTGCATCATTCCTTTTGGCCGCGGCGCCGCGCGCTCGGCGCCGCCCGGTGAGGTCGTCGCGCAGGCCGACGCGCTTGTCGGGAGCGGCAAAAAGGAGATCGTGCTGACGGGCGTCGATCTCACGAGCTACGGCGTCGACCTTGGCGAAGGTTGGACGCTCGGGCGCCTCGTGCGTCTGCTGCTGCGCCGCCTTCCAGAGCTTGAACGGCTGCGTCTCTCGTCGGTCGATTGCATTGAGGTCGACGCAGATCTCGTCGAGGCTTTTGCGGAAGATCAGCGGCTTTGCCCGCATCTTCATCTGTCGCTGCAGTCCGGCGACGATCTGATCTTGAAGCGCATGAAGCGCCGCCATTCGCGACAGGACGCGATCAACCTCTGCCGCGCCTTGCGGGAAGCGCGACCCGACATCATCTTTGGCGCCGACTTCATCGTCGGCTTTCCGACCGAGACGGAAGCGATGTTCGACTCCACGCTCGACATCGTCGACGCCTGCGGTCTCACGCATCTTCATGTTTTTCCCTTCTCGCCACGTCCGGGAACGCCGGCGGCGCGCATGCCGCACGTTGCGCCGCAGATCGCCAAAGCGCGCGCGGCGCGATTGCGGGAAAAGGGCGACGCCGCGCTGAGACGCCATCTCGATGCGCAGATCGGCAGGACCTTGCAGCTCTTGACCGAGCGCGGCGGAACGGCCCGCGCCGCGGATTTCACCCTTGCGCGCACGCCGGGCGCCGACGCGAGTCGAATGATCGAGGCGCTCTGCACGGGTCATGACGGGCGTGCGCTGACGACGCAGCTTACGGCGCTTGGTAGGTAATCCGGTAAATCGCGCCGTTCTGGTCGTCGGTGACGAGAAGCGAGCCATCTGCAAGCTCTGCGACGTCGACGGGCCGGCCCAGATAGGAACCTGAGCCGTCGTTCCAGCCTTCGGCGAAGGGCGTGCTCGCGGTCGTCCCGGCGCGCGTCACCATCACGCGCGCGCCGATCGGGACGCTCCGGTCCCACGATCCATGCTGCGCGTAAAACATCGCGCCCTTATATTCCTTCGGAAACATGTCGCCGCGGTAAAACATCACGCCAAGATCGGCGGCGTGCGGCGCGGTCTCCACGACAGGGAAGACGACGTCCTTCGGCGGCTCAGCGCGCGCATATTCATTGGTGCGCACATGTCCGCCGCCGTACCAGGGGAAGCCGAAGTTCAATCCTGCCCTGTCGGCGCGATTGATTTCGCCAGGCGGCCGATCGTCCCCCATCGAGTCAACCTGATTGTCGGTGAACCAGAGCGACCCGTCCGTGTCGAACGCCATGCCGACGGAATTGCGAATGCCGGTCGCGAAGACTTCGCGCTGCGATCCGTCGAAATTCATCCGAATGATGCCGCCGATTCCCGTCTTCTCGTATAGCGCGAGCTTGTCTCGCGGCGCGACATTGTGCGGCTGGCCAAGCGAAATGTAGAGCTTGTCGTCCGGACCTATTCGGCACACGCGGGAGGAATGGCCACGGCTCTCTTCGTTCCTTGGAACGAGATCGCCTGATTTTACGACGATCTTGGCGTTCGCCGCCGCGTCGCGCCACGTATTTTCCGCATCGTCGAACCGTGTGACGCGGTTACGCTCGACGAGAAAAAGCGCGCCTCCGGTTGAGAAGCATACGCCATGCGGCATCGAGAACGGCATGGACGGCGCGAAGCGTTCGACCGCAGCAGCCGTCTTCTGGCCGGGCGTGATCGCATAGACGTCCTTCTCCTCGGCGCCGACGAAAATCGCCTTTCCTTCTCGCCCGATGGCGAGCGTGCGCGCCCGCGGCGCTAGAGCATAGAGCGCAATCGAGAAGCCCGGAGGAAGTTTGATGCGTGTGAGAGTGGATTCTATCTCTGCGCTAAGACGGTCTTGAGCAACAGACTGAGCGGCGGCGACGCCGCCGCCGAAAGTGCAGAAAATCAAAAGTGCGGCGGCTCCGACGCGCATTTCAAAGACCTTTCGGATATCCTTTCGACGCATATAAGCGGCAAAAAGGGCGGAGCCAGTTACGGCTCCGCCCTACCGCGGGTTCCCACTTCGGTCAAAGTCACCTTAACGTCGACTGGTCTCTCGACGTCGACGTCGTGGTGTCTTCCCAATAAGGGGAGGACCCGTAGTTCTTGTGCAGCCGGCTTTCCCAATCGCGATCGCTCCAGCTTTCTTCGCCTGCGAATTCAGGCGCATTCTGCAGCTGATCTTCCGTCACATCCGCGATATAGCCGCCAAGATTGGTGTCGTAACGGAACGCCTTCCAGGGCAAAGGATGCTCGCCTTCGCCGATGCCAAGAAAGCCGCCGAACGTCATAATCGCGTATCGAACCGAACCCGAGGCGCGATCGATCATCAGGTGATCGATTTCGCCGATCTTGTTGCCGGCTGCGTCATACACAACCGTGCCTTCGACTTTATCGCTGGAAATGAGGTTGGCGTTTGGCTGTGCCATGCCCATAGTGACCTCCTGCAGCGCGCACTTAACCGACGCCATTGTCGAACTTGCCGCGCCTTTCCCAAAAGAACACAGGGTGAAGCCCCTTGTTCCTCGTGAAAACGAAAAATCGGCGTCTGCATAAGCTTAGCGACCGTCTTCCCTCTTCCCTAAAATGCCGCTAATGCAAATGCGTGGTGCGCGATCCTCCCAGATGAAAAGCTTCAGTCGTCAGATGCACGGTCGCCCATCGCCAATACATCAGGCAGATTGCGGCGAGGCGGAATCGTCCTAGCGACTCCGTTCGTCGGCAACCGCAGCAACGGGCCTCGCCCGGCAGGTAAGAAGCACGCATGTCTCCGGAATTCAGCCTTGGCTGGGAAGTCTTCGAGATCATCTGGATCAACCTGCTGCTCTCGGGCGACAATGCGATCTTGATTGCGCTTGCGTGCCGGCAACTGCCCGTGCGTCAGCGGCGCTGGGGCGTATTTCTGGGCGCGCTTGGCGGCGTCATTCTGCGCATCGCTTTCACGCTCGTCGTCGTCGAGCTTATGGCGGTTCCCTATCTGAAAATCGTCGGCGCCGTTCTGCTGCTCATCGTCGCCGTGAAACTGCTGATCGATGAAGCCGAGCATTCGGACGTCAAGGCCAAACCCAACCTCTGGAGCGCGGTCGGCGCCATCATCATGGCGGACGCAGTGATGTCGCTCGACAATGTGATCGCCATCGCCGCGGCGGCGCATGGCTCGACCAATCTCATCGTCTTCGGGCTTCTCGTTTCAGTGCCGATCGTGATGTTCGGCGCGGGCGCGCTGCTGAAAGTGCTGGAGAGGTTTCCGGCGCTGGTCTGGGCGGGCGCAGGCCTTCTCGGCTGGGTCGCAGGCGACATGGCGGCCGCTGACCCAGCACTGCCCGCATTCGTGCATGTCGCCAACCACAGAGCGCTCGAACTTGGGCTTTCGATTGCAGGCTGCGTTCTGGTGCTGGCCGTCGCCTTCGCGATTGCGGTTTACCGGCAGTGGCGCGAGGACCAACGCGTCTCGCGAGACTAGATCAGGTTCCGAAAAAGTTGACAGACTTTTTCGATGAGAACCTGCTCCGAAATTTTTTTGATTTTGAGCGATTCCTCATCGATCACATGATTCCATGTGATCGGGAAGAGCTCTAACCGCGTCCCATGCCTTGTTTGGCGAGGGGCTGCTGCGGATCGAGCGTGAGCGCGCGCTGATAGGATTCCTGCGCCTTGGAGCGGTTGCCGCTCTTGTCGTACGCGACGCCGAGCCAGGCCCATGCGAGCGCGCTCTTGCTGTCGACGTTGAGCGCAGCGTTGAAGTCCTCGACCGCTTTGTCGAATTTGCCGAGTTTAACCAGGCTTTCGCCGCGCGCCAGATAGGGCGCCGCCGCAAAAGGATCGCGGTCGATCGCGTTGTCGAAATCGGTCACGGCGCGCGCATCATCGCCACGCTTCTGGTGGATAAGCCCGCGCGCATGAAACGCCTGCGCGCTTTCGGGATTGAGGCGGATGGCCTGGTCGAGATCGGCAAGCGCCTGATCGAGGTTTCCCTGGGTGCGCAGCAGGTTGGCGCGACCGACGTAAGCCGGCGCATGTTTGGGATTGACTTCGATCGCTCGGTCGAAGTCGGCGCGGGCGGCGTCGCTCTGGCCCATTTGGCGGAGCGCAAGCGCGCGATTGGTGTAGGCCGCCGAATTATTCGGCTCGAGCTTGATGGCCTGCGTGAAGTCGGCGACCGCCTCCTGGAACCGCCCGACCCGAGCGTAAGCGACGCCGCGGGTGTTGTAGGCTTCAGCGCTCGACGGATTGCGCCGAATCACTTCGCTCAGCGAATCAATATTGACGGAGGCGGAGTTGGCGTCGGTGTCGGCGATCTCGGCGATGCCGCGTCCCGGCGGACGGATGCCGCTCGCGGTCTCGCAGCCCGCCAGAGCGATGATGGCGAGCGCCGCCGCGCCGCGCGTTAGGGCCTGAACAGATAGGAGCGAAGCTTGGCGACGCGACGTCGCCGCACGGCAAAAGCCCATGCCTTCAGATTCTCCCAGCCGCAATACGACTTCCCCGTCTATCTTCTATGCGCAATTTTTAAAAAGCGCTTGCAATCGGGCGAGAATTCGACGGCTCTAGCCGGATCAGCGTGCGCCGACCGGCTTCGCCTTGACCGGCAGCAGGCCTTCGCGCTGGAGCTTCTTGCGGGCCAGCTTGCGGGCGCGACGGACCGCTTCGGCCTTCTCGCGCGCACGCTTCTCGGATGGCTTTTCATAGTGACCGCGCAGTTTCATTTCGCGGAAGATGCCCTCGCGTTGCATCTTCTTTTTCAGAGCCTTGAGCGCCTGATCGACATTGTTGTCGCGAACGAGAACTTGCACGTATCCATCCTGTGTTTGGGACCCGCCGCGACGGCTCCGTCGTTGAGCGGCCATAATAGGGAATAGGTATCCGGGCGCTGACGGAGCGCCTGACCCGTGCGGCACGGGATAACAGAATCGCCCTCCCCTGTCCACGGCCGATTGGCGCGAACGCGCCTCAACCTATACTTAATGCGGCGCTCCACGGCGCCTATCCGCGCGGGTGAGGCGCACGACTCCTTGTTCAATCCCGGCGTTACAATATAACATTGGCTATGTTCGACATGACGACGCAACAACGCGCCCTGGCCCAGCATGTGCACGCCAGCGCAGCCTCCGGCGCTCGAGAGGCGCGGCTCTCAGCGCTGGGAGCCTCCGCCGGCGCCCGTCTCATCGTCGCCGCGCTGCTTCTTGCGGCATTGTGGGCCGGCGCCTACTGGGCGCTGCATTGAGCGCGGCGGCCAATGCGCCGGCGATCCGGCTCGTCAATCTCACCCTCGGTTATGATCGTCGCCCCGCGGTTCATCACCTGGAGGGCGAAATCGCGCCCGGAGAAGGACTGGCCGTCTGCGGACCCAACGGCGCCGGCAAGTCGACGCTGCTCAAGGCGCTCGCCGGGCTGCTGGCGCCGCTTGGCGGCGAAATCCATTTCGGCGGCCTGTCGCCGCGCGCCGTCGCCTATCTGCCGCAGGTCGTCGACATTGACCGCGCTTTTCCGATCAATGTGCGCGATTTCGTGGCCATGGGCGCTCTGGCGCGCGTCGGTCTTTTCGGGGCGCTGAACGCTTCCGAACAGGTTCGGGTGGGCGCGGCGATCGAAACGGTCGGACTTGTGGGCTTTGAAGCGCGGACGCTCGAAACACTGTCCGGGGGACAGATGCAGCGGGCCCTGTTCGCGCGGCTGATCGTCCAGGATCAGCCTGTGATTCTCCTCGACGAGCCTTTCGGCGCGATCGACGCAGCGACGATCGACGATCTTTTGGCCTTGATCGCGCGATGGCGCGCCGAAGGACGCACCGTCGTCGCCGTTCTGCACGAATTGGACATTGTCCGCCGCGCCTTCCCACGCACCCTGCTGCTTGCCCGCGAGTGCATCTTCTGGGGCGACACGCGCGACGCGCTTTGCGAAAAGAATCTCGTCCGCGCGCGCGCCATGTCGGAAGCCTTCGACGAGCGCGCACGCGAATGTCTTCGCGATGAATTTGACGCCGAAGATAAGCTGCATGTTCACTGACGTCTTCGTCACGCCCTTCGCCGATTATGAATTCATGCGACGGGCGCTTGTCGGCTCCCTGGCGCTCGCGCTTTCGGGCGCGCCGCTCGGCGTCTTTTTGATCCTTCGGCGCATGTCGCTTGCCGGCGACGCGTTGTCCCATGCGATCCTGCCTGGGGCCGCCGTCGGCTATCTCGTCGCCGGCCTGTCTCTGCACGCTGCGCGAGGACGCGTCGCTCGCGGCCTTCTATCTCGTCTCGCTGGCGCTGGGCGTGACGCTCGTATCGCTGCGCGGCTCAAACGTCGATCTGCTCCACGTGCTCTTCGGCTCGGTCGTCGGACTTGATGACGCGGCGCTTCTGCTACTCGTCGGCGTCTCGACCCTCACGCTCATTCTGCTGGCGGTTTTCTACCGAGCGCTGGTGCTGGATACGCTCGATCCTCTGTTCTTGCGGCAGACGAGCGCATTCGGCGAATTCACGCCCTTCCTCTTCCTCGCCCTGGTGGTGCTCAATCTCGTCGCGGGCTTTCATGCGCTCGGCACGCTGATGGCCGTCGGCGTGATGATGCTTCCCGCCGCTGCGGCGCGGTTGTGGACGCGCGATCTCGCCATCGCCCTGCCCCTCGCCGCGGCGATCGGCGCCCTCTGCTGTTACGGCGGTCTCGTCTTCTCCAACGAGACCAGCGCGCCGACCGGACCCGCCATCATTCTCTCCGCGGGCGTCGTCTATTTTTTCTCGATGATTTTTGGCCGCGCCGGCGGCGTGCTGCGGTTGAGACGGCCGCGCCGGCATCTCGAAGGATGAAAGCGATGCTTACACGCCGCAGCGCGCTCGCGTTTTCACTCGCCGCGCTCGTCGCGCCCGCGATGGCGGAGGCGCATAAAATTCCAATCGTCGCCAGCTTTTCGATTATCGGCGATCTTGTGCGACAGGTCGGCGGCGACCGGGTTTCCGTCACCACCATCGTCGGGCCCGACGGCGACGCCCATGTCTACCAGCCCAGTCCGGCCGACGGCCGCAGCATCGCGCAGGCCCGGCTCATTTTCATTAATGGGCTCGGATTTGAGGGCTGGCTCGACCGTCTCGTCACTGCCGCCAAAAGCAAGGGCGAGGTGTTCACTTTAGGCAAAGGCGTCACTGCGCGAAAGGACGAAGAGGGACAGGATCCGCACGCCTGGCAGGACGTCGCCAACGCAAAAATTTATGTCGAGGCCATCAGGGAAGCGCTGACAGCCGTCGATCCTGAGGGCGCCCAGACCTATAAGGCCAACGCCGAAGCCTATCTCGCCAAGCTCGACGCGCTCGACGCGGAAATCCTACAGGCGATCGCCGCGATTCCCCAGGACCGGCGCCGGGTTGTTTCGACCCATGACGCCTTCGGCTATTTCGCGGCACGCTACGGGGTCGAATTCATCGCTCCGCAGGGCGTGTCGACGGAGGCTGACGTCAGCGCCCGCGACATCGCGAAGATCATCGACGCGGTCAGGGCGCATAAGGTTCGGGCGGTCTTTGTCGAGAACGTCGCCGACCCGCGCCTCGCCAAGCGCATCGCCAGCGAGACCGGCGCCCAGGTCGGCGGGGTCCTTTATTCCGATGCGCTGTCGGACGCCAAAGGCGATGGCGCAACCTATATCGACATGATGCGCCA
>WSXZ01000139.1 GCA_009773555.1 Methylocystaceae bacterium | reverse complement strand
AGCAGCCATTTCTGGCGCAGTCAGCACATCGGCGCCGTGCGACCATCGAGTGCGTGGCTTGTTCACCTGAATGCCGGCGGCATGCCGGATTCGCTGAACCGTGATCGGGAGGACTTCGCCCTCGCTGTTGGGAGAACGATGCTCCTCGCTCGTAAGGACGGCGGCGGACTGATCGTCATACATGCCGCACGTACGAGGGTGAGCGCGCGATCGCGCATTCCTCTCCTCTCGCGAGCTTGGCGACGGCGTTGACCCTGCGCTGGATCGCCAGCTCGGTCACAGCCCCGCGGAGCCAAACGGTCCGGACCGAGGCGACGTCATGTTCGCCGCGGTCGAGCACGAATTTGTCGACGAGGCACGGCAGCAAAAGCCTTACGTTGAAGGCACGGCAGCAAAAGCCTTACGTTGAGCATCGGTGGTGGTTGTGTCGCTCCAGATTTGCGGGAGACGGCCTGCGAGGCGGAGGACCTTGCCACGCATATCCTTGCCCAAACCCATCTGACCAATTGGCTGGGAAGGGGCCTGTTGGACTAACGCTTCTTCCGCTGAACCTCAATCAGCGCCGCCTCCCAGCGACGTTCGAGTTCAGGGCGACAAGTCGATTATCGGGGTCCAATCGATTGAACTGACGCTCGGCCAAAGCGGCGGTGTATCGCTTTCGCTCGAGTTGGCGTTCGGCGCTCGCTCGTAATGCGGCGTCCACCTGGAGCTGGGCGCGGCGAGCCCTTGACAACGCCCTCGATCGGCCGGCGCCAGCGCTGTTAGTCTAGGAAGGCGTCCGCCACGGCCTTATCGATCCGTGAGGCGCGCATTTCCTGGCATGTCGGCAAGCCCTCATTCGAGCGCAGATGATTGCAAACATATGCCGACCGCCTTTGTAGCGGACAAACATTTTATGTCCGCATCGGCCATAGACGAAGGCGCCGGCGTAGGCGGGATTTTTCAAGATCGAAGCCACTGATGCGATTGTCGCGCGCGCCCAGTGCGGATCGCCGTCATGATCGCGGCGGGGAAGATCCAGGCCGCGCTCATTGAGCACGCGCATGACCTTGGCGACGGCGCCGAACTTCAGGAACATCTCGAATACGAGCTCTAGCAGGCTGTTGAAAAAGTCTCTGGTCGCGTCAATCGCGATGTGATTCATTTCCCTCGATTGAACGAGGATGAATCATGCGGGGCGAAGATCGGCGGACAGGCTCGCTATTCAGCTATGTCGATCTTGAAGCGCGGGTTGGGAAAGATCATCCGCTGCGGGCGATCCGGCTGCTTGTGAACGAGGCTTTGGCGGCGCTGGCGAGCGAGTTCGCGGCGCTCTATGCGCCGATTGGCCGCCCGTCGATCCCGGCGGAGAAGCTGCTGCGGGCAATGCTGCTGCAAGCCTTTTATTCGATCCGCTCGGAGCGCCAGTTGATGGAGCGGCTGGAGTTCGACCTTCTGTTCCGCTGGTTCGTGGGACTTGGGATCGACGATGCGGTCTGGGACCATTCCGTGTTCTCGAAGAACCGGGATCGTCTGCTCGAAGGCGAGATCGCCGCGAAGTTCCTGAACGCGGTCCTGGCGCAGCCGCGCGTGAAGCGGCTTTTGAGCGCCGAGCACTTCTCGGTGGACGGCACGTTGATCGAGGCCTGGGCGTCGATGAAGAGCTTCAAGCCGAAGGATGGAGCGGATGAGCCGCCGGCCGAGGGCGGCGGACGCAACAAAGAAACGGACTTCCACGGCGAGAAACGCTCGAACGAGACGCATGCTTCGACGACCGATCCCGAAGCGCGGCTCTATCGCAAAGGTGTTGGCAAGGAGGCGAAGCTCTGCTTCATCGGGCACGCGCTGATGGAGAACCGGCACGGTCTCTTCGTCGACGCTTGCCTGACGCCGGCGGATGGACACGCCGAACGCATCGCGGCGCTTCATATGATTGAGCCACGGGCGGATCAACCCAGAGCGATCACGCTGGGCGCCGACAAGGCCTATGACGCCGAAGACTTCGTCAATGAGCTGCGCGCGATGAAGGTGACGCCGCATGTGGCGCAAAACACCAGCGGGCGCACCTCGGCGATCGATGGGCGCACGACGCGACATGCGGGCTACGCGATCAGCCAGCGCATACGCAAAAGGATCGAAGAAGGCTTCGGCTGGATCAAGACTATCGCCGGACAGGAGAAGACCAAGTTCAGAGGCAGAGACCGTGTCGGATGGGCTTTCACCTTCGCGGCGGCCGCTTACAATCTAGCGCGGTTGCCGAAGCTGATGGCGGCGCCGACATGAGCGCCCCTGCCGGTTGCCAACTGGTCGGTCGCTGGCGGATCGTCGAGGCCGATCTTTGGGATCGAGACTATCTCGATCTCTGTGGCCCCACCGCGATCGTCATCGGCGCCGAAGGGCGCGGCGAAATCGCCTTCGGCGCCATGCAGGCGACGCTCGACATCGAATACAGCCGGTCCTCCATCGGTTTCGCGTGGACCGGATTTGATAAGGGCGATGAAATCTCGGGAGAAGGAGCCGCCGAACTTCTCGATGACGGCTTCATCGAGATCGAATTCGAGTATCACAACGGGGACGACGCCGTCCTCAAAGCGAAGCGAGAGCCTTTTTCAACAGCCTGCTAGA
>WSXZ01000021.1 GCA_009773555.1 Methylocystaceae bacterium | reverse complement strand
ACAGGATCGGCGCGCTGCTGAAGGAGTTCTCGCCGACAGAATGCGCAAACTTCTTCGCCGCCGCGGGATATGAACCGGTTTAAGGCGAATCCGCTCTAAGACGCCACCGCGTTCTGCAGCGTGCAAAGCGAATAATACCCGTAAATAGGCGACGATAACGGCTGATCCGGCCAATAGGTTCGATGAAGGTCGGCGAGCGTGGCCCGATCGAGCACGCTTGCCCCGCAACGACCGGCGAGTTCGGCAAGATTGTCGATCCCGTACGTCCACGGGGCTCCCATTGCGGCGAATCTCGCGACGACGCTGGTGATCTCAGGATCGCCGGTGGCGTTGTTGATCACATCCTCCGCCATATAGTCGAAGGACACCGAGCAGCTCTCGATGTGGCGCATGAGGCTCGTCAGGATCTGACACACAAAAGCTTCGTTCAAATACATCGTGTTTCCTTCCCATATGACATGGGTGGGAAGCCGGAAATCACATCCGTTTTGTCCAAGGAGATCAATCATTCCATCCGCCACATAATCCGCCCCGATATATGTCGTGTTGGGATCGACATCGCTTGCTTCGAGCTTCGCCTTCTTGAACGCCTGGGTTTCAGCAGCGTCGATTTCAAAATAGGCGACGCCTTCGGCCCCGATCCGCTGCGGCCTTGTGTCGAGTCCGGCGCCCAGTATGAGGATCTGTCGGCGCCCTTGGTCGATCTGATGACGAAGCCGGTCGTCGAAGTAGCGGGTCCTCAGTCGCACATTGTTCCGTATCGGCGGAAACGACTGGGAGATGCGATCCGCCGCCTCTTTCGTTTCGCGATCGAGGAACAGGCGTACGTAGGGATCGCGGTAGAGCGGATGAGCTTGCGTGTTTTCGTCATTGCGGAATTCCGCCACGACAAAAGCGGTGCCAACCACTTTTTGAGTTTTGATCATTGGCTCGTCTCGATCGGACTCGGGTTCGGCGCCGGAACGCGTTCCGGCGTTCGTTGAAGGTTAATGCAACTTTCTTGGAACTCTTAGCTGCGTCTGCAGGGCGCTATCAAAGGTGAGCCGGTCACTTTTGCGGATAGCGCTCCAGCAGCTGCGCAAGCGGCTCGGAACTCACCGCATTGGGCGGCGAATAGGGCTCGTCCACGGATGCGACGAGCGATATGGGGACGATCGCCGCCAAAGCGAATATCGCTTGCGCGAGAAGCTGGGGCCTCGGGTGGTCGAGATGCACGACGGCGATCGCGATTTGCGTGATGAAGGCGATGATGAGGACCGCCGCCCATTTGCGATCGTCGGGGAAGGCTGCCGCAATGGCGAGTCTTTGTTCACGCGCCGATCGCAAACGCATCACCGTATCGACGAGCGCGCGCTGGAAGGCCGCGTCGATTCTCGCGCTGGCGACCGCGCGCGTAAGTCTGTTCAGCGCGGCCTCGGTTTCGGGCGATTCTTTGCCGTCTTCCATGGTTTTCCATTCGAGGCCAACGGCGGTTTCCACATAATCACGCACAGCGCGCGGAATATCGTCCGCGTTGACTCCATGATTGCCCGAAAGCGCTGCGAGCGTCGCCAATTGTTCGCGCTCCATGGCGATGGCGCGATAGGCGCTGCGATTCGCGTCCCAGACGTCCTGCGAGAGAAACGTCATCAGCAGGCCAAACAGGGTCGCCGGGACGGCGACGAAGGGTGGCGCGACGCCTTTCCAGCTCTGTGCATAGGCGTGAAAGCGCGAGGCGAAGCTGAGCCAGCACAGGAAAAGCGCGACAGCGGCCATGGCGCCTGTGAGCATGAGCGCCATGACGAGCGTCGTCTGCGACATCCAGAATTTTAAAAGCACGTGTTCCCTCGAATCGACAATTAATGGCGATTGAAAGACATCATAATCGAGATTCGCCAGACGATCGTATCCTCTGCGCGCGCCTTTCGCATTACGGGGTTCCTCTCGCGTCGAAACGCGTTACCTTCAGCAAGGCTGATCGTCGATCTGAGTTCGGTAGGCATGACAACCGAGACTGACATTTCCGCCTATGCGAGTTCAATTCTGGAGACCGTGGGCTTGCCGCTGCTGGCGCTTGATCCACAGCTCACGGTCGAGGTCGCCAATGACGCGTTCCTCAGTCAGTTTCGGGTGACGCGCGAGGAGACAGTGGGCCGGCCGGTTTATGAGCTTTGCGACGGTCAGTGGGACATCCCGGAGCTGCGCCGGCTGCTAGAGCAAATTGTTGAGCGCAACAGTACGATCGTGGATTGCCGCGTTGAACATGATTTCGAACGTGTCGGCCGTCGCATCCTGCGGCTCAAGGCCAGGCGCATCCGCAGGCCAGATGAAAAAGATTGTATCCTGCTCGCGATATCCGATGACACCGAGCGTGAGCGGCTTCGTGATGAACTCGAGGGCCGAATAGAATTCGCCGAGAAACTGATCGACAGCGTGCGTGAAGCGCTGCTGATTCTCCACGGGGACCTCACGGTTCACTCGGCGAACCGGCCCTTCTATCAACTCTTCGGGGGAGAGCCCGAGGAGACGGAAGGGCGTCTCGTTTACGAGCTGGGCGATGGCCAGTGGGACATCCCGGAGCTGCGACGGCTGCTTGAGGACATTCTCCCTCGCCGCAAGAGTTTCGACGACTACCGGATCGAACGCGTGTTCCAAGGCTTCGGTCCTCGGGTGATGCTGCTGAACGGCCGTCGGCTCGACCAGCTTAACCTCATCCTTCTCGCCATACGCGACACGACAGAGCAGCGGACGCGCGAGGCGAAACGTCTGGACCGCGAGTCTCGGCAGAATATGCTCGTCGAGCTGAATGACCGTTTGCGCCCATTGGCGGATCCCGTGGCCATTCAGGCTGCGGCGAGCGAAGTCCTGGGCCGGCATCTCGAGGCCAACCAGGCGGCTTATGCGGAGATCGACGAGGCCGGCGAATACGCAACTGTTCAGCACGACTGGAACGACGGCGCGGCGCCAAGCAACGCCGGGCGCCATCGTCTCTTGGACTTTGGCGAGGCTTTTATCGCCGACCTGAAGCGCGGCAGGACGGTCGCGGTCGGCGACGTCAGCCAGGACCCGCGAACGTCGGCGCCGGAGAGCCTACGGACCTTCAACAGCCGTTCGATTTCAGCGTTTCTTAACGTGCCGCTGGTGAAGGACAAGCGGCTCGTCGCGGTGCTCGCCATTAATTCCCGCCTGCCGCGTATGTGGAGCGCTGCTGAGGTGGCGGCGGCGGAGAACGTCGCCGAGCGAACGTGGTCGGCGATCGAGCGGGCGCGCGCGGAAGAGGCGCTGCGCGAGAGCGAGTCGCGGTATCGCCTGCTGTTCGAATCCATTGACGAAAGCTTCACGGTGGTGGAGCCGCTCTACGACGAGGAAGGTCATGCGATCGACTACCGCTTCCTTGAAGTCAATCCAGCCTTTGAGGCTATAACTGGACTGAAGAATGTTGAAGGGCGGAGCGGTCGCGAGCTTGTGCCCAGCCTGGAAAAGGACTGGATCGACACGATCGGCAGAGTCGCGGTGTCCGGGAACGCCGAACGCGTCGTCCGCAGAGCGCGCGCGCTCGGCAAGATCTATGACGCCTTTGTCTTCCGCATCGAAGAAGCGGAAAGCCCAAGAGTCGCGGTGCTGTCGAGAGACGTGACGGAGCGTGTGCGCGCGGAGGAACAGCGCGCTCTTCTCATGCGTGAGCTCAATCACCGCTCGAAGAACATGTTGAGCATCGTGCTCGCCATCGCACGAGCGACCGCGGGCAATCCAGGACGCGACTTCGAGGAAACGTTCCAAGAGCGCATTTTGTCTCTCGCCGCGAACCAGGACCTGCTGGTCGCCAGCGATTGGCAAGGCGTCACGCTAAGCGATCTCGTGCGCAAGGCCCGCCGCTGACGATCTCGGCCGCGGCGTCGCAATCTTTCAGCATGGCGCTGCATGAGCTGGCGACCAACGCCGTCAAATATGGCGCGCTGTCCACCTCGGATGGCCGCGTCGACATCGAATGGGGCGTCCACAAGCACGATGGCGAGGGCCGGCGCTTCACGATGAGCTGGCGTGAAACGGATGGTCCCACGGTGGCGCCGCCTGCGCGTGGCGGCTTTGGGTCCACAGTCATACGGGACATGATCAGACTGAACCTTAGAGGGGATGCACGGCTCCAATACGACAGCGCAGGCATCGTCTGGGAGTTCAACTGCCCGATCGAGAATGTGCTGGAGGCGACGGAAGCTTCCCGAGCCGAATAGCGACGCCGCAGCATGTGGCTGTTACGCCCTCAGCCTCTACGCGAGGCGCGCGTCGAAGCGCGCCCACTACCAAGGCCGGCGCTTGCTGAGATTTTTTTGCTGAGATCTTTTCGCTCTATGCAGAACGCCCCGCCGTTACATCACGGTCGGGGCATTCCTTTGCTAAAGCTGTCGGGCGCGCGTCGTCCAATGCTTGCGCGGGTCAGGCGCCCACGCCCGCCACCGCCACTATCTATCGACGATCGCTATGCCCGCCGACGTTGGTCGAGCCGCGCGACAGCTTTGGCCGAGGCTGACTCAGCCATCCGCCAGACTGCGGCAGTTGATCCTCGCAGAACGGACGCGTTTCGAGATTCTGGAGAAGCGACCTGATCGCGCTTCGCCTTCGCTGAAGCTTCCTGGTGGTCATCGGAAATCTCCTTCTTTAGAGAAGGACCACTGAACAACCTATCTAGAACGTCATCCTAACAACGACTGAAATCAATCTCTGTTCCGATCTTCTCGCGTCTTTCGTCGACGAATTGCGCCGAGCGTTGCAAATTTGTCGCGGCGCTTCGCGCTTTCAGTTGATCGTCTGCGAAGCAGCTGCTCCTCAGCGGAGACTTATGTCCGCCCGCGAAGGGCAATACAATCAATCGCGTAAATCGCTTATAGATCGGCGCGTCCATCGTCTGCCGTCGACCATTCGTTCGTGCGGACATGCTACCTCGTCGGAGGCGCTTCTTGGACGAGCTGTCAGCCTATCAGGGAGGAATGATGAAAGCGCTGGTTCGATTGAGCTTCCTTATCGCTGTGATGGCCACAACATTCCTGCTGTCGGGATCATCTGTCAGAGCGGGAAGCGATCCGCTTCCGTCATGGAACGAAGGTCCGGCTAAACATGCAATCGTCGAATTCATTCGAGCGACGACTGATCCATCCAGTACGAAATTCGTCCCCCCCGAGGAGCGTATCGCGGTCTTCGATCAGGATGGCACGCTCTGGGCGTCCCATCCGATATACCCGCAGTTGATGTATTGTCTGGATCGCCTGCCTGCCGTCGTAAAGGCAAGACCGGCGCTTGCAAAGATCGAGCCCTTCAAGACAGCGCTCTCTCGCAACATGGAGGCGATATCGAAGCTTCCCACGAAGGACCTCATCAAGATCATGGCCGCGCCGCTCAGCGGCATGAGCGTAGAGCGGTTTAGAGCCGACGCGGAGCAATGGCTTGAGACTGCGAAACACCCGCGCTGGGGCCGCCGCTACACCGAACTGACATATCTGCCGATGCTCGAGCTGATGAAGCATCTGCGGGCCAACGGCTATAAGACCTACATCGTCACCGGAGGCGGGCAGGATTTCGTGCGAGTCTATGCAGAGCAGACCTATGGCGTTCCGCCCGAGCAGGTTGTCGGGACTCTGGAGAGCGTAAGCTATCGTTATGACAAGCGTGGGCGTCCCGTTCTGATCGAGAGCGCCGAAACGCTGCTCAGCGACGTCGACGCCGGCAAGCCCGAGGCCATCCATT
The DNA here is from genome assembly GCA_009773555.1 of Methylocystaceae bacterium. Taxonomy (GTDB): domain Bacteria; phylum Pseudomonadota; class Alphaproteobacteria; order Rhizobiales; family Beijerinckiaceae; genus Methylocystis. The sequence goes on along the minus strand of WSXZ01000021.1, from coordinate 61,662 downwards.
TGATGATCGGTCGTCGGCCGCGCGCTGCATTCGGGAACTCAACGGGCGACCGGCAGATGCTCGAATATACGACGTCGGGGGATGGCGCGCGGTTTGGCATGTTGGTTTTGCACGACGACCCCAAGCGCGAATACGCCCCTCAGTCTTTGTATGACGAGGCGAAGCGGCAAGGATGGTTTGTCACCAGCATGAAAAGCGATTGGAATCGGATATGGGCTTTCGAACAATGAAGCGCATGGAAACGCCCTTCCTTTGCAGACATGAGAACCGTGTCCCTCGTCCGCGGATCGCCTACCAATAGACCTGCGCGCGCGCCTCGAAGAGATCGGGATGGGCGCCGTTGAAATACGGCCCTTGCCGCGCCGGAACGCCAGTGGCGTACAAAGCGTAATCATTGAACGGCGCGGAGGCCTGCAGCACATGGACCCAGTTGAACTGAAAGTGGATTCCATTGTCGGGATACCAATTCAGTCCCAGAGTGACGTTTTGCTGGCGACCGCCGACAACGCCCGCGTTGCCGATGTAAGACGCGGCCGCGGGATTGGGCGCGATGAGCGTCGTATAGGCGAGCATGTTGTACAGGCTTGAGCCGCTATAGGGTCCGCTGTTGAGATTGAGCGCGCTGTAGCGCACGGCGAGCCCAAGTGCGCCAAAGCCGCCCGCGCTCATCGGATGCTTGATCGCGATCTGATTGAAGTTCGCGCCGAGTTTGTTCGTCACGTCATATGCGGCGGCGCGCTCTTCGCCGGTCAGATACCATTGCCCGTAGAGATAAAAGCCGCTGAAATAATGCGAAGCGCCGCCAGGCGCGAAAGCGCCTGCGACGCGCGCGAGCGCGATATTGGTGGTGTTGCGATTGACCTGCTGCCCCAGATATTCGGCCTGCAGCGAGAACGGCCCATGCGCCGCGGACAGCTCCACGCCAAAGGACTGCACGTTGTTGACGCAATGCGCCGCGGCCGCCGACGTCCATCCCGGTAGAGCGACGGTTCCGCAGGAAAGATCCGGCGTGCCAAGCAGCCCCTGATTGAGCATATAGGCTTCCGAGCGAATGCGGTTGCCGATCCGCAGCACGCGATCGTCGGATAATCCCGTGGCGCTGTTTGGCTGGTGATAGCGGCCCGAGACGCCGACATGCAGGAGATCATGCTCGGTCATGATCGGCGCGTAGGTCGCGCGGCCGGTCAGTTCGAAATATTGCCCGCCGCCCGTTGGGACCCAACCGGCGCGCGCCGGAATGCCGATCAACGGCGGCGTGCTGACGACGGGATTCGTGTTCAAATCCTCGAAGCTTGTCGTGAAGATGCCGCCTTTCGCCGTCCAGTTGTCGCCATAGGCGCCGATCGCCGCGCCAAGGTGACGACTGGGCGCAATGGCTTCGACCGCCATCGCGCGTTCGATGAAATCACGGAAACGCGAAGAAGCCGTGAACTCCAGGCTGAAGGGTTCGAAATAGCTGCCGATATGGATGAACGCCGGCTCCTTCGTAAAAGGCAGCGCGAGCAGGGGATGCTGCAGACCAAGATAGAAGTCGCGAATGCCGCCTTGCACGGGCGCATTGAAGGGCGTGCCATATTGCGAGCCGGCGAAATCATATTGCAGTTTGTAGAACCAGTATTTTGCAGCCTTGCCCTCGACTTCGAGACGCACCTGCCGAACGCCGGCCTGGCCTGACCAGCCATTGAGCGGTTGCGCCGCGCCGCCGCCGTCGAACTGCATGCGTCCGCCGATCTTGAAACTGTAGGCTTTGTCCGCGCTCTCGACGAACAATCCGTTCCTGAATGCGACGAAAACCGGCGGCATCAGCGGCGTCGCGGATTGCGCCGCCTCGGCCTTCGCCGCGCTTCGTTGAGCGGACTGAGTCGCCTGCTGGGCTTCCGCCTTCGCCTGACGAGCCTCTCGCCGCAGTTTTGCGATCTCCGCCTCCAGGGTGCGCAGCCTTGCTTCGATGGCGTCGCTTGACGCCGCATGCGCCGCTGTTGTCGAGAGAACCGCGACAAGCCCGCTTGCCGCGACATGCTTCCAGCCTGGGAGATTCATGATCAGCCTCGCTTGCGTCTTCATTCGCGTGAGCGGCGCGCGCTTTGCGCCGCAAATCAAGACAGCAAGTTCATCACGTGGACCGACGCGACTCCGTGTGCGAAGCGCGAAGCGCCTCTCGTTCTAGCCAAGTTTTCGTATGCAGGTTTTTCCCGAATTTATCTCCGGGCGTGGAAACATTGCTCGTGCGTTTCGCAAAAATGGCCGCCACCATGTTTCAGGCGGCGGCCATCTCCCATCGGACGCGCTGGCGTCGTTCAGCTCATCGTGTCGACGAAGGCGATCAATCCTTTGAGCAGCGTTGTGGGATCAGGCGGGCAGCCGCGAATATGGAGATCGACAGGGACGACGTTGGCGACGCCGCCAACGCATGCATAGCTCTCGCAATAAACGCCGCCGTCGAAGGCGCAGTCGCCGACGGCGATCACCCATTTTGGATCGGGCGTCGCCGCATAGGTTCGCTCGAGCGCTTCGCGCATGTTTTTCGTCACCGGACCGGTGACGAGCAAGACGTCGGCATGGCGCGGCGACGCGACAAAACGCAGGCCGAACCTTTCGAGATCGTAATAGGCGTTGTTGAGCGCATGTATTTCCAGTTCGCAGCCATTGCAGGACCCCGCGTCGACTTCGCGGATCGACAGGCTGCGTCCCAGTTTCTGGCGCGCCGTCCGGCCGAGCGTGTAGCCAAGTTCCGCGATCGACGTCGGGTTCGGAATGGGAGCCTGTTCGGTCAGAGCGCGCCGAAGCAGGCCTTGAAGCAAGAATTTCTGCATCGTGCGCGCGTCCTAGAGATCGTGCCCCGAGTAGGAGCAGTTGAAGGATTTGTTGCAGAGCGGGAAGTCGGCGACGATGTTGTCCTTGATCGCCGCTTCGAGCAGCGGCCATTGGAACCAGGACGGATCGCGCAAATGGCAGCGCTGCACCACGCCGTCAGCGCGCATGCGCAGCCAAACGAAGATGTCGCCGCGGAATCCTTCGACGAGCGCCGCGCCTTCGCGCGTCCAGTCTTCCGGCAGCGCCCAGGCGGCGATGATCGGTCCCTCCGGCATTTCGTCGAGAATTTGTCTGAGGAGTCTCAGCGAGGCTTTGATTTCGTCGAAGCGGACCCATACGCGCGCATCGACGTCGCCTTCCTTGGAGCAGCCGATCTCGAAGGTCAGTTGCGGATAGGGGGCGTAACCGATCGCCTTGCGCGCGTCGAACGTCCGGCCGGAGGCGCGGCCGACATAGCCTCCGCACGCATATTGCTTTGCGAGCGCCTCACTGACGTATCCTGTCCCGACGGTCCGATCCTGCAGCGACGTCGTGTCGCCAAAGAGCGCGATCAGGCGCGGAGTCATCAGCTCGATCCACTCGATCAGCGTGAACAGCGCCGTGACGTTCTCTCGCTCCAGATCGACGACAACGCCTCCCGGCGCGATGCGATCCATCATCAGGCGGTGTCCGAAGCAACTTGCCGCTTCTCTCAAGATGCGTTCGCGGACGATGCCGCATTGCGCATGCATCAATGCGAAGGCCGCGTCGTTGCAGATGGCGCCGATATCGCCGAAATAATTGGCGATTCGTTCCAGTTCGGCCATCAGCGCGCGCAGATATGTCGCGCGCGGCGGAACATTGACGTCGAACGCCGCCTCGACCGCCTGCGCAAAGGCGAGGCTGTAGGCGACCGTGCTGTCGCCGGACACGCGCGCCACCAAACGCGCGGCGCGCTCGATCGAGGCGCCGGCCATCAGTTGATCGACGCCCTTGTGCACGAAGCCAAACCGCTCCTCAAGCCGCACGACGGTTTCGCCATTGGCCGAGAAACGAAAATGGCCCGGCTCGATAATGCCGGCATGCACGGGTCCGACCGGTATCTGGTGGAGCGGTTCGCCTTCGGCGGGAAGGAATGCGTAGCTGTCTTTGGTGGAGTCGATCTTTTCGGGGTCGCTGCAGGGATGACGCACGCCCCAACGGCCATGATCGAGCCAGGGCCGCTCGTCGGGCGCATTTTCGGCTCGCAGGCCATAAAGATCGCGGATCGCGCGCTCGAGTCTCAACGCCGGCGGATGCAATCGCCCGACGGATGGAAAGGAGCCCTCGGGACACTCCAAACTGACGATGCGCAGGCGCGGCTCCCGCTCTTCGAGCACCGCCATGTGAACGCTCGAAGGTTCGCCCCACAGGCTGAGGAGCTCGCGCGCGCCCTTCGCAAGACTTTCAGCGAAAGCGAGCCAACCGTCTCGGTCGACGATTTCACGCGGCCAGGGCAGACATGTCGGCGGCGACGGCTGAGCCGCTATTTGTTTGCTGGCGAAGTTCATCTTTTCATCCTTCGAACTCAACCCAAGAGCCGCGCGACGTTCTGGAACCAGGTCACGACGTGAGACGGGAGATAGATTCCGGCGAGCAGCACAAGCGAGAGATGCGCGTAGACAGGCCACATCGAAGCCTTCACCTCGCCGTGGTCGCGGCTTGGCTCGCCGAACGCCATCCCGGTGAGCCGCAACAGCAAGGCGCCAAAAGCCAGCAGCAGGCCGAAAACCAGCGGAATGGCGAGGAGCGGCTGGCGCGCGAAGGTCGAACTCACGACGAGAAATTCGCTCATGAAGATACCGAGCGGCGGCAGGCCGATGATCGCCACGACGCCGAGGACGAGAGACCAGCCCAGCGCCGGATGGCTCTGCGTCAGTCCTCTGATGTCGGCGATCTTCTGCGTGCCCTTGGCCTGTGCGATGTGGCCGACCGAGAAGAAGATCGCGGACTTCGTCAGGCTGTGCATCGTCATGTGCAGCAGGCCGGCGAAGTTGGCGAGCGGTCCGCCCATGCCGAAGGCGAAAGCGATGATGCCCATGTGCTCGATGGAGGAGTAAGCAAACAGCCGCTTGATGTCGCCGCGGCGGTAGAGCATGAAGGCTGCCATGATGAGCGATGCAAGGCCGAGCGTGATCATCAGCGGGCCCGGCGTAATCGCCGCCGCATTCGCGGTCAGCAGCATCTTGAACCGCAGCACCGCATAGAGCGCGACATTCAGCAGGAGGCCGGACAAGACCGCCGAGATCGGCGTCGGACCTTCCGCGTGCGCGTCCGGCAGCCAGGCGTGCATCGGCGCCAGGCCGACCTTCGTGCCGTAGCCGAGCATCAGAAACACGAAGGCGACGTTGAGCATCCGCGGATTGAACTGCGGCGCCTGCGACATCAGCGTCGTCCAGACCATGGCGTCGTAGCCCTGTCCCAGCACCGGCTCGGCCGCCATGTAAATGAGGATCGTGCCGAAGAGCGCCAGCGCGATCCCGACGCTGCCAAGGATGAAATATTTCCAAGCGGCCTCAAGCGCGTGCGGCGTGCGGTACATGCCGACCATCAACACGGTCGTCAGGGTTGCGACTTCGACCGCGACCCACATGAGGCCGATGTTGCTGGCGAGCAGCGCCAGATTCATCGCGCACATCAGCGACTGATACATCGCGTGATAGAAGCGCACGTTCCTCGTGGTCAGCCGGCCAGTTTCCAGCTCATGGTCGATATAGCTCGCGCTATAGACGCTCGTGGTGAACCCGATGAAGGTCGAGAGCACAATAAAGACGATGTTGAGGTCGTCGACGAAGAGATAGCCACCGCTTTCGGGCTCGACGACGAGAAGCACAAGCGCGAAGAGAAACGTCGCGCCGGAGGCGCAGAGATTGATGATCGCCGAGCGTCGGTAGGCCGGTTCAAGCGCGACCGCAATGGCCGCGGCGGCGGGAATGCCAATAAGCGCGTTCGAGACCAGCAAGAGATCGGAACTCATGAACGTCCTCCGCGCACGCGATCGAGTTCAGAAAGGTCGACATTGTCGAATCGCTCGCGGATGCGAAACAGGAAGATGCCGATCACGATGAAGGCGATGAGGACCGAGAAGGCGACGCTGATCTCGACCACGAGCGGCATGCCGTTCGCCCCAGCCGCTGCGAGAATCAAGCCGTTTTCCAGCGACATGAAACCGATAATCTGGCTCACGGCGTTGCGTCGCGTCACCATCATCAACAGCCCGAGCAGCACGATCGCCAAGGCGAATGCGATGTCCTCGCGCGACAGCGGATCGGCGGAGGCGGTCGCCGGCAGCATGACGACGAGCGACAGCGCCACGAGAAATATGCCGATGAGCATGGTTATGCCGACGCCGCCAACGACCTCCACGGTGCGGTGGATGCGCAAGCGCTTGATGATGCGGCGAAGGCTGAAGGGAATGATTAGCGCCTTGAAGACCGCCGCGATGCAAGCTGTGAAATAGAGGTGCGGCGCGTCCTGGTAATAGGCCTGCCAGGCGACCGACAGCGACAGAATGACGGCGTGGAGCGTGTAGATATTGATCAGCCCCGACAGTCTGTCCTGATACAGCAGCATGAAGCTCGTCAGCAGGAGCGCACCCGCGAGCACATGGGCGATGTCGATTGTCAGAAGCTCCATCAGAGGCTCCGTGTCACGAAAACGAGCAGCGTCGCGAGGAGGCCGAGCATCAGCCCGGCGCCGAGAAAGTCCGGCACGCGGAAGATGCGCATCTTGGCGGTCGATGTCTCAAACAGCGCGAGCGCGCCGCCGCCGATCGCCAGCTTGAGGATGTAAGCGCAAAGCCCGATCATCATCGCCTCCACGCCCGCATCATGCGACGCTAGTCCAACCGGGAAAAAGACGCAGGCGATGAGCGAGAGATAAAGGAGCAGTTTGAGCGCGGAGGCGAGTTCAATGAGCGCGAGATAGCGCCCGGAATATTCGAGAACCATCGCTTCATGCACCATCGTCAGCTCGAGATGGGTCGCCGGATTGTCGACGGGAATCCGACCATTCTCTGCGATGGCGACGATGAGGAGCGCGACGAGCGCCATGCCGACGGAGGCGCGCAATTCCAGATTTCCGGCCATATAGGCCGCAATTTCAGAGAGCTGCGTCGTTCCGGCGACGAAGGAGACGGTGAAGACGATCATCATCATCGCCGGCTCGGCGAGCGAGCCGAACATCGCCTCGCGGCTGGAGCCGATGCCGCCAAAACTCGTTCCAATGTCCATGCCGGCGAGAGCAAGGAAGAAACGGGCGCTGCCGAGCAGGGCGATGATGGCGATGAGATCGGCCGACCAGCTGAACGTCAGTCCGGTGGCGAATGTCGGCACCAGCGATGCGGCGACCCAGATCATCGCAAAGATCAGATAGGGCGCGGCGCGATACAGCCACGATGCGTTGTCCGCGAGGACGACCTCCTTGCGCAGCAGCCGAATGAGATCGAGCCAGGGCTGAATGATCGGCGGCCCTGTACGGCGCAAGAGACGCGCTTTCAGCTTTCGAACGAAGCCGATCAGCAGCGGCGCCAGCGCAAGCACCAAAAGCATTTGAAGGCTCTGCGCCATAAGGTTGAAAAGAAGGGTCATATCGCCACCAGCACCAGGAGGAAGACGAGCGCGGCGAAAACGAGCGCGAGATATTCCTGGATCGTCATAAGACTGAGGACGTTCAGCCGCTCGGCGCAAGATTCCACCGCCCGCGTGAGCGGCGCATAGAGATAGTCGAAGATTCGATCCTTGATGTCGACGCTGAGGCGCGCGGCCCGCGTATCGCCGGGCGCCGGCATGTCGAGGCGCTCTTGCACCGAAAAGGCGATGACGCCAAGGGTGCGCCGGATCGGCTGCGCGAAGCTGCTGCCGGTGTATTGGGTCATGGGGCTGGCTTCGATGTAGCCGCAGTCCCACGCCGGCGCGCGCCGCGACCGCGTCGCGCCAAATTTGTGGATGACCCATCTCGCCGAATAGGCGGAGAAGAGAATGAACAGGAAGACCAGAAGCCCATTATAGGAGCTGCGGCTTTCGGCGATCGGCGCGATCGAGAGCCAGGAGAGTTCGGCCTGCGTCGGCATGCGGGCGCCGACAAAATCCTTCGCCACGGGTGAGATCGTGTCGATGAGGAGGCTCGGCAGCAGACCGGCGATGAGGCACAGCGTCAGCAAAACCGCCATAGCGCCGAGCGACCAGCGATCCGGGTCGTGCGCCCTGCGCGCCGCTTCGCTGCGGGGACGCCCCAGAAAAGCGACGCCATAGGCGCGTATGTAACAGCCGGCGCCGAGCGCCGCGCTCAGCGCCAGCGCCACGCCGACCGCCGGAACGAGGAGCTTCACTGTCCATTGCGGCAGCGCCGGGCTCAGCAGGATCGCCTGAAAGACCAGCCATTCCGAGACGAAACCGTTCAGCGGCGGTAGGGCGGCGATGGCGACGCAGCCGCCGAGAAAAAGGAACGCCGTTTTCGGCATGGCGTGGATAAGACCGCCGAGCCGCTCGATGCTTCTTTCGCCGCTCGCATTCAATACCGCGCCGGCGCCAAAGAACAGCAGGCTCTTGAACAGCGAATGATTGAAAACGTGAAAGAGCGCCGCCGTGAAGGCGAGCGCGGCCGGCAGCGCCATGCCATTGGCCTTGAACGCCAAGGCGAGTCCGAGCGCGATGAAAATGACGCCAATGTTTTCGATAGTGCTGTAGGCGAGCAGCTTCTTCAAATCGCTCTGAATCGTCGCGAAGAGAACGCCGATGAGGGCGCTCGCCGCGCCAAAGGTCATCGGCTCGACCGACCACCAGAAGGCCGGCGGCCCGAGCAAGTCGAACACGACGCGAATGAAGCCGTAGACGGCGACCTTCGTCATAACGCCGCTCATCAGGGCCGAGACATGGCTCGGCGCCGCGGGATGGGCGAGCGGCAACCAGATATGCAGGGGCGCGAGTCCGGCTTTCGACCCCATGCCGATTAACGCGAGGGCCAGGACGAGGCCCGAGGTCCAGCCCGCCTTAGTCGACTCGCGAATCGAGGCGAAGTCATAGGCGCCGCCGACGCCGCCGAGAACGCCGAACGCCATCAACAGCGCAAACCCGCCGAAGCTCGCCATCAACAGATAGACGAAGCCGGCGCGCCTGTTCTCCTCCTCATGATGATGCGTCAGCACGAGCGCCCATGACGCAAGCGACATGAACTCCCAAGCGACGAGAAAGGTGAAGGCGTCGTCGGCCAGCACGACGAGGTTCATGCCAGCGAGAAAGGCTGGATAGAACGGCAGCACGCGCATCGGCTCCTTCTCATGCGCGCCATAGCCGATCGCATAGGCGCTCGCCGCCGCGCCGCCCAGATTGACGACGGCGAGGAAAAAGGCGGTCAGGACGTCGATGCGAAAATGCATGCCGATCCACGGCAGCCCGAGCGGCAAAGTCGTGGAAACGACATGAGCGCCCCTTGGCATGACCGCTGCGAGAAAGATGACGCCGCAGAGGCCGATGCACAGGCGGTAGACGTTGCGGCTGACGTCATGGTTCCGCCTGTCGACGATGGCGTAGACGCCGACGGCGAGCAGGGCGCTGACAGAGGTCAGCGCCAGGTAGAGCGGCATACGTGTCACCTTCGATTCGACGCGACGGTCGTCGGTCGCGCCCTGCGTGAACTTTACGGACTAGACGCTGCGCTTGCGCGGGGCGAGGGGATGCTTTGACGTCGCGACGTGTTGATCCAGTCCGCAAATCTCTGCGCGGCCGCCGTTTGCTTCATAGTCCTCGCAAAAGTGATGGAGGTTCTCCATCACCGTATGATCGACGCACCAGGACTCTGAGAGATCAAAGATGATCTTCTTGCCCTTCGGGAGCTTCACGAGATCGCCCTTGAGCGCGAGGTAATTGGCGAAAAACGCGGCGCCGCCGATCTTGACCTCGTAGACGCCGGGCTCGATCTCCACGATGTCGCGATGCAGCTTGAAGATCTGTCCCCAATTGACGCTGCGCCAGAAGTGGAACAGGAACTCGGCGGCGATGCCGATGGCGACGCCGATCAGCAGGTCGGTCGCCAGCACGCCGACGATGGTGATCACGAAAACGGTGAGCTGGTCCCAGCCGATCGCCAGCGTCTTCTTGAACTCGAGCGGCGACGCGAGTCGGTAGCCGGTGAACACCAGCAGCGCGGCAAGCGCGGCGAGCGGGATCTCGTGAATGACCCTCGGGAAGAGGGCGACGAAGATCAGCAGGAACAATCCATGGAAGAAATTCGCCCATCCTGTGCGCGCGCCATTATTCACATTGGCGGAGCTGCGGACGATTTCTGCGATCATCGGCAGACCGCCAATCAGGCCGCAGATGATGTTGCCGAAGCCGACCGCCGCGAGGTCGCGGTTGAGATCCGAGGTGCGCTTACAAGGGTCGAGCTTATCGACCGCCGCCGAGCTGAGCAGGCTCTCCAGGCTGCCGACGAGACAGATGGCGAAGACCTGCTGCCAGAATATGCTGGAGCCGATCAGCGAGAAATCCGGGAAGGCGAAGCCGGAGAGGAAGTTCTGCGGAATCGAGACAAGAAACTTCGGACCGATCGTGAATTCGTGATGCGGCAGAAACGGATAGTCCGGCAGGAAGAGATAGATATGTTCATCGTCGAGATCGTAATATTGCGCGAGCGCCATGCCGATGATCACGACGACGAGCGGCGCCGGGATCATTTTCAGTCGGCGACTCTTCACCAGCGACCAGGCGATCAGGATCAAAAGCCCAAGGCCGCCAATAATCGCCACTTCTGGATTCATGTCGCGAATGCTTGCGGGGATTGCGCCGATCGTCTCAAACAGAGTCTGCGCATCCGGCTTCACGCCCAGCATGACGTGGATCTGCTTGGCCATAATGATGATGCCGATCGCCGCCAACATGCCATGCACGGCCGAGGACGGAAAAAAGGCGCTCATCTTGCCGGCCTTCATGACGCCCATCAGCATCTGGATGACGCTGGCGCATACAATCGCGGCTAAGGTGTAGTGGTAGCCGGCTTTGGCGTCGCCGTCGCCGAGCGCCTGCACCGAGTCCAGAATGACCACGATGAGGCCCGCCGCCGGTCCGGTGATGGTGACGAAGGAGCCATTGATTCGTGACACCAGCAGGCCGCCAACGACGGCGGTGATGATGCCCGCCTGCGGCGGAAAGCCGGAGGCCATCGAAATGCCGAGGCAGAGCGGCAGCGCGATAAGAAAGACCAGAAAGCCGGACAGAATATCGGCGCGCCAATTTTCGGCCAATCCGGCGAGGCCGGTTTTCGGCGTGAACCGGGTTGGAATCGTCCCTGCGAAATTTGAGCGATTCTCATCCATGGCGGGTCCGCCTAGGTCCTTGCCCAGCCATTCGTCTTGCGCCGATGACCCGGCGCGCTGAGAGGCGCTTGCCTCAACCGCGTCCGCTTCCAGGTCGCGGGTGACAGCATGAGCCTTGCTTTTCATATGGTGTCCTTGCCATCGCGCTCAGTCGAAACCTTGGCGCACCCCTTAGCGGTCGCAACATAGGACAGACCAGTGGCCGTGGTGTTTCTCCAGTTTTTCAGACCACGGAGATTGTTTCTGATTCTTTTCTCAAATCGGACGAGATCGGACAGAGCTGCGGAATCGTCGCGGGGCGCAATCGTTTTTGTGATGGAAACACTCTAGAAACACTGCATTATTAGTTTCCGCTCCTCCCAACGAAAGTGATCGCGCGACCCGTGGCGTCTCCCATTTCAATTCTGATCGTCGAGGATGACGCCGAAATCGGCGAGTTCATTTCGCTTTATCTCGCGGGTCACGACCTTCAGACGAAGGTCGCCGCAAACGCCAAGGAAATGGACGCGGCGTTCAGCGCCGGCGTCTACGACCTGTTGATACTGGATCTTAATCTTCCCGGCGAAGACGGATTCTCCATTTGCCGGCGTATGCGCGCCGAGAGACGCATTCCAATAATCATACTGACCGCGCAATCGGAGGATATCGATAAAATATTGGGGCTGGAGCTCGGGGCCGACGACTACATTGTTAAGCCCTTCAATTCGCGCGAGCTGCTGGCGCGCATTCGCGCGGTGCTGAGGCGAACTGAAACACCCAGCGCCGTCGACGGGCGCGCGATGCGGCAAGCGTATCTTTTCTCCGGCTGGCGCGTCGACGTGCTGGCTCGGGAGGTCGTCGCGCCGTGCGGCATAAAGGTGGCCATGACCGGCGCCGAATTCGATCTGTTGCATGCTTTGTGCGAAAATCCCCATCGGGTGTTGACGCGCGAGCAACTGATCAACATGACGCATGGCCCAACGACCGGTCCCTTTGAGCGGAGCATTGACGTCCTGATCAGCCGGCTTCGACAGAAGATCGAAACGGATCCGAGAAAGCCCGCGTTCATCCAGACCGTGCGGTCCGAAGGCTATATCTTTTCCACGCAGGTCACGCGCGCATGAACTCAACTCGCGTTCCCTGGCGGTTCCGGCTCAACAAACTGGCCGTGCAGATTACGCTGCTCATGCTTGTGTCCATCGTCGCATTCCAAACGATCGTGATCGGCATGTTCCATGTGTTCGGCCGGCGGCACATTGTCGATCAAGGCGATTTCATCGCGAGCATAATCCTCGCTCTGGACGTCGCGCCGCTCTCGGAGAGAGCCAATGTCATTTCAGCGCTCTCTCACGCCGTTCCCTACGCCAGTATCGAGATTCAGGAGGCGCGCCCTCCGGCGGCGAATTCTTCGACGGGCGGCGGCGATCTCGCCTTTGACAATGAAATTCGTCACATCGACTCGCTGTTGTGGAACGGCGCAGACGTGTTCAAGGTCGACAATTCAACGCCTGAAGATTACGGCGTCCTCGCTGTCGAATTGCATAAGGGCGGCTATGCGACGGTCTCAATCGCCGAGCATCAAAAATCTCCCGGTTCGATATGGCGATGGCTTTGGCAGCATGCCGATGACGAACCGTTTATCCTGACTCAGGGCGCGCGAACGGCCCTGTCCTTTATCATATTCACAGCGATCTTCGTGTTCTGGGCGCTGAACGCGATCATGGCGCCGCTGCGACGACTGGCAAAATATGCTGAGCAGATTCCGAACGATGTCGATCCGAAAGCGCAGCTCCCGGAGCGAGGTCCCCAGGAAGTTCGCGAATTGACCCGCTCGCTCAATCGCATGCAGGCGCGCATCAGCAAGATGATCGCCGCGCGCGCCCATGTGCTTGCGGCGGTGAGTCACGACTTGCGTACGATCATCACGCGCTTGAAGCTGAAAACGGAGTTCGTGCCAGATCAAAACCTTCAGCAGCGGATGATGCGCGACGTCGATCTCATGGACGCAATGCTGTTCAAGAACCTTCAGTATTTGCGCGCCGAGGGAGACGACAAATCCGACTGTTCCCTGGTCGATCTCGACAGCGTTCTGCAAACTGTCGCCGACGAGTTCTGCGACCTTGGGCATCATGTGACCTACCATGGCGGCGGACGCCAAATGGTTTTCGGATCGCTCCCCGACATGCAGCGCATTTTTACCAATCTCGTCGAGAACGCCACGCATCACGCGAAGACAGTGGACGTGCTTCTGACCGATCGGCCGGAAGGACTGATACAGGTCGACGTCATCGACGACGGGCCAGGAATGTCAGCGGAAAGCAAGCAGACCGCATTCGAGCCTTTCGTTCGCGGTCAGCCCGGACGAACCCTTGACGAGCACAGCGGATTTGGATTGGGGCTATCTATCGTGCGCTCGCTCGTTGAGAACCACGGCGGATCCGTGTCTCTGCTCGACCGCGAACCCCACGGACTGATCGCGCGCGTGTTCCTGCCGCGCGCATCGGAGGGGGACGAGAGGCTGGCTCCCAGCGATTCAAGAGCAGCGCAGGCGTTGCACTGAGTAGGCTCAGGCGGGAGCGAGCAGTAAACTCGTCTCGCTTCTCGCGATGCCCTCGATCATTCTGACTCCCGACAGCACCCGATCGAATTCCTCGAGATTGGCGCATTCAATTTCGGCGATGAGGTCGAAAGGCCCGTTGGTGCTGTAAAGCGTGTGGATCTGCGGGAGCCCGCGCAGCGCCTGAGCGACGCGACGGGAATTCTTGCCGGAGACTTCGACCATCATGATCGCCCGGATACGATCGGATGCGGAAGGATTTTTCAGCCGAACCGTAAAGCCCAGGATCACGTCGGACGCGATGAGCTTGTCGAGTCGGTTCTGGACCGTCCCGCGCGAGACGCCGAGCGCCTTGGCGAGCTGGGATAAAGAAGCCCGCGCGTCCGACCGCAGCAGCGCGATGAGTCGGTGGTCGAGGTCGTCCATGGGCCACGCCTCTATCGAAACGATCAATATCTATGACCGAAATGACAAAATTCGAGCCGTTTCGAGAATTTATGGCGATTTTGATTAGCGGCGCCGCGTTCTAGTCTCCCCGACATGCACTGATTGGAGAAGGCATGGTGACGTTTCTCAGCGCGCGAGATATCGCCCGCATTGTTGGAGAAGTGGGCGCGCGACGCTTTTGGTTGCTGCTCGTCGACTATCTGCGTCGCGATTTTATGCGCTGGGACGCGTTCGAGAAGTCGCCACGTTACGCGAGCCATTCGCCGCGCGGCGTCATTGAATTGATGCCGACAAGCGACGGCGAGGCTTTCGCTTTTAAATTCGTCAACGGTCATCCCGGCAACACGCGCTTCAACCTGCAGACCGTCGTCGCCTTCGGCGCGCTCGCCGATGTCGAAACCGGCTATCCGACGCTCATCGCCGACATGACGCTCGCCACCGCCTTCCGAACCGGCGCCACTTCGGCGCTGGCGGCGGCGCATCTCGCGCGGCCCGACAGCAAGACAATGGCGTTGATCGGCCTTGGCGCCCAGTCGGAGTTTCAGGCCTGCGCCTTTCACGTCGTTCTTGGCGTCGACCGGCTTCGGGTTTTCGATGTCGACCCTGACGCCGTCGAGAAGTTCGAGCGCAACATGGCCGATTTCGGCCTGACGATCATTCGGTGCCTCGACGCGCGCAGCGCCGCATCCGGCGCAGACATCATTACGACGATCACGGCGGATAAGAAATTCGCCACGATACTGGCCGACGACATGGTTGGGCCTGGAACCCATATCAACGCGGTCGGCGGCGATTGCCCGGGCAAGACCGAGCTTGCGCGCGAACTGCTGCTGCGCTCTGAGATATGTGTCGAATATGCGCCGCAGACGCGCAGCGAGGGCGAAATTCAGCAACTCGGCCCGGAGCATCCGGTGACGGAACTGCGGGAGATTCTCGGCGGTCATCGACCAGGGCGCACCTCCAAAGACGCGATCACGATCTTCGACAGCGTCGGTTTCGCCATCGAGGATTTCTCGGTGTTGCGCCTGTTGCGCGATCTCGCGCGGGAGACGGGCGTTGGCCGCAAAATCGAGCTGATCGCTGAGCCCTCGGACCCGAAGGATCTGTTCTCACTGCTGCATCCGCTCGACGCGGAGCAGGAAGCCGACGCAACTCTCGTAAGGACGGAACAGCTCGCATGATCGACGGACGTTCAATGCCAGAGAATTCGCTGATGAGCTTCGACGTCGAAGCCGCTGTGTTGAGCGATGCGCCGCGGAGCGATGCGCGCGAGGCTGCGCCGCCACGGCCTGCGCCTGCGCGTCGCGCGCTACTGATGTGCGCGCCGGACCATTTCGGCGTCGATTACATCATCAATCCGTGGATGGAAAATCAGATTGGGCAAGCGGCGCTGCCGCGCGCGAAGGCGCAATGGGAGAACTTGCGCGGCAAGCTCGCGGCGCATAGCGATATCGCTTTCGTCGCGCCGACGCCCGGCCTGCCGGACATGGTCTTCACCGCCAATGCGGGGCTTGCGATCGGCGACACGGCTGTCGTGAGTCGGTTCAACGCCAAGGAGCGCCGGCCCGAAGAGCGTCTGTTTTGCGAATGGTTCGAAGCGCAAGGCTATTCGATCGCACCTTGGCCGGAGAATATTCCATTCGAGGGCGCCGGCGACGCGCTTCTCGATCACGCGCGGGGCATTGTCTGGTGCGGCTATGGCTGGCGCTCAAGCGAAGACGCGCCCAAATATCTTGAAAAAATCTTCGGCCGGCGCGCCGTCGCGCTGAGGCTCGTCGACCCGCGCTTCTATCATCTTGACACCTGCTTCTGCCCACTGAGCGGCGGCTGGCTGATGTATTACCCCGCGGCCTTCGATAGTGCGTCTCAGGAAGCTATCCGAGCCATCGCGCCAGTGGAGAAGCGAATCGAAGTCGGCGAGAAAGACGCGCTCTCTTTCGCCTGCAACGCTGTCGAAGTCTCCGGGCGCGTTTTCCTCAACGCCTGTTCCGACGATCTTCGTTCGCGCCTGATCGACGCAGGCTTCACGCCCGTCGTGACGCCGCTTTCGGAATTCATGAAGGCGGGCGGCGCCGCGAAATGTCTGACGCTGCAGTTGCCGGGCGCCGCGTCCACGGTCATCATGCCGCGGGGATAAGCGTTTCTCCGCCGACCGGCCGACTACAGGGGCAGAGCGCGCCGGTCTGCAAGGCGTCGAGGACGCGCAGCGTGTCGTCCGGCGCGCGGCCGACGTCGAGATTCGTCGCATAGATATGTTGAATGACATTGCCAGGATCGACGACGAAGGTCGCGCGATAGGCGACGCCTGAAGGCGCGCGCACGCCGAGGCCATCGATCAGATCGCCCTTCGAATCGGCGAACTGCCATATCGGCAAGCTTTTCAAGTCGCGGTGGTCGCGTCGCCAAGCAAGCTTCACGAACTCATTGTCGCTCGAGCCGCCGAGAACGACGGCGTCGCGCTCGGCGAAATCCTTCGACAAGCGCGCGAAGGCCGCGATTTCCGTCGGACAAACGAAGGTAAAGTCTTTCGGATAAAAGAAGATGATTTTCCACATGCCTGGGAAGCTCGTCTCGCTGAGCGTTTCGAAGGCTGTTTCACCGTTTTCTTCGACCTCGTTGAATCCCGGCTTAACGCCGGTGACAACGAAAGGCGGTATGCTGTCCCCAATTCCCAACATGTCTTTCTCCTAGAAAACGCCGTCGGCGCCTATTGCGGATTGCTTCTGGAGACCGTCGCGTCGAACTCCTCCAGCCTCGAGGCGCAGCGCGGTCCAGCGCCGCCGCTCGGCAGCCCATAGAGTTCGGCGCGTCGCCAATCGAGGAAGCGCTCTTCCGTCTCCCACATGGTCACCGAGAAATAGAGCACGTGCGGACCGCTCTCCTTGCCCCGATGGAATTGAAATCCGATGAGGCCGGCCGCTTCCCGCAGCCGGACGCTTGTCTCTCGCCAAGCCGTTTCGAAGGTTTCTTCGCAGCCCTTGACGACCTTGAACTGGTTCGAGGCCATGAACATTGCGCGTTCCTTCTTTCCTGTTGCCGAATATTTCATAGCGCATGCAGCGCATGCTGCTGCGCACGACGCGACAGCGCGACGAACGCGGCGAATTCGTCACATCTCTTGCGCATGCATTCATCCGGACAGGAAAGCGCATAGTGGCTGCGCAGCGCCGCAAGCCCATAGCCGGCGAGTTCGACTTCATCGATCGACAGTCGAACCGAGTTTTGGTTCATCGCGTCGGCGAGGATCGAATCAATGCGTTTCCTCTCTCGCGCCAGATCGCACATCATTCTCTCCTTGAGGGCACGGAACGTCACGCGTGGGGTTGCGCGCCTGATTTTTTGCTCGAGGGTTCGATGCTGAAAGTCTCAGCGGCGCCGCGTGCATGGTATCAAGATTTAACAGGCGACTTCCTGCGTCAATACAATTGATCCCTCATCGGAAGTCTTTCAGAAAGCCGCTGTTCGCACCGTTCTTATTTGCGAAATGTTCCAATTAGAAGGAAGACGAAACAAGTGTTGCGCGTCGTCATCGAGCGCCGCGGCTGTGGCCTTCTCGAGGCCATCGTTCTGGCCTGTGGCTTCACGACAGGGCCATCGTTCTGGCGCAAATCTGGGGTCATTCGGCGATGCGCCGCGAAGGCTCGGCTTCAGCGCCAACGCGGCGAGAGCATGAACAAGGGAATGAAAATGCACAGCATCGCCACGCCCGGCCGGGTCAAGAAAGCCCTCGTCCTTGCGACGCTTCTGACGGCCTCACTGCCGCTTTATGGCTGCTACACGCCCGCGGAACGCGCCCTCGGCGGCGGCGTCATCGGCGGTCTGGGCGGCGCCGGCATCGGCGCGCTTGCCTCGGGCGGACTTGCCGGCCCAACGCTCGCCACGGCGGCGGTCGGCGCAGCAGGCGGCGCGATCATTGGCGCCGCTACGGCGCCGCGCCCATATTACGGACGCCGCTATCGGCGCCACTACTACTGAGACAGGACGGTCTCGCTTAATGTGCGGACGCTTTACGCAGCATCTCTCCTGGGAGGAGCTCCAGCGGCTTGCCGATTTGATCGGCCAGCCGCGCAATCTGCAACCGCGCTACAATGTGGCGCCGACGACGATGATCGAGGTCATCAGGCCGACGCCGGCAGGACATGAGCTTGTCCAGATGCGCTGGGGTTTCGCGCCCTCCTGGTGGAAGAAGCCCCTGCGCGAACTGCCCGCAACCTTCAATGCGCGCGCCGAGACGGTCGCCGAAAAACCGATGTTCCGCTCGGCCTTCGCATCTCGCCGCTGCATCATCCCGGCGTCGGGCTTCTATGAATGGACCGGGGCGAAAGGCGCCAGGACTCCACATTATTTCACGGCGCCCGACGGCCGCCCGCTCGCCTTCGCCGGCTTGTGCGAGAGCTGTCGCGATATTGAAAGCGATGCGACGATCGACTCCGCGACGATCATCGTCGGTCCAGCGAATGGCTGGATGCGTCGTTTCCATGACCGGATGCCGGTCATTCTCGACTGGCGCGACGCCAACGCATGGATGTCGGGCGCGGATCCCAGCGCATTGCTCCGATTGCCGCCCGAAGAAGCTCTACAGGAATGGACCGTGTCGCCGCGCGTCAACCGTTCGGGCGAAGCCGACGACGATCCGACGTTGATCGCGCCGAGCGCCGCGGCCTCCGATCTTATCGATCGCCTCGGCGCCCTGTCCGGCGAAGCGAATCACCCGAGTTCGAAGGTCGTGACGCCGTAGCAGCGGTCGGTGCGTCCCGGCGGCGTTCCTTCCGTATACATGCGCGCGGTGTCGAACACGGCGGTCATCTGGCGTCTCTGCGCCAGCGCGATGGCGGCGGCGTTTGCTTCGGGCGTATCGAGAAACACCGGCGCGCCCGCGGCGCGCGCGCATAAGCCTTGAAACAGCGCGTCGGCGATTTGCGAGTCGTCCGCGAACAGCGGCCCGATTTTGTAGCCGTCGCGACACGCGCGCAGCACGCCATAGCCGGCGAGCCGCCCTTGCCTCACCACGGCGAGCGCGGCGCTCTGCGGCTGAGCGATCCAGCGCGAAAGAAAATTCGGTCGCGAGGTCGGAAAGACCGTCTGGTCATATCGCACGATCTCGTCGAAGGGGACGTCGGCCAATTCAGTCAGGTCGGGAGGCGCTTTGCCGCCGCCGACGCATCGATGACGTATGTTGCGATAAGCGAATGTGAATCCGTAGCGCGCATACGTCTGCTGAAGGTCGATCGCGGCGTCGAGCCCGACATTGCGCCCCTGCACGTGCCGCAGCGCGACGTTCAAGAGCCGAAGGCCGACGCCCTGTCCACGGTAGGGCGGACGAACGATGAAAAGCCCGACATAGCCGAAGGACTCGTCATAGGCGACGGCGGAGACGCAGCCCAGCGGCTCGCCGGCGCGCTCGGCGATAAAGAATCCTTTCGGATCGACGGCGTAGAAACTCTCGGCGTCGTAGAGTCCGGGATTCCAGCCCTCGGTCGCAGCCCAATCGAGCGCGCGATCAAGTTCGCTCTTGGACATTTCGCGAATGACGATGTCTTCCACGTTCATGCGAGGTTTTTGGCGCGACTCTGTGCCGGAAGCAACCAGAGCGCTAACCGGCTAGGGCCCGTCCTCCAGAAGCTGCGTGATCGAACCATTTACGTGCAGGCGTCGGATCGCTTCCGCCAAAAGACCGGCGACGCTGACCACCATCAAACGATCGCCAAGCGCGGCCATGGACGGTTGCAGCGGCGTTGTATCGGTGATGATGAGCCGGTCGATCGGCGCGCTCTTAAGCGCGGACGCCGCCTTTTGCGAAAAGACGCCGTGCGTCGCCGCGACCCAGACGTGCGCCGCGCCATTCGCGCGGCAGGCCGCAGCGGTGCGCGCCACCGTGCCGCCGCCGGCGATGAGGTCGTCGATGATGATCGCGGAGCGATCCTTGACGTCGCCCGCGAAAATATCGCCAGCGACGTGGCCCTCGCTTCGGTATTTATCCATGAAAGCCTTGGCCACGGGCCGCTTCAGCATGCGTTCGAGCCGCAGCCGAAAAAGCTCCGCGCGTTTCTCGCCGCCAAGATCAGGAGAGACCACGGCGACAGGCCTGTCCCCGATGTTGGCCACGACATGACGCGCAAACAGCGCTTGAGCGTCAAGGTGAACCGTCTCGCAACGAAAGGCGTTCTGAAAAGCGGCGATGTTGTGGACGTCGACGCAGACCACACGATCCGTTCCAATCGCTTCAAACAGCTGCGCGACATAGCGGGTGGTGACCGGATCGCGGGGCTTGGTGCGCCTGTCCTTGCGCGCGAAGCACAGATAGGGCGTGACGGCCGTGACGCGCTGAGCGCCCGCGTCCTTCAGCGCGCCGACGAAGAACAGCAGTTTGCAGAGCTTGTCGGCGCTGCTCGCGACCTCGTCGCCGTTCAGGGTGAAAACGACATAGCAGTCGCGGCCGCGCACATTTTCGAGCGGCCTGATCTTATATTCGCCGTCTTCGAACTCGCGGTCTTCCAGCGCCGCGAGGTCAGCGCCAAGCGCCTGTGCGACGTCTTCGCCAAAAGATATGCTGGCGCCCAGCGCGAAGAGCGCAAGGCTGCGATCCGCTTCGCGCGGCGGTTCGGTCAGCGCCATCGTCATCATGTTTCAAACCCCCTGCGCTAAGAAAAATGTAGCATGTGTTATTCTTGGGCGTTATTCTTGGGTCACGCCTGAGGCGCGCAAAGACACTCTACAAACCATTTGGTCGCGCGCTCGACGGCGCTCTCCAATGTGCCGGGCTCCTCGAAGAGATGGGTGGCGCCGGGAACGATGTCGAGACGGTTCCGGCATCTGAGCAGCTGCTGCGCGCTGCGATTAAGTTCAATCACGCCATAGTCCAGTCCGCCGACGATCAGCAATGTCGGCGCTAGAACCCGCCGCAGCGCGTCGCCTGCAAGATCTGGCCGACCGCCGCGAGAGACGACGGCGGCGACGCGTGGTTCGTCGGCCGCGGCGACGAGCGCGGCGGCGGCGCCCGTGCTCGCCCCGAACAGCCCGATGGGCAAGCGAGCCATATCGCTGTCGCTCGTCCAATCGATCGCCTCGCCGACGCGCGCGCCGAGCAGTTCAATGTCGAAGACGTTGCGGCGGAATTCGCCTTCCGTGGCGGTGAGGAGATCGAACAGCAAACAGGCGAATCCCTGCGCGACGAGTCGCTCCGCGACATATCTGTTGCGCGGACTGAAGCGCGAAGAGCCGCTGCCATGCGCGAAAATGATGAGCCCCTGTGGCGATTGAGGCAGGTACAGCGATCCCTCCAATCGATGGGGGCCGATCGCGACGTCGGCGGTCGTGAAGTCGCTCGTCATAGTGACCTCGTGCAGATTGGACGTTTCAGCCTACATGGCGTCCTTCATGGCGTCGCAGTATGAATCTTCTTCTGGAGAAACCGCTCAGACCTCGCCATATCCTCTTGAGGACGTTCATGCGCGCCTCAGCTTTGGAGGAATTTCGATGCAAACGCAGCAGAAGATCGATTTTCAGGGCTTTGAGCCGCCCTCCGACCGCAAGAGAAGATCATGCGCATGATCGAAAGGCTCGAGGATGGCTGTGCAAGTGCGACAGCCTGTCACGTCTCGATCAAAGATCCGGACGGGCAGATCATCGGCCGGCGTGCCGAGAACAACCTGCATCTTGTCCTGTCTGACAGGCGGTCGTCCGGAAAGGCCCGCACGCGAGCTGCGCCCTTCATCTGCATCACGTGTTGAGAAAGCCGCGACGATGCAGTCGCAATTGCCGAGAAAGTTCGATTTCTCAGCGCGCCCGGCGCCTATGCGCACGCGCCGGCGTCGGTGGCGGTGCTGGAAACGCATATGTCCTATGTCTTTCTGGCAGGCGACAAGGTCTACAAGCTCAAGAAACCCGTTCGCTATCCCTTTCTCGACTTCTCGACGATCGATTCTCGCGAACACAATTGTCGCGAGGAGGTGCGCCTGAACCGCCGGCTCGCGGCCGATGTGTATTTGGGCGTCGCGCCGCTAACCTATAGCGCGGAAGACGGCATGGCGCTTGGCGGCGATGGCGCCGTCGTCGACTGGCTTGTCGAAATGCGGCGCCTGCCGCGCGAAGCGATGCTCGATCGGCTGATCGCCGAAGATCGCTTGAGCGCGGCGCAGATTGACGCGCTCTGCGACACATTGGGGATTTTCTATCGCGGCGTCGAACGCTCCTCGATCAGCGCCGAGGATTATGCGCTGCGTTTTTTTCGCGAGCAGGAAAAGAATCGAGACGTTCTGACGCGGCGGGATTTCGCGCTCGATCATGGGCGCACACCCGTTCTGCTCGACCTTCTCGACGCAAGGCTGGCGGCCAGCCGATCACAGTTGCAGGAGCGCGTCTTTCAGGGCCAGGTCGTCGACGGGCATGGCGACTTGCGCCCGGAGCATATCTGCTTTCGCGACCCCATCGCCATATTCGACTGTCTGGAGTTCAACGCCGAACTGCGCCAGGTCGATCCCTTTGACGAGCTTGCCTATCTCGGGATCGAATGTGCGCTGCTTGGCGCGAATGCGCTCGGCGTCGAACTCGTCGGCAAATTGGCGCAGCGACTCTCCTGCGAACCCCCGCGACGTCTGGTGTCGCTTTACGCGGCTTGGCGCGCGGTGCTGCGCGCGCGGCAGTCCGTGGCGCATCTTCTCGATGAGGCGCCTCGGGAGCCAACGAAGTGGGAGCCGCTGGCGACGCGCTATCTGAATCTTGCGCAAACGGCGCTCGACGCCGACGATCCGACAGAAAGGTGAGGGCGCCATGTCCTTTTACGACCGAACCGACGCTGGACGTCGCCTTGCCGCCGAGCTTGAGAAATTCAAGGGCGAGGATGTTGTCGTCTTCGCCCTGCCGCGCGGCGGAGCGCCCGTCGCCGAGCCGATCGCGGTTTTGCTGAAGGCGCCTCTCGATCTCGTGCTCGTCAGGAAAATTGGCGTGCCCATCCAGCCGGAGCTGGCGATGGGCGCCGTGGCGGATGGCGGCGCGCCGGTCGTCGTGCGCAATGAGGACGTGATCGCCATGGCGAATGTGAGCGAACAAGAATTTGAGGAGGTGTGCGCGCGCGAGCTTGAGGAGATCGAGCGGCGCCGGTGGCTCTATCTCGGGGGTCGTGAACGACCGGAGGCGAAAGGGCGCATCGCCATCGTTGTCGATGACGGCGTCGCCACCGGCGCGACGACGCGCGCGGCGCTGCGCGCCGTCCGAGCGCGTGCGCCGAAGAAGCTTGTCTTGGCCGTGCCGGTCGCGCCTCCAGATTCGCTGGAGTCTCTTAGCGCTGAAGTCGACGAGATTGTTTGTCTTGAGACGCATCGCGCATTCGGCGCGATAGGCTTTTTCTACCGTGATTTTCGCCAGATCAGCGATGATGAAGTGATCGAAATCCTCAACCGATGCGCCAAGAGGGCCGGGGGCGCGTCGAACGCGACGATCTGAGCAGCCGAGCGGCGCGCGGGATTTTCTCGTCGCCAATATCGGCGACCCGAAATCAGCCGTAATCGCCCAAAAAGCTCTCTCCGCGGCTTTTGGGAGATCAACCATGCGCCAAAACAACGGATCGATCATTTTTGCCGCGCTTCTCTTCACGGCGGCCCCGGCGCAGGCGTTCGACAGCCCGATCAATCGCGGTCCGCTCGCCGACTTCCTCAATGTCTTTCGCGAGCAGGCGATACCGCGGCAGGCCGTCTATTGGCGCCATCCGCAATTCAAGCGCGGCACGGTCGTCATCTCGACCAAGGACCGTCGGCTTTATTACGTGCTCGGCGACGGACGCGCGATTGAATATGGCGTCGGCGTCGGCCGCATGGGCTTCACCTGGTCCGGCGAAAAAACGATTTCGCGCAAGCGCGAGTGGCCGGACTGGAGTCCGCCGCCGCAGATGCTCAAGCGCAGACCGGATTTGCCGCGCCACATGGCCGGCGGCATGGAAAATCCGCTTGGCGCGCGCGCGCTCTACCTCGGCTCGAGCCAATATCGCATTCATGGCTCCAACGAGCCGGACACGATCGGCGCCGCCGTGTCATCGGGCTGCATCCGCATGACCAACAAGGACGTCGTCGATCTCTACAGCCGCGTGAAGGTCGGGACGAAAGTCGTCGTGCTCAATTAAAGCGAGCTGGAGTCTGTCTCGCGCTCAGACTCGACCGCTTCGCAAAACGGGCGCTGTCGCCAGACGCCGTAGCGCCAGGGCGTCAGCGGGCTGGCGTCGGCGCGCAGAGTCTCGGGCGTGGGATCGTAACCCGCGCCGCCGCCCGGACGGCAACGGCAGATGCGCGCGAACCCCATCCAGCCCCCGGCCCATAAGCCATGTTTCGCGATGGCTTCGTCGGCGTATTCGGAGCAGGTGGGCGCATAGCGGCAGAAGCGTCCCGCGAAGGCGGAGAAGGTGACCCGGTAGACGAATATCAGCGCGCGCGCGCCGCGAGCGGGCAGGGACATAGAGGAGGACAGGAAGGAGGACACAGACAGCAATCTATGTCGTCGGCGACACGATCGGAAGGGTGGAGCGTTCGCGGCCAAGGGAATCGGGTGAAGATTGTTTTCCTCACCCTCATCCTGAGGAGCCGCCGCAGGCGGCGTCTCGAAGGACGAGGGTGAGGAAAAAAACGCGAAAAACGGGCTTCCTCGTCCTTCGAGACGCGTGCTGCGCACGCTCCTCAGGATGAGGAAGCCCTCCACCCGATCGCCCTGGGTCGCAGGGCGGGACCCTCAATGTTTAACGCGAGAGTCCGTCCAACAAAAAAGGCCGCCCGGCGAGGGCGGCCTTTTGATCTTAGCGTGTAGGCGATCTCATTCCGCCGGCGGCAGCGCCGGCGCAGGTTCAGCGGTTTCGGCGCGCTGCTCGATGATGAGTTCATCGCGCCCGCCCGCGACGGCGCGGAACTTGGACATCGCCGCGCCGGTGCCGGCCGGAATGAGCCGGCCAACGATGACATTCTCCTTGAGGCCGACGAGCGGGTCGATCTTGCCGTTGACGGCAGCCTCGGTGAGGACGCGCGTCGTCTCCTGGAAGGACGCGGCCGAGAAGAAGGACCGCGTCTGCAGCGAGGCCTTGGTGATGCCGAGAAGCACCGGCGTGCCGTGAGCAGGCTTGCCGCCGTTCTCGAGCGCCTTGGCGTTCGCCTCTTCGAGCTCCAGCTTGTCGACCTGCTCGCCCTCTAGGAAGCCGGTGTCGCCGGGATCGACAATGTCGATCTTCTGCAACATCTGACGCACGATCACTTCGATGTGCTTGTCGTTGATGTTGACGCCCTGCAGCCGATAGACCTCCTGGATCTCGTTGACGAGGTAAGCCGCAAGCTCCTCCACGCCCTTGATCGCCAGAATGTCATGCGGCGCCGGATTGCCGTCGACGATGTAATCGCCCTTCTCGACGACGTCGCCATCCTGAAGATGGATATGCTTGCCCTTCGGGATCAGATATTCGACCGGATCCGCGCCTTCCTCGGTCGGCGTGATGGTGATGCGCTGCTTGTTCTTGTAGTCCTTGCCGAAGGCGACCGTGCCGGAGATTTCCGCGATGATCGCGTGATCTTTCGGACGGCGCGCCTCGAAAAGCTCCGCGACGCGCGGCAGACCGCCGGTGATGTCGCGGGTCTTGGCGCTCTCCACCGAAATACGCGCGACAATGTCGCCGGCCTTCACCGTGCCGCCGGGTTCGACGGCGATGATCGAGTCGACGGGCAGCAAGTAGCGCGCGTCGCCGCCGCGGGCCAGTTTGACGATCTTGCCGTCGGCGGCCTTGATGACGATCGACGGCTTCAGGCTCGCCGAGCGCAGGTTGAGGCGATAGTCCATGACCATGCGCTTGGTGATGCCGGTCGATTCGTCGACCGTCTCCGCCATCGATTGGCCTTCGACGAGTTCCTCGAAGCCGATGACGCCGTCGACTTCGCTGATGATCGGACGCGTGTAGGGGTCCCACTCAGCCATTCGCTGGCCGCGCTTCACCTTGTCGCCCTCGTCGACCTTCATTTTGGCGCCATAGAGGAGGCGGTTCACCGCCCGCTCCTCGCCGTTCGGGCCGACGATCACGATGGCGACGTTACGCGCCATGACGATGAGATCGCCGTCCGAGTTGAGGGCGAGATGGCGATTGCGCACATGCACCTTGCCCTCGAAGTTCGATTCGATGAACGACTGGTCAGCCAGCTGCGCCGCGCCGCCGATATGGAAGGTGCGCATGGTGAGCTGCGTGCCCGGTTCGCCGATCGACTGCGCCGCGATGACGCCGACGGCTTCGCCCATATTGACGGGCGTGCCGCGCGCGAGATCGCGTCCATAGCACTTGCCACAGACGCCGTTCTTGGCCTCGCAGGTCAGGACCGAGCGGATCTTCACCTCCTGAATGCCGGCGGCGTTGATCGCGTCGATGTGCTGCTCCTGGATCATCTCGCCGGCCGGCACGATCACGGTCTTGCCGTCCTGCGACATCAGAGCCTCCGCCGCGGTGCGGCCGAGGATGCGCGACGTCAGCGAGGCGACGACCTGTCCCGCGTCGATGATTGCGCGCATGCGGATGCCGTTCTGCGAGCCGCAGTCGGTCGACGAGATGATCGAATCCTGCGCGACGTCAACGAGGCGTCGCGTGAGATAGCCCGAGTTCGCCGTCTTCAACGCCGTGTCGGCGAGACCCTTGCGAGCGCCGTGCGTGGAGTTGAAGTATTCAAGGACGGTGAGGCCCTCCTTGAAGTTCGAGATGATCGGGCTCTCGATGATCTCGCCCGAGGGCTTGGCCATCAGTCCGCGCATCGCCGCGAGCTGCTTCATCTGCTGCGGCGAGCCGCGCGCGCCGGAATGCGACATCATATAGATCGAGTTGATCGGCATGTCGCGGCCATGCTCGTCTTTGCTCACCGACGAGATGCGCTGCATCATCTCCTCGGCGAGCTTGTCGGTGCATTTCATCCAGGCGTCGACGACCTTGTTGTATTTTTCGCCCTGGGTGATCAGGCCGTCATTATACTGCTGCTCATACTCCTTGGCCGCCGCGCGCGTCTCGGAGACGATCGCCTCCTTGTTCTCCGGAACGACCATGTCGTCCTTGCCGAAGGAGATTCCCGCCTTGAAGGCTTCGCGGAAGCCAAGCGACATGATGCGATCGCAGAAGATGACCGTCTCCTTCTGACCGCAGTTGCGGTAGACGGTGTCGATCATGTTCGAGATTTCCTTCTTGGTCATCAGTCGGTTGACGACGTCGAAGGGAATCTTGTCGTGTCTCGGCATGAGCTGGCCGAGCATCATGCGGCCGGGCGTCGTGTCGAAAATCTTCGATACGCGCTTGCCCTTCTCATCATAGGTCCAGGCGCGGCCCTTGATCTTGGTGTGGAGCGTGACCGCCTTGGCGGCGATCGCGTGCTCGATCTCGCCCTGGCTCGAGAAAGCCATGCCCTGTCCGGGTTCGCCGTCGCGCTCGAGCGTGAGATAATAGAGGCCGAGAACGATATCCTGCGACGGCACGATGATCGGCTGACCATTGGCCGGGTGCAAGATGTTGTTCGTCGACATCATCAGCACGCGCGCTTCGAGCTGCGCTTCGAGCGACAGCGGCACGTGCACGGCCATCTGGTCGCCGTCGAAGTCGGCGTTGAAGGCGGCGCAGACGAGCGGATGCAGCTGGATCGCCTTGCCCTCGATCAGCACGGGCTCGAACGCCTGAATGCCGAGACGGTGCAGAGTGGGCGCGCGATTCAGGAGCACCGGATGCTCGCGAATGACCTCGTCGAGGATGTCCCAGACTTCCGGCTTCTCCTTTTCGACGAGCTTCTTCGCCTGCTTAACGGTCGCCGAATAGCCCTTGGCGTCGAGACGCGAATAGATGAAGGGCTTGAACAGCTCGAGCGCCATCTTCTTGGGCAGGCCGCACTGATGCAGCTTCAGCTCCGGACCGACGACGATCACCGAACGGCCGGAATAATCCACGCGCTTACCGAGCAGGTTCTGACGGAAGCGGCCCTGCTTGCCCTTCAGCATGTCGGCGAGCGACTTCAGCGGACGCTTGTTGGCGCCCGTGATCACGCGTCCGCGGCGGCCGTTGTCGAACAGCGCGTCGACGGCCTCCTGCAACATGCGCTTCTCGTTACGGATGATGATGTCCGGCGCGCGCAATTCGATCAGCCGCTTCAGACGATTGTTGCGGTTGATGACGCGGCGGTAGAGATCGTTCAGATCCGAGGTCGCGAAGCGGCCGCCGTCCAGCGGCACGAGCGGACGCAGATCCGGCGGAATGACCGGAACTTCCTTGAGGATCATCCATTCGGGGCGATTGCCCGACTGCAGGAAAGCCTCGATGATCTTGAGGCGCTTGGCCAGCTTCTTGGGCTTGAGCTCGGTCTTTGCTTCGGAGATCTCGATGCGCAGCGACGCAGCGATCGCTTCAAGGTCCATCGACTCAAGAAGTTTGCGGATCGCTTCCGCGCCGATCATGGCCGTGAACGTGTCTTGGCCATATTCGTCTTGCGCGCGCATATATTCGTCTTCCGACAGCAACTGACGCTCTTTGAGCGGCGTCAGGCCCGCGTCGAGGACGATATACGACTCGAAGTAGAGGATGCGCTCAAGATCCTTGAGCGTCATGTCGAGCAACAGGCCGATGCGCGAGGGCAGCGACTTCAAAAACCAGATGTGGGCGACGGGCGCGGCGAGCGAGATGTGGCCCATGCGGTCACGCCGCACGCGCGCAAGGGTGACCTCGACGCCGCACTTCTCGCAAATGACGCCCTTGTATTTCATCCGCTTATATTTGCCGCACAGGCATTCATAGTCCTTGATCGGACCGAAGATGCGCGCGCAGAACAGACCGTCGCGCTCTGGCTTGAACGTGCGGTAGTTGATCGTCTCGGGCTTTTTGATCTCGCCGTAAGACCAGGAAAGGATCTTCTCCGGGCTTGCGATCGAAATCTGAATCTGGTCGAAGGCCTGCGTCGCCACGACCGGATTGAAGAGATTCATGACCTCTTGCTGATTCATGGTCTTCTCCTAAGGCGCTGCGAATGCGGCTTTGAGCTTTTCCGCGCGCCGTGAAATCCTTATTCAGAACGTCGCCGCGAGACGCGAAACGGCGAAGCAATCCGAGATTGCTTCGCTTCGTTCGCAATGACGTTCTGCAGCTTCATCGACAGGGATTACTCCGCCGCCTCGGCCGCCGTGGGCGGCGCTTCCTCTTCTTCCGGCTCGGCGTTGGTCAGTTCGACGTTCAGCGCCAGTGAGCGCATCTCCTTGATGAGCACGTTGAAGCTCTCTGGAATGCCCGATTCGAAGGTGTCGTCGCCGCGCACGATCGACTCATAGACCTTGGTGCGCCCGGCGACGTCGTCCGACTTCACGGTCAGCATCTCCTGCAGCGTATACGCGGCGCCATAGGCTTCGAGCGCCCAGACCTCCATTTCGCCGAAGCGCTGACCGCCGAACTGCGCCTTGCCGCCCAGCGGCTGCTGGGTGACGAGCGAGTAGGGGCCGATGGAGCGCGCGTGGATCTTATCGTCGACGAGATGGTGCAGCTTCAGCATATAGATGTAGCCGACGGTCACCTTGCGGTCGAAGGTCTCGCCGGTGCGTCCGTCGAAGAGCCTCACCTGACCTGATGAGGCCAGTCCCGCCTTCTCCAGCATTTCGACGATGTCCTTCTCGCGCGCGCCGTCGAACACCGGCGTCGCGATCGGAACCCCGCGCTTCAGATCCTTGCCGACTTCCACAAGACTCGTCTCGTCGAGCGAGGCGAGTTCGGGATCGTCGCCGTAGATTTCCGTCAACGCTTTGCGTAAAGGCTTGATGTCTCTGCTGCGATAATACGCGTCGACCGCCTGGCCGACCTGCTTGCCGAGACCGGCGCAGGCCCAGCCAAGATGCGTCTCGAGAATCTGTCCGACGTTCATTCGGCTCGGCACGCCGAGCGGATTGAGCACGATGTCGACAGGCGTGCCGTCCTCGAGGAACGGCATGTCTTCCTGCGGCACGATGCGCGAAACGACGCCCTTGTTGCCATGACGGCCGGCCATCTTGTCGCCGGGCTGGATCTTGCGCTTCACCGCGACGAAGACCTTGACCATCTTCATCACGCCGGGCGGCAGTTCGTCGCCGCGCTGCAGTTTCTCGACCTTGTCGAGGAAGCGGTTCTCAAGCCCCTTCTTCGACTCGTCATATTGCTTGCGCACGGCTTCGATCGACGCCATCAGCGCGTCGTCCTCGACGACGAAGGTCCACCACTGCGAGCGGGGATATTCGTCGAGGATCGCCTGAGTCAGCTTCTCGCCCTTCCTGAAGGACTTCGGGCCGGCGATGCCGACCTTGCCGATCAGCGTTTCACACAGACGCGTATAGACGTTGCGGTCCAGGATCGCGAGCTCGTCGTCGCGGTCCTTCGCGAGACGCTCGATCTCCTCGCGTTCGATCGCCTGGGCGCGCTCGTCCTTCTCGACGCCGTGGCGGTTGAACACGCGCACCTCGACGATCGTTCCCTGAACGCCCGGCGGCACGCGCAGCGACGTGTCGCGCACGTCGGAGGCCTTCTCGCCGAAGATGGCGCGCAGGAGCTTCTCTTCCGGCGTCATCGGGCTTTCGCCCTTGGGCGTGATCTTGCCGACGAGAATGTCGCCCGCCTGCACTTCGGCGCCGATATAGACGATCCCCGCCTCGTCGAGATTCTTCAGCGTCTCTTCCGAGACGTTGGGAATATCGCGGGTGATTTCTTCCGGACCGAGCTTCGTGTCGCGCGCCATCACCTCAAATTCATCGATGTGAATGGAGGTGAACACGTCGTCCTTGACGATGCGCTCGTTCAGGAGGATCGAGTCCTCGAAGTTGTAGCCGTTCCAAGGCATGAAGGCGACGAGCACATTGCGCCCGAGCGCCAGATCGCCAAGGTCGGTCGACGGACCGTCGGCGATGATGTCGCCCTTCACCACAAGATCGCCGACGCGAACCAGCGGCTTCTGGTTGATGCAGGTCGACTGGTTCGAGCGCTGGAACTTCATCAGTCGATAGATGTCGACGCCGGGCTTGCCCGGATCAAGTTCTTCGGTCGCGCGGATGACGATACGGGTCGCGTCGATCTGATCGACCACGCCGGTGCGGCGCGCCGAGATGGCGGCGCCGGAGTCGCGCGCCACGATCGCCTCCATGCCGGTGCCGACAAGCGGCGCGTCGGCCTTGACGAGCGGCACGGCCTGGCGCTGCATGTTCGAGCCCATCAGCGCGCGGTTGGCGTCATCGTTCTCGAGGAACGGAATCAGCGCCGCGGCCACCGACACGAGCTGCTTGGGCGACACGTCCATCGCGTCGACCTTCTCGCGCGGCACGAGCATGACGTCGCCGGCGTGACGGCAGAGCACGAGGTCTTCCGTCAGATTGCCGTCCTTGTCGACTTGCGCGTTCGCCTGAGCGACGTGATATTTCGCCTCCTCCATCGCCGACAGATATGCGACTTCGCCGGTCACCTTGCTGTCGCGCACGCGGCGATACGGCGCTTCGATGAAGCCGTATTTGTTGACGCGGGCGAAGGTCGCGAGCGAATTGATCAGGCCGATGTTGGGACCTTCCGGCGTCTCGATCGGACAGATGCGGCCGTAATGCGTCGGGTGCACGTCGCGCACCTCGAAGCCCGCTCTTTCACGGGTGAGTCCGCCCGGGCCAAGCGCCGAGAGACGACGCTTATGCGTGATCTCCGACAGCGGATTGGTCTGGTCCATGAACTGCGACAGCTGCGACGATCCGAAGAACTCGCGCACGGCGGCGGCCGCCGGCTTGGCGTTGATCAGGTCCTGCGGCATGACCGTGTCGATATCGACCGACGACATGCGCTCCTTGATGGCGCGTTCCATGCGCAGCAGGCCGAGGCGATACTGATTCTCCATCAGCTCGCCGACCGAACGCACGCGGCGATTGCCGAGATGATCGATGTCGTCGATTTCGCCGCGACCATCGCGCAGATCGACGAGCGCCTTGACGACCGCGAGGATATCCTCGCGGCGCAGCGTCCGCGTCGTGTCCGGCGCGTCGAGATCGAGGCGCATGTTCATCTTCACGCGGCCCACGGCCGAGAGATCATAGCGCTCGGGATCGAAGAACAGCGAGTGGAACATGTTTTCCGCCGTGTCCATCGTCGGCGGCTCGCCCGGGCGCATGACGCGATAGATGTCGAACAGCGCTTCTTCGCGGATCGAGTTCTTGTCGACCGCGAGCGTATTGCGGATGTACGGCCCGATATTGATGTGGTCGATGTCGAGCACCGGCAGCTCATCGAAGCCTTTTTCGATCAGCAGCGGCAGCGTCTTCACAGTGATCTCTTCGCCCGCTTCGGCGAAGATCTCGCCGGTGGCGGGGTCGAAGAGGTCCTGCGCGAGATATTGGCCGTAGAGCTCCTCGGGCGCGACGCGGATCGCCTTTACGCCCTTCTCGGCGAGTTGGCGCGCGGCGCGCACGGCGAGTTTCTTGCCTGCTTCGAGAATCACCTGGCCGGTGTCGGCGTCGACCATATCGGCGACGGCCTTCACGCCCTTGATGCGCTCGGCGTCGAACGGCATGCGCCAGTTCTCGCCGTCCTGCGTGTACAGGATCGTCTTGTAGAAGGTCGACAGAATCTCTTCGCCGTCGAGGCCGAGCGCGAACAGCAGCGACGTCACCGGAATCTTGCGGCGGCGGTCGATTCGCGCATAGACGATGTCCTTGGCGTCGAACTCGATGTCGAGCCAGGATCCGCGATAGGGAATGATGCGGGCGGCGAACAGCAGCTTGCCCGAAGAATGGCTCTTGCCCTTGTCGTGGTCGAAGAACACGCCCGGCGAGCGATGCATCTGCGAGACGATGACGCGCTCGGTGCCGTTGACGACGAAGGTGCCGTTCGACGTCATGAAGGGCATGTCGCCCATGTAGACGTCCTGCTCCTTGATGTCCTTGACCGACTTCGCCTGCGTATCGGGATCGACATCGAACACGATGAGGCGCAGCGTCACTTTGAGCGGCGCAGCGTAGGTCATGCCGCGCTGGCGGCACTCGTCGACGTCATATTTCGGCTGTTCGAACTCGTAGCGCACGAATTCGAGCAGGGAGACCTGCGCGAAGTCGGAGATCGGAAAGACGGACTTGAAGACGGACTGCAACCCCTCGTCGGGACGGCCGCCTTTGGGCTCGTCGACAAGAAGGAACTGATCATAGGAGGCCTTTTGGACCTCGATCAGATTCGGCATTTCCGCCGCTTCGCGGATATGTCCGAAGAATTTGCGGATGCGCTTGCGACCGGTGAACTTTCTCGCCGACGTCTGAGCCATGTCGCTTTTCGAGCCTCTTTCTTCGTTGAGCCGACCGTCCCGCTGCGAGAGGTCCTTGCCCGTCAGGCGCTCCTCATAGCGGCAAAATTCCCGCGTCCGTGAGCGCCTTTTGTTTATTGGCCGCAGCCCCGGCGCGCCGGGGCTGCGACGATCGCAACGCCGCCAAAAGGCGGCGGAGGAATTACTTGAGTTCGACCTTGGCGCCGACCTTTTCGAGGGCGGCCTTGATCTTCTCGGCCTCGTCCTTGTTCACGCCTTCCTTGATGGGCTTGGGCGCGCCTTCGACCAGGTCCTTGGCTTCCTTCAGGCCGAGGCCGGTGATCGCGCGGACCTCCTTGATGACCTCGATCTTCTTCTCGCCGGTCGCGGCCAGGATCACGTTGAACTCGGTCTTCTCTTCCGCGACCGGCGCAGCGGCGGCGGCGCCCGGAGCGGCGGCGACGGCGACGGCGGCGGCGGCGGAAACGCCCCACTTCTCCTCAAGGAGTTTCGCGAGCTCAGCCGCCTCGAGGACGGTCAGCGCCGAGAGGTCTTCGACGATTTTTTCGAGATTTGCCATTTGTTGCGTCCTTTGAATTTGGTTTGTCTGGTTCTCGGCCTCTTAGGCCGCGTCTCGATTGGCGTAGGCTCCGAAGACGCGCGCGAGCTTGGCGGCTGGCGCGGTCGAGAGCTGAGCGATCTTGGTCGCGGGCGCCTGGATAAGGCCCACGAGCTTGGCGCGCAGTTCGTCGAGGGACGGCATCGTCGCAAGCGACTTGACGCTGTCCGGATTCAGAGCAGTCTTGCCCATGGCGCCGCCCAGGATGACAAACTTGTTGTTGTCCTTGGCGAAGGCCACGGCGACTTTCGGCGCCGCCACCGGATCGTCCGAATAGGCGATCAGGGTCGGCCCCTTGAGCAGGGGCGCGATAGAGGCGACGTCGGCGCCATCGAGAGCGATCTTGGCGAGGCGGTTCTTCGCGACCTGAACCGTCGCGCCAGCGTTGCGGGCCTGCTTGCGCAGGTTTTGCAGCTGGGCCACGGTCAGGCCGGAGTAGTGAGCGACGACGACGACGCCGGTCTTCGAAAAGACTTCGCGTAACGCCGCGACCGCTTCCTTTTTCTCCGCTCTGTCCACGGTTGCTCTCTCTACTGGCGGGAAATCCCGCCGGTTGCGACATGCCGCTCGCTTGAGGCGAGCGACGCCGTAGATCCTGTCCCCGTCACGGCGCAACGCCGCGGCGGTTGAAGGGGCGCGAACCAAATTCGAAGGACGCACGCGGGAAGCCCGTTTGCGGCCTCTAAAATTCCGGTTTCCCCGTCTGTGCAGGCCGCCTTTAAGACGACGGATCGCTCCGCCTTCCCTTGGGCCGATTGAGCCGCTACAGGGTAAAACCCCTTGCGTGCGCCGGCAGTCTCGGACAGGACATGGCCGGACGGGACACGAGGGAGAACCCCCGGGTCCGCCGGCCTATCCACCGCCTTTTCCTAAGCCCTGTAGGGACTTGAGTCGAGGCGGAAGCTCAAAACTGAAATGGGGCCGCAAGTCGATTGGCCAGCCCCGGATCGTCTATTTAAGGGGAGTGGAGCAGTTTGCCAAGGGGAAAATTCGGGATTTCCGCCACCTCGTGACCTCAAGACTGGCTGATCTGCAATTTGGATACGTCTATTTCACAAACAATGTTGTTGAAACGGTCCCGGACCATAAAAGCCTTGTCTCCTTCGTCGATCATATAGAAATGGCCTTGATCCGTGACGAAATGCCAAGCCGTTCTTCGGGCGCCATTAAATTCCTGGCTAACACTCGCAGTGACTGTTTCAAGCTTTTGGTTCGCCTCGGCGCATAAAGCCAGGATGATTTTGTGATCGCGTCGGGCTTTAGCTCGCATAGCAATCCTCGCGGCCTGATCCGGAACGCAATCAGCGCGCCTCTCGATTTCAGCGTCTATCTGTTCGCCGCTCGCTATTACCAGCGCGGGATGCCCTTTTAGCCAAGCTGAGTTGAGTTCAATGAGGTCTTCTTCCTCATTGATTCGAAAAAAATCGTCGCTGATAAAATCTAGGATAGGCAGTTCCGGGCTGGCGACATAAGTATCGATGTCTGCCTGCGAAAAAGCTTGTAGCCGTTCTGGGGTGAGCGTAGCTACTAATGCCGCGCCTTTTTCGAATAGTTTGGAATGTTTAGCCGCGCCAATTGCTTGCAGACCGTTTCGAACACACTGTATTCCGAAAGAAGGCCAGCCTGAGTTGTGAACGAATTGGGGGAACCCGCCGTTGTTCATTTGCGTGAGATAGTAATCAACCCAGTAGCTTAACATCGCCTGATAGGATATTTCCTCTTGCCTGTATAACAGGCCAAGCATGTCGTTTATAAAGTCGATGTTAGATTGGATAATATCATAATTGTCGCCCGTGGTTAAAGATTCGTCGAAGACAATGATTGCTTCTAAATCAGTTATTGTCGTCAAGCTGCCCTCCATCGTCTGTATTCATTGGCGCCTTGGCGTGAACTCCATCCGCATACGTCCGCCGCGGCCGGAGGAAATATGGGCGCCGCCGCCGCGCCAGCGGGAGCGAGCGGCGCTGTGGCCCGCTGCTTTCCCGCTGTGGCCGCCTTCGGCGGCGACGCCGGGATAGGTCGCTCCATGCTGGCCGCGCATCGGCCCGAAGGAGGCGAGGCAGCGGTTATAGGAGTCCGCCTCCTTGATCGCTTCGCAATCGTCGATGCTTCGCGGCGCGGCGAGCGCGGAAGTGGCGAAGAGGAGCGACGCGGCGAAGAACATGGCGCTAAAAATGCGGGCGTCATTGCGAGGAGCGTCGCGACGAAGCAATCCAGGGGCGGCCTCAAAGCGCTGGATTGCTTCGCTTCGCTCGCAATGACGGCTTGCTTTGAAATAGTGGTTAGTCATCCCCTCAGCGTCGCGCCGCATTTCTTTTGCGCCTCCGCCACGATCTTCTGCGCCACCGCCTCGATCTCCGCGTCCGTCAGAGTCTTTTCGCGCGGCTGCAGCGTGACAGCGACGCCGATCGATTTTTTGCCCTCGGGGACGCCCTTGCCTTCATAGACGTCGAAGACGGCGACATCGGCGATCAGGGTCCGATCGGCGCCCTGCGCCGCCTTCACCAGATCGCCGGCAGCCGCTGTGCGATCGACGATAAAGGCGAAATCGCGGGAAACCGGCTGAAGATCCGAAATCTCCAGCTTCGGCTTGATCTTCGTCGGCTTCGCCTTGGGCGCGGGGAGCGCGTCGAGAATGATCTCGAAAGCCGCCACCGGCCCTTCGACGTCCATGATTTTCAACGCGCGCGGGTGCAGTTCGCCGTAATGGCCGACGATGTTCTTCGGTCCGAATTGCAGCGTCGCCGAGCGTCCGGGATGGAACCATGGCGGGCCGCCCGGAACGATCTGCAGACCGCCGGTCGCGACGCCGAGCGCATTCAGCAGCGCCATGGCGTCGGTCTTGGCGTCGAAAGCGCCGGCCTCCCGCGCCGGCGCTGACCAGTGACGCCCGGCTCCGGCGAGTCCGCGCCGCACGCCCGCCGCCGCGAGGCGCTGGCCGGTCTCCGTCGCATCGAAGAAGATCTGGCCGACTTCGAACAGGTTCTGATCGCCAAGCCCGCGCGCGGCGTTGCGTCCGGCGGCAGCGACGAGGCCCGGCAACAGGCTCGGCCGCATGTCGGAAAGATCGGCGGCGATCGGATTGGCGAGCGCCAGCGACGGCTTGCCGCCGCCAAACGCCTCCGCCTGCTCCTTGGAGACGAAGGACCAGATCACCGCCTCGACGAGGCCTTGGCCGGCGAGCGCGCGGCGCGCGTTGCGGGCGCGCTTCTGCATCATGGTCAGGACGGGCGGCGCGACTCCCTCCGCGCGCGGCAGCGGCGTCGAAGGCACATTGTCGACGCCGATCATCCGGACGATTTCCTCGACGATGTCGGCCTTGCCCTCGATATCCGGACGCCAGCTTGGCGCGGCGACATGGGCGATGTCGGCGCCGGCGCTCTCGACGCTGAAGCCGAGGCGCTCGAGAATCTTCGCCGCGTCTTCACGCGGCGCGTCGAGGCCAGTGAGCCGCCTGGTTTCGCTCCAGGGGAAGTTGATCGCGCGCGAGAGCAGCGGCAGTTCGCCCGCGAGCGTGAGTTCGGACGGCTCGCCGCCGCAGAATTCCAGCACGAGCTGCGTCGCAAGCTCGATCCCCGGCAGCGCAAAGGCCGGATCAACGCCGCGCTCGAAACGGTAGCGCGCGTCGGTGACAATGCCGAGCTTGCGGCCGGTGTGCGCGATATTCATCGGGTCCCAAAGCGCCGTCTCGATCAGCACGTCGGTCGTCGAGTCATCGCAGCCGGAAGCCTCGCCGCCCATCACGCCCGCAAGCGATTCAGGACCATTGTCGTCGCAGATGACCACCATGCTCTCGTCAAGTTCGTATGTCCGTCCGTCGAGCGCATGCAGGCTCTCGCCCATCTTCGCGCGGCGCACGACGAGATCGCCCTTCACCTTTTTCGCGTCGAAGACATGCAGCGGCCGTGCGCGATCGAAGGTGAGGAAGTTGGTGACGTCGACCAGCGCGTTGATCGGACGAAGGCCGATTTCGCGCAACCTCGCCTGCAGCCAGGCGGGGCTGGGTCCATTCTTGACGCCGCGCACGAGGCGAAGGCCGAAGAAGGGCGCGAGATGCTTGTCCTCTTGCGTGAAGTCGAGAGTCACGCCGACCGGGCAGGGGAATTTGCCGTCGATTGGCGGAATGTCCTTGGTCTTGAGGACGCCGAGCCCCGCCGCCGCGAGGTCGCGCGCAATGCCGTAGACGCCGGCGGCGTCGGGGCGATTGGGCGTCAGATTGATCTCGATGATCGGATCGATCGATGATGCCTTCATGATCGTTGGAAAGTTCGAGTTCGGCCGCAGAGCACAGCATGCCGAGCGACTCGACGCCGCGGATGACGCCCTTGCCGAGCGTTATCTTCTTTCCTGGAATGAAGGTTCCCGGCGCCGAGAAGACGCTCTTCATGCCGGTGCGGGCGTTGGGCGCGCCGCAGACCACCTGCACCGGCGCGCCGTTTCCGGTATCGACCATGCAGACGCGCAAGCGGTCGGCGTTCGGATGCGGCTTTGCCTCGATCACCCGCGCGATGGTGAAGTCTTTAAGTTGCGCGGCCGGGTCGTGCACATATTCGACCTCAAGGCCGATGCGCGTCAGCGTTTCGACGATCTCGCTGAGCGAGGCCGACGTGTCGAGATGTTCCTTGAGCCAGGAGAGCGTGAGTTTCATTTGTTGAGAACTTTGAAGTTGTCGAGCGCAGGCGCCAAGGGCTCGTCATGCCCGCGCTTGTCGCGGGCATCCACGTCGTGAGGCTGCGGAATAATGAAAGTGAGCGGCGCCATTCTGGTTTCGTGTCTCTATTACTGTTCGGCGTTACGTGGATGGCCGGGACAAGCCCGGCCATGACGCGGAAAGATTGTCGTTAGCTGCTCAATCCGCCGGTGCCCGGAGTGCGGCGAGCCTGTCTCTGCTGCGCAATAGCGAGCGCGGTCAAGCGGCTCTCTCCGGCGAGACCGCGCCTGGCGCCTTCTGC
Organism: Methylocystaceae bacterium; assembly: GCA_009773555.1. Taxonomy (GTDB): domain Bacteria; phylum Pseudomonadota; class Alphaproteobacteria; order Rhizobiales; family Beijerinckiaceae; genus Methylocystis. Next base: position 22,718 of record WSXZ01000021.1, on the reverse strand, counting down.
CCGCGCAGCATGCTCGCGACGCTGATATCTTCGTCGATCTGCGGCCAGTGCATCCCCATAGGAGACAGCTCGACGAAGCGACGCGCTTCGGGCGAAGCCTGAGCGAGACGAGGATACCACCACAGCGGCGCGCGCAATATGCGACCGTCGGCAAGTGCGACAGTGAGGAAGCTGTCGTCGCATGACGCCTCGGTAGGACGGGCGTCTTCGACTTCAATTTGCAAAGTAGTCATTCCACGACCTCAGAAAGGACTCACGCTCCTCGCGCGTCTTTTTCACGATCTCGTTCAGATCCTGGGCCGTAAAGCCCATATTTACGGCGACGCTAACGTTCTCAAGCCAGATTTTCGCTTCCTTCGCGTCTTTCGTCACATGGACGTGCGCCGGCTCCCAACCATCCGCAGAATAGAAGAAGAAGCGGTAACCCTTCCACCTCAGCACCGTTGGCATTCTAGCTGCTCAATCCGCCCGCGAGCGTCGGGAAATCGAGCGGCCTGAACCCATAGTGCTCCAGCCAGCGCGTATCAGCGTCGAAGAAGGCGCGCAGATCCGACATGCCATATTTCAGCATGGCGAGGCGGTCGACGCCGACGCCGAAGGCGAAGCCCTGATAACGGTCCGGATCGATGCCGCAGTTTCTCAGCACATTGGGATGCACCATGCCGCAGCCCAGAATCTCCATCCAGTCCTCGCCCTCGCCGAAGCGGATTTCGCCGCCCTGGCGCCGGCACTGAACGTCCACCTCCATCGACGGTTCGGTGAAGGGGAAGAAGGAGGGACGAAAGCGCAGCTTGACGCCCTTCACCTCAAAGAAGCTCCTTAAAAATTCTTCCAGCGTCCATTTGAGATGCCCAAGATGCGTCGTCTCATCGATGACGAGTCCTTCGATCTGATGGAACATCGGCGTATGCGTCTGGTCGAAGTCGCAGCGATAGACCCGGCCAGGGCAGATGACCCGTATCGGCGGGGCCTGCGACAGCATTGTGCGCACCTGCACCGGGCTCGTATGGGTGCGCAGCAACCGTTTCTCTCCTGACTCGGCGGTCAGAAAGAACGTGTCCTGCATCTCCCGCGCGGGATGGCCTTCGGGAAAGTTGAGCTTGGTGAAATTATAGTCGTCGCTCTCGATATCCGGCCCCTCGGCGACGGCGAAGCCCATGTCGGCGAAGATGATGGAGAGCTCGTCGGTGACCTGCGAAATCGGATGGATGCGCCCGCGCTCCAGCGGACCCGCCGGCGCAGGCAGCGTCATATCGAGCGTCTCGGCCGTAAGGCGCGCTTCCAAAGCCGCTTCAGCAAGCCGTTCGCGTCGGACGGCGATCGCCTCGGCCGCCTTGTCTTTTAGCGCGTTGATCTTCGCGCCCTCGGTCTTGCGCTCCTCGGGCGACATTTTGCCCAGCGTCGCGAGCAGCGCCGAAATCGCGCCCTTCTTGCCGAGCGAGGCGAGGCGCACGGCTTCGAGCGCCGCCTCGTCGGCGGCCTCGTCGATTTGGCGCAGCGTATCTTCTTCGAGTTTGGCGAGGTCGGTCATTGGCGCGATCATGCGATGGCGGATTGGGCTCCTCGAGTCCGTCGTCATTGCGAGCGAAGCGACGCAATCCACAGCCAGAGTCGCGGTTCTGGATTGCTTCGTCGCTTCGCTCCTCGCAATGACGGCGGAGCTAGCCCTCTCCGCGAATTTGCGGATTTCTTGCGCCGCGTTCTGCCACGCGGGGGGCGTTCTGTCGAGAACGCTAGGGCGCGGCGCGCGGCCGATGGGTGAAAATCTGCGCCAGCGCCGAAGAGACGACGCGCGAATCGACGTCGTCGGCGCGGCTCGTCAGCACGATCGGCACGCGCGCGCCGAGGACCAGCCCCGCGGTGTCGGCGCCGCCGAGGAAGACGAGCTGCTTCGCCAGGATATTGCCCGCCTCGAGATCGGGCGCGACCAGAATGTCCGCGTCGCCGGCGACCTCGGACTCTATGTGCTTGGCGTCGGCCGCTTCGCGCGAGATGGCGTTGTCGAAGGCCAGCGGACCGTCAAGCGCGGCGCCGGCGATCTGGCCACGGTCGGCCATCTTGCAGAGCGCCGCCGCCTCGATGGTCGACGGGATTTTTCCTTCGACCGTCTCCACGGCCGAAAGCAGCGCTACTTTGGGACGTTCGATGCCGATCGCATGCGCGAGATCGATGGCGTTGCGCACGATGTCGCGCTTGGTGTCGAGCGTCGGCGCAATATTGATTGCCGCGTCGGTGACGAGCAGCAACTTATGATAATACGGCGCGTCGATCACAAAGACATGGCTGATCCGCCGGTCCGTGCGCAGGCCGGCGCCGTCGCGTATGACCGCGGTCATCAGTTCGTCCGTATGCAGCGCGCCTTTCATCAGCGCGTGCAGCCGGCCGCGGCGAACGAGCTCCACCGCCTGATCGGCGGCGGCGTGGCTGTGTGGCGCGTCGACGATCTCGACGCCTTCGAGCGAGACCCCGCTCGCGCACGCGGCCGCCTCGATCTTCGCCCGCGGTCCGATAAGGGTCGGGACGATCAGCCCTTTGTCGCGCGCGGCGATCGCGCCTTCCACCGAGCGCGCGTCGCAAGGATGGATGACGCCCATGCGGATGGGCGGCAGCGCCTGCGCCCGCCGCACGAGCGCGTCGAGCAAGGCGCCGCGCGCGCGGGCCTGCGCCACCATCGACCAGGGCGGGCGCGACGTCGCCGTCGGTTCACAGCCGGCGCTCTGGCTCATACGGGCCTCCTTGGCTCAATTCAGCGGATCGCGGGCGATGCGATCGACGAAGAATTTCGTCGCGCGCGCCCAGGATTGATCATTGTCGCCGCGAAAATCGAACCCTTGATGATAGATCAGTTCGCCCGTCGAGACGCGCGCGATTGAAACGCCCATGCTGAGGATCAGCGTGCTGACCTTATTGACGACGCCCGTCAGAACGAGATCGGCGCCGGCCTTGCGGGCAAGCGACAATTCGCAGCCGTTGCAGGTGCGAATGTAGGTTTGTTTCAAGATCGCGTCGAGATCCGCCGCAATGGGAGCCCGGTCGACGACGTCATAAACGCCCCGCGCGGCGAGTCCCGCGCCGATGTCGTCACGCGCCCGCGCCAGTCGTTTCGCATGTTCGGCGCTTTGGTCGACAGGCTCGTTTGACGTGTCGACCAGCTCGAAATCGAGAACGAGCAGGCGTTTGCGCGGCTCTTCGGCCAGCGCCGACGCGGCTTGCGACAGCGGCAGGGGCAGGAGCAGGGCGAATCCGAGCAGGCGGCGGCGGTCGATCATCGTGCCTTGGCTCCATATTTGTGAAGGTGCGCGCCATGGGCGGAGAGCCAGGCTTCGGCGTGATCCGTGTCGGCGCAGAGCCGCCGCGTCAGCTTCCAAAATCGCGACGAATGATCGAGATGCACGAGATGCGCGACCTCATGGGCGGCGAGGTAATCGAGGACGAACGGCGGCGCCATGATCAGCCGCCAGGAAAAGTTCAGCGAGCCGGAGGCCGAACACGATCCCCATCGGCTGATCGGATCGCGCAGGCCGACGCCGCGGGGCGGCAGACTGAGTGCGCCAGTGTGGCGGGCGACCGCCTCTTCGAGGTCGCGTCGCGCCTCCCGCTTCAGGTGATCCTGAACGCGGCGGTGCACATGTTCGGTCTGACCCGCGACGCAAAGCGCGAAGGGAGCCTCGGCGTCGTCTCTTGGCTCGATCCAGGTGACCCCCCGGCGGTCCGGATGATGTGCGATCATATGATCGACGCCGCGAAGAGGCGCGACCGAACCATGCGCGAAAGGAATGGTTGCCGGAAGCCTGTCGAGGCGCGAAGCGATCCAGGCGGCGTGGCGCTGAGCGAAATCTCGCGCATCGCGCAATGACGCCCGCTGCGGCATCGTCAATACGGCATCGCGTGCGGCGAAGCGCACGCGCAAAGTGAATCGCCGCGCATTCTGTGACCGACGCAAAGCGACGAGAATTGTTTCGCCGGCGTGGACCAATGTGAGAATTGACGCGCCGCCAGTCGGCGTCGGTCCTTGGCGCAGGAGTCGAAGCATAACGCTCATGCTAGCGCAAAGGCCATATGAGTCGCGAGTTCCAAAATTGCAGCTTGATGAAAATATTTCCCTTGCGTTGCCTTTTCGCGCGCTCTCCCATTCAGGCGACTGCGCGCGCTACAGATGGCGTTCAAGCTCACGCGCGGCTTCGGCAGGGCGCCGCGCCACGTTGAACGGGCTTACAAAGCGGCCGTTCTTGTCCATCAGATACACGACAGTGGTGTGGTCGACGGAATAGTCCTCGTCCTTGCCGGGCGCACGCTTAGAGAAGATGCGATATTCCCGCAACACGGGATCGAGCGACGCGCGCGAACCGGTGACGCCGATGATGCGCGGATCGAAATTGGAGAGATAATCTTTGAGAGCCTCGGGCGTGTCTCGTTCCGGATCGACGGTGACGAACAGCGCGCCGACTTTCGCATCCGGCCCCATCGCCCGCAAGATCTCCGACATCTCGAAGAGCGTGGTGTGACAAATATCGGGACAGTGCGTATAGCCGAAGAAGACGAGGAAGGGGCGTCCGAGGAAATCCTGCTCTGTCACCGGCTGCCCGGTATGCGCGGTGAGCTGAAAAGGTCCGCCGATGGTTTCCGTCGACGTCGTGGGCTTGCCGCTTGTGAAGTAGACAAAGGCGCCGAACATGAGCGCGAAGACAGCGCCGACGCCGACCAGCAGCGGCCTCGAAATGCCTAGTCCACTTGTGGATTGTGCGCCCTTTGCGCCGCGCTTGACTCCCTTTGCGCCACCCTTCGATCCGTTGGCCATCGTGCGTTTCCTGATTGTTGTCATGGGCGGCGCGCGCCGCAGCCGGTCCGCTGAGCGGACCGCGAATAGGATTAATCCGCGAAAACTATATGGGCGTCATTGCATAAGTCCACGTCGCCTGAATCCTTCGCGTCGTCGAACGCCCAACGCGCCTCAAAGCGGCAACCTCTGGCGCCGGTGATCGGAAACCGCGTGCGGCCTCCGGCGGCCAGCGGCTGATCAAGCTTCCCGACGATGGCTTCCGGCGCCGTTTTGTTTTTTGCCGCCATGACGATCTCAAAGCTTTTCAGCGGCACGGGACGCTGGTTCTCCAGATCGACGGTTTGCGCCAGCTTCGCCGGCGCCGTTCGCGGCTTCGTCGCGCCGACCGCCTGCGCGACGCCGGCGGCGGCGACGACGCCGATCATCGCCAAGCGTAGCTTCATTGGACTTTCTCCCGGCGGGAACTTATCGCGCCCTTTTGCATTCGCCAAGCGCTGTCGCGCCCAGACTGCGCCGAACGGGGCGGACATGCGTGTCCTGCGCCGATGGTGTAGCTTCGCGCAATTGCGATTCCTGACCGTGAAGGCGCTTTAACCATGAGCGAAACTCCGAGCGCCGTTCCCGACAAAATCCTCGTCGGCGCAAGCGTGAAGGACGGGAAGCCGCGCGCTTACAACTACCTTCTGCTCGCGCTTGGCAACCGTCATGGCTTGATCGCGGGCGCAACCGGCGGAGGCAAAACCGTTTCGCTGCAGCGGCTTGCCGAAGGCTTCTCGAACGCCGGAACTTGCGTCTTTCTCGCCGACGTCAAAGGCGATCTTGCCGGCCTGTCGCAGCCGGGCGAAGGCAAGTCGGCCTTCGTCGCACGCGCCAAGGAGATTGGCGTTCTCTACGAGCCCGACCGGTTTCCCGTCGCCTTCTGGGACGTTTTTGGCGAACAGGGACACCCGGTTCGGGCTTCGATCTCGGAAATGGGGCCGCTGCTTCTTTCGCGCCTGCTCGATTTGAACGACGTCCAAGAGGGCGTTCTGAATGTCGTTTTCAGGGTTGCGGACGAGCAGGGCATGTTGCTGCTCGATTTGAAGGATTTGCGGGCGATGCTCGCGCATGTTGCGGAGAACGCCGCAGCCTACAAACAGAAATACGGAAATGTTGCGCCAGCGAGCGTCGGCGCCATTCAGCGGCAGCTGTTGGTGCTGGAGACGCAGGGCGGCGCAAGTTTCTTTGGCGAGCCGGCGCTCGACATCATGGATTTCCTGCGAGTCGATCGCGACGGCCGCGGCGTGATCAATATCCTCGCCGCGGACAAGCTCATGCGCGCGCCGCGGCTCTACGCCACCTTCCTTCTTTGGATGCTTTCCGAGCTGTTCGAAGCCCTGCCGGAAGTGGGCGATCTCGATAAGCCGAAGCTCGTGTTCTTCTTCGACGAGGCGCATCTTCTGTTCACCGACGCCCCGAAGGCGCTGCTGTCCGCGATCGAGCAGGTCGTGCGCCTGATCCGGTCCAAAGGCGTCGGCGTCTATTTCATCACGCAAAATCCGCTCGACGTGCCGGACACGGTTCTGGGCCAGCTCGGCAATCGCATTCAACATGTGCTGCGCGCCTTCACGCCTCGCGATCAGAAGGCGGTGCGCGCCGCCGCGGAGACGTTTCGCGACAATCGCGCCCTCGAGGAAGCCGAGGCGATCATGCAGCTTGGAGTCGGCGAAGCGCTGGTGTCGATGCTCGACGCCAAGGGAACGCCCGAAGTCGTCGAACGCACGTTGATCGCGCCGCCGTCCGCCCGCGTGGGACCGATATCGCCGCAGGAGCGGAAGGCCGTGATGGCCGCGAGCGCCTTTGGTGGAAAATACGACACGATGGTCGATCGCGAATCCGCATTCGAAATGCTGCAGGCGCGCGCCGTCAAGGGCGAGGCTGAAAGCGGCGCGGGCGGCGGTCTGCTCGGCGCGCTCGGCGGCATATTGGGCGGCATTTTTGGCAAGGGCGACAAGAAGCGCATGTCGACTGCGGAACTTGCGGCGCGCGCCGCGATTCAATCGGCGGCGCGGTCCGCCGGAACACAGATCGCGCGCCAAATTCTGCGCGGCGTGCTGGGCGGCATGTCGAAGTGAATTCTCGCCAGAAGATCGCGAAATCATAACGGGCAGAATCTTCGCCAATCTTGCGCGGCAAACTTGCGCGGCCGAGCCTCTGAAAACGCGTCATTCACATTGCTGAATCTTAATCCGTGCTTTAGCGTCCCTTCACGCAATTGTCATTTTCCAGCCCACTAGGGGCGCCCTATAATGTCCCCCTGTCGCGGCCGGCGTTTTGTGGCCGCGCTTCGCGGACCCGCCTTAACTCAGGGGGTTCGTCAGGAGGGACTTATGGCGAATGCCTTGCCAATCGTCTCAGAAGACGGCCTAGCCCGCTATCTATCTGAAATTAGGCGGTTTCCAATGTTGGAGCCGCAGCAGGAATATATGCTTGCCAAGCGCTGGCGCGAACATGAAGACGCGAAAGCCGCGCAGGAGCTGATCACGTCGCATCTGCGTCTCGTGGCGAAGATCGCCATGGGCTATCGCGGCTACGGCTTGCCGATCGGGGAAATCGTTTCCGAAGGCAATGTCGGCCTCATGCAGGCCGTCAAGCGCTTCGAGCCCGAGCGCGGCTTCCGCCTTGCGACCTATGCAATGTGGTGGATCCGCGCCTCCATCCAAGAGTATATTTTGCGCTCCTGGTCGCTCGTCAAAATGGGCACCACCGCGAGCCAGAAGAAGCTCTTCTTTAACCTTCGCAAGGCCAAGAGCCGCATCTCGGCCTTCGAAGAAGGCGACTTGAAGCCCGAGAACGTCGAAAAGATCGCGCATCGGCTTGGCGTGTCCAAGCAGGACGTCATTGACATGAATCGCCGCATGGGCGGCGACGCGTCGCTCAACACGCCTTTGCGCGAGGAGGGCGAAGGCGAATGGCAGGACTGGCTCGTCGACGATAGCGTCGATCAGGAGCATCTGCTCGTCGCCCACGAAGAAAGCGACAATCGCCTGAAGGCGCTGCGCGGCGCGCTTGACGTGCTCAATCCGCGCGAGCGACGCATCTTCGAGGCGCGCCGACTGTCCGACGATCCTGTCACGCTCGAAACGCTCTCCGAGGAATTCGGCGTGTCGCGCGAGCGCGTGCGCCAGATCGAGGTGCGCGCCTTCGAGAAGGTGCAGGCGGCGGTGCGCGACGGCGTCGCGCGGATCGAGGCGGCGCCTGCGCCGGCTGCGATGTAGAAAGGGCTAGTCGCAGATCGTCTGCAGCGCCTTCCATTCGTCGGCGGTGAGCACGGGTTCAGCCGTGGCTTTGTCCGCCGCCGAGAGCTTGGCGAGTCGGTCTTCGCTCAAAGGGTGATCGTGAAGGATGGTGAGGAAGCCGTTTTTTTCCTTGCCCGTCACGCGCAGCAGCAATTCGCCCATCGGTTTCGCGGGACGGCCGAGGCGGGCGAGCGTTTGCGCAGCGAACGCGTCAGCTTGCGCCTCCGCTTCCCGCGAATTGGCGGCGTTGAGCAGGGTCTTGCCGGCGAAAACCACGGCGCCGCCGCCGGCCACGTCGCCAAACAGCAGGCCGAAGAGATAGGCGGTTCCGCCATCGGCGATGATGCGGCGCAGATGATCGCGGTTCTGCAAATGACCGAGTTCATGCGCCAACACGCCCAGGATTTCATCCTGCGACTGCGCCTTCTCCAATAGTCCCGCAAGGACGAACACCTTACCCCCTGGAAGGGCGAAGGCGTTTGGCGTTTTTTCGCTGAGCGCCTCGATGGTCGCCGTCACGCGAAGGCCGGACGCGTCCTGCAAGCGTTTGGAGAGCTTCACGAGCGCGGCCGAGCCCTTGGGCGTTGTGCAGTTCTTGCCGTCGAACATTTGGCGTATCTGCCGTTCGGCCACTTCGCCAATACGGTTTTCCCATGAAATGGGCACGAGCGGCGCCAAGCGGTCCGCGGCGAAGGGAACGCCGAACCAAACGAGGCCGAAGATCGAAGCGGTCGCGGCAAGCGACCAGCCGACAATTTTGAGCGTCGAACCTCCGTGCGCCGCGTCATCCGCGAGCCTCGGACAATGGCGTTCGACCTCGCGCTGGGTGTCGCCGTCGCGGATGTCGAGATGCGCCAATTGCGCGGCGCTAATCGACCGCAGCCGCATCAGGTCGGCTGGCGCGGGGATGCGGCGCACGTCGGCGTAAGACCACGCAGAGAGAACCGCGCCGTCCTCGCATATTTCCAGCGTCGGACCGAAGGCGAGCGAGACGCGGCGCTTTTTATTGACCAAGCCGTCGAAATAAATCGCCTCGAATTTCTCGTTCACGCAGTCAGAATCCTGCGACGTCGAGACTATCGGCGAAGCCTTCGCCGAGCGCCGTCGGCGGCGACGCATCGAGCCGCATCGCGACTTCCTGCGCCGTGTGCAGATGATGAATCGTCAGCGAATTGACGACGATCCGCCATACCCGCTGGACGAAGTAGGTTCGCCACAGAATCGAATATTGCACGATCAGCGCAAGATAGAAGAAAACAGCCAAGACGACGCCGAGGATTTTGGGCAGGAAGGCGACGGCGAGCGTCACGCCGATCCCCGCCGCCAACAGCGAAGCCAGGAAAAGGCCGACGAAAATCCAATAATTTCCAGTCAGCGCGTGGCGCTCCAGGGTCGAGGTCGCCCGCACGTCGCCGATGCGCACGCCTTCCAGCCACCACTTCCACTGCAGGGCCTTAAACCGCGCATATATGAAAACCAAGGCTGGAAGGGTCGGCAGCATCAACAAGAACCAAGCCCCTTGCTTCGTGAGTTCATAGAGGACAGGCCCGACGAAGTAAGCAGCCGCCGTGAAGGCGGCGCCGATCCAAAGCAGCCAGCCCTGTTTGAAGAAACTGCCGCCGGTTACAATGAAGTCGCCACGAAGATCGCCGTAGTAGGTGTGGCGCATCTTGTAGCGTTCCAATGCAGCCTGCATCCACGGCAGCGCTAACCCGAGCGTGACGACGCTGACAAAGCCCCAGCCCATGGCGCGCAGCGCATAGGAAACGCCGGAGCCGTCCATGTGAAAGCGCAGCCCTCGCCAAGCCGTGCGATGCAGGCGATAGCGCCGCGCCCGATAGATCGCAAACTGCCAAAAAGTCAGAAAGAAAACGCCGAACAGGGACGATGCGAATGATTGTGCGCGTTCGACTTCGACGCCGAGCAGGAAGGAGGCGAGATAGATCGGCGCTAGGATCGCGATGGCGAAAAGGAAGCCGATGAGCAACTCTCGCGCCGTTCCGAGATAGGCGAAGGCGTCGCCGTCGAGCGCCGTATGCGACCACAGGTGCTGGCGGATTTTGGTCGCGAGCCAAAACCGGTAGAAGCCGAAGGTGACGATCTCAAGAAGCGCGCCTTTACGCAGAAGGTCGCGAAATTCGTCGTCGTGGCCCGTGAAAACAATGTCGCTCGACTCCGGCGCGCGCTGCGCCGCGTCTACTGTCATGTCGTTCATGAAAAAAGCCCCCTTGAACGGGGAGAATACTGCACCGCCACATGACCTTGGGCAAGCCTGTCCCGCGCCGTATCGACGCTATATTAAGAACCAGCAATAAGAGATCGATTTCAGAATGCGGGTGGATAAGACATGTCCCATTGGCTCATCGCCGGCGCGAGCCGCGGCATTGGATTGGAGGCTGCGCGTCAGCTTTCAGCGCGAGGGGAGCGCGTGACCGCGAGCGTGCGCAGCGCGGTGGGAGCGGCGGCGCTGAAAGCGGCCGCGCCTCAGGCGGCAATTCTGCAGTTCGACGTTCGCAATGAGGCCGAGATCGAGGCCGCCGCCGCGCAGGTTACCGATCCTATCGACGCGCTCATCGTCAACGCCGGCGCCTATGGGCCGCAGCGCCAATCCTCCATCGATATGGATTTCGAAGGCGCGCTCGATCTTCTCTCGGTCAATACGCTGGGCCCGCTGCGCGTCGTCCAGGCCTTTCTGCCGCTGATAAAACGCGGCGCGCGTCCTCGCATCGTCATGATGTCGAGCATACTCGGCTCGATGTCGCTCGAGGGGACATTCAATGTCGCCTACCGCGTGTCTAAAGCGGGGCTGAACAAGATCGCGCAATGTCTCGCCGCCGATCTGAAGACGGAGCGCGTCATTGTCGTCGCGATGCATCCCGGCTGGGTGCGCACCGACATGGGCGGACCGGACGCCAAGCTCGACGTGCGCGACAGCGTGGCCGGAATCATTCGTGTCGCCGAGTCGCTGACCCTCGCCGACACGCGCCGCTATCTCGACTACCGCGGCGAGGATATTCCGTGGTGAAGCAGGACACGCTCAAGCGCTAGGGATGTCTCGCTGCGGCCCGGCGCGCGCCGCAGCAAACGCGTCTCTCGCCTGCGCTTCAATCCTTTCCGCCGTCTCTCTCTCCAACGCGCGTCGCGGCGCCGGCACATCAATCGTGGCGACGACATGGGCGGGACGCGCCGACAACAGGTACAGCCTGTCTCCAAGCGCAATCGCCTCGCGCAGATCGTGCGTCACGATCAGCGTGGTGATGCGCCTTTCGTCGATGAGTCTTGCGATCATCTCGCGCAGGTCTCGGGCAAGCGCGGCGTCGAGCGAAACGAGCGGTTCATCCAGCAGCAGGAGGTCCGGCTTGACCGCGAGCGCCCGCGCAAGAGCGACCCGTCGGGCGAGGCCGAGCGATAGTTCGCGCGGGAAATGCGATGCGTGCTCGGCGAGCCCGAGTTCGTCGAGGAGCGCGGCGATGTCGTCTTCGCGGGCATGCGGGGCGGCGACGCGGATATTGTCGATGACGCTGCGCCAGGGCAGCAGCCGTGGCTCTTGAAAAACCATGCCGAGCCGGCCGTGTTCGGGCAGGACGATGGTTCCGACATAGTCCTTGTCGAGTCCCGCGATGAGTCGCAGCAGAGTCGTCTTGCCGCAGCCGGAAGGGCCGACGACCGCGCCCGCCTGTCCCGCGGGCAGCGTCAGCCGCAGATCTTCGAGCGCCCGAAGCGGCCGTCCGTTGGCCGAATGATAGTCCTTAGACGCGATCGAGACGTCGAGAGACGCCGCGCCGCCAGCGTGAGACGTGTCGTTCAAGAGGCTGCACCAAAAAAGTTTCGACGCCGAGCATCAGCGCGACGAAGGGAAGCGCGTAAGCAAGCAGAAGCCTCATGTCAAAGAGCTGAAAGGCCATGTTGATTTCGAATCCGACGCCGTTCGAGCGCCCCAGCAGTTCGACGACGAGGACGATCTTCCAGACGAGCGACAGGCCGGAGCGCGTCGCCGCCGCAAGATAGGGCGCGAGCTGCGGCAGGACGAGATTCCTGAAGCGCGCGGCGGGAGAAAAACGAAACACATGCGCCATGTCCTCAAGATGCGGATCGAGCGCGCGGGCGCCTTCGCGCACGACGACGATGGCGTTGGGCAGCTTGTTCAGCGCAACGGCGCCGATCGCGGCGACTTCGGTGAGGCCGGCCCAGACGTAAGCGAGCACGATGACGACCAGCGCCGGCAGATTGAGCAGCACGACGAGCCATGGATCGAGCAGCCGGTCGGCGAGCCTGTTGCGGCCCATGACATAGCCGATCGCCGTCCCGAAACTCATGGCGAGCGCGAAAGCGGCGATAACCCGTGCAAGCGTGATCGTGAGATTGAAGAACAGCCCCCCGGAGACCGCTTCTTCATAAATCTTCTCGAAAACGGCCGCCGGTCCCGGAAGCCGGCGCGGATCGGACAGAGACGCGCCGATCTGCCAAAGCAGGAGCAGAGCCGCAAGCGAGATGAAACGGATCAACGCGGCTTGCCCTTGGCGTCCTTGTAGAAGGTTCCGGGATCAAGCGTCTTGCTGGGGCCGACGAGCTTCTCGCCGCCGAGCGCGGCGAGCGCGCCATAGAGCGCGCGCGCGTCGGCCTCTTCCTGCGCGATCGAGCGTTTCGGCGCGCCGGCGACATAGCGCTTGCGGTAAATATCGACGGTCTTGGCGTCCCTGCCGCCGAGGCGCTGCGTCTTGACCACGTCCCAAGCCTTGTCCGAAGTCGCGATCAGCTCTTTCGCCTTCTTCGTCATTGAGAAGAAGCGCGCCAGCGCGTCGCTGTTCTTCGCCGCGAAATCTTCGTCGAAAACATAGCCGGTGACGACGACGTCGCCTGTGGCGCCGAGCGCCTTTTCGACGTCGGTGAGTTCGACGGCGCGTGTGAAGCCTTGCGCTTCAAGATCGGCGGCGAAATTCCAGAATTCGAGCGCTGCGTCGATCTCGCCCTCCAGCGCCTTTTCGGCGATGAGCGGCGGCGCGCCGTAGAGCACGGTCGCCGTCTTGTCGAGATCGACGCCATTCTTGAGCGCATAGGCCTTGAGCATCAGCCAGCTCTTGTCGAGCGGCCCGCCGGCGACGCCAAGTTTTTTGCCGGCGAGATCCTTGACGCTCTTGATCGCGGGGTTCTTGGTCATCACCGCGCCGATCGCCGATGAGTGTGGGTAGAAGGTCAGCTTCGCGCCCTGCGCGCGCTGACGCGCCACCCACAGCCAATCGGAGATGATGAGGTCGGCGCCGCCGCCCTGGATGGCGATCTTGCCGGCGTCGGTCGAGGCGAGCTCGGTGGCGTCGATATCGAGCTTCGCGTCCTTATCGAGGCCGAACGCCTTAGCGACGGCAAGTTCCCAGCCAAGCGTGCCGGTTTTTTGCAGTGCGATACGCAGTTTTTCCGCCTGCGCCGGCGCGGCGAGGAGAAAGACGCTGGCGAGGCAGGCGGCGAGAGCGACAAAGAAGCGTTGCATGTTTTCCTTGAGGTTTTGGCTGAATGTCTTACCGCAGGTTCGACGACTCGTCGATGCGTCGCGTTAGGCGGGGCTATATCCGCCGAAGCCGCTGACGCAGACTCTCCGCGTCATGCCCGCGCTTGTCGCGGGCATCCACGCCGGGACGTTACGCAACGGTTGCAAGGCGCAGGCAATGTCCACACGTGGATGGCCGGGACAAGCCCGGCCATGACGGTTCGGTGTGCCAACGAAGGTCTTCGCCCGGCCATGACGTTTGCCTTCAAGGAGAGGTTTGTCGCTTCGCTGCAAGCGCCGCGTCATAAAAAGCCGCGAGCTGCGAGAGCAGGGCGGCGCAGTCGCCCTCATAGCTCGAGCCGTGCATCACCGCGAGGCGGTGGGGCTCCAGCGCCGCGAGCATGCGGATCGTCGGGCCTGTCATCGGCGTCAGCGACGTGGCCTGAAAGGTGTTCTCCGCCGTCATCGCCGATTCAAGCACACTCTCTTTCGTGACGGCAGGCCCCTGACCGATTTGCGTGAGGAGGTCGCCGCAAAACAGCGTGCGGGTCGTCTCCTCATAGATCAGACCCGATTCCCACGCATGCGGCACATGCGGCGTATCGATGTAGCGCACGCGCCTTCCGCCGATGTCCATGATCTCGCCATTGCCAAGAGCGCGCGGCGGCCGGTCGGCGAGATCGTTGAGCGACACCATGCACGCCGTCTGGCCATGAACCACTTGCGCCTGCGGCGCAGCGGCGAGCCAAAGATTCATCGCGCCACATTCATCGGCTTCGACATGGCCGAAGGAAATCCAGCGCAGCCGCTCAATCGGCATGATTGCGGCCAAGGCCTTCGATACGAATGGAAACAGCGAACGCGGCCCGCAGTGAAACAGCAGCGGCTCGTCGGCGTCGATGAGGAACTGGTTGAAAGTGAAGCCGGAGGGCGCGGCGATCTCCGGCGCGAAGGTGGAAAAGCGATAGATGCGCTCGGCGATTTCATCGACCTTCGTTTCCATCTTCAACCTCAGGCTCAATTCAGTCGCCGCATGATCGTTTCGCCGCACTCCTATCGCTGTTCATTTTTTGTCGTCCCAGCGGCGCCAGAGATAAAGCAGCAGGAGCAGCCAGACGGCGATAAAGCCATCGGAGAAGATCGTCAAAAAGTTGTAGGGCGCATAATCGCCGGCGCGAAGCGTTTGCATGACGTGGCCATAGGTCGCGCCCAGCATGAACAGCGACCATCCAAGTCCGGTGGCGAGCCAAAAGGCGCCGCGGATCCAAATGCAGAGAAAACCCAGAACGCCCCAGGCGCCGTCGTGAACGCCGACTTCGAATTGGAACGGGCTGCCCGGCGCCCAGCCGATGCTGCGCGCGGTCTGATCGGGGAAGAAGACGTGCGGCACGAAGCCGAGCGGCAGGCCGATGACGCCGACGTCGAGAACCAGCGCGTACAGCAGCAGCAGCCGAACGACGCGCGCGCGAGTCATTGGCGTCTTGCTGAGCGCTAGATGCGCCAGCGGCAGCAGCACGCTGAAGAGCGCGACGATGAGGCCGATCATGGCGACGCGGCTGCTTTCGCGTCTTCCGCCGCGGCGGCGGCGACGCTGCGCTCACCCGCTTTCAGCGCCTTGATCTGATAGTTTTCACATTCCGCGCTCAACGCGGCGAGGCCGCCGTAAAGCCTCTCGGCGTCGCCATAGCCGATGGCGGCGAAGCGATAGATCAGTTCGCGCACGAGGCTGGGCTTCAGGAAATAGCCGGAGTGGACGTCGACATCGCCTCTGACATAGACCCAAAGCAGGCGCAGATGTCCAAGCCAGGACAGATTCGGCGACACGCCGGGCGCAGCGTCCGTCACCACCCCGCGGCCCTCGGCGTCGATGCTGTCGGTGCAGTCAAAATAGGTCAGCCGCTGCGCGAATGACTCTTCCGACTGCACGGCGTCAAGTTCAGCGTAAAGCTCGTAAAGGGTGCGCGCGCCGACGCGCAGATTGCCGAGCGTCAGTTGTTCGGAAAGTCCCCAGCCGGTCAGCACGCCGACATTGCCGAGGCGATAGCCGAACCTGCGGCTCTTCGTCGGCAGCGAGAAGAAATTCGCCGTCGTCGAAATGTCGCGCAGGACTTCGTCGCCTTCGTTGGAGAAAAGATGGGCCTCCTGAAAGCGGATCAACGACGAATGCAGCGCATTGCTTCGGCCGAGCAGCAGCACTTCCGAGGGAATGTCGGGCGAGACCAGCACGAGGCGGCGCAAGATGAAATTCTTTCCGATCTTCGATCTGAGCTCCCGCCGGCCGCGCTCCTCTTCGCTTCCCAGCGTCTCCGGGCCATGGCGCATGGCGGCGATCGCGAGTGGGGAAAACACGTCGGAGAGAATGCGCACGGCGTTGGTGACGACAAAGCCGCCCATGCTGTGGCCGATAAAAGACAGCTCGACCCTTCCGACAAGATCGTCGGGCTCATCCTTCGGCCGTTTGGGAAGCCTGTCGTCGATGTCTCGGATAAGATTGACGAGGTCCGGCACCCCGTAATTCGTCGCTCGAAAGCCGTCACGAAAATAGACGATGAGCCGTAGGCCAAAAAGGGTGAGGGGAATAAGGGCCATCGCCGCGGTCACGGCCGTCACGACGACGCGCGAGAGCTTCCACCAGTCGCAAATCTCGAAAGAGAAGTTCACGAGATATACGGCGGCGAGTGCGACGAAGAGAATGCCGAGAAGGAACAACGGCGCGGCGTTCAAACCGCTTCGCCAAGGGGTTCCCATCGCTTCTGACGGCCAACGATAACCGATGCAAACGAGGCCACAGTTCTTGAGCGCGTCGTCGTCGTTCAACGCGATGAAAGATTCTTTGAAAGTTTCGAGAACTTTCTTTCGCGGCGTGTTGAAGCCGTGGACGGTAATCAGGAGTTTAGGGTTCTCCTGTTTGGCCAATACCTTGACGATCTTATCGATCTCCGAAGGTTCGCAGTTTTCAGGAGTTGACGGCGCGCTTTCCTTGTCGTCGATATTATCGGGCGCTGTGCTTTCGACGAAGAAAGCGGGCGTGAAGGCTTTGGCGGCAGGTGGCGGGGCGACCTCGTACACCGCTAATTGTTTATCTTGCGCCATGGATGAGCTCCAATTTTTTCGGTTGAGCAAAAATCCTTAAGTGAGTATTTAGCCGGGGCGCGAGCATGCCTCAGCGTCGCCTGTGCGACAAGCGCAAGCCTCGTCTGCCTTTTTTGTGAATTCCCTATGTCGGCCAGGCGAATGCGCTTGCGCCGAACCGACCCACGCTGTCGCGAATCGCGCTAAGATCGCTCATGGCTTCAAAACCCGATCTTTTCAGCGGCGCGCCGCGCAAGGCGCCCGCGTCGAAACCCGCCCCAAAACGCGGGCCGGCGGAATATTCCGCCGCCTCGATCGAAGTGCTGGAGGGGCTCGAGCCCGTCCGCCGGCGCCCCGGCATGTATATCGGCGGCACCGACGAGGCGGCGATGCATCACCTCTTCGCCGAGGTGCTGGACAACGCCATGGACGAGGCCGTGGCCGGCCATGCGACCTTCATCGAAGTGACGCTGGAAACAGAGGGCTGGCTCACGGTGATCGACAACGGCCGCGGCATTCCGGTCGAGTCACATCCGAAATTTCCCAAGAAATCGGCGCTGGAAGTGGTGATGACCACGCTCCACGCGGGCGGTAAGTTCGATTCCGGCGCCTATCAGACCTCCGGCGGTCTGCACGGCGTCGGCGTCTCGGTCGTCAATGCGTTGTCCGAAAAGCTTGAAGTCGAAGTGGCGATCGCCGGCCAGCTTTACGGACAGGAGTTTTCGCGGGGCCTGCCGCTCGGCAAGCTCAAGACGCTTGGCCGCGTCAACAATCGGCGCGGCACGAAGGTGCGCTTCAAGCCCGACGCGCAGATTTTCGGCGCCGGCGCGCATTGGAAGCCGGCGCGGCTCTTCCGCATGTCGCGCTCCAAAGCCTATCTCTTCGGCGGGGTCGAAATTCGCTGGCGCTGCGATCCTTCGCTGATCGACCCCGGCGCCGATACGCCGCCTGAGGCGGTGCTGCGCTTTCCCGGCGGCCTGAAGGATTATCTGGCGCGCGAGATTCACGGGAAGGAACTCGTCGCCGATCAGCCCTTTGTCGGCAAGATCACGCGCGAAGGCGGTCATGGCTCGCTGGAATGGGCGGTCTCCTGGCTCGCCGAGGATGACGGCTTTGTCCATTCGTATTGCAACACGATTCCGACGCCGGACGGCGGCACGCATGAGGCAGGGTTTCGCGCCGCGCTCCTCAAGGCGCTCAAGGATCACGCCGAGCGGGTCGGGCAGTCGAAGCGCGCCAAGGACATCGGCGCCGACGATCTCATGGGCCAGTCGGCCGCGATGATCTCGGTCTTCATTCGCGAGCCGGAGTTTCAGGGCCAGAACAAAAGCCGGCTGATGAGCGCCGAGGCGGCGCGCATCGTCGAAAGCGCGGTGCGGGACGCCTTCGACCATTGGCTCGCCGGCGCCCCCTCGCAGGCCAATAAGCTCTTGGACTTCGCCGTGGAGCGCGCCGAGGAGCGCCTGCGCCGCCGCGCCGAGAAGGACATCGCCCGCAAGACCGCGACCCGCAAACTCCGGCTGCCCGGCAAGCTTGTCGACTGCACCAATAATTCGGCGCAGGGCTCGGAGCTGTTCATCGTCGAAGGCGACTCCGCCGGCGGCTCGGCGAAGGAGGCGCGCAACCGCACGACGCAGGCCATTTTGCCGCTGCGCGGCAAGATTTTGAATGTCGCCTCGGCGACGAAGGACAAGCTCCTCGCCAATCAGCAGCTCGCCGATCTGACCCAAGCGCTCGGCTGCGGACTGGGCGCGCATTACCGCGATGAGGATCTGCGCTACGAGAAGGTGATCGTGATGACCGACGCCGACGTCGACGGCGCGCACATCGCCTCGCTGCTCATCACCTTCTTCTATCGGCAGATGCCGCGGCTCATCGAGAACGGCCATCTCTATCTGGCGCAGCCGCCGCTCTACAAGCTCACGCAGGGCGCGAAGACCGTCTACGCGCGCGACAATGAACATCGCGACGAATTGATCGCCAAGGAGCTGACCGGGAAGGGAAAGATCGAGACCGGCCGTTTCAAGGGGCTGGGCGAGATGAGCGCGGCTCAGCTCAAGGAAACGACGATGGACCCGAGCAAGCGCACGCTCCTCAAAGTCGTCGTCGAGCCGGAGGATCGCGAGGAGACCGCAGACTGCGTCGAGCGGCTGATGGGCAACAGGCCGGAAGCGCGCTTCGCCTTCATTCAGGAGCGCGCCGCGTTCGCGACGGAACTGGTGGATATCTAGCCCCTCGCGCTGCGGCGCATCTGGGAGTATGCTGCCGGCCTCCCAACAGACAGGCGCCGCGTGACCGACACGGAAATTCGCCCAACGACCGAGGATGCGCGCGACCCGCGGTCCTACTGCGACGAGCAGGCCTTCGCCCTGGAGCGGATGCAGCTTGCGCTCGACGCCGGCCGCACCGGCATCTGGGACTGGAATCTCTTGACCGGCGAAGTCCATATCGACGAGCGCGTGCGCCGCCTGTGGGGCCTTCCAGAAGGCGTTCCGGCGAGTTTCGAGATTTTCCGCAGCGCCCTGCATCCGCAGGACAAGAAGCGTACGAAAGAGGCTGTCGGCGTCGCGCTCGATCCCACGCACGAGGGTGATTACGAGATCGAATATCGCGTCATCGGTCAGACCGACCGCATCGAGCGCTGGGTCTCGGTGCGCGGCCGCACTTTTTTTGACGAAGGCCGCGCGGTTCGCATTCTCGGCACCGCGCGCGACATCACGCCGCGCAAGCAGCGCGAGCAGCATGTGCGCGTGCTCTTGCGCGAACTCGTGCATCGCTCGAAGAACCTGCTCGCCGTGGTGCAGGCGATGTCGCGGCAGACGGCCGCCGGGTCGCCTTCGGTCGAAGATTTCCAGCGCAAATTCGGCGCCCGCCTGCAGGCGCTGTCGATGGCGCATGATCTGCTCGTGTCGCAGGATTGGCGCGGCGCCTCGATGCGCGAATTGGTACGCGCTCAGCTCGCGTATTGCATGGACGTGCCGCAGGGCGACGTGTCGTCGCGCGCGACGATCGATGGCCCGAAAATCATGCTGAAGCCGGAGGCGGCGCAGAACATCGGCCTCGCTTTGCATGAACTCGCCACGAACGCGCTAAGCTTTGGCGGCTTGTCGCGGCCGGACGGCGCCGTCTCGCTGACATGGCGCTTCGAAGACGGACGGCTCAATATCGAATGGCGCGAGAGCGGCGGCCCGGCGGTGGCGATGCCGCCGCGCGAAGGCTTCGGCCATAAGGTCATCAAGCGACTTGTCGCCCAGGCGCTGGATGGGACGGCGACGCTCAACTTTCCGCCCGATGGATTGATTTGGACTCTGTCGATTCCGGCGAGCTACGCGACGGTCAGGGACGAGCAGGCTTAGCGCCGCCCTGCTTACAGAATGTTTCGTAGTCCTTAGCGTTTTGCTGCGCATAGAGCATCGCGAAGGACGCGAGCGCGTCGTCGAACGCTTCGCTCTTGCCCATGTATCCGGCGAGAGTCACGGCGTCGGCGGAACGCGCATGCGCGCGCGCCAAAGTGCACCCGCATAGTTTCGCGTAATCCAGAAGGTCGTGATTCTGCAGCAATTCGGTAAGTCCGCCCAAACGGCGCGTCTTCAGCTGGCGCATGTAGAATTCGCGCTTAGATGCAGGGTCGAGCATGGGCCCTAAAAATATGTCCGACGCCGCCTGCATCATGCGCTGACCTTCCACGACGCGCTCGGCCTGCGCGCCGGGCCATGCGCCAAGGCCGAAGCGTTCCAGCACTGAGCGCTTCGCTTCCTTGATTTGAAGGAAGAGCCGCTCATCGTCCGGACTCATGAACAACGCGATCGTGCAATAGGTGCCGACGCTGCCGACGCCAACGGCCTTGAAAGCGATGTCGCACAAACCATAGCGGCGCAACAAAGAGGCGACGTGCGGCGGCAACTTCGCGAAGGCGGCGGCAATGAGTCCGTCGACGTCGAATTGATTGGCCTCGCCGTCATCGAGATGGAAGAGCCGCGGCGGCTTGTCCTCGACTCGCCAGTCGCCGGAAGAGTCTTTCGCGACCCTTGGAAAATTGTCCGCATAATCATCTTCGTTTTTGTGCGACACGATCGCTGCGTGCACGGCGTCGTGGAGAACCCGATCGCGGAGGCCGGCGGCGACATCACGCAGCGGCACACGGGTATTCCACGCCTCGAGCGGCGACAAGGTGGCGAGTTTGGTCACCGCGCGGCGGTAGGCTTTGACGGCGGCGCGCGCCGTGGATCTTGCCGTCTGCTCGCTCTTGCCGGCGCCAAGGGCGGCGACGACGGCGCTTGTCGCCAAGCGGCGCAAATCGATCGTGACATCGATCTTAGGCAGCGTCTCATCGAAATCATTCACGTCGAACAGCGGATGTCCTTCCGGCGAGACGAAGGCGCCGAAATTCATCAAATGGCAGTCGCCGCAGACCTGTGCGAGAATGCCGGGCGCCGGTTGCGTCGAAAGATCGGCGGCCATCACATCGGCGGCGCCGCGCAGAAAGGCGTGCGGCGACTCCGCCATGGATTTGCGGCGAAGCGGAATCAAGGATTGGATTCGATCCCGTTCGGTCTCGGCGATGATCGCGAGAGCGTTTCGGTTTGCGGCAGGCGTAAAATCCGCCAGGCTTTGGCGCCGGACGAGCTGGCGCAGGGTCTTTCCCGCCGCGTAGCGCGCGCGACGGTTGGCGCTTTCTGTATGCGCAGCGCCGTCAATGATCATGATCAGGAAGTCCTTCAGCTCATAACAACGCTTCAAAAGTTCGGTCAGCCCGCTGTCTGATCATCCCAGCAGATCAATCAGCGGCCCGATCAGCGGCGCGTCGGCGGGCGGCATCGGATAGTTGCGCAGATCGCGCGCCCGCGCCCATTTCACCGCCTGTCCCTCCATCGGCGAAACAAAGCCCTCCCACTTACGGCAGACGTAGAGCGGCATCAGAAGATGGAAGTCGTCGTAGGCGTGGCTCGCGAAGGTCAAAGGCGCGAGGCAGGGCGCGCAGACCCGCACGCCGAGTTCTTCTTCGAGTTCGCGGGCGAGCGCGTCTTCCGGCCGCTCGCCGGGATGCAGCTTGCCGCCGGGAAACTCCCACAGACCGGCGAGCTGTTTGCCTTCGGGACGTTGCGCGATCAGCACGCGATTGTCGGCGTCGACGAGCGCCGCCGCCACGACGAGCAATAGAGACACAGGCGCGCTCAATTGCCGGAGAGAACGACTTTCACCGGGCCGTTTTCCTTGCCGGTGAGCGTCACTTCTTCATACATCGCGCCGCCTTCAGGCGTGGGCGCATCCTTCGGCTTCCAGATGAGCTGTGTGGTGAGATAATAGCGTCCGGGGGCGACATTCTCGAAGGTGAATCGTCCGTTCGACTCCGTCGTCGTCGTGCGGGTCAAAGAGGCGTATTGCGTGTCCGGCTCGACCTTCGGGATTGACGCGGCCGGGAGGAATTTCACCGAGCCGTAAAAATTCTTGATGCGAGTCTGCGCATAGGTCGTGGCCGGTATCAGCCTCACGGTTTCGCCGGCGGCGTAGCGCACATTCGATTGCCCCGAGGCGTCGCGCAGAAAGGCCTGTCCGGCGATGACGCCCCTGCCGGGCGCCCTGATGTAATTCGCCTGCGACGGATCGAAGCCGACGCCTGGCGAGGGGCCGCGCGCGGCGTTGCAGGCTGAGAGCACGGCGAGCGGCGCCACGAAGAGAAGCTTGACGCAACGCATGACAATAACGCTCCACGAGAACGCAGATCGCACACTTTGACCGGCGTCGGCGCCGCACGCCCACGGATCAGACCGGCGAGGCGGCTTCGGCGACGATGAGGCAATCTAGCACGTCATGCGTCGTTCTGACGACTGCGACGCACAGCGACCGCTCAGCCGCAGTCGCCGGCGCGAGGTCGGGGATCATGATGGTCATCGCGCCGGAGGCGCGCGGACTGGACGCCGGCAGGGGAGTCTTCAAGCGCCAGATAATATTTGGGCGCAACAGCAAGCTCCTCCGCGGCCTTTGAGAAAGGTTTCCGGGTTCGGGAGGATCAGCTTCGGTAATCGCCGTTGATGGCGACATAGTCCTTGGTGAGATCGCAGGTCCACACGGTCGCCGCGCCTTTGCCGAGTCCAAGATCGACGTT